>JADKBL010000013.1 GCA_016718875.1 Bacteroidota bacterium
TAAATTTACGTTTTGAAACTTGCTTGGTACTGAACCTTATTGAAACAATTTGGAATCCTAATTCAATACACTTTTCATTTTGTAATACGGCAAAATCTAACCAGATGAATCTGAAGAAAAATATCTACATTTTGCATCATTTTGAGAATTCTGACTAAAGACAATCACCCATCGACCCGAAAAGTAATTAGAAGCAAGAAGGATGGTGAGTTATGAAAACTACGCTTAATAAGTTGAACGCAATACTCCTGACTACTGCATTATTAATTCTCTCAGCATGCTCGCAGGGCGGAGGCGCTGGAGGCGGCGGAGGAGCGTCTGCTCCAACAACAACGACGACAACTCTCAACCCGAATACCCCTCCCGTATTTAGCTATTCGCCCGCAAGCCAAGTTCTAACTGTCGGCTCAACGCTTTCTGCCACGTCGCCGTCAATTAGCGCAGGCACGCCAACGTCCTACTCTGTTAGCCCAGCACTACCATCAGGACTCAGCCTTAACACATCGACTGGAGCAATAAGCGGATCTCCAACTGCCACAGCCGCGTCGGCTTGCCATTTGCGTTACCGGACTAAGCATTCTTCGGCTCACTCGCTTCGGACAGCTCAACATTACAGTTAACGTGGCAGCGCCAGGCACCCTGACATACTCAAAGCAAACAGCAAGATATGCGCGAAATTATGTAGTTCAAAACAATACTCCCTCCGCAACAGGAGGAAGCCCATCATCTTATTCCATTTCACCGTCACTCCCCTCAGGCCTTTCATTTAACACATCGACTGGAGTTATCAGCGGAACGCCAACATCAATTTCAGCAGCCGCAAACTATACCGTCACAGCTACCAATGTCTCTGGATCAGCCACTCGGGTTCTCTCAATTGAAATCGCAGAGCCTTGGACAAGGTTTACTTCTGGCGACTCTTCAACCGCCGCATACTATTTAGCAACCGTCTCTGATACTTCAGGAAACGTCTATGCAACAGGAAGATCCAACAAAGGCATGGACGGCAACACACACTCGTCTGCCCGGGCATCAGGAAACATTATTCTTACAGAGAGCGTGGAATTCAAGCGGGACTGGGCTCTGGACAGAGTCAGATTAGAACGGGAAGGTGGTTTTGGCGCAAATCCAAATGGCATGACTATCGACTCAAATTCAAATCTATACATCACTGGAGAGGCTACTGGAAACATTGATGGTGTAACAAAAACTGGCAACAGTGACATGCTCTTAATTAAGTACGATTCAAACGGAAACAAAATTTGGACTCGATTGCTTGGCTCGGCTGGCGCCAACATCTATGGAACATCCATCGTTGCCGATTCTGCAAATAATGTTTATATCGCAGGCGTCACCAATGGACACCTTGACGCGCAAACAAGAACTGGGACCAGAGATCTTTTTGTAACTAAATACAACTCATCAGGAACACGCCAATGGACAAGACTTCTTGGCGCAGCAACCTTCGTCACAGAAGCTTATGCAATCGCCATAGACTCTTCTTCCAGTGTCTATGTAACAGGCGTGACATACGGCGGACTCGACGGCAACACTCGCGTAGGAAGCAGAGACATGTATGTCGTGAAATACGACTCTTCAGGCAATAAGCAATGGACTTACCAAATGGGCGCGGCCACTAACCCCGTAAGTGCAATTAGCGAAGGCCGAGGCATAACAGTCGATCAGTCTGGATATATTTATGTGACAGGCCATACCTATGGAAACTTTGATTCCAATGCAAGAACCGGAGCAGTTGATGTGTTCATAATGAAGCTCAACTCAGCCGGAGCAAAACAATTTTCCGCTCAATACGGAAAAGCTGGATCTGGATTACTTCCGCAATCGCTAACCGTCGATACTTCCGGAAATCTATATGTCGCAGGATGGACTGATACTCAAGGAATCGGAAGCATTGCTCAAATTGGAAGCAAAGATGCGTTTGTAGCTCGATTCTCTCCGTCTGGAAGCTTTGAGTGGGCAGCGACAAAAGGTGTTGCTGCAAGCGAGGCTATTGCCTACTCAGTGGCCACAAATGCTGCTGGAGAAGTGATTGTCTGCGGATCTTCTAGCGCAGGGTTTGATAACAATACAATCTCTGGCACAGGAGCCTTCGTGACTAAGCTAAACACAGCAGGATTCCAACAATGATTAAGACTTTTTACCCACAGCCTTTTTAATATTTGATTCAAAAAGGCAAATCTCAAAACATTCAAAAACATCTGACCCAACCGATTCCCCCAAAACCTTCTTGGGCTTTAGAGGCTGGGTCTCGTTTATTTTTTCCTTTTTATTCTTTATGTCACTCAAGCAATTAAGTGATTCAAAAGACTCATCCGTCGCCTTCAAGGAAGAGATAAGTTCCATAAAATTATTCTTAATCATTTCCTGAGACGAGGCTGGCTGATACCGAAGATTCACGTATGCCATAATAGTTTTCATTTGAGGATCGCTGTCAGAAAATACATGATGCTTTCTGCCAAGAGATAAAATCGCCTTACCATCGTGACTGTAAATCTTAAATCCAGAGCCGCCTGCCATCAGAACAGCCTCTATCTCTTTACCGTCAATTTTCAGATTTTTAGTCCTCGCCTCGCTAACAATCGGACTCAAGTGAATAGGAATCTGCTCGCCAGAAGTGTTGCTAAAATGAACCATCGGACAAGAATACTGAGCCCCAGTCCAAAAACTCTCGCCCTCTATTTCAGAACATGAGCCCTTTTGAACGTACCCCAAAGTCATGTGTGGCTTGTACTTAGGAAAATCATTTGTAACCGCAAACTCATTTCTGATTTTCCAGTGAAGATCTTGAAGATCTTTTGATAAAATCTCAACCACGATTACGTCGTAAGGTTTATCTTCGTTTCGAAATGCAGAAATTCTGCCTATCTCAAACTTAATCGGAGCGCACTCCGCAAGTATTTTCTTGATAGGCTCAAAATCCGATTCGTTTTCTAGGCCATACAGAAGCGTAATATGCGGCTCAACCTCAAGACCGTTGGCCAGGTTTTTCTTGTGCGGATGCTCTTCATAAATATACCTGGCATCCAAAAGACGTTGCGCGTCCCAAAACCTAGAGTCTTCGCCCTCTGCGAAATTCTCGTAATTAAGAAGAAGAGTATTATATTTTACAGCTAGACCGGAATTAGACTCCTCTAGAGGAACCCCAATCCAGTCCAATTGAGTGGACACTTGGCTCATAAAGCCCCCTTTGGATAGCCCTTAGGCTATCTTCCATGAGTCTTAATTTCAACGCCCTGATTCTTTACGGCCTCTATGATCTTCCTAATTGCATCCGATCGGGTGCAGGCCAAATCAAGGGCAACATTATCCACAAAATTCCTAATATCATCAGTCAATCGAACGTATGTGATGTTACTTTTTTTGTTCTTATTATTATCTGATTCGATAATAAGCGGCCTATCCATATCCAACCCCCACTACTTTAGTCTGCTATCGTGCATCATATCTGGCGAGACCAGATTTGCTCTTTTCAGACGGATTCGTTTCAATGCGTCATTGTATTCTCGAACCAAATCACCATCCACCAGAGAAGTAGTGATCTTCCACAACAAAAAACTCTCTTTTTTTATATTCACAGGAGCGTCAGAACAGAAGTTTGGATCCGCACTCATGGTCCACCTAAAAGAACCATCCTGAAGCATCATTTCCCTAGCAAATAAAATATTCTTTACAACACCATCTTGGTCCGTAGTTTCAGCCAACAATACCATTCGGCTAAACCCAGACGACATCTCCCCAACAAACAAATTCATGCAGTCACCTTCTTCATCATCTCTCTATACTGCCCAACATACCACTCAATGGTTCTCATCAAATCCTGGTCGAACGGGCCAGCATACTCAGGCAAGGACCACTGGTCTGTCTCCTCAGTCCTTCCAAGGGCATATCTCTCATCATGCCCCAGCCTGTCCCGAACATGCTCAACAAGACTCTGTGGCTTGTTAAGGATGCCAAGCACAAGCCTTGCCAGTAAAATGTTCGGAATCTCTTTAGTCCCAGTGATATGCACAGCCTTTCCGTGAGGCATATAGTTCGCAAGCAACATCACATTCAAAAACTCACAAACATGATCAACGTAAACCCACTGACGCTGCTGATACCCGCTCCCATAAATAGGCACCTTCTTGTCCTCGAGAGCGTTGATGATAATCCTAGGCAAAAACTTCTCATACGCCTGCCCAGGTCCGAATACGTTCACGCACCTAGTGATGTAGATCGGCATATTGTATTTCTTGATATACGCAGTCGCAGCGTGCTCCTGAGCCGCCTTCGATGCGGAATAAACAGACCCCGTCACGAACTTTCCGTCTTCATAAAACTCGCCCTCATGAAGACAAGCACCAACCTCATCAGTTGAAAACAAAATCACCCTTGGCATTTGCTGGAGATTTTTAATCTCCTCAAAAAGCTCAATAGTTCCAGCAAAGTTGTCTTTAGCAAAAACCATCGGGTCGTTAATTGACGTGTCGACATGGGACTGAGCCGCAAGGTGAATCACCCAATTCACCCTACCCAAGACCTCTGATAGCACCTCTTTTTTTGCAGTCGTTCCCAGCCGATACTCAATAAACTCATCAACGTAATCTGTTGATTCCGGCTTGAACGTCAAAAAATGATGCTTGTAGATTTTTTGATTAGGCCTGAAAGCATCAAGCCCAATGACTTTAAAATTTCTTTCTTTTAGATAGCGACAAAGATTTTGTCCGATAAAACCAGAAGAGCCCGTCACCAAAACTGTCATTTTCCCCTCGATGCTATTTACATCGAGTAAAGAGGATAAATGACGTTTCGTCAATAGGCTGTTACATAGTATGCCACGGCCCCAGGATCTCGAGTCCTAACCTTAACGCCTCGAACTCTTCGATCGCGAAGATATAGAGTTTCGCCAGACTTTACGACACCACTGTCAGCAGACAAACCCCAGAAAAAGTCAGTCTGGTAAGCGATATCAGCTCCACCCTCGTTTCGGATGATTACTTGGCTACTTGTAAATCCAAACTCATGAAGATTTGCGTCTGAAGCGTTGGTCTTTTTGTTGTATCCATCAACAGTTCCCGCAGGGTAGGCGGATGCGCTTGTTGCTACTCCAAAGTACCCAGCCTGAGTCTGATGAAAAAATCCGCTTACAGCTTGCTGAATGTCAAAGCGACCAGTTCCAATTGCAGGCATCTATCACCCCTCGAGAAGAAGTTTTTTTGTATTTGATTCTGTCACAAGCTTTGAATCATCAATCTTCTGTTTCAAAGCATCAGCGGTGACTTCATTTACAGTCTTTCCCTCTTTTTTGGCAATATCAAGAAGTTGCTTATAGGTGTCACCCTCAACGCCCATCACAAAAATATCATTCAACGGATTTGACATAAATTACCCCACACCAAGTCTTCCGGCCACATTGTTAGCAAAGGTTACCACACTATTTAAAGGATTTGAGCTTCCAGGCTGATCTTTTTTCTCAAGATTAGTTGAAACATCAGGGGTTATTGCAATCAACTGTGGCTGGTACGGGTCTTTCGACTGACCAATTCCTAGGCTTGTTGTAAATTGCGCAACAACGTCGCCACGAGAAACAAAGCCCCAAGTTGTTCCAATCTGAATGGTCTCGATGAAGTCTAGGCTTACTTCCATAACACGAGGCTCGCCATTTCTAAAAAATGACGAATATTCAATATTGCATTGACGTAAAAGTACATACATCCCGTTGTAATTCATCGGATCAGCTTTGTAATTCGTAGACATCCCAAGATTAGGCAAATGCAAAAACATCTTAGGAGGAGGCCTGACTCTGCCGCTTTGTGCTGCGCCTTTTGGATACGTGGGATATGTAAGCGACATTAAATAAGATGCTGCCTTCTGAATATTAAATTGGAAACGAGAACCAGTCTTACCCTTCAACGCGCCAATCCCAGTCGCCAAAGGATTTCTTGCAAGCGATGAAACTGCCGCTCCGATGTTTTCAATTGCATTATTTAATTGCTGCCCTTGAGTCAGAGCATAACCATAACTCGGTTCATCTGCTGTAAAAACAGCCTTAAATGAAATCACCTTCTCGCTTCCAGTCAACCATTGATAAATAGGATGCGAGCCCCCAAGGGGATCTTTGCTTTGATAATCAACGCCTCTTTGGATACTAATCGTTTCAGGAAAATACTGAAACTGAATGCCCTTCAAGCCGTTTTGACCTATGCCGTCGTCGTCGTCTAATTCAAAAAGAGAGGCCTTTGTAACCTGAACTTCGTTGCCTCTAACGACTGACGCGATTGATGAAATTACACCCATGATGCGTATTCTATCCGCTATTTAGAAAATAAAAAAGCCCGATCAAAAAAATCGACCGGGCTTTCAGAAATTACATAATTATTTGCGAGCGCCGCCGAGCAAGCGAGACATAAGCTGGACAACAGCCTGAACAGTTGCGCTGATCCCAGGAAGGCCTTCAATAACCTTCAAGAGATGATGGACTGCGATGCCCAGAGCTCCAGAAACAAGACCTGCAACCAACACCTGAACAGTCAGCTCAGGCAAAGTCGCGATAGCAAGCAACACACCAAGAACTGGCGCTGCAAGCATCTTAGCTACCATTGGAAGCTTGTCCCACAAAAGCTGACGCAACATTGAAACCTTTAAAGTAGAAATCAAAATACGAATGCCAACAGCAGCAGCGGCCAAAACCAATGCCTGACCACTCAAGCCCTGCAATGTTCCAATGTGCTGAACAGCCTGAACGATAAATGTAATTAGATCCATATCAGCAGGAGGAAGAACCTCCTGAGCCCTTGCAAAAACCGCAGTCATCGTGACCGCCATAAATCCGATTATTTTCATAAATCCCCCTTATAAAAAGTTTATTCCTTAATCAGGACAAATACGAGCCGAAACTGTCAAGCTTTCTCTAAACTGAACGATGAAAGGATCGTCCTCGTCATTATCTTTGATTATTTTTATCTCCCAATCCATGTCTTCGCCAGGACGCACCAATGCCATTTTTGTGCCAGAAATACTAATCAGAATTTTACCAGCACATGAATTAAGAATCTGTACTTCGCCAGCAATCAAATCCACATGAACAAACGTATCGTCCGCTTCCCCTGGAAAACACACAGTAATTTGAGTCGTATTTTGCAGATTAAAAGGATTTCCGTTTTCATATCTCAAATCCAAAGTGAATGATTCTTTTTGGCTTTGGATAAGACTTAGCTTTTTCTTATTTGTTGTCGATGCCACGCTAGTATCCTAACCTTTCTTGCGACAAAGCGCATTAAAAATTAAGCCCCAGTTATGGGCTCATCCTGAGTGATGAATCCCTCAACCTGACCAGCTACAGCCCCAGTTGCCTCAAGAAGAGTATCTGAAATTCCAGATACAGAATCTATTTGGCCTCCAACAAAAATAATCGACTGAAGAAGAGTATCTGCCAAGACCTGAGTTCCACTTACGTCCGATCCAGTTTCAAGCAAATTCAAATTAGATTGAGAAAGAGCTAAGTTAGCCCCTGATAACAACATGTTTGACTCAAACAGTATAGAAAGAGCCAAAGCCAAATCACTTGTCAGAGTATTCAAATCATTGGTCAGAGTCACAAGATCTGCCTCAAGATCAATCTGGATTCCGCTAACATTTGAAACCAGACCATAAAGATTTGAGATGATCGTATTTATGTTGGTGATTTGCGCATTTATTGTTCCAAGATTGATTGTTGTTGTGGTCAACACATCTTGTGTGCCAGTCACATTTGTATTGCTTTGAGCTAGAGCTAGGTTTGCTCCAGACAAAGCCGATATACTTGCCAGCAAATTGTTACCAATACTGATATCAATTGCCGAGACGCTTGAAACAATAGAATTCAAATTCGTGATAATTGTATTAATTGAAACGATTTGAGAGTTGATCGTTGCCAAGTTAGTCGTTGCCGTATCAGTGATACCACTCAATGAACCGATAATTGAAAGCACAGTTCCAAGATTTCCTGAAACTGAATCTTCCAAAACCTGTGCTTGATACAGCACTCCGCTTGTTGACGAAACCAATCCAACAATAGTTCCCAAATTCCCAGAAGACGAGGTCGTTATTCCGCTCAAAGAATCGATAATCGAAAGCACAGTTCCAAGATTTCCTGAAACCGAATTTTCCAAAACTTGTGCTTGACCCAATACTCCGCTTGTAGATGCAACCAACTGGACGATTGTATCCAAATTGCCCGATGCCGAGTCTTGAAGCGATTGGGTTGTGTCCACCAATACTTGAGTCGTATTTACAAGCGTTTGAGTGCCGGACACATTAGCATTCGAAGCAGTAATTAAACTTAAAAGTGTATTTGAAATTGAACACAGTGAATCTTCTAGCACACCCTTTGAAACCCCAGAAATGGCCTGAGTGTTGAAGTCTGTATTCTGAACAGCATCTCTTGCCCTGGCCGCAAACCAGTAAACTTGATCCTGCTTAAAAACATCGTTATTTGAAAGAGCAAACAATACGACATTCAAATTTGGAGTATTTAAAATCTTATTGCTCGGGCTAAATATTCCTGCCGAAACTGACTGCTGAGCATACACGTCGTAAGTCACCGGAGCAGCACTCACAGAAGATGCCGATGGCCATCCTAAAATAAACGAACCGTTATTTTGCGCACTGACGCCAGTGATTCCAATAAAAACCGGAGGCGTTGTTATCAACAAACACGCCTCTGGAGTTAAATGAGCAAAAGGTCCAAAAAAATACTGAGAGGCCATTTATGACTCCCTGAGCGATACCGTTACCCTCACCCCAGGAGGAGATGGCCACTTATATCGAACCTCTGTTGTTAATGGAGTGTTAGGAACTTCAGTGCCGTCTACAGTTATACCAGTCCAGGAAGCGCCATTGTTATTAGACCAGTCAAATAATGTTGGATTGTCTTCAGTGTTAGCACTAGCTACTAGATTGCCGCTGTCATCATAGGCCCTAAAGAAAAGTTTCGCTGGCATAGACGGCGAATACGCCTGTCGCAGTCTGAAAGCTGAATGAGACGGAATCTCACCATCTCGAGAAGTATTGTCGACAGACCCTTCCCAATTATTAGAGCTCTTGTTAAGCGGCTCATAGTCAACGTAGATCTCTTCCACCTGAGCAGGGGTTGCGCCATAAGCATTCATGACAATCCAGCCGACGCGTATCTGAGCAAAATTATTTATGGCGAAACTCGAAAGATCGCCAATAGCTGGCAAATCAACCCAACCCCCAGAAACAGAATCAAAAAGAGGGTCTGACTCCGTGGCTGCGGTACGATACGAATAAGCCAATCGACCCGCTCTTGCGTCTTCAAGGCGAACACCCGTGATTGCCTTCAAAACACCAGGAGAAAGACTAAAGACCTTACTGTAAATATAAGAGAACTCAAGCTTGCTGTCGGACCGAAGATCCTGAACCATCACTCCAGCCTGACCCGTAGTGGCAGAGCAAACAAACGCTCTGCCCCTTGAGACTTCTAAAGAGGTAATCGCAAAAACTCCGAAATTATCGGTTCTTCGTCCACTGTTCAAAAGCCAAACTGCTTGCTGACTGCCAAAATTTGAAAATATCTGACTGTTAATCCATCTTTTGGAGAAGAAGTTGCTCGCAGCAGAAGCGTAAACAACTAAACCCATCACTTCAGAATACTGAGCGTGAGTCAATGTAATGCCCGTGTAGTCCATACCAGTTCCTAATGTGTTAACAATAGAAGCTGTTGGAAGTGATACCGCTCCAGCGGTGATGTCTGTTAGACGCCAGCAAACAAACTGTGTGGCCGTTGGAAAGAAGTAACAAAGCTGCCCAGCATTGGATCCGTCAAACATTGTCGCAATTCGTTGCGAGTCTATCAGAAGCGCCGCCCCAGCAAAGCCCGTGGCAATGATAGCTGTTTTCCTGGAAGCCAAATGAGCACTTGTATGTTGAGCGTACGCCCTTCTAAAGACTGTTCCAGCCGTTATGCTTGTGGCGTTAATTGCCGCACCTCCCGCAGTTGCAGAAAGCTCAAACGTATTTGCTGTCAAGTTTGTCGCTCTAACGAAATAAACCGCCTGAGCCGTAACCGTTGCAGTAAATCCAGTGGGCGCGTTTGCGGTAATGATCAAGGGATCGTTCGCATTATACCCATGACCCGTCATGGTAAAGGTTGGAGATCCAGACGATGTTGCAGCGGTAGTTGTTTGGGACGCAAATAGTACCGGAGCTATAGTTAAATCAAATCCAAAGTGTTGCAAGGAGGCAGCGGTTCCGTTTGTCAAAATCAATTCAGAACCGTTTAATCCGCAGCCCATTATGCTAGTGATGTTATTAAGACCTCCAACGCCAGCCGGGTCTTGTGCCATATACATGCCTTTAACATCATCAGCTTGACCAAAAAAAAGCTGAATTGGCACGCCAGTTGAAAAGTCTGAAAGATCAAGCCTGTTTGCCCTAAATACTCCACCCATGATTGCCGTTGCCGCTGTAGTGCCAACTACGACATGCCAATTAGTTGTGCCCGTATCAATAACTCTAAAGAATCTAATGACTCCAGCGATGGCAGGAAAAGTAAGAATAACCCTGCCAGCATAAGTAAAAGACTCTTCATCAGAAGGATTGAAATTATATAAAAGAAGAGAGGCTGTTCCGCCAGCAGGAATAGACGTAAGCAAAAACAACCTATTGTTATCAGTAAAAAACGCCGCAGTTGGAGACTGCGTAGAGTCTGTCAGAGTGTCGATAAACTTATTTAGCGGAGCGCCTAAATATGTTTTCCCGCCATAGTTCTTTAATTTGACGTTTCCAACAATTGTAGTTTTTGTTTTGTCATAGGACGTAACAATGTCGTCTTTTATACCAAGCTTTAAGGCTTCAATTGTACTCATGCATTACCCCATATATCTTTCATGCGGCTGAATATCAGCATTGAGAATCTCGTTGGCCCTTGCTTGCGTCAAAAATCCGTACGCTACCAAAGCCTGAACTCCACCAATAGTATCAGCGCGATTCAAATCCACAAATGTTGCAGCAGCCAAATCATCCACATAAACCTTCAAGCCAACACCCTGCGGCGTTGCCATCGCAGCATACATGCCAGCCTTCTCTTGCATACTCAGTCGGCTTCTAAAGGCGAGCTTAGTAATAATTCGATTATGCGTTAAAGGGCCGCCACTTTGATTTGTGAAGCCGTCTTTCCCGTCCCAAAGACTTCCAACGGGAGGGTGTGGATTATAAGACGAAACATCAACTACAGCCTGATATCTGCGCCCAGCATCCGAAATTTGATCTTCATTCAAATCTTCAACAGACTGAACAGTAAAATCTTGTATCAAAGCCACTATCATGAAAGCGCCTTCTTTTGTTTTGCCTCAGATAAAATCTCATAAAGATTGTAAGGCGTTATGATGGATAGGTCTATATCTTCTGGCAAGTTTGTTATCCAAGGCGGCAAAGATACTAACAACTCCGTACAAAGCATTCCCTTCCCATTCAATGGATTGGATTTTGGCAAACTCATTCTGAACAGCTTGTAAAGCAGACCGCGCCAGCAAAAATATAAAAAGCCAGCCCACTCATACGGATCCTCAGCATGACTATCAAGAATGCTTTGAAATAAAGCCTCTTGCTGCAAAAGACTGAGATCATAGGACAGCTCAAAAACCACATCATTGGACTTTTTCCAGGCCGAAAACCACTGAAAGTTTACGCCAAGAAAATTCGAATGAATAAGCCATTTATCATCAAAAACAAATGCAACATGACTGACTGGCTGATTAAAAGTCCACTTAATAAGCCAAGAAAAAGGCAGCTTTGAGCTTGTGAATATAACCTTCATATTTTACTTCGCCTCATAAACAAGTTCGACCGCAAGGTCAGATGCAAACTCAAAAAGACCGTCCAATTGATTGGACGGAATCAGAACATCCTCAGACAGCCAGCCAACTACAATTATTCCAAAATAATGATTCATAGAGTCCCTTACAGCGCAAATAATTGCAGTACCCACGCCTCCATGCTTAAGAAGATCTTTAAAGTACGGGTCGCCCCACACACTTCCGTCTGAAGAAATAGCCACTCCTTTAGACGTAATTGCGTCGATAGTTTTAAGAATGCATGACACGGGTATGTTCTGATGAAGCGTTGATACGCTCTCCGGATACGACACCCCACGCCTGCAAACTACGTGGGTAAGACTTAACTTCTGGATCGACTGACCTGAAACGTAATAGTTGCCGTTATGAAATTGGTAAAGAGAAACTCGATCGGCATCAAAAACGCCACGAACCTCTTGAATAGTCGCCTGTATTTTCAAATTTTTATTCAGAGTCTTCCTTGGATCGAAGAGCGGCTTTTTTTCCAGTGTTTTTTTTAAACGCGAAACCAAATAAGCCACAACGCCCAAAGACAAAATGCCTAAAACCTGCCCTACTTCCAAGAGAAGCTTCATTAGCTGATCAGTCATGAAAACCTCTCTCTTTAGAAAATGATAGAAGAGAGGTCTTATTTAATCCATTTTTTTAACGTAAAGGGCTGAATTATGGACGCGAACAACACCAAATCTCAATAGCCCCCTACCCACGTGATAGAAACATTGCTCGTAGTAATATCTGACAAAGGAGGCTGCCCCGAAAAATTTATTGTGGTGTTAGGCCTAAGGTCCATGTATTCACCAACTGCCAGCCTAATATCGCTACAAAATGCCCCTCCGCCAAGAAATGTATTAAAAACCGTCAATGTTTTATATGCAACGCCGCCCTTATATATCTGAATCCAACCAACCTGAGGACCAGCGAAATACAAAAAACCCTTGACGATGTAGAGACCCTTCTTGCTCGATGTGAATCTCCACGGCGAAGGAAACACAGAGACGTTGTTGTAAACATCGTATTCCTTCGACCCGAAGCCAATTGGAATCGTTGGGCTTGCGGTGGTGTTATTATTCATCCAATAGGAAGCAGATGGCACAGGGGCCTTTAGCGCCGCAATCTCATCAATTAAATATCCAAGCTCAACATTCGAATTATTTTGCCGAAACTTAAACGTATTCCCAGTAGAGTCATACCAAACTTCACCATCCGCTGGATTTAGAGGCACAGACCCAGACTTAAAAACGATCGAAGAAAAACGCCTTCCAGTTTTAGACATTTGCTATCTCCTATAGATTTCTGAGTTGATACCTAAGCTTACTATCTATTTCGGTTCCAGACAGAGACGAAGACGTGTATTGAAACTGACCCGAAGTCGAAAGACTCAAGATTACCTCTGGAGTATCCCCAACCCAATTGTCATCAAGAATTGCCCAGCCGCCAGCTCCATAAGAATACGATGCCGCAATTTCACCCTGAGTGATTCTCTCGGTAATAGTGCTTTCGCCGCTCAGATCAAAAGCAACTAGATAGTCTCTCCCAACAACTCCACCGTAGTCGGTAAGACTTACTGAGCTTATCAGCAACAACTGATCTGAAGGACGATAAGCAAAAACATGCTCGCTAATAGGAGGCAGAAGGTTTAATCCTGCAATCGCCAAACTAGAAGACAAATCCAAGCTTCCGTCAGCATTAATTATTACGAACCCGTTAAGCCCAGTCACGCCATCTATGTCGGTAGAATCAGAGCCCCACACAAGTCTTCCATCAGGTAGCTCAAGAATAGAATAAGCTCCATTGGTAGTAAATCTGCCAGGAGGAGCAAATGTAGCGGTAGTGGCTGCATCAAAAGTTCCATCAGGGTTGACCACCGCCAAAAGGCTTTCTCCATAAAGAGTATTGACAAGGTATGATACAAAAATTTTGTCATCGCTCCTAACAAATGCCATGGACTTGGGAACTGGAAGTATCCCCGCCCATTGACCGTTTATGTTTGTTGCAAAGGTAGAGTTTAGAGTTCCGTCTGGATTTAGTTTAATCAGATAGTCCTGACCTGATATACCATCGTAATTTGCAAACGCTCCAAAAACAATAATGCTGGAATCAGACAAGAGCCTAACTTCATAAATCCCCGAAGTATCAAACTTTGAACCATCAGAGGCATTCACACAGAAGGATGTGTCAAGAGTTCCATCAGCATTAAGCCTGACAAGACAATCCCTGCCCGTAACCCCATCAAAATTAGTGAAAAACCCAAATATAAGTAACTTACCATCAGGCTGCTCGATGGCACCAGTAACAGGGTTATTAAAGTTTCCATCTAAATAAGCAGATGTAAACGAAACGTCTGTCGTTCCATCTGCATTTAATAAAATGCAATAACTGCGACCAGAAACAGAATTATAGTTAGTAAAATATCCGGTAACCAATATCTTGCCGGATGACAATTCCAATACATTTTGCTTTGGCACAGTTGCAATGAAAGGATCAACAAACTGGTTGAATTTCCCGCCGTCCGAGGCATTCACACAGAATGCGGAGTCGACTGATCCATCAGCATTGAGTCGAACCAAGTGGTTCCGACCAGTTACCCCATCATAATTTGTAAAAGTACCTGCAACCAATACTTTTCCATCCGCCTGAGTATATACACCATCAACTGCTGCGTTAAATTTAGCACCATCGCTTGAGTTTGAAACAAACGGATCGTCAAGGGTAACAGCACTAGGGAACGAGAACGCAAGGAGATGATCTCGACCCGAAACTGAATCATAGTTGGTCAAATTTAAGGACCCAATAAATAAATTATTATCTGACTGCCGATAAGCAAATGCGAGATTTCGAAATATTGAAATTTTACTAGAACCAGCAATAACATCACTATCCACAAGCTCTATATTTCCAGCGGAATCAATAATTACAAATCCGTCTAATCCAGAAATGCCGTCGATATTAGTACAGTGGTTTGCAAAGACCAAACGGCCATCTGGAAGCTCGATGGTGTGATAGGTAGGATAATCATTCCACCTTGCTGGAGGAAATATAATATTGCTTGTGGCAAGATCTAGAGATCCGTCTGAATTTAGAACTGCGTACGAAGATTGTCCATGAATGAAGCCAATAATCACTGATAACAAAATTTTATCGTCACTTCTGATAAATGCATGGGCACTCGGCAAAATGATCGGAGGAACACCCGCAAACTGATTGTTTATATTCGAAGCAAACGTGGAATTAAGTGTGCCATCTGAGTTAAGTTTTATTAAATAATTTTGATTCAAAATCGAATCATAGTCAGTAAACGCACCAAGGACCAAGATAGTGTCATCACTGAAAAGTCTAACCTCGTAAACGTCAGTGCTCAGCTTCCCGCCATCACATGCATTTCCACAAAAACTTGTATCTACAGTGCCATCTGAATTAAGCCTAATTAGCCGATTTCTACCAGTAACTCCTGCGTAATCCGTGAAGATCCCAAAAAGTAAAATCTTGCCATCACCTTGCTCTACAGCGCCAAGAACGTCTAGATTGAAGTTCCCATCAATATTCGACATAAACGTCGTATCAGTCGTACCGTCGCTATTTAATAAAACGCAATAGCTACGACCAACCACAGAATCATAATTAACAAACGAGCCAACAATTAAAATTTTCCCGGCATTAGCTCCTTGTTTTAGAAGGACTATGGTTTGCTTAGAAAGATAGGAGCCAGATAAAAATGTGTTAAATTTTCCCCCATCTGACGCATTTACGCAAAAAGCCGAGTCAACGCTTCCATCAATATTTAATCGAACAACCTTGTTCCTGCCTGTAGTTCCGCCGTAATTAGTAAAATCACCTCCGACAACAAGCTTGCCATCGTCTTGCACGTTGACTCCGAAGACTGCGGCATTAAACTTAGAGCCATCAGTGGAGTTTGCAAGATATGCAGTATCAAGCACAACAGGACCGCCAGAAACAGATTCTTCATAAACCCTGGTAATGCCATATAAAACATGAGCAATTTTAGATTCATTTTCATCAAGCAGAAGGTCTTCAATGTCAGCAGGAACGACCTGACCGTTCACAATCTGTTGCTCGAAAACCCCACCGCCGCCCGCACCTGGAGCAAAGATATTAATTCGCGAAACTCCAGCAACATCATTTTCAATAATATTCGTCGCAGACCCAGCCGTTTTATATGCAGTTGAACTCGTCGCCTGAAGATCAATCCATCCAATCGGAAGGCCGCCAGAAGAAACAAGCTTCCCTGGATTTTGAAGGCCAACCAAAGTAGCAGACTGAGCAGACCACTTAACCTTGATTTGACCATTTGGCAGAAGTGCAAATCCAACTCGCCTATAATCCCCTACCGTCGTGACAGGAAAAGGAAGCAGGCCGCTAAAGGTCCCCCCAGAAGTTGCCCCTGTCTGAAAGTTTACCCTCGTTAAGGGAACACTAGGAAGATTGCTTCCAAGCGGAGTCACAGACTGAGAAAGCCCGTCCCCTGTAGCAGGAAGACTGCTTGGTGAAAAATTCAGCCAAGCATCGGGAGAAGGCAAAGTAGCCCTCATTCTCAACGGAAAATCTAAATCAGTCTGTTCATTCTGAAGCAAAGTGCGTGGCATGCGACAGGCCTCCCGGATTCCATAAGCATAGATTTTACTTTCTCGTTCTGTCGACGTAAAATTAATGTTTTATGAATGATGAAGTTGCATGGATATTTTGTGGCATTACAAAACGAAACGAGGAAGTCTTCTGCTGCCTCGACCTAGACCTATTTGAAATAATAAAAACATGCAGCACTTTCTTTGACGAAAGAAACAAGGCCTGCTTATTTTACGACAAACAATCAAAGAAACTGAAAACCATCAAATCTCTTCTCAAAATAAAAGCCCAAAAATCGTCAAATCAAGTCTTTTGGGACCTGACCCGAACCAACTTTGAACACACAAAAAATCACTGTCCAATTCCCCTAATCGAAGAAAAACGAGAGGCCATCGCCCTAAGATTCAAAGTGTCGTACTTAAATTCACAGTCAAAACAAAGACGCAGACGAGCCGTCTCAAACAGCATCGGCGAACAATTTCTATCAGTTGACGAGGCCGCAATCGCTTACTCAATCTCAAAGGCCAGCATCTACTCGGTATGCTCTGGACACAGAAAAACAGCCGCTACTCTAAAATGGAAATTTGACGACTAGGGCTTAATCCACCCAATTTGATAATATTTGAAAGCCACTGGAATCCCAAGCTTCTGCATGAAAAACATAACCATCATGTGCTTGCCCATCTCTTCAGAATGACGATCATCTACGGCAATCATACAGCCCGAAGGAAGCAGTCTCCAAACAGAAGCTAGCTCGCAAAAATGATGAAAGCTGGACTTCAAATGTAGCTCCTCAGACCAATCAAACGAATCAAGATATAACAATCTCAAGTCCTTCAAATCATCTTCGCTCATCTTATTCAAAAATGACAAAGACTCAGTCTCAACAACATTAACCTTTTTCACTTGCTCACGAGCCGCTTTGCAGCTTTCAGGACTAACATCTAAAGAAATAGCTTTATAACCAGGCTTCTCAGAAATCACCCAATCCCAAATAAGCGTGCTCTGACCATCGCCCTCCCAAGCATCCTTTGCCCGAGCTGTTCCAGTTTCGATAATCAAACCACCATCATGCTGATCCAGATGCTCAAGCATAAAAAGAAAACCCATCTGACGATGCTGAAGTCTTTTGTACTCTGGCAAACTCATGAATTTTTCTGACAATATCTCGCTCATTACAACTGCCCCTTAAACATTTTTATGTAAAATTCCGCAACCTCAACAGGATCAGGAAGCACCTTCTTCATTATTGCAGCAGGAACGGACTCAATGGACAGAGTGTGAATTTGATTGAAATTGTAGTCCATGTGGTCGCCAAAATATCCCACCGAGAAGTTTTTAGTCTTATAGCCGTAAACTCCATTTCGACAATGAGTGATAAAATCGGCTCGCTTTAAAGTCGAAATAAAACCTATAAACGCATCTCCAGCAGCAGCGATGTGAATCGGACTCGAATCGTTCGACAAAAGCCAATTACAATTTTTAAGAAGATAAACAGTCTCTCTCAAAGAACACTTGTCTCTTAAATCAACATCTACTGATTCATCAATCTCGACATAGCCTTGCGAAGATCCAGCCTTTTTGCCAATCAAAGCAACAGGAACATCTGCCGACTTCAAGGTCTTAATAAATGAATTCCAAAACCAAGAGGGAATTGTTTTTGATTGATAATGTTTGCCAGCATGAACAATAACGCATTTCTTGTCTAAAGCTTCCAAGACCCCAGAATGAGAAATAGCAAATTCAGGAAGTTGAATGGCTCTATCCTCAAACGGCATCTGATGACCAAACAAAACAAGCGTCGGATAGTCTATACAGTGAGTCGTCATGTGAGAAAAAAACTGCCAAACCAGATGAGTGACTTCTTCGTACGAGTTTAAAACTAAAAATTGATCCCAATCAGGCTGACCTTCAACAGTCGACAGATTAAAAACAGATTTAAACCTTATATGCTCAAATAGCTCTGGCGCATAAGTGGCAAGACTCCACTCGATGTTTTTAAACGCCTTCATCGCATAGCGAATCGTAGGCTCGCAGCAAACCACGTCGCCTATGCCGCCCTTGATATTTAATAAAACATTATTGATCGTACCTTTTGAAGAGGCCTCAAGCCTTTTCTCGTAAGGAAGCTTCACAATCAACCCCAACTTTAATCAAACTTTTTAAGTGGAATACTCTAAGACCACTACATAATACAGACCGTTCAAATTCAAGTCAGTAGAAGCAAATCGAGCATTCAAATAACGCGAAATGTTGTATGACGTGCCTGGAGTTACAGGAATCACGTTCTGATTTAGCAAAAATAATCCGCCACGATCCATTTGAGAATGTGGAAACATCAACACAGGAGATGATCTGGTGGTAGCAGTACCATCACCTAAGCGACCTGCTGTGTTAAGACCCCACGCATAACCAATTCCATTAGCTAAAATACCAGCACAAAAATTATTGCCTGCTACGATCTCAGCAAAGCTCAAAGAACCAGATACCAAAACAGGAGTTGATCTTGAAAGCGTAGAGCTATTTCCAAGCTGGCCTGAGGTTCCAAGACCCCACGCCCACGCCTCTCCATTAGATTTCAACGCAATACTGTGAGTTAAGGATGCCTTAATAGAAACAAAGCTATGACTCCCAGCCACTAAAACAGGCGTGGACTTCGATGCAGACGTATTATCACCAAGCTGCCCGGAGGTTCCAAGACCCCAGGCCCACGCTTCACCGTTTGCTTTTAGTCCTAGCGCATGAGTTGAACCAGCAGCAATCGAAGTAAACGAATGAGAGCCTGCCACTAAAACTGGAGTGCTTTTACTCGCAACACTATTGTCCCCAAGCCTGCCATCTGTATTAGTTCCCCAAGACCAAGCCTCCCCGTTAGCTTTAAGCGCAACAGAAAAGGCCGAGCCAGCAACAACAGAGGTAAAGCTATGGCTTCCGCCAACCAACACAGGAGATGATTTTGCCACAAGCGTGTTATCCCCAAGAGCTCCGCCTGCGGCGTCACCCCAAGAATATAAATTTCCATCAGCTCGCAAACCATGAGAGTGAGTTAGCCCAGCGGCCACAGCTACATAACTTAATGCGCCCGTAACCTGCACAGGAGTAGATCGAGTAGTTATGCTGTTATCGCCCAGTCGACCAGAAGTGTTAAGCCCCCAAGCCCATGCGACACCATTCCCCTGAAGAGCTATGGTATGCGAAGTCCCAGTAGCAATTGTGCGATACCCTCGCGATCCAACAACCGGAACAAAAAATGATTTAGATGTTGCGGTATTATCACCCAAAGCCCCAGATGTGCCAGTGCCAACAGAATACGCTCTTCCGTCAAAGCTTAAAACTACTTGGGCCGTTCCATGTGAATTCGCGGCTAAAAGGGCAAAGCCATTTCTAACATAAACAGAAACCCGCACAGCGCCCACGTTTCCAGGACATACCCATGTCGGAGAGCTAAGGTTGCTGCGAGTTCCCTCAAATGTCTTTACGGCCCAATTGCTCACGACATCCTCTCGATTATGATATCAAAAAAGATAGCATTTTCGTTTGCGACAACTTGAGCGCCAACGCTTGCATTAATTAAAAAGCTTAGATCGTAAGTTTGCCCAGCGGTCACATCTATCACGGCCTTATTTACAGATATAATTCGCTCCTGATTAATCGCAGAAGGAATAGTTACAGCAACGGGAGAAGACTTAGATGTAATTGTATTATCCCCAAGCTGGCCAGATGTTCCAAGACCCCATGCATACACCTGATTGTCATGCGCAACTCCGAATGAAAAATCCAACCCGCAGCCTAAGGTTATAAAACTTAGCGAGCCCGTTACCAAAACCGGAGTGCTCTTGCTTGTCGCCGTTCCGTCGCCAACCTGACCCGAAGTATTTAACCCCCAAGCCCAAGCCTCGCCGTTTGCCTTTAAGCCAAGAGCGTGAGAACCGCCGCCTACAACCTGAATAAAACTATGTCCGCCAGCAACCTGAACAGGAGTTGATTTCGAAGCAGACGTATTATCACCAAGCTGGCCTGATGTGCCAAGTCCCCATGCCCAGACTTCACCGTTTGATTTAAGACCGTATGCAGACTGCGAGCCTGCACAAACTTGAGAAAAAGTATGACTACCTGAAACCAAAACAGGAGAAGACTTAGATACCGCAGTTCCGTCCCCAAGCTTTCCGTTTGTTCCTTCGCCCCATGAATACGCCGCACCAGCAGCGGTTCTTGCCAAAGAATACGAGGTTCCAGCGCAAACTTGCGCAAACGAAAGACTTCCAACCACTAAAATAGGCGATGATTTAGCAAGAACCGTTTCATCACCTAACTGACCAGCCGCATTTGCGCCCCATGTGTAAGCACTAGTTCCAACTAATCCTACGCAATGGGTATTTCCAGCGACGACTGAAGAAAAGCTTAAAGTACCAACCACAGCAGTAGGCGTTGACCTAACCGTGACATTGTTCTGGCCGAGCTGCCCGGAAGCATTTGCTCCCCATGACCAAGCCTCGCCATTTCTTTTTACAGCAACACCAAACGCTGTGCCATTTGTGATGTTCACAAAGCTATGAGAACCCAAAACTAAAACAGGAGTTGATTTGGCCAAAGCTGTATTGTCGCCGATAGCCCCCGTAGTGGCCGCTCCCCAACCATAAGGAACACCTTCCGAATTAGCCGAATGAGCAGTTGCACCGAGACCTTTAGACGCAATATGAAAACGACTCTTTTTATAAGACGTGACTAAAACTTTTTTAACTTCAATAGGCGCAGTCCAAGTTTGCGGAACATGAGGAAGGTATCTAAAACTCTGAGCTCTAAAGTTTTTGTTCATGCAAAATACTCCAGAGCAACAAGATATGAGGTCGTAAATCCCTTTGCTATTTCTTGCGATCCAATTTTAGCAGGCTCACTTGTGTCAATTTCATAAGTTTGATTCGGATTTACCGAGTAAACGCCCTCTGTCAGAAGAGTCATCACAGGAGCGTTAAAGCCAGCCGGAGCATTAAAAAGTATTGGAGTAGAATATCCAGTCTCGACCAAGGTGCCAGCACCGAAATAAAATCCTGCGTCTAGGCCCCATTGCCAAACTTCTCCGTTTGCTTTGAAACCCACGCCAACGCTCATAGACCTACGAGGTATTGAAACAAAACTATGGCCTCCAGCCACAAGAACAGGTGTTGATTTGTCGACAATTGTTCCGTCCCCAAGATAACCCCAGTTGTTTGCTCCCCATGCCCAAATTTCTCCGTTTGCCTTCAAACCAAGGCCCGCACCAAGATTAATGGCGCCGAGCTGGACAAAAGAATGTCCGCCTGAAACTAAGACTGGAGTTGAGGCATCAACAATCGAATTGTCGCCAAGCTGACCAACAGTATTACTTCCCCAGGCCCAAGCCTCGCCATTTGCCTTTAAAGCGTAAACAGAATATGAGCCAGGAGCTACCTGAACAAAGGAATGCCCTCCCACGACTGCTACAGGAGAAGACCTTGTGACAAGCGTACCATCTCCAAGGTCACCAGTAAGATTCTGACCCCACGAGTAAACAGTTCCATCTGCCAAAAGTGCGTATGCGCAAGTCTCTGAAGAGGAAATTTCTACCGCGCTTAAAGATCCCGTTGTTAAAACAGGAGTTGATCTGTTTGTAGCGGTATTATCTCCAACCTGTCCAACTGAATTCTCTCCCCAGCCCCAAATCTGACCGTTCGATTTGATGCCATGTATAGCACGTCTGCCTGCATCTAAAGTTATAAACGAATGACCGCCAAGAACCAGCACAGGACTCGATCTTGAAACGATCGTATTATCGCCAACCTCGCCGAAAACATTCTGCCCCCAACCATACGCGATTCCAGAAGTAGTTAAGCCGTGAGAACTCCCGTCAGAGCCAACAAGTATTTTCCATTTCAATCCGCCGAGTATCGGAACCGGAGTTGAGGCGAAAGTGTCTATTGAGTTATCACCTCTCTGCCCAAAATTCCCAGCCGCCCAAGCAAATCCATCATTCTTAGAGTTCAATCCAAAATATGTGTATTGAGTTCCAGAGTTATTGCTGGACCAATAAGCAAGTCCACCAGTTTTAAAAACATAAGCTTTTACTTGCTTAACCTCAGCAGGAGCGGTCCAAGAATAGGTCGCCCCGATCCTAGGTTGAAAAAATTTAATTACTCTGTTCTTTGGCATACACAACTCACAACAAAGTCCAATCGCTGCCCGTAAAAATAAAAGACCATGTGCCGTAATCAACGTCCATCGAGTAGTTCCCAGAAACACTTGCTATCGTCTGACTGCCATCTCGAACAAATGTTGCAGGATTCGTCGCCGCTGAACCCACATGATCCTTAAATGTAATAGTAAATCCACTCGCAGGAGAAGCTTGTGCGTTGATAGTTCTCGCCGCACTCGTGTCGACACGAATCACGCGACCGTTGTCAGTTGTAGTGAGGGTGTAAGGATAGGAGCCTCCAGCAGGAGTAATGATGCCGCCAGTTGCGATCCCGCCACTGACGCTTCCTCCGCCGCCTCCGCCAACCGCGCTTCCAACAAAGAAGTCGCCAGTTGTATCCTCTACTTCTATATACTTTCTGGCCATCTCAACCCCAAGCTCAAAATAAGAAGGGGCATACGCCCCTTCTTTTATTCATTTACATGATTAGAAATAAAACTTGTGCTCAGGCTCAAAACGAAGAGCTGTCGCAGACAATGCGCGTCCAACTTTGTATGCTGAATTTCCAGCAGTTGTTGCAAGAGAAGCGTAAGCAACAAGTGCTCCTGCGGTCGCTGTGCTGACGTAGTAGTCAAGACCAGGAGTCAATCCGGACAATCCAGAAATTATTGCGCCCTGACGAACAGTGATAAGTCCGCTTGCAGTAGCAGCGATTGAAGCTGCATCAACAACTCCCAAAGCAAAATCGCCAAGGTTGGCAACTGTCCCTTGAGCCAAATCAACATCGCCATCTGCTTTCACATAAACAACTTGGCCAGCAGTAATTGTGCCAGCGTTATCATTTGTTTTTGTAATTGTTGGATCCCAAGCGACATCTCCAGAAACGATACGAACACCCTCTCCAGTCGAAACTGTAACCGCATCACCAACAAGCGCGATACCATCGCCAGCGTTTACATCAAGAGTAACACCAGTCTTAGTCAAACCATTTCCTGCAATAACAGCAGTTGGGTAGACAACGAAGTTAAGCGCAGTTGTGTCAATAGTAATTGGATTGTTCGTAGCCAAGATAAACGCAGTATCGGCGTTGTCAGTTCCCTCTTGAGCCGACACAAGGATGCCGCCCTCAACTTCTGAGTTTTGATCAAAATCAGTAGCGCGAGTCAAAATGAAAGGGTTAGAGCCGTCGCCAGTCGCCGTAACAGTATAAATTCCGTTATCAGCCCCAGCCACTTGGTTTTTTACGAGAATTCTCTCTCCGCCGACAGCATTAACTCCATCGACTGTTAAAAAGCCGTTTGCATTGGCTGTCAAAGTCTTACCAACGCCAGAGCCCGCAGCAGTAACCGCGTTCAAAGCAGCAGCAGTCGCCAATCGCACAGGAGTTTTTGCTCCAGTAACTCCAGCAACAAACGAATCGACATACGACTTGTTTGTAAGATCACTTCCGTTTGCCGGAGTAAAGCTCGAGCGAGCAGCTCTTGATCCGAAGTCGAAATAAGCACTACCTCCAGAGCCGCCTTGAGCAAGCTCGAGAGTGTCTGCGCCAATTCGCACTGAAGTAAAGTCTACCGTCTGAGCATTTGAAGGCGTGCGCGTTGGCTTGCCAGACGCCGCCACTACCAATAGATCCAAATTTGCCATTTTATTCCTCCGCGATTATCACTGTTTTTAAATGTGACTTGATACCATGCTTAGCCGCAAATTCTGCTAGGTCTTGAGACGCCCGCCTGTGCCATTCTAACGCAAGTGCGGCAAACAACTGCATGGAGTTAAACTTCAACGCATCTTTTTTGAGCCTGGCCATATCGGTCAGCACAATCAAATCGCTACTCGGTAATTGTATTGCCTCAATAAGCTTTTTTCTAGGCAATTTTTTGCCCGAAGAACGCTTTGCCTCCATGTCCAATTGATTGGACACGGGCTTTGATTGCGCTTTCTTTGCTCTCTTCTTACGGCCTCGCGATAACGTCACTAAACACCACCAAATCGGTCGCAACGGCTGAAGCTGCCCCAGCCGGGCAATCCGCAACGCCAACCTTAATGATTGAATCATTACTTCCTGTAAAGCCAGAAACGGTATTTACGTATCCGCCGTTTTCGTCCAAATAAATATCGTCGCCAGGAGAAAATCCAAGCCCAGACACGGCGTTCTCGACATTCGCACCAATTAACAAAACATTAAATAACTGACCAACCGAAGAAACAGACTCCATGGTAAACCCAATATAAAACTGCCCGTCAGCAGAGTCAGAATCAGCAGCAATCACTCTACCATTTGGCTTTTTAGAGACCGGAACTTTATTAGCTATCGGAGCCTCATCGCTCTGCATTTGCTTCAATAAAAAGTTGGCACCACCGCCCCCTCCAGATCCAAGCTCCTCTGAAACCCCACTAAAATTTTTGTAAGTGGGAGTGTTCGCGTTAGTTGAATCAATATACAGAGTGCCGTTCGGCGCCTCAGAAGGAGTTATGGGCTCCATAGCAACAAATTTTAATTTTCCACCAGCTAAAGCCATTCGCTACCTCACACCGAGTTTGCCTGAATAACGCCATTCACAACTTCTATTCTCCAGACAGTAGAGTTGGCCGTGTCCTTAACATAAAGACCAGCCCAACCCTTCGAAGTTGTGCCCAGATATCTATTTCCGTTTATATCTGGAGCAGGGTTTGTAGTTATTGAATTCAGGTCAATCCCAGGATTAACCGTAATAGTTCCACCAACATCTCGCCTCACAGTCACTCGAGTTCCGAGCTTGTTAAGAGGACGCGCAAACTCAACTTGAGTTGCGCTGTTCTTTCGATAATCAGTATCTAAGCCACTACTGATGCTCTGCTTTTGCTTGGCACCATTTACGAAAACAGTAATATCAAAATCAGCATTGCTTGCTGAAAAATCAAAATCAGTAATATCAAAAAGAGTCTGTCCGCTCGTACTTGAAATAACAAAGTCCTGCTCAAGACCACCAGCCTGACCATTGTAAACCACGTTTAAAAATGGCCTCATATCAAGAAGATCTGTCGCCGGACTAAGATTTTTTAAATTGCCAGAACCATCAGTCGAGGCAACAAACGCACACACCGGAAGCCTGATTCCGTTTGCTATCGGTAAATTTTCCGGAAGCACAGCATCAGCATAGGTTGAGTAAATAGTGCCGTAGTCGACAATGATCTTATCCTCTTGAGTAACGCTAACAAGTCCGACCTGAAAAGAGTCCGGCGTTCCGCTCACTGAAGCAATTGGAAAAGAATTGTTTCCAGCAACCCCATGTGCGCCGCCAATCAATCCAGTCACAACATTCAAATTTGTAACCTGATCGTTGTTTGGACCGCCATTGTATTGGCCAGAAATATTTCTCGGAAACTTCGAGGCAACACGAGCCTGAATATAGGTGTAAACACGCTTATTGTTTACCTTCTTCTGAGAAGGCAAAATCTCAATCACCTTGTAATCAGAAACACTAACATTTGCGCGACACAAATCTTGCCAAGCAAAAATATATTCAAGCTTCTCCCAAGCCGAAACTGGCATAAAGCCAGCACGCTGAGGAGTCGAAAGCGGCGATGTTCTAGGATAGCCCGTATCGTTGTACCCTATGTCGACTGAATCAATAGGGGTAAATGGGGCAGCAGGAACATCTATGTGGCCGATAACAATTACCGAAGGATCTTCATCAATATAATCAGCATTTACTAACGCCGCATAAAGCGTGCTTTCGGCACCGATCTGGTAGGCGGCATCAATGATAATATAAACTCGCTCGCCATCTCTTCCAGTCGCATCAAACGTCATCGTTGAATTTGGACCAGGAGGAATCATAATGGTCTTCGAATAACCATTAGAACTTTGCTGGACTGCTATGCTGTAGCCAACCGTCTCGTCAAAGTTACCACTAACATATCCACCCTGCATTCCAGTGCCGAGACCGCCAGAAACAGAACCCGGACCAACAGTAAGCCCTCTTGACCCAGGACCAGGCGAAATCACAAATCCCGAGTAGATCCCTTTAGCGAAAACACCGAACATTTTTTTGTTCAAAGCATCAGAAACGTAAGGCTCTTTCCAACGAACCTTTACATATTCTTTGCTGAGATTCTTTTGGTCAAAAATTGTTCCCGCCACGACATCCCCTCAAATCATCAGAAATTAAAGTTAACAAGATGGTTCAGTGTCTTCGTGTCTAGCTTAGTTTCTCCAGGGAAAGTCGCATAACCGACCATCCTGTCTAAGTTGTCAAACACCCCTAACTCAAAAAGCTTCGGAGTGCCGCCAGAAAGCGAAGGACTGTTTTTTGGACCATCAGCAGTCGCTCCAGTGTCAGGCTCTAACGAGTCGTCGCCGTTTGCTTCTAACAAATCCAAGAAACATCTAAATTGAATTGTTGCTGGACTGATAAACAAAATATCAGAACCATCAAATGTCTTTCGATACCAAAACACACCGCTCGTGGTACTTTGAATATCGGTCAATGCTGGATCCGGAGAAACAGGCTCCAAATCCAAACCGTTGTCGATGTAAGCGGCAGTACCTATTTTGAAATAGACTCCGTAGCTCCAATCAAAACCACCGCTAACCCCGCCAAAAGATTTGGCAAGCGCCTCTCGGCCTACGTTTGTAATGATCGCCTGAATCACATTGGCCATTTACAACTCCTCAAAAAACGATACTTAAATCTTGTGTCAAAAATGCGCATAACTCAACCCCTAAACCTGCGTGACCTCAATCGCCAACGATACTATAGGTTGCTCAAAATCTATATCCTGAACGTCGGCAGGTATAACGTCATACCTATCAAAAACATTCGCCTGAGCCGCATTTATCGTCTCATCAATCAACAGATCTATGCTCGGAAGCACGTTCATGTTGAGAAAAATACGAAACTCTGGCGACCCGAGCTCATGATGAATAGCTAAAACGTCACGAATTTTGTCAATAACCAAGTCTAGCGTCTTGTTGTAATCAAAATTCTGACGCCTTGGCTCAGCAACCTCGAAAATCAATTTTATATAAGATGACTTGGCATACTCAGGCCCCTCTTGCGCAGGAGGACCCGCATACGTTCCAGGAGGTTGGTCCGTATGGAATATCTCAGCCGCAGAGGGATCAGCATTGGCTGGCTTAAATAAAAATCTATAACGAAGTGGAAAGAAAGGAATATAGATCGGATTGACTCGCCAAAAATTCTGAACCGTTACCTGAAAACCAGACGCAAGCCCTCGAACCTGATAACCCCTCTTTGAGCCCTTAATTTGAAGCCATTGAGATGCGTTACCGACAAATGACCTTTGAAGAAACTCAGGGTCGTTTCTATCAATCCCAAGACCTAACATCTCCCCAATTAACAACAGAATTTCAGACGGAGCGGTCTCGTAATCGATAAGACTCGGAAGACTTTCAACATTCAAACGAGCCTGGTTTACGGAATCGGCATAAGTATTTAAAACTTTCAGAAGAGGGTTGTCATCGTTGTTTTTCGGGTCAGCACCCTCTGGAGTTTCTGGCTCCAAATACTCAACAGGAAAAAGCTCTACGATAAGATCTCGACCTGTGTCTGATCTTCCAAAAGGGCCTCTTCCAAATTTCGAACGCCCGAAACCAGCCATGCTTAAAACTCAGTCGGTAAATTAAGATAAAGTTTGGAGCCTCTTCTCATTCCAGCAATAAACAAACCAGCAACAGGTTGAACGATCGATGAAATCTTCGCAAAGTTTGCGTTAACATTCGTCGAAGACGTAACAGGAACCGTCACAACCAACTTGTCCCCATCAGCTAAATCAATCCAACGATTCGTGTTGTCAGGACCATATCTAATGTTTAACAAAAAGCCGCTGCCAAGAATTGGCATCACAAAATCAGCATCCCATTCCATTCGACTGGTTAAAGAATTGAATGTGATTGTAGCCGGGGGAATTAAAATGCTACCCGCAGTCGAAAGCAGTCCATACAAATTAGTGTCAATTTGCTGGGCAAAGCTCTCAAAGCCCTCAAACCATGGATCTTCGTTATCACCAGGATATGCCGTCGACCAATATCTTGTGTTTGGCATTATGAATTCTCCCCACGCTTAAATCGCTTGATGACTTTAACGTCAGTCAGGCCATTCTGAATAACTTGCTGCTTTGCGATGATAAGGTTCCCATCACTATCAAGCAAATCCAAGTTATTCAAAATTTTGACGTTGATAAATCGAACCTCAGAGAGCGGCAAGACTTCTCTCAGCGCATCCTTGATATCAGAAAGATATAGATGCTGACCAACTGGACGACGAACCAAAAGACCGAACGGATCGACTGTTCTTGTTATGGCAAGCTGAGCATTTTGAATAACATCAGACTCCACAGCAGTTGGAGTTATTCCAAGCTCAACCTCTATGTCAGCAGTCACAATGTTCGAAGAACCATCAACCGCCTGAACAGTCACAACGGCATCCGCGATGTTTTGGACGTATGTTTCAACATCACTTAAGACAAGAGATGAAGGAGGAATATATTTATTATTTCCATCCACAGAAAGAACAACGATCTGAACATTGTTTGCTTTGCTCGTGTCGCTAAATACCTGAGACAGGTATAGGTTCAAACCAGACACGCCATCATACGCACTCTGAACAGCCAAATCAGCCTGAGACTCAAGAGTGTCAATTCCAGAAATTCCAAGAGACGAAATACCGCTCACTCCAAGTGATGCCTGACCGCCAATAATTAAACCAGACTCTCCAACCACCTCAAGAGATGGGATACCAGCTACTCCCAAGAACTCAATTCCCGTTACGTTTCCAGAAACTCCAACTCCTAAAAACTCAGTGCCACTAACCCCCAAGAGACCCGTATTCCCTACAGATAGATCGCTTATTCCATCAATGAAAAGAGCATCTGCCCCAGATACTCCAAGAGACGGAATGCCGCTTACCCCTGAGATAAAAATCTGAGCAGCCGCATCATCGATCAGGTCAGCAGAAAGCTTTAACTGATCAAAGTACGATTGAATTGTTAAGTCTCCCGAGACACCTCTCATTATTTGAGCATCTGCTACGGCCACACCTGGCCTAAGCTGCGCAATCGTATCGTAATCAGGCTTAATTACCGCTGCGTTCTGAGTTCTAAAAAACGAAGAAGCAAATGCTCTGACATGGCGAATGTCCTCTGGATCTTCACCAACAACAGCAACGGGATTCTCGACCGTGAACTCTACTGCAACTCCGTTAATTGCAAGAGGCTGTATTGGACCAGCAATCTGATTAGAACCGATTGCGCCATCTCCGCCAAATCCGTATGCATAACTAACGATTATTTGAGAGTTTGTTGGTGGAATTTTACCAGCAATTCCGTCGCCAAATCGCAATCTAGGAGGTGCGTCCACAAATAAAACTTCATAAGTGTTTGCCGATTCATATCGAATCAGATCAAGGCGCTCCCACTCAATTGCGTCTACAGTCACTTTAAAGGAATCAGCATACAAAAATTGGCCATCAGGAATTCCTAATATAGAAAACTGCTGATTCTCTGAGCCGTCAGAGGTGAATACCACAATCCCGCTACGGCCTTCCTTTAAAGGAATAGTAATTTCTGAAGTTCCTACCGGGATAACAAATGAATCTTCGCTTCTATACTCATAAACAATCTCTCCAGGCCCTTGAAACTGAAAGCCTGTGTTGATTGTGATTGCCGATACAGTTGGAGTTGTAAACTTCAAAACAGCATCAACTGATGCAGGTGCGGCTGACTTGATTGGATAACCCAACATTCTGGCAAGCTTCACAATTGATTTATTCAGCCTGGCAGTAGTTAAAAATAATTCGCTCGCTCTGCGGTTAATTGTAAACGACAAAGACCCCATGGCAAACGCAAGCTGATCCATCAGGGCGTTACCAAGATCTGTGTTGATCAGGTTGTTAAAATCTTCCGGATAATTATTTTGAAAGAACTCATCTGCCTGCGTCCGATATGTGGAGAAATCCTCAGCAACGTATTTAACCTTATTGATTTCATCACTCAACGCCATTGCTACCTCTGCATCTCAATATCGCCAGTCTCGTCAAGCACGCCAAACACAGAATAAACGACGTTCACAATTAACTTATTCCCGTCTTCACGAATGGGAAGATCAACTATTGTGATATTTGGTATTTGCTGAGAGATAGCATCGCTAATTTCTTTTTGAACAAGCGCGACCAAAACAGGGCCTTGCACTTCGAAGATAAAATTCTGAAGACTCGTTCCAACATTAGGACGCATCACCCTAGACCTGCGTCTTGTAACCAAAAGAGCAATCAAGGTAGAGCGAATCACGTCGATTCCGACTGCCGGAACAGGAAGACCTCGTCTTTCTTTACGAAATGGCCACGATATTCCTGCCAAAGCTGCCAAACCCTACCTCACTTACTTTTGAGAATCCGTAAAATCTTATCCACAGTGTATGTATTAGGAATAATCCTATCAAATATAAGCGTCTTGTCAGTAATAGTTTGTATCGTCGCATTAAGAACGTCGAGATCGTCAGCTATTACTTTAACCTGATCTCCGACAACAAAACCCTTTACGTCTTCCAGTACAATTTTATTTGTTCCATCAGCAGAAGCAGAAGCTTTTGTGATAACAAAAAATGAGCCGATCTCAGACTGCTTGTCTTTAATTACCTTTATTCTTTCCTGGATCGCTGAGTCAGAGCCTTGCGACCTGTAATAAGAAGAAAGCGAGCCCACTAACTTATGAATGCGCAAATTGATCCACTTAAACATAGAAAAATAATTACCCGAGCCAGTGAACGAACCATCAGAATTATTCTGAACGACAGAACCAAGCCGTCTTTGGATCTGCCCAAACCTCACGCCAATATCACGGTCTCGAGTTACAGCCTCGCTCCGAACTGGCAAAATAAATGCGTCTCCAAAGCGACCGCCAACACCAGAAAAGGGTGCTGCAAAAAAAGCATTCAGCGTCGCAAGCGCCCTTTGAACATTGCTCTTTCCATCAGCGATTTCTTTCTTCTCTTCTCCAGATGCGTCATTGGCATTGAGCGCGTCCAATTGATTGGACACGTGAGTTCTCCACGGAATCACGCGACCATTTATATCGTTCGCAAGATCAGTTATTACGTTTTGATATGTACCGCTTGAGACTGACTGCCGCTCAGCATCCGAAAATCCGCCAAAAAAGTTTCGCACCGTCGCCCCGACCCCGATGGATCCTGGCACAGTCGGATGGATAAAATTAATTGTAAGCTGAGTATTCGGACCGCTTGGCAGAGTGCCAGTCACCTGACCGTAGAACGAAACAGAAGCCTGATTAACAATGATAAAATTCCCAATAACAATTCCAGAGCCGCTCACCGTCAGCACATTCCCTAGCATACCAGACACAGACGATGTTGTTGTGCCCCCGCTAGAAAACCCACTAACCATCAAATCAATCTTAGGAAGACACGATGCAGCCCGCTCTCTTTCCCATGTCGAAGTCGTTGAGGTGGGCTGGCCATTATTTGAAGGATGAACTTTAGGCGTTAGAGGCTGCCACATGTTTGAAGGCGTGGTGCCTGGAAAATGAGGAGAGTTAGGCGACAGTCTCGCCGACTGATCAATGAAAGATTCTGTATAATTGGTTCTCTGAACCCCAATTAAATTCGCAAACTCTTTATGATATTGGTTACAAATATTTAAGTAATTTTTAAAAAAAATAGCGTTTTCTTCATCTTTCTTAAGCATGTCTTGCTGATCTTGCTGAAGAAACGCAAGCGACTGCTCTTGAGTCTGGATGGCCTCTGGATAACCCAGATAATCCTTAGAAAGTTTTTTTAATTGATCTGAAGTAAAAGAAATTGCCACGACCGCTCCCCCATCATGGAATCAATACCTTCGGGCTTCCGTCAATAATTTGGCTCACAACAGGAGCGCCAAGATTCCCGACCCCGATTGCTGTTGAAGTTACCTTAGCCGCAGGCAAAGCGCCATTCGCTATTTGAACTGTAGTGCCGTTAACTTTTGTGCTTCCGCCAGACGATCCTAGATCAGTCAGACTTTGACCCTTGAAAACAGCTTGAGATTTACCAGAGATTTCAACTTGAGCGCCCTCGACCTTTACGTTGCCCTTAGCAACAACAGTCGCCTCGCCATCACAGTTGATGTTGATTTTTCCTCCAGAGTTTATCGTTACCTCTCCAGACTTCAAATTAACAAGTTCCTTGCCGCCTTTGTCCGCTATCAGAACATCCCCATCCTTATTCATAACAACAGTCGAGCCCTGCTTGTGTACGATAGTGACCGATTCACTTCCAGAAGCTCCATCAAATATCATTTGAGAGCCGTCTGAGTTGATCAGACTTATCTTCACTTTCTGAGAAGTCTCATCAAAGACAAGCTTCTGACCACTTGCAAGTATCCATCCACGCACGTTCGGATAGTTTGACTTAAAGTCAGGATGAATCTCATCCTTCGCAAGACTGCCGCCTATATAAAAAGGGAATTTTAAATTGCCATAGAAAAACCCGATATGAACAACCTGGCCCACATAAGGAATATCTAAGTTACCAGTGCTTTTTCCGCCAAGAGAAAGATTCAAAGGATCTACCCATGGAGCTAAAGTTCTGCCTTTACCTAAAATCGTCGGGGCCTCGCACTTAATCCTGCCCCTCTGATCTGGGTCTTTATTGTCAGTAACGATAGCAGGATAAATCGAATAATACTTTTGATAGAACTCAAGTCCGTAGGTCTTAATATTCTGTAGGAAATCAAGAAACATGCTCATCGGATACTCACCGGAGTCTTTGTGTTTTTAACTTGCTCTATAGCGGCATTTTTAATATTTGCAGCCTCGGTACTTAACCTTGGAACAAAGCCTTGAAGGTTCACACACTCAAGTTCGATTTGATATCCAGATGAGTCGATCTGATGGGTCACGCCAATCAAGTCGTAATTTCCTGTCAAAAATCTTATATCTCCAATATTAACTCTAACCATTCGGCCAGGCATAATATCGGCAGGCCCTATAACCGTAAGATTAAATCGGGAAGCGCGATCAAAATAATCAAACACCATCTGCGAAACCGAGTCAGCCGCAATCCCTATCTTGTCAGCCAACATCCCGAAAGGCGTTCTAGTGTCCTCAACCTTGTCGAAAGCGTCCGTATCCCTTTGAGCGCCGCCAGGCACAGAACCATCAACAGAAGAATCTACCTTCGATCGATCTTCCGAATATGTGGTATTGTCAATCGCACGCTCCTCAACTTGCTTTGTTTCAGAATCATAATCAATCCTCACCCCGCCTCTCGAGGCGAACGGACCTACAAGCTGAGAGAGAGAAGTATCAAATGCAATTATCGGGAACTCTCCAGCATCAGGACGTATTTGTTTAAAGGCAACAAGCTGAAATGCCCGCTTCTTATCACCATAAAAACGCTGTCTCGACTCTTCTACGGTTACGATTTTAACAACCTGCTTAGCTTGAGTTATAGTTTTTGAAGTCGAAGATCCACCAGCGTAGTACATCACGCAGCCAGATGATTTCACAATTTTCTGAACAACTTGATAGTTGGTTTCCGTAAAATTATTGTTTAACTGCCCCTGGAGCTTTTGTTTAGCCTTCGGACTAATTGAAAGCTGAACCATATTTGTATCTAAAAGATTTTTAATTTCTTCCTCTTTAGTCCCAGTAAGTTGCCTGCCTGCTGGATTAATCTGAGTCGACTGAAAAAGCATACCAACACCGCGAAGCGTGATTGATAAACCTTGATCAGTACCCCTAATTTCTGGAGACATCAGCAGAGACTTAAAAATTGGTGTCTTTCGACCAGAATATTCAATCTGAACCCAAAGCTTATTAAAAACAATAGAGGCAGACGGACCCGGCTTACCATCAGTGGATTTTGCACTGTTTGACTTGTTGAAACTAAATCCCATCCCGATAATGCCAGCCTCAACAATTCTCGTAGCCTCTTCAAGCGGAGGCTCTATCGTAACCTCTACGCTGAATATCTCAAAAAGCTTAACCTCTACAGATACTCGAGTGATGTAACTTGAGCCTTGACCTAAAAAATCTTCAAGGCGAGTGGCTACGCCTTTTCGCTCAAGCCACAATGAAACACTAGCTCCAAATAAATCCATTACTGGTTACCTGTCATAGACGCACTTCTAGATTCCGCGCTCGCAGAGTTTCTGGGGCGAGCCATAGGCAAAGAGCCAATTTTAGGAGCATTATTCCTAGCACTTTCTTTAGTCAGATCTACAAGCTGCCTCATAAGTTGCGTTTGCTGCGAAGTATTCTCAGCAACCTCGCCCATCGCAGGATCTTTCTCAACCTCAACAGCACCTTGAATAATAGGGGCCTGGAGATCGTAATTAGGATTCGATGGCCCCTGCTGCTGAGTTGACTCCAGAGAATCATTCCATGACTTCAAAATCGTAGTGCCCTTATCAAAAGCACTCAGCAAACCCTCGGCCAATGTTCCGCCTATAGTTTTTCTGAAGAAATTAAAAATATCTCCAATAATAGCTGTGAAGTTTTGAATGACGTAGGAAATGGCACTGACGACAAGGTTAAATCCCTTAACAACCAGATCAATCACTGGCTTTAAAGGAGCAAACATCTGAGCAAAAAATGGAGCCACATCTGCAAAGATAGCACTCGCAACATTCTTAATTAATCTTCCCAACTCTGAGAAAAAAGCCACAATCCTATCTTTTCCCGCCCAAAGCGTTTCAATAAATCCAAAAAGAGTGGCGCCAACTGCAAGCACTACAGCCGCAATAGCCATGAACTTCAAACTCAAAATCCGAGTAACAGCGCCAACTCGCAAAAACTGAGACGCCAGATTTACGACCTGCAAGATCGCTCCACCAATATACGCGGCAAGCTGAGATAAGAATCCAATGATAGGCGTCGCAATCACGCGAGCAAGAAATCGAGAAACCATACCAAATGCGGTAGCTACTCCGCCCAAAACACCTCTCAGAAGTGCAAAGCCCTTTTTGAGAGTATCAAGCGGCCTAAGGATACCACCTAAAATCGCCCCAGCAATTCCAGCCAGAGCCATTTTTAATTTATCAAACAAAGAAATATCTTCGTCTTTTTTAGCTGTAGCTTCAGCAAGCTTCCTGATCTCTTCAGCCAAACTAATGCTTGGGTTATTAGTCACAGCGGCCTGAAGAGCCTGCTGATATTTCAGGCCTCGCTTTTGATTTTTTATATTTTCATTAAGCCTTGAAACCTGCAACTTTCCAAATCGACTTATAACCGCATCAGTGCCTTTTCTAAACAGACCCTTCACAGCGTCGCCCAAAGGACTTACCAAAGTTTTCAAAACCCCAAATGCAGCGACCAATTCTTTTGGAACAAGATTTCTGAGATTTATACCAAGCGTATCTAGAAAGCTCTCAAACGAAGAAAGTGTTTTTGAAATATAGTTCGAAGCATATTTAAAGACATGATAGATCGCAGTCGATTCAAGCGATGCCGTCTTCATGCTACCCGATACTTTTGACGCCGCGTTGACGGCATCCATGTAGCTTTGCGCTGATCTTTATTGGCCCTTAATGACGAGGCATAAGTTTGCGCAAACTGATCAGCAATGTTTTTTCTTAATCCACCACTCAAACCAGTTAGCGTGTCGTTCAATTCTTTCTGGAAAATAGATGCATCAAAAACCTTGCTCGGACCCGGCTTCTTTGGCTCAAAGGAAGGTCGCGCAGCCTCGCTGGATGGCTGATATCCTGGCCTCGCAGAAAACCTGCCTTGAGTCACAAGTCGGCTAGACCTTTGTGCCTTTGGCTGAAAATCTCCCGAAGCCATTTTCATGGACTTTGCACCAACGCTGCCTACGTCCTTCATCCCAGAATTGATTTCTTTTACCAATCCAGAAATGGTCCTGAGTTTTTTCTCAAGACCCTTGTCGACCGCGCTAAATGTGAAGCCTAGACCCAAAAATCTTTTTGCCGACATCTACCGCGCCCTCCGTGACACTATCTATCTAGACCTACTTCTCGCTCTAGCTTGAGAAATTTGCTTCTCTTGCTCAGCCCTCTGCTTCATCACCAAATTCTGCTTCCATTCTAGCAACCGTTGCCGTCTTGAAACAGGAATTTTCATTATGTCTTCATACCCTAGACGCATCGACTCGACTAGGTAGGCGACCTGCTCCTCAAATACGAAGGGATCGCCTATGGGAAGAAAAAATCGACACCGTTGATCGGAATGTCGCCCTCGTATTCATGCCCACAAGCCGGACATGACGTTTTGTATGTATCGTCTAATTCACCCTCCAAAGCGTCGATTTCTTTACGCAAAGCATTTCTGTCCTTAAAAGACATTTGCTTTACATGAACCAAAGATGGCGGCTGGTCGTCAATAGAGTCAATCCTTACAAATAAACCAATTGTTGCCGCATTATCATCAGTCGTAGCCTTCTCAATCTTTTCCTCAGACTCCCCATTTGCGACCTTTATTCGAACCTTTTTCCCAGACGGAAGAAGAATCTCCTTCAAAAGGCTAGTTGCAACAGGAGCATCCTTCACAACAACCTGATTAAGATCGAAATCTTTTTTATCCTCATTCCCACACGCCGGACACTTATCGACAAATTGAATGTCTCGACCTATCGACAAAATTCTCAACTGAATGAGATAGAAAATACGATCTGCAATCGTCATCTTCCTAACCATCTTGTTGACAGCATCCCTATCCTGAATAGTGCCAAAAGCCTGAACACAGTTTGCCAAAACTCTAGTGATCTTAGAAGAAACAGACATTTTCTTAGAGGCAAGAACGTCCTCTTCAATCCCACTCAACTCGCGAAATACTATATGTTTATGTACGACATCCGCCTCCTGGACGCCCGTAAATAAATCAATCTCACCAACCGAAGACTTAGCGTCTTCCATTCCAACTCCTAACTAACCTGCTCTAGCCAGGTCCTTATTGTTTCTAAATTCGGGATTCTGATCACCATCCCCTCAACCAATTGGTTGGGAAGATCAATTTCATTTGCATGCAAAATTGCCCAGTACAACACTGGGTCGCCGTAAGAATCAAAGGCAAGCAAGTCAACTCGCCTAGCCTGCTCTTGAGTGAGCTGAATATACTGGTCCTGGTCTGTCACTGGTATCGGATCCATCTCTGTCTGGGACCAAAACGGTATCCCATTAACAGAAAAAAGTTCCGTCCTATTCAACCAAGAGCCTTCCGGAAGAATGATTTGCATCGACTGCCCCCATGATTTGCTTATCTTTTACGATGTAGTCTCTCAAAGATTCTCTCACTATGTCTGACATAGTCCGACCATCTCTTGAAGAAACGTATTGCAAAAAATCAAACATTTGGCGGCTCATCCACAAATTCATCCGAACCTTGTCGCCATCGCTTGGAACCTTAACTTCATCGCTCATGCAGAAATTGTATGTATATTAGGCCCAAAGAAACAAGCTAAAAGTGTCCAATCAATTGGACTATTTAACCTTCTTCGCCGCAGCCAAAGCCATAGGAAGAGCTTTATACAGATGCTTACAGACGTAAGGTATTTCTTCTGGATTTCTGATTTTTGGCGGCTTATTGTCGGTGACGTTTTTTCTTAAAACAGTTGAGCCGTTTCTATCTAAAACATATTCTACAAAAAATTGAAAATACGGGCACGAACACCTCACCCACGTCGGAGCCCATTGATCCACTTGTTCAAAAGTAATTTCTTTTTCGCCTTCTGACTTTTTATTCACATAAAAAACAATTGTTAAATCATAAAATTCTTTATCCGTGATAGCTCGACCCTTCATATTGAAGGCAAGCATCGTCTGTCCGGTACTTTTACTGATGGCTTTTTTGACCGAAGTAATATCGACCGCGACCTTGCGTGATCGCTCAATCACCTCGTCAGGAGTATTGGTCATCATTTCTTTCATAGAAAGCATTTAAAGCCCCAAATTAAATTCAATCACTTCTTGTGGCTGAATTGTTAGCTGAGCAAGCGAAACCTCTGCTCCTAATGCATCAAAATCAGAAGCCGCTCGATACTCCAAAGGCAAGCACCCTGAAAGCATCCAAGCCCTTGCTGGTACACGAGATACCAAATCAGTATATGACTGAAAAACCGAAGATGTAACTTGAGTTAAAAAAGAAGGAATTCCTGGCGCTGGCACCGCACCCTGATTTCTTACTAAATTCCCAATCGCTATTTCAGAATATTGAATTAAAAGGAAGTTTCGACGCTTCCCAGCCTTCCCCGGAATAGTAGTAGAAATCCAGTCGTAAAAATCGCTGTTGAAAAGCCGAACTCCTTGCTCGAGAGTTACTTGCCCGACCGCCGCAGCCTCTACAACCCAATATGGAAATTCATAGTTCCCAGCCTTTATCTCGCGAAGCTTCGTCGACAGCGTAGGAGCTGTAACTGACTTGAAACCATAAGCAGCAGATAAAACCACAGGATTAGAAAAACTCACGTCAAGAACATGAAACCTAAGATTCGTTAAGTGATCAGATGCCCTACTTTTACGATCAAAAGGATTAAAATTAGTGGTAGGCATCTACTTCTCCTCAGCGTCTCGAGCCTCGATCTCCCATGGTATCTTCCAATATGCCTGAAAATGCGAATGCCCAGCAAGACGGTTGGCTAAGTAGTAAAGCAAATAAGAAATATAGAACTTGAAAACCCCATGCTTTTGAACTTGCTCAACGTGCTTCCACTCGTGCCTGAGCATGGCCTCTGGCACAGTCTTCCACTTGAACAGAATAAACGGATAGACCACTATGCCGTCCACACCTAAATAACGCGGAAGCCAGTGGTCATATACCGTTTTTATCTTCATACTACAAAACTGTCGCCTGAACTTCTTGACCGTTCAAAACGATGCGGAAGTATTCAAACGTCACAGTCAATTCCTCAATTGAAATTTCGCTCGACAAAGAGTCGAAATCCGAGCCTGGCTTCATTGAAATAGGCCAAGCATGAATAAGCTTAATTTCGCGATACGGACGAGCAGTTGAATAATCAATCTGCCCAGCCACATCGTCTCGATGGAAATGACGGATAACGATGTTTGTACGGTAAGGCTGACCTTCCGCAGTTGCTCTGCACCATGCAGCAAAGGCGCTGTCGTTCTTCACAACACCTTTAGTCATGGTCACATCGTCAAACGTGGGACGACCTGGATACTTTTTAGCATACAGATTTAGCCCCTCGTTATACTCGATCATCTCTACGTTCATAGTTGGCAAACTCACCGAGTTAAACCCAGCAGCAGGAGTGGCCAAGTTGAGATAGCCTTCTGTATCAACAATATGAAACCGATTACTGCTAAACGGATCGGTTGATTGACTTCTAGCTGTTCCAGCCATTTTCTACTCCTTACGCCTCAGAAGCGTCGAATACACGCTGCAATCGCAAATGAATGAACTCTGCTGCCAAATTTGGCTTAATAAATTCATCAATCACAATTCGCTTCTGAATCTGAATTGACTCAGGGTTATTAGTTTCATCACAAACAACTTTGAAAGCCTGCTCTTTTAAAGGAACACCACTTCCGATGACTCCAGCCAAAAACTTGCCCTCAAGATACTGATCAAGACGAGCAACAATTAGACTAAAGGTCGCAGGACCGATGTTCTCAAACAAGATGTCAACAAGCCCAGCCTCTTGCTCTTTTCTCAAATTGATGAAGGTTCTTCTGATGTTTACATCAGTGAAATCTCCAACAACCTGCAAAGTCTTGTTGCCAAAGATTGCTACTCCAATTGAATCATCTGAAACGATTGGATTTACTTGTGCAGGGTAAAGAGAATCTCTATCTCCCTTAGTCAACACTCGCTCAACTCCGCTCAAGAAACGAAGCTGTCCGCGATTTACACCAGCAGGAGCCTTGCCTACGTTCTCAGTGATATCTGTATAAGCATATCTTCCAGCAATGTGCCCCGCCGGAGGAACAGTCTTAGGACGGTTTCTATTCAAAGGATCTGGAACCTTGACCCATGGGTAGTACATCGCAGCATAAGAACTTTGGCCGCCCAAAGTTTTTCGTCGATAAGCGATTGCCTCTTGAGGGTTAGAGCCCTTTGGAGGCTGAACCAAAGCAACGATGTCTTGACGCTCTTCTGCGTAAGTAACCAAAAGGCTCTCGGTCGTGGAGTCGCCTGCGAAATCTGGCAACGCCAATGCAAACTGTTCATTCACCTCATCAAGAGCGTAAATGCCCCTTCCAAGAGCCTTCACTCCAGCCCCGATCACGTCCGAAGACTGAACAACACTACCGTCAGAACCACCTGCCAAAACAACAGTCACGCTGTCCGCTCCACGGGTAATTCCATCAATAGTGATATTGCCAGATACAACTGCCGGAGAAACAAAAATGCTGACTGCTCCAGTTTGATAGTTAACAGTTCCAGAAACAGAGGCGCCGCCGATATCATCCTGAATACTTCCAAGACCGTTATCGATAGCAACTTGAACTCCATTCACCTTAAATACGCATGAGCCCTCAAGAATCGGAGCGTTGCCAGACACGCTTGCGTTGAACAACACAGTCGTTCCATCGCCAGCCCCAAGCACCACACCAGAGAAAGGAGTAGGACTCATTCCAGCAGGAATTCCGCCAGAAATTGCACTAAGGATTATGTCCTCTGAACCAACCTCAAGGACTTTTGTAATATAATCAGGACTTTCTTCATCAACCAAATCAAGAGCTTCGAACTGCTCTGTGATCTCAAGAAGCCCAGTGTTTGGATTGATGATTTCTACAGTGAAGTCGAACCGTGAGTATTCACCCGTCTCACCGTTAAAGAAACTAGGGTTTCCAGAAATACTAACCTCTCCGCCGTTGGCCCATGAGCCACGACCAGAAGCTTTCACATCCCAAGTTCCAGTAAAAACGCCTTCAGCAAAGGTCGCATCACTTGCAAGCTCACGAACAAACCAAACTCTATTCCCACCGTTTTGGAAATAAGCCGCCACAGCGTATGTATTCATGCTCTTAGAGGAGAATGAACCAAATCGCCTAACGAATTCGGTAAAGTTTGTGGTGACTGTGGCCTTACCCTCAGGACCTCGAGTTGAGTAACCAGCCAAGGCCATAGCAGAAGTTGACGATGCGGGAATCGTAGCATTTTTCCCCTGGACTTCTTCTACGACAACACCTGGACTTAAAAATTGTGGCATGTTGCACTCCTTCAGATTGCGAACAAACTAGATAGAGTCATCTCGTATCAAGTTTAAATCAAATCCAGTAACCGCACTTCTATCAACTGGCGTTACAAGATCAATCTCGCCCTCAACTCGAATCGTGATTGAATAACCACGTATTCTTTGTGCAGCATCAACAATTTCATGCTGGGAACTCACGCCGCCCTCTTGATAAACCTCGTAAGTGCGCTGCAAGCCCAAGCTATCTTTCACAAACAGCTTACCGACTGGGGGAAATGATTGCAATACCTTCATCAGAACAGGCTGAATTGTGTTTTCATATCTATCGAAAACCGAAATCGTATAAATAAAGTCATAAGGCATTGCCTGTATCTTACTCATATATTGCGTAAAACCTGACACGCCATTGCCCGCAACGATATACGAGCCAGCCTCGCCAGCCCGATATTCCAATTGCCCCACACTCATCCACCTCTGAAGAGCAGGTGAAAATTCATCTCGACTCACAACAATTAAAGGGAAATATTTTTTTCGATAAGGAGCATCTGGCTGAGCAAAATAAACCGGAACTGCCCCGCTCCCGCTTGAACCAGGAACTACTATTTTATAGCAAAAATCTTGAGCATTAAAATTGGCAATATTTTTTTTAAAATCTGAATCAGCAAATAAACCCTGAGTATCCGGTGTTGCACCTAGAGTAGAAAGCACACCTAAGTCGAAGTCTCTAACTCCTACTTCGCCAGTTTTAGTCGGATGAACTTTTATTGCCATCTAATCTTTCCTTGATCTTAGGGATAGACTGCTCAATCCATGAACGCTTGCTATCTTCATCTGCATCATCGTCAGGAACTTCTTCAATCTCGCCCTCGGCAACCATTTCTGCAATCAAAATGAATAAGTCACTCGTAAAGAGCTCAAAGTCGTCGTCGTCGTCAGATACATATTCTGACGCCAAAGAAATCAAACTCTCATCAACTATGTCCAACACGTCTTCCATACAAACCTCACGATGGCGGCATATTCTTTATCAATCTCTCCTGAAACCGATAAAAAGTCCTGACTTCCGTTGCCTTTATCTTATCTTTCAAATGCTTCTTTCTCACCCAAATTCTATTATTCGGATCAAGTATAACACCAACTAAACGATCACTTTTCAAAAGCCTCTTTACAACATATATCCGAGCCCACCTTAAAGCTGGCCCCCAGTGCTTCCCAGATGCAGAGTTAAACTCTAAATCATTGATAATCTTCTCCGGCGAGTCAGAAATCTTTAACGACTTCATCACCTCAACCCTTGATTCAGGAGTTAAATTTAACTTCGCTAATTCAGAAATAATCGTATCCATCTGCTCCTGCTTTGCACGAGTCACGGATCTCACAGCATCTTCTGACGCATTGCGAACCGTAATCAAAGCCTGCCTCTCAGACGGCACAAACGGAAGTGTATCAACGGTCCAAGGATTTCTAGCCTGCAAAAGTGTAGACGGATCGTCTGGAATATCAAATCTAGGAGTCACATACAGAAGACTCGTCTGAGCATCTTTGCGCTCAAACGCCCTCGCCTTTACAGCTAACGCAAACCAAGAGGCATTAGCACCTCTCATCTCCGCAACAATCAGCCTTCTTCGGTAATCCTTTGGCCCTTTGATTCTGCCCATATCCCTCATCATTCGCTTCTGAACTTTGAGAGCATACTGCTTTGCAAACTCAAACATGAACCACTCGACTCTACGAGGCCACTCCTCCGAAAGAGCCGTCAAAAGATCCCAGTCCCCAGAAGGCTCAATCTTAATCAAGCCTGAGTTCCTTCGCCATGATTCCAAACAGCCTTCAAATAATCCTGAAAAGTTACTCCATTCAGCATTGCTCTCAAACCGATAGACGCAAGAGCCATTCTCTCCGGATCTTCCTCGCCAACTGGAATCGGCTTTAAGTCCCCTGACTCAACAAGTCTAATAAAATGATGCCTTGGAACCTTCTTAGCTCTGTCACCATGACAGTAATAAACGTATCCAGAGCCATCAGGAAAAGACAATTCGAAGAAAAACAAAACGTAATTTGTATTCCCCTTAACCGTCTTTGTCTCAAAGACCTGGCCAGCGTCAAAGTCACCCCACGGAGTATGCAATGTTAACGACTTACTTGGACCCATTTTCACCATCCTTCGGACCATGTTCCTCTGAAAAAGCCCGCATCAACTTTACCATAGTCTCTCGCACATGAAGCCCCTGGTGATGAACAGCTTTAATAAAATTTCTCGCAACCGACGCCTCGACCTTTACCGAAAAAGGCCTCCGCACTTCCTCTGACGACTCAGGCGCCTTCCAATCAATATTTTTCATCAACCTCTCCTGCTGCTGATTAAGGAATAATAGTCGGCCTCGCATCCCGATCGACTACCAACAAACTCTTGCCAAGGGATTCCACTCTCCCAAATCTTTCCACATGCCTTCAACTTGGTTTATTTCTAAAGCTTTATCCTTCAAATACATTTCCATAAGACCCGTAATCTCTAGCTCATTTCGCGCCGATGGAGTCATTCTCTCCACTCGATCAAATACGTCTCCTGGAAAATAGTAAAGTCCAGTTAATATCTTACTGTGGACTGGATTCTTCGGCTTCTCAACTATCGAACACACCGACCCATCTTCGCCTCTCATGGCCTGACCAAAGGCGCTCGCTTTTTCCGACGATCCAATATCATATTCCCAACCCTTAGCTTGATAATAAGCCAAGTTCTTAAAGCACTGAGGCTTTGAAAAGAAGTTATCCGCCAAAAGCAAAATCACACCAGTCACATGGCGAGACGAAATTCTGTTTAATACGTCTGCAATTCCCGCAGGCTTAGGCTGAAATGAATAATCAACCTTCAAGCCATACGAAGAACCATCTCCAACATACTCAACAATCTGAGTCGCATGGTTACTGCCAGTCACAATGGTCACATCCCCAAAGCCACTCTTTGATAGAAAGGCGAGAGGATAATCAATCATCAACGTACCGTCGCCGCATGGCGCTAAATGCTTATTCACCCATTTTGTCATAGGATACAATCTCGATCCAGAACCCCCAGCCGCCAATACAACCTTCAACATGCAACCTCCGCATTAAACTTTTCAGCATCCCTAAACGAAACTCCAAGCATATCTTTTTCATTCACAATAAATCTGTCCCGATGCTGGGACCAAACATCAATCGATAAATCTGAATCAAAAGGACTAATCCCTCTCTCAGCCTCTTTGTTGTAAACATCAGTCACCTGATAAAAGAAATGAGTGTCATCAGACTTTGATAAAAATCCGTGGGCAAACCCTGGAGGTACATACACAGATTTACTCGGACGATCTAGCTCAAACGCCTCCCATAAACCAAAGGTACTAGACCACTCCCTCAAATCCACAACCACGTCTATTGCATGACCAGAAACAACAGAAACAAATTTTCCTTGAGAATTTTTAATTTGATAATGAAGCCCTCTAATTACATTCGCTTTTGAAATAGAAAGATTCGACTGAATAAAGGCAGGCGCCTCTTTACCAAAAACAGCAAGATGCGCTTCTTGAAAAACATTAAGCTTAAACATTTCTAAGAAACAACCCCTCTGATCCTCAAAAGACTTAGTCTCAAAGACCAGACACCCCGTTCTGCTAGTGCTATACACACTTCCCCCTTAAATAGTCCGTCAAATCTTCTCGCCAAGACCACTCAGAACCCACAGCTCTCAAGAGAGTTTTGGTATGCTTATTGGAAAGCATCGTGTTCTCAGGGCGCTTGGCAATTCCAAAATTCACATGATCAACAGGAACTAAAACGCCCTCGTGGGGAAGGTTTAACACCTCAGAAATAAACAGGCCGCAGTCATACCTGTTCACATAATCATCATGAACTAAATGATAAATTCCAGTCAGAGTCGTGTGATTAATCAAATCACCAATGCGCTCAGATAACCAAGCACAAGAAGTCGGTCCACCCATCTGAAGAGTTGAAAGATTAATCGGGGTCTGTGACTTGAGTGCATCAATAACCCATGTCACGAAGTTCTTTTTCGACTGACCCAATATCCATTGCACGCGGGCGACACATCCTCCCCGCATAAGAACGGCTCGATCTCCATGGTCCTTTGATTGCCCGTAAACTTGAATAGGATTAGTTGGATGGTCCTCGGAGTAAGGGCTTCCGCCTTTTCCGTCAAATACATAGTCGGTAGAAATCTGAATAAACGGAACGCCAATATACTGCGCGACATTTGCCATGTGCGCTGGAGCAATAGAATTTACCTCAAAGGCTTTTTCTGGATTTCTCTCGCATCCATCAACGTCGGTCCAAGCAATACAGTTAATAATCGCTTTAATCTTAGGGCCGTTTTGGATGAAATATTTAGAAATAGCATCTCTGCTTAAAACATTTAACTCCGCACTAGACGGAGCTAAACACGAGGTGCCACTTAATTCAAAAAATCTTAATAAAGCCGAGCCTAAATTGCCCGATCCGCCCAACACCAAAAACACACCAACCCCCTCAACACCCAAAAGACTCTAACGAAAACTCGTCAGTATCAATTATTTTCTAAGTGCCATGTTGATGTCGGCTCGCGCATAGCGCAAAATCCTGTTCGATCCAATTCGATCAAACTTCCTTGCGAGCTTAGAAATAACCCCTCGCTCCTGGTACATCTTTCGAATTGCCGCAAGCAATGCGTCTCTTACGTCCTGCGCATCTTTAAACTCTGGAATAATTCCAGCCAATTCCATCTCAGCAAGGCTTGTCACAAGAGAATCGACAAAAATCTCAACCGTCTTGTCATCCATCTTTTTAAAGAACTCTTGTTCTTTTTCAGAACCAGATGGCTTCTTGTCCTTTTTCTGATCTTTTTCTTGCAGGGTATTTCTTGCGTCCAATTGATTGGACAGTTGCCGTCTAACCATAGACAGTTCGTTTTTTGCTTCTTTTAAAATAGACATAAATCCCCCGATTAAATATTTCTTATCTCAGTAATTTTAGAGCATGGAGTCGATCTGTGGCGCGTTTCAGAAACTCTTTCGCCTCTACAACAACGCCTCTTGGCCTCTTCTTTCGCCCTCGACCTTTGACTTCAAATAGCTCATCAACGCCATTTGACGTGCCCAAAAACTCCTGCACCCTCTCGTGCTCGTCATCAGCAATCCTTAAAAGCCACGAGTCAAATTCGCTCATTACTTACTACCCTCAAGCTTATTGTCTGGAACGAACGCGCTATTAGCGACAGTGTCGCAGCGATACTGAGTCCACCACTCGCTATCATTAATCCAGCCGTCCTTTTCGACGTTTCTTACTTCTAAAAAGAACTCTCTTTGACCCTTAAAAAACTGAACAATATCCCCAACCTGCACATGCTCCATGCTAATCGGATCAAGAGGAACTTTCTTGTTTTCTAAGTCTCTTCTAGAAAGATAAACGATTGAGTCATCTGTATTAACAAGACCATCATCAAGACCCTCAGCAAGCTGCGTGGGTCTTTCGAAATAAGCCAAAACTTTATACGGAAGATAGTGCTTTGTGCCCTGTATTGGCTCGCCATAAACACAGTCAACAAAGCCAGACACAGAGCCAATTTTTGGATATTTAACAAAGTGCCAAAGAGTAACAGGGACCGCCCCCGCAAGCCGCAAGACCTCTACGTTTCTATCGTCAAACATAAGTCTTTCGCGACTATTAAGTAGAGATCCCACTCTTAATTAGCCCTTCATTTTCTCTTCATGAGATTGAACGCTCGCCATGATTGAACCGCAAGCTTGCTTGATTTCTTCGCCCTCTGGAGATTGCATTTTCTCAGCAGAAGACATGATCTTCATGCACTGAGACTTAATGTTAGATGAATCAAGAACAGCCTCTTTCAGCTTTCCCTCTTGAACACCAGTCTTCATGCCGCAAGAAGCTTCTTTTTGGTAAGCCTCTTGTTTCTTGGCATAAGTCTCTTGCATAGCTTCAATGCTGATCGGGCCTTTGAATTTTCCATGCACATAGACTGCTGGGAAGTTTTTAGTCTGAGCCGTTTCAATAGCCTGCTCAATTTCAGCATGCGAAGGCTCCTTAAGGTGAATCCCTACTCTGGAATCCTGACCGTAAAGAGTCTTTGCATGAATGATTTTGATGCCGCCAATATCAGCAAGAAGGCGCTCTTGACCGAGCGCCTCGTTTTTAGGCGTCATTTCATTTTTTTTTTTACTAATCTCGATTTCAGTCTTCAATGTTTTTACAGCTTCACTTAGCTCGCGAACCTGTCGTCGCATCATTCGAAGCTGAGCCTCCATCATGTGAGCAGGCTTATCCATAGGACCGCCTGGCTTCACCTTGCTTGCAGCAACAGCATGATCGTGAGGCTTAGAGTCGCCAGCGCCATGAACCAAAGGAGCAGCAGCTTTGCCATCTCCGATAGCTTTTGGCTTCACATCTTTTTCGTCAGCTTCTTTTTCGCCAACTTTCACTTCGTCGTCTTCATGAGCCGCTGGCTCATCTGCGATAGTCGCAAGACCGACATGTGCCATCTCTTCTTCCATGAGAGGCATACCAAAGAAATCAAGGCGCTCTGAAAGAGCCTTTTTTGCAGTCATTGTAACTTCTCCTTTAGTCTTTCTGCTCTCCTGAAGTCGCTTCTTGTTGCCAGCAACACGAGCCTCTTCTTCCATCACAAACTCCTGAACTGGATCTAAACCTTCCTTCATAACCGCTTCCTCCCTTGCTTTCTCAACAGCCATCAATTCGATGTCTGTTACTGGCTGCTCAGGAGGACCGCTCCTTTGAGCCTTTTCTTGAGTTGAATCATAAAACCATGACAATAAAACATCGCAATCTTCGATCTTCGAAGACTGCAAAACAACATTACATACGACAAGTGGGTTGACTGTCGAGACAATTTTAATGCCGTAGGTCATAGGACCCTGGCCGTCTCGGTGATGATATTCCTTGCGGAGCATGTCTATCGGACCCATGGCCTCAAGCTGAGTCATGCAATCAAGAAGCATCTCCATCTTGATCCCATAAGAATCAACTTGCAGAGGCTCCATCTTCCAAACAAATCCGTTATTTTTAAGAAAAATATAGCCGCCAACTGGTTTGCCATCTTTCGCATACTCATAACGAGCGCGTCCCGCAGCTATCTGCTTACCAACTATTTCGCTCTGAGGATCAAGCATCTGAACTCCCAGTCTGTAAATAACGAATCAATCGTTTCTTTGCGACATGAACAAAGTTATTTTTACCAAAAAAACCACCCGTATCCAATGTGCAAATAGAATCAATAAACTCATCACCCATGGAATACAGATTTAACGATACAACTTTTTCTGAGCCAGATGAAGAACATTTCATCACGAAAGGCTTTCCACCTATCTCAACCTTAAACTCAATACCGTACTGACTCTGAAACATGTGCTTCGTAGGCTTATATTTACCCATAATTTGCGCATCCGAGGCGCCAATTATCTCTTTACACATCTTCCAAAGCCCTTCTCTGCCTTTATCCTGACTCTCCGCAGGCTCAAGCAAAAGGTCTTCAATCCTATCTATCGTCTGCTGCCTAACAATAGGATCATCAGGATTTTCCTGCTCAGAAACCCACTTAAAAACATCACCTATCTCTTTTGTTTTCTTAGCAGATGATTTTTGTAACTGCTTTTCTACCTTTGAAAGAGATTTCTTCTCAGACTCCTTCAAATCAGCGCCGCTCAAAGCGGAAAGCCAATCGGCAATTCCTTTTATTTTTTTATTCTTTGATTCTGCCAAATTTACCACCCTATCTCTACTCTCAGGCCTATGGCCCCAAATGAGTAAAGACTTTAACTTTTCGGTTTTGTTGCCATCTTTTATCAAAGGACCCTTGTTGCCCTTCATTCTAGAAATAAAACTGACTTGCCGTCCAGCCCATCGCCAATCAGACAAAGTCCAATTCTTCCAGCCCTTTTTCTTCATTCGGATAATGGCTCTTGCAGAATCCCTTCCGCGCTTAATCTTAAGCTTAGATGCTTCCTTCTTCGAAAGCCCAGACGATTTCCCGTCCTCTGAATCTAAATATTTTTTAATAGCAGCAGGACCCATGTTTACCAACTTCTGCCATTTCTTTAAAAGCTCTCGCTTACGCTTTGGAAGATCTGATAACTGCTTTTTCTTTCCGGGCGCTCAGCTTCGACTTTGGGCCCTCATTAAAATCACACTAACTGATTGGCCATCATTCGGCTGCAAGCTACCCTTGCGAAAATCTTTTATCTTGTAGCCAGCGTCATAGCCCTTGTTTCTCTCAAACGCCTTCCAGTTTGCCGCCGCCCCCGCCAGCGCTCCTGCCATCTGAACTCTTACTGACAGGGAACCCACTACAACAGACACAAGCTTTTCTAAACTTGGCTCCACCCCACCAGGCTCCATTGGTATCGACATAACTCCAAAGCTGGATCATGTCCTTACCCTTCTCGGCATACACAGCCTTCAAACCAGGGCCAGATTTGCTAAGAACAACATGGATAAAGTCAGGCACTCCAAAGCGTTCAATATAAAATTTAATTCTATGAGGCAGAAACGTGTAGGCATGGCCCGATCTATGAACGCCAATCTTTAAATTATCTGGATCGCTACCAAGAGAACTTGATTGAACTTTAGAATATCCTTCTTTACCGAAGAAATATTTGAATGGCTCTTTTGCCCAATCCCCGCGAGCCTCTTGCAAGGACTTCAAAGGCGTCACAGTTACATTTTTCACCTTTGCAAAAGAAGGAATATGAAGCTCTTCCTCGTAGGGATGATGCGCGTTTTGAAAAAGCGTTTGAGCCCAATCAACGTCTTTACTGCTCACATCTCCTGCAATTAAAAACCATGGCTTCGCCAAATTATGCCTGGCAAACTCGAGAGCCTTCGCCTTCGAATGAGTCCAGTGAGCACCCATACGATCAAGATTCACTTCATCTTTAGATTTAGCATGAACAACTCGGAAGACTTCGATCTTACTGCCAAAGCTGTTCATGAAATCGGCAAGATCCTTAGCTTCATCATTCAAGGCATCCTCATCTTCGAAATCTCGTCCCGCAATCTTAAGAGCATTAGATACTTGTTTTGTAGTAAAAACTTTTTTAGCTTCAGTTATTGCCTCGGATAAAAAACTGTTTTCCATAGCTTCAAAAGAATGCAAATCCGCCCAGTCCATAGGAATCAACATAACGTCGATATCCTCATGCCCCTTCTCAAACTTGGAAATAAGCCTATGGTTTCCATCAATTACAAAATAGCTACCCTTAACCTTCGCCACAACAATAGGATTGTCCAATCTTCTGCCAGAAACTCTCCTATGATTGTCCGAAACGGAAAACTTTTTCGCTGCGTCCTTAACCTTCCACTTTTTTAGACTCGCTTTACTTATGGACGAAATCCATTTTTGATATAATGACGAAAGATCCTCTGGCTCAAATTCCCCTTGATCGTCCATGCCATGAACAAACTTAACTATTTCCCAAGCATCGTCTAAATCAGCCTGCTTAATCGCGCTACCTTCAACCATAGGCCCCAAAGTCAAAGGGATGAGGCGCGGACCAGCCTTCTCTTCCTCATCGCCTTTTTCACCAGAAGATATTTTTCCCTCTATCAGCCCCTCACTCGGAACATAAGCTCTAATCGTCTTAACGCCAATTTGTTTTGCGGCAAAAAGGCGATGTTGCCCATCTATCGTTTTGTATTTACCAGGACGATTCTCGTCCGGCTCAACAAGAATAGGTGGAAAATCAAACCCCTCGTCTTTCCACTTCTTGTAGCCAGCAATGTATTCATCACTTGCGTCGTGGCCAGAATGATGACCCTTAATGTCGGAAACATTCAAAGTTTTAAGATCCCATTTTTCATAAGGAACCATATTCAAATAATCTTCAATGTCGTCCTCAGAAGCCTTCTGACCATAATCGCTATACGCAGTTTCATACCAATATTTTGCCAACTGCCTAGCATCCATTTTTTGTGGAAAGTTTTTTTGAACTACCTTTTCCTCAATATCTTTCTTCCCAACCCAATTCGTGAACAGATAATCAAAACTGTCCACTTGATTGGACGACACTTCCTCAGAAAGAAAAAGACCATCAACTTCTTTGTTCATTAACCCACCAACAGGCCATCAGGACCCTGACTTGCGAGAACTTCCTTATCAAGCTGGATCTTTTCCTCTTTACTCTCGGCAATCAAAGTCGCGCCGTCGAGCGTTACTGTGCCCCCAGCAGCAGGAAGCGAATCATATTTCGACCTAATCCGACCAACGATTTCCTTCGAATGAGCCAAACACCATCTGTAAAACAAATCCTGATCCTTGGCAGGCAACTTACTCAAATCCCAAGTATCAAGCTTCGCCTTAATAAGCATCAACTGCGCAAACGAACCGCTTCTATAGGTCACATATAACGTCTTTGTTTGCTGCTCATAAAACCAGTCAGGCTCCACAGAAAACACTCTTTTTCTTGATTCCTGATACTGAAGAAGCTGCGCAAACCCAGAATAATCCGAGACCCCGCCGCCGATACCGCCAATATTCTGAGGCCCATAAGGAATAATGTCGAAAAAACCTAAAGAATAAAACGCTGCCACATCGCTCGGCACGTTGAATGATACAGACAGTATGTTGTCCACATCATCCCTCATTTTGTACTCAGTCTGACCCTCAACAATCGACATGGGTCTAAAAACAACAAAGCCTTTTCGGTGGTTAAACCACATCTGCGCTCGCTTAATCACATTTTCGAAATTTTGGTCGTTTAACTCAACCTCGACAGTGGCAGAGTTCTCAATATCTCCGCCGCCAAGGTCCTGAATTAACATTTCTCTGATTTTATTTTTTGATAGAGCCATTCTTTGATAATGGCTCATTTTTTGAGATGGATAAAGTCCTATCTGACAGCACTTTACAAGACGTTAAGCTTTAGGCTCCTCATCTTTATTTGCCTCATCTGAAGCCATATCTTCCCCCGGAACAACCTCCTCGGGAACGTCAGCCTCCTGATCAACTACATACTCATCAGCACCTTCAGAGGAAGCATCTTGCGACTCAACCTCATTAGCCAAATCACCCAACGCCTCAGCATCCAAAATCAACTCATCAATCTCCTCAAAAATTCCCTCATCCAAAACCAAACCAATATCCTCAACCTGCTCCAATATTGATTTAATCTTTCCAAGCGATGCACGACTCACAGCAAGCAACATGTCTATCGCATCCTTAACCTCTTCCGGAGTCGCACCAGTCAAGTCGTCCACTTCCCGCTCAGTCATGTCCGTGTCGATCGGCTCAACCGAGTAATCAACAGCAGGCGCATCTCCCTCGCTCGGAACAGCCTTCTCCTGATCAACCTGCTCAACATTATCCGCTGGCAAAAACCTCTCCTCTATCGACTTCAACTCATCAAGATACTGCTTCATTTGAATCTCCATTTATTAACCAATCCTCACTCACTTTAAAAAATTGAGCAATTAACTTTATTTGATCTCTATTAAAAAAACCCTTCCCTATTTCTACATTACCTAAGCGACCCTGCTTCTTTGCGCCAAACACCTGTTGAGCAAAATTTATTTGCGACATGCCAGCGGCCTTTCTCAAAGACATAAAACGCTTGGCAATATCAGGATTATGAAGAGGATTTTCTCGAGATCTTTTCTTGTAGAAATGCTCAGTACATAGACCGTTTTTCTTATCCATAACAAACTTTGAACAGCCCGGAACAGAGCACGAAGCTCGCTCTCTTATATCTCGCCTTATTGTGTGGAGATGGCATAAACCATTAGAATGCGCCGTGGCCCCACATATTTTACACTTCATGTTGACTCTTGCCGATAGGGACTTTGATCCCTTGACGTACCTCTGATATCTCTCTTCATTCCTAATCGAGCTAGGACAATCGTAAGCTTTCTTTAAAACATCAACTGACTGAGTGTAATTTGCCTTAATTGAGTAATGATAAAATATGCGCCCTTTCATGTTTTTCGCCTTCTTCAATACCGACTGAGTGATTCCGGTCTCATCCTTAAATCGTTTTACAAAAGATTCGGTAGACGAAGAAAATCCCAAAACTAGCCCAATTGCTTTTTCTGAAAGCGACTTTGTTCTATCCCAAACAAACTGACCATCCGTATCTATCAACCCACGGATAAAATCCCACTTAAATTCCTCTGGCAGATCATCCGGCCAAGGCAAAGAATGACTCTTCTTCCCAGAAATCCCTCTTTGATGAAACCAAAAAACAAGCCACTTATCGTCTATGTATGCCTCATAAATTGAACTCTTTTTCTTGGGGCCTCCTGGAATCTTCAGTAGCCTACAAAACTTAGCTACCGTATCGAAATTCCCACACAAAGAAACCCGATATGAACCATCCGTAAGGCTTATGTTTCCGTCACCAAGTATTAAGCCATAAACCCACGCAAGCTCTCTAGACCATTTGCTAAAAAAATCTTTAATCCAAAACTTTTGATCAATTTTTGATTTATTTAAAACATATAAATACAAGTTTTTCGGCTGATCACTAACCTTCGTCAGTCCCTCGACAGCAGCTTGCTCTTTTTCTGTGATTCCATTTTTCTTAGCCCTGTCCCAAACTCCCTTTATATGAACCCTTTTGTTTTCCGTATTGAGGTAATGATAAGAAGATTGAGTTTTTGACAGAAAAGTAAAATTAGATGCCTTGTAGACAATCCCCTGATGCCCAACATTTGGATCTGCATAGGAGATAACCCCCAATATTTCTTCTTCTTTTTTTAGACTATTTAGACACCTAGAAATGAAATACGACTCTGTGTTTTTGGGCGTTCCATCCTCAACAAAAAGCCTGGTAAGCTCCAGCATTCCATCGTATTTAAGCCTCGCCTGATTTCTTGTCGGCAGACCAAAAAGGCAAACGCCGATCATTCTCTCACCATCAAACAAACCAAATGCAAATCTAGTGGCCCTTGGACATGACCCTGAATAGTGCCTAGCAGAAACCCAGACGATAATATCTCTGCCAAAATTTATTCGCTTAACAACAAATGAAATCATCCCAACACCCACCACAACAAGTCGAAACAATATTGTACCATTTGCTTCCAGCAGATCTGATCAGAGGCGCTTCTGGAAGCAAATGGTAAATTAAAAGCCCTTTTAAATGCATTATACCATGTATGCAAAGACACTGGTTCGAGAATCGTCCGGCGATACAAAACAATAAAAAAAAAGGGCTGCGATTTCTCACAGCCCTTTTCGGCTCAATCACCTAAGCTATCGAAATAACTTAGAAATTAAGGCTTACGTTACCAAATGAACCGCCACCAAGAGCGTTCACATTCAATAGGTTAAGCTTGCCATAAAATTCCCCGCGAACTAATGCCTTCGCGTATCGAGTTCTCAATCCCTTACGGTATTTGAAATCGTTGGGATCTAAAAAAGTATTCGTGCTTTGTAGAGCAACATAAGGCGCCCAAACATATCCAGCATCAACAAAGCTTGAACCTTTGTAACCAACGATCACTTCGCTTGCTGTCATGTATGGATCTTTGTAGCAATGCCATCGCTGTTGCAATGTTCCGAACTTCATTACACCCCAAGTTTGAGGAGCTTCAGCAGGAGCCATTGCATCGACGTTGCCTGCGAACACTGGACGGAAGAATCCGTCTGTTCCCAGTTGCTCGACGAAAGAAGCTGCGTCGTAGCTCATCACTAGGAAGTTTGCAGGACCGCGCAATGTGTTTACACCGATGCGGTTAGAAAGCTTCGCAAGTGGAGTCAGCATGCCGCGCAAGTGCTTCACTTCTTCGATTCCTGATGGAGTAGAAAGATCGAAAGTAGTTGAAGGACCAGAAGCGCCAACTCGGATGTCTTCGATGATTTCTCGATCGATTTCCAAAGCGAGTTCAGAGCCAATGCCAGCAACCAATTCTTGCTCAGCGTCTACACCGTGAAGAGCCTTTAGGTCATCAGAAGCTTCAGAAGACCAAAGGGCTTTCAACTTACGAGTGCGAGCGCGGATCTCAAGAAGGTCGATGTCGACATCAACTTGAGGAATCAGGCTGTTGCCTTCCATGTTGTACTGGTACACAGCAGACAAACCAGATCGGACAACTGCTCCGCCCAAAGTTCCTGCAATCGCGCCAGTAGTGTAGTTGATGGTGCCGCCAGACAATGCTAGGCCGCCAGTACCAGTCAAAGCTCCGCTTCCGTCGTCTACGATTTCACCAGAAACAGACGAGTGAGTGATCTTAACTGTTCCAGGCAATACTGGAGTGTAGTCAAGAGTTCCCGCGATGTCTGTGCCAGAAGTCACACCAGTTGTGAAGGCTTCGCCATCAATCAACTGAGAAGAGTAGTAACGGTTGAAGTCTTTTACCAGCTTATCGCCAGCAGTTACTTTTCCTTTGGTAGTTCCGTACTTCAATTCGAAGTAGAAGATACCGCCAACAGGAGCAGTCATTGGCTGGACTGATACGATCTCTGGAGCGATCAGGCTTGGCCAAACACGGCGAAGAAGCGGGAATGTGTATTTCACAAACGGCGCTGTGTTCGCAGTTGATGTGTCCTCAGAGAGCATGTGCTTCTCTTTGAACGATTTCAAATCACCCAATTGGTTTTCAAACAATTGAGCAACAACCCACTGGTCGTAGCGGCTAAGGGCTCTTCCGTTTTTTTGCGGAATCCACTTTTGCCACTTCTCGATGAGGGCTTTCTTCTTAGGGTCTGCAAGAAAACTACCTTCGAGGTTTCCTTGACCAGACGTCTCTGTCATTAGCTGACGCTGTTCCTTAGACATTTTCTTTTCTCCTTTGAAAAGTGTCTGTTAATTAATACCTGCCAAACCTTTGACCTCTCGAAGAGAAACAAGGCCCAACTCCGCAATTTGGCTATCAACACCCTCTAAAAGAGGATTCTCAACGTCAGAAGACTCGGCGGAAGCATATTTTCCGTGAGCCTCTTGCAACTGCGTTTCAACTACCTTTGACTCTTTCAATGAATCAAGTCGGTTACGAATAGAATTGTATTCTGAAGAATTAGGCGCCGCAACACTGTAATCAGAAATAACTTGATCAATTTTCTTTTTCTCAGTCACTCCCTCTAACAATTGACGTATTTTTGGCGCATTCGGATTTCCTGCTGTTTTTTCAGCAACATAAACACGAGCCAATTCTTCTTTTCTCTTGACGAGATTTTCTTTTAACGCATTTTCTTTTTCTTCTAAAAGACTCTTCAAATGCTGCTCTCGTCGAGCCATACGCGACTCTTGAATTTTCAAATTACGAGCTGATTTTTCTTCTTCTGCTTTAATAATATTTGCAGCACGTGTACCCCGAACAATCGCTTCGTTTAATGAATTTACGTCAGAAAAGCTCTTCGCCTCACCAACCAACTCAGCAAACTTATCGCTCATCGGGAACCTTGCTCGCTCTGTCTCATAAACTAGACCAACAGACAGCTTCCTGACCGCAGATACTAGCTCCTGAGCATCCTTCTCCATCTGAGAAATTTGAACTTTTGCCTCAGACAATTCCTTTTTGAGCTGCTCGATTTCTACAGACTCAGCCTTAACTTCCGCCGCTGGAGCCTCAACCACTGGAGCCTCAACCGCAGGAACCACTACTGGCGCCTCTACAACAGTCTCACTTGATTCCTTAACCTCAGTCGTAACTACCGGGACCTCCGTAGCAGCAACTTCTTTAACTTCTGACATTTCAACCTTCCTTGTTTGCTCTGATTCAGTTACTTCAATAACCTCATTTTTTAATTCTTTAAGAACTTCCACCACAGGAACAGCCTCGGTAACAGTCGCTACCTTCCCGCCGCTCTCTCCCACATACTCAGGATACGATGTCGTCACAGCAGGATCCGCTACGAAATCATGAGTAATGTATTCGAAATCGCCCTGGACCTCTTCAAGACCCTTGCCGATAGACTTCGTACTTCCCATGCCCCTTGAACTAACACCGACTTTAGCGCCTGCATCAATCAATGATTTAATCAGCCGACCATTGTCGTTATCAACAACAATTGCCTCTCCAAGAATCTGACCGTCCTCAGCAATCTGCAAATCAGATAAAATCGCAGCCACTCGGCTCAAAGATGTTTTCCCAGACTGAGGATGCTCAATCTCCATGAAAACCTTTTTTTCCCTGATTTTTGACTGCATACGCTCTATTTCTTTTTCCCAAATAGCTCGCGGATACACCCGCTTATTCTCAGTCGGAACATCCGCTCGGCCAAACTCACCGCGGACAGTCCATTTTCCATCTTTACCCTCGGTAAGATGCATCCCTACTGCGCCGCCCTTATCAATTAATATTTGCTTACTCATTTCACCCTCGTCCAATCAATTGGACACCTATTTCCTCTGAAACCAATAAGAAAAACCAGGAATTTTACTGGTCTTTTTTGCAAGTTTACTCTTTACTTTACCGCTCCGCAACTTGCGCTCTAAACGATCAGTCAAATCATCGAGTTTTTTATTGTATTTTTCGATGGACTCGTCAAAACCAGGCTCCTTTTTTGCCGCATCCATCTCCTGCTCCCAATAATCTACTCCGTAACGGTTCAACGCATGTTCTATAAAATTCTTCTCAAGCTCTTTTATATCAGCTTTTGTCAAGGCCAACGTAACGTCAACCCCGTTGTAAATTACTTCTTCAATTTCAGCCTCAGAATCCTCTAAAGACTTACCGAAAATAATATCCCGAACTATCGCGCCAGGCAGAAAGGTGCCATGCACCTCAACCTCCATGTCCGTAAGATATATTTCCATCTCAAGATTCTTGGCGTCATCTGGCATCGGTATATGTTTATTTTCAACCTCATCTGAAACGATGGACTCAACATCCAACATGTCAGGCCTTCTAAGCTTGCCAGCTATACTCCCCACTCCCTTAACTAAAATATCCTCAATCTTAGGAAGCCCATCCTTCAAAGAATACTTAACCTCAAGAGGCAGCGACACCGTTGTTACTAAAGGCTTCATTCTACTCCCTCATCAGCACTAGGCCGTTTTGAGTTTCTATGTAATCGCCATCATAGTGGCTTAAAAAATGAGCCCATCCGTCAATTTTTACCGCTTCCTTCGAAGCCTCTTCAGCATCGACATTCACAAAAGGCAGCTTTAAAAACTCTTCCTCAGTATAGGCGCCCAGTTCATTAATAAAGTAATCCCTCGGATCTTTCTCTAGCTTTGCCTCAAGATCGTCTGCGTAATCAGAAGACCACTCGTCGATCGCCTTCTCAGCAAGCTTCTCGATATCGGCCTTTATTTTAGAAACCTTTTCTTCGGCATCATCAGACTCGTCATCTTCAGCAGCCTCTAGCTTTTCTTTTAACTCAGCGTACTCGTCTTCGCCTCTTCCAAGCTGCTCGAAAACCTCATCGTAATCTTCTTTTTTCAAATAATATCGTATGTCGTCGGCCTTTGCGTCCGCCTCTTCGACTGCAATTATGCGCCTGTCTGTCGGGCTAATATAAAGATGCTGCTGAATAAATGAAGGAGTGAAATTCTCTGGCTCTTCTTCAAGCTGGTCCTTCACATACCTTATGGCGATTCGTTCGGCGTCATCTTCTGACAAGAAGAAATTGTACTCGTCACCATCGGCCTCGAATTTCCCAGTGTCGTCAGTCCATGAATCCCAACGCCCGCCTGGAAATTCCAAAGAGTCCGCAATTTCTTGCTCAAGCTCTTTATCCTTCTCATCATCTCCACTTGCAAAATGACTCACTAGTTCAGAAATAATTGATTCTTTGTTCCAGTTTTTTTGCTCTTTCAAAGTTTTTGACTCTACTGGAACAGCGTCTATAGAAGGAAGCTTCGCCAAAAGATCCTTCGCTTTAATACTTCCCTTAGAAAGCTTTTCGACCTGAGAAGCTACCTCCTCAACGTCAAGATCACCCTCTTCGTCCATCAAAGCTGACACCGTATCAACAACCTCATCAAGAGTTGTCTCTGAAATATGGTACGCAAGCTGCTCTTCAAAATATTTTTGATCCGCAATCGCATTGTCTGCCACACGGTCTGAATACTGCTCAGGCTTTCGCTCTCCCCAGACCTCGAAATAATCCACCAAATTATGGAGATATTTCTTTACGTCATTAGCGTTCATCACCATATCGACAGCAATATCTGGACCCATAAGCCCAACACCAGAAACGATTCCGTTAATTAAGTGCTGAGGATTAAGAATTTCAATTTCTACTTCGCCTTTATTCTGATCAACACTTGCTGACAACACACCAGCCTTAGCACTCACTCCGTACTGATCGCCACTTGCAATCTCTCCGATGTATTCAACTGTGCCTGGATCAATTTTTTGAAACGCATCCTCAATAGAAGACAGAGTCTCTTTGTAAATTTGAGCCTCAATCGCACTTTGATCTGCATCATTTGCTGCCCTTACCACCGCGTCAGGGAAATACAATTCTGCGCCATCAAACTTCGAACCCACAAAAATACTCTTCGGATCATAATCCGTCCAGTTTGGATCCCAATCCCTATCAAGCTTGTAGCCAAGAATGTTGGCCGCCTCTTCAACTGGAATTGTCACCCGGACCTTGTAGTCCTTAACCGGATTTCGATCTTCGCCGATGACTTTTTTTGACTTCAAAAACGCAATTTTATCTTCCTTAACAATTGATCGCTTCATTTTAATCTCCGTGTATTTGACCGTCGTCACCAACGTAAAGATTTACTTCTTTAAAAGTTTTTGCAATTTCAGTTAGCTTCTTGCCGTCTCCAGGAGTTTCTTCGTAGTCTCCATCCCAGAAGCCCGCGCCATGGCCATTTCTCGTTAACCAAAAATCATGACCAATTTGCTCATCGTCGTATTGATCCAGAATGCCAGGATACTTTTCTGAGCATTTATCGAAAAACAATTCCAAATCTTTTTTGGCCTTTTCAACAGTCTCAGACTCAATGTCAGAAATATCGTAGTTCTTATCGAGAGGATCGCCGCCACTTGGGTCTGACTCATCGGTAGAAGACCACAGTGCGGTTTCTAGATAAGAATCAAGAGCGATCTTTGAGACAGACTCAGTCAACGCAGGTACTACAGTGTAGCAGTTCTCTGAAATCTCAACTTTTGAAACCTCAAGAGACTCTTTTATCTTTTTCTTTCTATCGGCAGGACGCACCATTCCAATCGGAACAGGGTAGGCTGCTACATTCGCAGTAGTCGTAACCTCGGACAGCTTACCTGACTTTAAAATATCTTGAAGCTTAACAAGACTTGCCTTTAAAAGCTTTGCTGTTTGCTG
>JADKBL010000014.1 GCA_016718875.1 Bacteroidota bacterium
ATTCAGTAACATTTAATATATTTGCATCCGTTCACAAAACCCGAGTATGGCAGAGAGACAGATCAACGGTGCAGAAGAGAAATGGTTTGCCATTTATACCAGGCCCAGAGCTGAGAAACAGGTCAATCAACGGCTTCTTGAAGCAGGTGTTGAGTCGTATCTGCCTATGCAAAAAACAATAAGACAATGGAGCGACAGGAAGAAGATGGTAGAGAAGCCATTGTTGTCTTCCTATTTGTTCGTTAAGGTCCTGCCTAAGAATTTTCCAGTCGTTTACAGGATAACAGGTGTAGTAAAGTTTGTCTCATTTGAAGGTCAGCCGGTTTCAATACCCCAGAAACAGATTGATACACTCAGGCTTCTGATCGACAGCAATGCTGATATTGAAGTCTCATCCGAGAACTTTGCAAAAGGAGATAATGTCGAGGTTACTGCCGGAGCTCTTGCCGGCCTCACAGGTGAATTGATCAAGATCGGAACTCATAACCGTTTTGTTGTGAGGATTGACAGGTTGGATCAGAATCTGATTCTTAAGATTCCGAGGACTTTTTTGAAACGGTTACCGGCAACAGACAAGTAGGATTCATATTTCTATCTCAAAAGCCCATAGCTGCTAACCTGGGAGTAATATTGTAAATACCGAGATTTTTACCCCTTTAGAGGACACAGAGTTCACACAATAGAGTTACAGCAAAGTCAGTTTGCGGCCGGGGTGGTTGATTGGTTTATCAGTTTAACCATTTTCTGTTTTTAAAATTTTTATAAAGTTATCTCCGTTACAGTGTATACTTCAGGATCGTTGATGTTAAGTATTTAGGGTCATTATTGTTGAAGGATTATTGACTTTTAAAGGAACTGAAAGGATAAGTCTGTATAAATCAGGCGGAAATAACCTTGTAAAAGTCAGAGAATCAATGGTTCTGCCACCCCCCTTCAAAAGGAGGGGAAACTTATACTACCCATTCATTTAGTTCTTTGTTTACGGCAACATATTTAACGTCAGGTAAATAGTTATATATTTGCTTATTAAACGATTTAAGTTGAAAATCAATTTCCAGATACTTTCTCTGATTTTAATCCTGCAGGCAGGCAATTCAAATCTTTTCTCAGGAAGTCCCCCATTCCGTAAAGAATACCGGTGTATATGACTTCCTCGATGAACTGGCTAACAGTAAAATAATTGAGATCAATTCTGCGGTAAAACCATATTCGAGATTATTCATAGCGAAAAAGCTAACGGAAGCTGACGGGCGGAGGGAGGAACTGAACAGAAGACAGCAGGAGGAGCTGGATTTCTACCTAAGGGATTTTGGGAAGGAAACGGAGAAGAATTAGCGGCGAGTCGAGGGCGGGGCAAGGCAAAATTATTGGCGGACAATGGCCGGATAAGAGGCTTGACCTTTTATACTACGGGGACTCACTGTTTTCACTGACAATAAATCCGATACTTGGCGGGGAGATCTTTATAAACTCTTCAGGAAAAGCCACATACTGGCGAAACGGTCTTGAGGCAAGGGGCTATGTCTCCCGCTGGGGATTCTATGCGGCATTGAGGGATAATCATGAAAGCCCCTTACTGGGCAAGCCTGAATACCTCACAAAAAGAGATGGTGGAAACGTAAAAAATCAAACCGACTGGAGTGAGATGACCGGCGGGGTAACATATGGATGGAAATGGGGTAATATCGGTCTTGTTAAAGATGCACTCCAATGGGGCAACAACTATAACGGGGCTAATATATTCGGTGGAAGGAATCCTTCCTTTGTGCAGCTGAAACTGAATATCAATCCTGTAAAATGGTTCGACTTCAACTATTTCCACGGATGGCTAAACTCAATGGTGGTCGACAGCACCGAATCATATTGGGTCATAAACAGTTATGGTTCCGATTATCGTGAGGTCTATCATAAAAAGTTCATCGCCGCAAATATGTTCACCTTCACTCCTTTCAGAAATCTGAAAGTCTCGGCAGGAAACAGCATTGTGTATGATGGAGAGACAATGAATCCGGCATATCTTATACCTCTTCTCTTCTACAAATCGGTTGACCATTCAGACTATGGGCATTGATAATATGAACTCCCAGATGTTTTTAGATATAAGTTCCCGCCAAATAAAGAATCTTCATATCTACGGAACCATGTTCATCGATGAGCTTTCTACTGACAGGTTTAAGAAAGATGATGAATGGAACTTCCTGAGTTATAAAGCCGGGTTCCGGCTGAGCAACTTCCCTGTTAAGAACTTATCATTCACCACAGAATTCACATATACCTATCCCCTCACCTTTCAGCACTACGTGCCTACAACCACCTTTGAGAGTTCCCGCTTCAACCTCGGACACTATATGAAAGACAACTCCCGTGAGTGGTACCTGGCATTCGATTACAAACCGATGCGGGCAATGAATATCGGTCTATTTTTTACTGATGCAATACGCGGTCCTGATTACACAGAGCTTGGAACCAACAGGGTTGGTAATCCTCCATTGTCTTCCGTCGAATGGCACAACACTTCTGTGGGCATGAAAGCAAGTTACCAGGTTATCAATGACCTCTATACCTGGGTCGCCGCATCATACAGCGACATCAGTGGCGATAGTCGGTGGAGTCCGGGGTATTTCTACGGATACAAGACTACGATTAATGGTGGGGTGATGGTGGGGTTCTAGCCCCCTTGCCCCCCTGAAGATGTTAATTTGTGGCAATCGTAACAGCCCCCCTGCCCCCCTGAAGGGGGGTTAATTTCGTGATAATTCCTGATATTCGGGAAAGGACGGTGTCCATTCCGAAAATTACTTCATGGTTGGTGAACCGGATTACTTTTAATCCAAAATTTTCCAGTTGAGATTGCCTTAAGATATCATATTCAAGGTTTTCTTTCAGGTTATGAATTTCACCATCAATCTCGATCACTAACTTGAGTTCATGACAATAAAAATCTACAATAAATTTGCCTACAGGATGTTGTCTTCGTAATTTGACGGTGAAGCGACTTCTGTCTCTCAGTTTTTTCCAGAGTACTTTTTCTGCCAATGTAGTGTTCTTTCTAAGTATAGATGCAGTACGTATAGTGGAAATACTTGCACCATAATACATATCACTCCTTAAAATATCTTTTTTCATTAAAAATGCAGCGTCCAACAAATATACTAAATCTGTTATAAAACGAAAATCTACCCCCCTTCAGGGGGGCAGGGGGGCTGTTTGGACTGGCTGAATTCTACTTCTTGGGCACAGGGAGACAACCCGGTCCTGGGTAACGCTCTTCAAGGAGGCAGGACATACCTCCTTAAGCAACCAACCCTATCAATCTTTAGTCATATATTAACTAAATCGCCGTTTTTTTTGTTACTTAGCGCTCCGTGAAAACAGGTATCTGCCGCATCTGATGGAAAAAAGCAAATTCAAAATATTGACCCTCCTTGCAGATATTGTAATCCTTACAATAGCTTTCCTCATTATGGTATGGACCAAGCCGGCAAGCCTTAGGTTATACCTGCCGTCACATACACCTTTTTTTGCAGGGCTTGCTCTTATTTGGATAATCGTATCATTTCTAAACGGGAAGGTTCACAGAGGAAAGGTTATCAACTATTCAACATTGTTTAATAAAGTCCTTACAAGCAATATTATAGCTATTGGAATCACTGCCCTTCTGATGTACACTATCAGGGAGGTCTCTTATTCAAGGACAATCGTCCTGGGAACAGCATTGGTAGCAACACTGCTGGAGCTGATATTCGGTGCATTATATATTGCGTATAAGAAAGCGGTCTTACAGGATTATGAGGAGTATGATAAATATAAAGCTTACAAAAAACCAAGTGAATATGATCTTGTAAAAGGAACAAACGGAAACGGATCTCATATAACAGAAGCATTGGAGGTCAATCCAAATATTGTCAGGGCACTTGAGAATGAATGCGGTGCAGATATGACGAGGGCGATATTAAAAATGACCGGAAGCAGACTCACCGATCACACTGCTGTATTGTCAACAACCACTATCTTTAATATTTCTGGTCTGCTTCATAATGATTATCATTATATCATCAACCTTCATAAGATAAATGATATTAAAAAGCTGGATGCGTTCTTAGATGCGGTGAACAGCAAGCTTATGCTTAAGGGATATTTTTTCTGCTGTGTCGAGACAAAAGATCAGAGAAAAAGAAGAATACTGAAGAAGTTCCCTCCCATTATTAATTATCTGTACTATACCCTCGATTTCGTTGTTAAACGCATTCTTCCGAAGCTTAAATGGACCAGGAAGCTCTACTTTTTCCTTACCAGGGGAGAAAATGCGGTGATCTCGCGTGCCGAAGCTCTCGGGAGGTTGTCAAGAGCCGGGTTCAGAATCAAGCAGGAGTCATTCATCGGAAATCTTCTCTGCATAGAAGCCAGGAAGTATAGTGAACCTCATACCGGAAATGAAAATATATATGGTCCGCTGATAGCGCTTCCACGGGTCGGAAAAAACGGAAGGATGATCAAGGTCTACAAGCTAAGGACCATGCATCCCTATTCCGAATATATCCAGGACTATGTATATAAGCTTCATGATCTCCAGGACGGAGGAAAATTCAAACACGATTTCCGGATCACTTCATGGGGAGCAGTCTGCAGGAAAATATGGCTCGATGAGCTCCCGATGCTCATCAACTTCTTCAGGGGCGATATGAAGCTATTTGGAGTTAGACCTTTAAGCAAGCAGTATTTCGAACTATACAAACCTGATGTTCAGAACCGGAGAATCCAGTATAAACCCGGGCTAGTCCCTCCATTCTATGCAGATATGCCATCAGACCTTGAGGCTATCCAGGCTTCAGAGCTAAAGTATCTCGATTCATATGACAAGCATCCTGTTGCGACTGATATAAAGTACTTCTTTAAATCGATGTGGAACATTGCGTTTCATAAGGCGGGCGGGGGGGGGGGGGGGGGGGGCAACTAGGGCGAGGAGTAATATAAGCTAAAATCGCGCAAAAGGCGCAATGGGCAAAGTCAAAGGCCGGTAACTGTTTACCATTGAGTCGCTGTCAGCCACTGGAGCCCTGTTTGAGCCGCTGACGGTGAGCCGATACACTCTTTTTCCGGTGAATATTTGGATGTAAGTTAATCTCGGTTAAAATTCTATGATGCTTGGTTATATTTAAAAATAACATTCTACCTTTGCCGGTAATTTAAATCTTATCCTATGGCTGAAAAGACAAGATATTCGGATGATGAGCTTGAGGAGTTCAGGGGAATTATTCTCATGAAGCTGGATAAAGCCAAGAAAGATTATGAGATACTTAAGTCCAGTATAACTCACGAAGAGAGCAATGACACTATGGACACCTCTCCTACCTTCAAGGTACTGGAAGAAGGTGCAACAACTTTATCTAAAGAAGAGGCCGGCCGTCTTGCTCAGCGCCAGCTTAAATTTATACAGCATCTGCAGGCTGCACTTATCAGAATTGAGAATAAGACTTATGGCATCTGCCGCGAAACAGGTAAACTCATCTCAAAGGATAGACTGAGAGCTGTTCCCCATGCAACTCTTTGTATGGATGCTAAGATGAAGCAGAAGTAACGGCTCAGGGGCGCAATGGCGCAATGGCGCAATTGCTGAAATATACAGGCCACTTATGAAAATAGGTGGCTTTTTCACTATTTTTAGATTATGAAACTATCCCTTCCCATAATCCTTATTCTTGCATTTGTCTGCATGGATTTACAGCTTTCAGCCCAGGAAGTTGATTCATTAAAATATATAAGCCTTAAACCTGCTCTTTTCAGGGAGTGCTACCTCAAAGACAAAAATGCGTTTCTTATTGATGTAAGGGAATACTTCGAGTATAAAAAGTCGAGAATCAAGGGCGCGATTAACATCCCTTCATCCGGAAATATTGATATGGCAGCAGATACACTCAATATAAACCAGTCGATATATCTGTATTGTACATCCGGCTTTCGTGCTAAGAAGGTCGCGGTGAGATTAGCTGACAGAGGTTTCGGAAGTGTTTTCAATCTTGAAGGTGGTATTAAGAGGTGGAAGGAGGAGGGGCTGGCAGTGGAGAAGAAGAGGCGCAAAGGATGAGGATAGTCATTGATGGTCATTAATAGTCATTCAGTTGTCATTCAATTGTAAACCAATATCAGGATTTAATTATTAATCTGTAAACTTTTTTCAGGACGAGTCAGACATTTAATGACAGCCGCAGGCCCAATTACCACAAATGACGGCGAAGCCAAATGACGGCCGAAGGCCAAATGACAAACAATGACGCCCATATGGCAAATGACGGCGAAGCCCAATGACTTTACCTTAATATTATTAAGTTCCATTCTATTAAATGAAAAGATTGGTAATTCTGACCGGTGCCGGAATGAGTGCTGAAAGCGGTATAAAAACTTTCAGGGATTCCGGAGGATTGTGGGAGGAGTATGATGTTACAGAGGTGGCAACACCCATGGCATGGCATAAAAACAGGGACCTTGTTCTCAGATTTTACAACGAAAGGCGCAGACAGCTCGAATCATGCAATCCGAATGACGGTCACAGGGGACTTGCTGCACTTGAGAAAAATTTTGATGTGCAGATCATCACACAAAATGTAGATGATCTTCATGAACGTGCAGGCAGTACTAAAATACTTCATCTCCACGGAGAACTGACCAAGGCCAGAAGCACTTCAGATAAAAATCTTGTTTATGATATCGGATACAGGGATATCAATCCGGGTGACTTGTGTGAAAAAGGAAGTCAGCTTCGTCCACATATAGTATGGTTCGGAGAGGATGTCCCGATGATGGATGAAGCAGTAAGACTAACCTCGGAAGCTGATATCTTTGTTGTGGTGGGATCATCGCTGAATGTCTATCCGGCAGCAGGACTTATCAATTACGCACCGAAGAATGCTTCTCTCTGGCTGATTGATCCCAATGATGTGGCTGTTCCGAATCTCCGAAATGTTAAAATAATAAGGGAAGGTGCATCTGAAGGAGTCAGATTGCTTATTGAAAAGTTACTCCTTTTCTAACACAGAGAGACACAGAGGTCTTCGCTCCGCTCCGACTGTCACAGAGGGACACAAAGAATTGAAATAAGCATCATAATTTCTTTGTGGAACTCTGTGCTTCTCAGTGTCTCTCTGTGTAAGTTCTTATCCCTCACAAACAGTACTCCTAACAAAATTTGCTACATTTACATACTGAAACTGAGCAATAATGCCAACACGAAATAGGAAAATAGTCCTCGCCATAACCGGAGCAAGCGGATCAATTTATGCCAAAAAGCTCATGGAAAAGCTTCGGCAGCTGAATAATCCTCCGGAGGAGATTGCAGTTATTCTCTCCGACACTGCAAAAGAGATATGGCTTGCAGAAACAGGAGAAAAATTCAAGGCGGACTATCCTGCGAAGGAGTATTCAAATAAATCTTTTCATGCACCATTCGCATCAGGATCATCAACATATGACACGATGATCATCTGCCCCTCATCGATGGGTACACTGGGAAGAATAGCCAACGGAACATCCGACGACCTCACCGCCCGTGCTGCCGATGTGATGCTTAAGGAAAAAAGAAGACTTATAATAGTCCCCAGGGAGGCTCCTTATAACCTCATCCATATTGAAAATATGAAAACACTTACCCTGGCAGGAGCAATAATCTGTCCGGCATCACCATCATTCTACAGCAATCCGAAATCTATCGATGAGCTGGTGTTGACTGTTGTTGACCGCATTATCGATCTTGCAGGATTTGAGAATAACAGCTACAGGTGGATGGAAAATGGTTGACAGTAAAATCATAAAATTCTTCAGGAAACATCATGTTCTGACAATTGCCACATCATCAGGCAATGAGCCATGGTGCGCCAACTGCTTTTACGCTTACATGGAAGATGACAATTCACTTGTTTTCACCACCGATGCAGAAACAAGGCACGGAAAAGAGTTCATTGCTAATCCTGTTGTTGCAGGATCGGTAGTACTCGAAACAATGGTTATCGGAAAGATAAGGGGAATACAGTTTCAGGGAACAGTTTCAGAACCTGATGGCGATTTGCTGCGAAAAGCAAAATCAGCCTATCTGAAGAGATTTCCTGTGGCAGCTCTGATGGATACGAGGCTCTGGGTTGTGAAGTTGTCGTATATTAAGATGACTGATAATCGACTGGGGTTTGGGAAGAAACTGATCTGGACGCAAGACACAGGACACAAGGCGCAGGGCGCAGGGAAGAATGCCAAGCCTGAAAATTGAACACCAGGTAATCTGATACTCCTTACATCTATTTTGGAAGGCCTTTTGAAAAAAATGCCACAGATTGTTTATCAGTTCCAAGTTCTCCCCTCTGAGATATTCGTCAGGAATACTACAGGCAGCTCTTCTGACCTGATCCTTCAGACTAAAATCACTTTTGAAGCTACTTTTTTGTAAGTTGAAAATAGAAATGCCTTTTCCAACTTTTAAATTCATACTCTCACATGAAATTTAGATGTTAATATATTTTATAAATTTAAAATCTTCTGATTAAAAAAACTGCTTCGACACCTTCCCTCTTCGCGTCTTGCCTGCGCCTTGCTTCTCTTTTCTTAATTTTACTAAATTTACAGTCCAATCAAAACTTAATTAAAAGCTATGTTCTCAGGAATAGTAGAAGAAGCCGCACCGGTTGTGAAACTTGAAAAAGAGAAAGACAACCTCCATATAACAATGAAATGCTCTTTCGTGAAAGAACTGAAGATCGATCAGAGTATTTCACATAACGGGGTATGCCTCACTGTTGTAAAAAAGGACAAAGAGACCTATACCGTAACAGCAATAAAAGAGACTCTCGAAAAGACAAATCTTGGTCTTCTCAAACCCGGCGACAAGGTAAATCTGGAACGCAGCACCAAACTCGATGGCCGTCTGGATGGTCATATGGTGCAGGGGCATGTCGACCAGACTGCTGTGTGTACCAGTGTTAAAGAGGCCGGAGGAAGCTGGTACTACACCTTCAAATACAAACCTGTCCAGGATGATTACATCACCGTTGAAAAGGGATCGGTCTCGGTAAACGGAGTGAGCCTGACTGTTGTAAACTCAAAAACAAATTCATTCCAGGTTGCTATCATCCCTTTCACACATGAAGTCACTAACTTCCATCAGATCAAAAAAGGGACAGTTGTTAACCTGGAGTTCGATATACTCGGGAAGTATATTGCGAAGATTGTGAGGCAGGTGATGGAGAGGTAGGCAGAGGGCAAAGGGCTCTAGGCGCAGGGCGCAGGGAAGAAAAGCCTTGCGTCCTGAGTCTTGTGTCTTGTGCCTTTTTTCCTATCTTTGTCCGAATTTTTTTAAACAACATATTTACATAATCGACTGGAACAATGGGAAATCGCTTTCCTGAATACAAAGGCCTGGATCTCTCGCAGGTAAACAAGGAGATCCTGAAGGTTTGGGATGAGAATGATACTTTTCACAGGAGCATACGTGAGGTGAATGGTAAGGGGGAGTTCGTGTTTTATGAAGGACCTCCTTCAGCAAACGGAATACCGGGTATTCATCATGTAATGGCACGTACAATCAAGGATGCAATCTGTCGTTTCAAAACGCAGTGCGGTTATGAAGTAAAACGCAAGGCCGGATGGGACACCCATGGACTTCCTGTTGAACTTCAGGTTGAAAAAGCACTTGGCATAACAAAAGAGGATATCGGAAACAAATCTTCAGCTAAACATATTTCCGTTGAGGATTTCAATAAGGCCTGCCGTACCGACGTAATGAAATATACCGACTTATGGGAGGATCTTACCCGTAAGATGGGCTACTGGGTAAACATGGACCACCCTTATGTTACTTATGATAACCGCTATATTGAATCTTTGTGGTGGCTTCTTAAACAGCTTTACGAAAAAGGAGTGCTCTACCAGGGGTATACAATCCAGCCCTATTCACCTGCAGCAGGTACAGGCCTTAGTTCCCATGAACTGAACCTGCCCGGCTGCTATAAAGATGTAAAGGATACAACATGTGTTGCCCTGTTCAGGGTTATCAGGGACAAAAAATCTGAATTCCTCTTTCATGATATTGAAACCAATGATCTCCATATCATGGCCTGGACAACCACACCCTGGACACTTCCTTCCAATACGGCACTTGCAGTCGGAAGAGATATCAGGTATGTAAGGGTAAGTTTCAATCCATATACGGCAGAACCAATTACGGTAATCCTTGCAAAAGAACTTCTGCATTCTTACTTCTCCGAATCAAACACAGGCCTGCATTTTTCAGAATATAAGCCAGCCGACAAGAAGATCCCTTATAAAGTAACAGGCGAATTTGCCGGAATTGATTTAAAAGATGTTGAATATGAACAGCTCATCGACTGGGTTAATCCGGGCGAGGGAGCCTTCAAAGTACTGACGGGGGATTTTGTAACAACAGAAGATGGTACCGGTATTGTTCATATAGCACCCACTTTCGGCGCCGACGACTACCGTGTTGCCAGGGAAAACGGAGTTCCTCCACTTATTATGAAGAGGAAGGACGGATCGTTCGGTCCGATGGTTGACAAGCGGGGGTATTTGGTACCGATAGCTGACCTGGATGATGAATTTGTAAAGAAAAATGTCAACACAGTCACATACTCGGATTTCGAGGCTAAACCTGTGAAGAATGAGTATGACAATGAGATATCACCAGATAAAGAAACAATTGACGTTGAGATAGCCGTGATGCTGAAACAGCAGGGCAAGGCATTTAAGATTGAAAAGCACATACACAGTTATCCCCATTGCTGGAGAACAGACAAACCAGTACTTTACTATCCTCTGGATGCCTGGTTTATCCGCACCACAGCATTCCGCGACAGGCTGATAGAGCTTAATAACACAATCAACTGGAAGCCCCAGTCGACAGGGACGGGCAGATTCGGCAAATGGCTCGAGAACCTGGTTGACTGGAACCTTTCACGCTCACGCTACTGGGGTACTCCCCTTCCTATCTGGGTTACTGAGGACAGGAAAGAAGAGAAATGTATCGGTTCAGCTTCAGAGCTAAAGGCAGAGATTGAAAAATCGATCAAAGCCGGTTATATGAAATCCAATCCGCTTAAGGATTTCACTGAGGGAGACAACACAGAGGTAAACTATCAGAAGTTTGATCTGCACCGTCCGTTCGTTGATGAGATATTCCTTGTCAGCAATTCAGGCAAAAAGATGTTCCGTGAGCCCGACCTCATAGATGTATGGTTCGACTCAGGGGCGATGCCCTATGCTCAGGCACATTATCCGTTTGAGAATAAGGAGAATTTCCATCTGATGTTCCCGGCTGACTTCATAGCTGAAGGCGTTGACCAGACAAGAGGCTGGTTCTTCACCCTTCATGCAATAGCCACTATGATATCCGATTCCGTATCATTTAAAAATATTATATCAAACGGTCTTGTACTCGACAAGAACGGGAATAAGATGTCGAAACGTCTCGGCAATGCAGTTGATCCTTTTACGGCAATTGAGGAATATGGATCAGATCCCCTCAGGTGGTATATGATAACAAATGCACAGCCATGGGATAACCTGAAGTTTGATATCACAGGTGTGGATGAGGTGAAACGTAAGTTCTTCGGAACACTGTATAACACCTATTCATTCTTCTCGCTCTATGCAAATGTTGATAATTTCAGGTACTCCGAAAAGGATATACCGGTAAATGAAAGGCCGGAGATTGACAGGTGGATCATTTCCCTTTTGAATTCACTTGTCAGGGAGGTCACAAACTGCTATAATGATTATGACCTTACCAGGGCCGGACGTGCAATCCAGGATTTCGTGACAGAGAACCTCAGTAACTGGTATGTTCGCCTCAACCGCAAGCGCTACTGGGGTGGTGATTATGATAAGGATAAACTGGCTGCCTACCAGACGCTTTATACTTGTCTCGAGACTGTTGCACAGCTTTCAGCACCTGTAGCTCCATTCTATTCAGAGAGGCTCTTCACTGACCTCAACGGTATCACAGGCAGACACAAAGAAAACTCCGTTCATCTTGCTCTTTTCCCCGGATATGATGAATCGCTTATCGACAAATCACTTGAAGAAAGGATGGATATTGCCCAGAAAGTCTCCTCAATGATTCTTGGCTTAAGAAGGAAAGTCAGCATCAAGGTACGTCAGCCGCTGGCCAAGATAATGGTTCCTGTTCCCGACAATAATTTCAGGGCAAAATTTGAAGCTGTGAAAGATCTTATTCTTGCAGAAGTTAATGTCAGGGAAGTGGAGTATATTGACGACACCGCCTCGATCCTTGTGAAGAAGATCAAGCCGAATTTCAAGACGCTGGGACCTAAATACGGGAAGCTGATGAAGGAAATTGCAAATGCGGTTTCTTCATTTACATCACAGGAGATAGTAGCATTTGAAAACAACAAAAGCCATAAGCTCTCAATCAACGGTCAGGAGGTTATCCTTAGCATCGATGATGTGGAGATAATCTCGGAAGATATACCGGGATGGCAGGTTGCAAATGAAGGAAAACTCACTGTAGCACTTGACGTAACTGTGACAGATGATCTCCGCTATGAGGGTATTGCCCGTGAGTTTGTAAACAGGATACAGAACATCCGCAAGGAGGCCGGTTTTGATGTAACTGACAAGATCACTGTTAAGATTGAGGATCATGAATTTGTAAGGGAAGCCGTTAAAAGGCATTCAGCATATATTGGTTCCCAGACGCTGGCAACTGTTGTTGAGCTATCAGCAAGTCTGGATGCCAATGTGAGAGAGGTGGAGATTGATGAGGTAGTGGTGAAGGTGGAGGTGAGGAAGAATAATTGAGGCGCAAGGACGCAATGGCGCAACGGCTGTGCGATGGCACTGATGCTTTTGGCTCCCCTCCTGGGAGGGGAACCCTGCTGGCGCAAATCTCCTCTTCTCCCAATCTCCCAGTCTCCCTATCACCCCCTGACTCGTCCTAAAAAAAGTTTACAGATTAATAATTAAATACTGATATCAAGTTATACTTAATAGTTAATCCTGATATGTTTACAATAATAGGATTTCTTTTTGTAATAATTCTTCCATAATCTTTCTGTTTGGATCTTCTGTTCATGAACCATTGAAGGATACTGATTTCCGATACTCATATGAGGTCTGTCATCATTATAAAGGTTTACAGATCTTGTTAATACCCTTCTGGCTTCTTCTATTGATCTTACCGGATTATCAATCAAATATTCATCCTTAAGTATTCCATTTAATCTTTCTGCTAAGGCATTCTCTAACGGATCTCCGTTTTCCGTCATACTTATTTTAATGTTATTGTCCTGCAACAGCTTTACATATTCATAGGAACAATACTGTACTCCCCGGTCAGAATGATGGATGAGTTGAAAATGACCTTCTGGCTCCATAAATAAGCCAGATAGGGCCATTTTCAATGCCTGTACGCTCTCAACGGCTTCCAATGTATCAGCTACATGAAAGCCACTACCTTACGTGAATAAGCATCAGTAATAAAGCTAATATAAACATGTCCTCCATTTATTTTCCAGAGGTAATGTCACTAACCCAAAGCTGGTTAGGTTCGCTGTCTGGGATAAATTCACGTATCAGGTTCGGATACTTTCTTGAGCCAAAGAAAGATTGAGTGGTTTGATATACGTCTTTTCCTCTTTCTTACAAGCAAATGATTGGATGACAAGAGATCAAATAATGCATCCCTCCCCATCTTAATTTGGTGCTCTAACATAAATGGGTGTAGCTTATCATAGAGCTTACGGGTTCCCATTCTTTTATGATTTTTACGGATTTCCAGAACCTCCTTCAACATAAGATCTTCTTCAATACTGATCTCAATACCTTTCCAACTGTTTTGATAATATGCCTGCCTGGTAACTCCAAACCAACCACATAGCTTGGCTAATCCTATGTGTGGAAAATTTCTTTTCATTTCTTCAATGGTTTGGTATTGAGCTTTTTTCTGATTGGGATATTAAACTCCTTCTCAGCTATATCAACCATTGTCGAAAAGGCAATTGCCTTCATCTCGGCATCTTTCAATTGATTTTCTAGTTCAGAAATTCGTTTCTTTAATTGAAGGAGTTCAAACGATTCTTCTGCTTTTGTGATAGAGGATTGATTTTTGCCATCAAACTATTAGTTTCCTCCAAAAGTAGGTCTTCTGTTCAGGTAAGTTCCGCAGGATAACTTAAGAACTGGGCACATCCATCTTGACAAAATCCATGCTCTTCAGACTGACCTGTATACTTTCCCAAATTTCAGCCCTTGTACAATTTGAGGAAAGCATCTCCTGAATAATATCGATGTCACTCCTCAATACTAAAAGATCCCTCCTCTTCTTAGTCCTGAATTAACTTTACTTGTTTCTTCCATTTTACACTTTTTGTGTAAACCTATTTCAGGGACAAGACTACACCTCTCCAGATCTCCCCTCTCCCTCTCACCCTCTCTCCCCCTCATAATTAAAATATACAAAAGCACCCTCCCATATTCTGAATTAGTTAATTAACTGATATCTTTGGCTTATGATCGACCGCCCCACCATAGATCGTATACTCGATGCTGCTCATATAGTTGATGTGGTTGGTGAGTTTGTGCAGTTAAAGAAGAGGGGAGTCAACTTCCTTGGATTATGTCCGTTTCACAATGAAAAGACCCCTTCGTTCACTGTTTCACCGGCGAAAGAGATATTCAAATGCTTTGGCTGCGGGAAAGTAGGCAACTCCGTAAATTTTGTAATGGAGCATGAGCACCTCACCTACCCGGAAGCACTGAAATACCTCGCAAAGAAATACCATATTGAGGTAATTGAGAAGGAACTCACAAAAGAGGAGCTTGAGAAACAGAATGAGAGAGAGAGCCTGCTTGTTGTAACGGCATATGCTGCCAGGCAATTTTCTGAAAACCTCTTCAATACTGATGAAGGAATAACGGTTGGTCTTACTTATTTCAAGGAGAGAGGATTCAGGCAGGATACTCTTAAAAAATTTGAGCTCGGCTACAGCTTTGAAAAACGCGATGCTTTATCAAAAAAGGCACTTGAGGATGGTTACCGGCAGGATTATCTAGTAAAAACTGGTCTCTCCATTCAGAATGAAGACCGCATCTTCGACAGGTTCAGCGGAAGGGTTATGTTCCCGATACACTCACTGTCTGGGCAGGTCTTAGGGTTCGGCGGGAGGATACTGAAGACTGACGTCAAGACTGCCAAATACCTGAACTCACCCGAGTCGGAAATATACCACAAGAGCAGGATCCTCTACGGGATGTTCCAGGCAAGAAAGGCTATATCGCAGGAAGAGAGATGCTACCTTGTTGAAGGATATACCGATGTAATGTCGCTACACGAGGCAGGCATTGAGAATGTTGTTGCCTCATCGGGAACATCGCTCACCCAGGAACAGGTAAAGCTTATAAAAAGATTCACTCCTAATATTACAATACTTTATGATGGTGATTCTGCCGGTATAAAGGCTTCAATACGGGGAATTGACATAGTGCTTGAAGAGGGTATGAATGTCAAGATAGTACTACTGCCCGATGGCGAGGATCCCGATTCATATTCGAAGAAGGTGAGCAATGAGGAGTTCAAACAGTTCCTCCATAAAAATGAAACCGATTTCATCCGTTTCAAGACACAGCTGCTGATGTCGGAGGCTAACAATGATCCGGTAATGAAGGCGAATCTTATCAGGGATATTGTAAAGTCAATTGCAGTCATTCCTGAAGCTATCAACCGTACTGTATATATAAAGGAATGCAGCACTGTTCTTGAGGTTGCAGAGCCGATACTCTACAATGAAGTTAACAAGCTCAGGGCACAGAAGAACTTCCAGGACAGGAATAAGTATCCCGCTGCTGAAGATCTTCCTGTTAAGCCTCTTCCTGTTATAAAACAGGTAAGACAGGAACCTGTTTCATTTTACTCTGAGAGGGAGGTAATCCGACTTCTCCTGAAATTCGGAAGTACTGAATTTGAAAAAGTCATAAACAAGGAAGACGGCAGGGAAGAGATCATAACAGTTGCTGATTATATTGTAAGGGAAATTACATCTGATGAGCTTGATTTCAACGACAGGGTCTGCGCAAAAATTTTCGCCGATTTCAGGTTTCACAGTGAGCAGGGGCTTATAACAGGCGACAGTCTGTTTGTGAAGCATGAAGACCCTGAAATATCAAGCCTGTCGGCCGATCTGCTTTCCGACTCGCATGAGCTGAGCAGCATATGGAAGGAGAAGCAGACCTATGTTGAGACGGAGGATATGAAGCTGAAGGAGATTGTCAGCGATGCCGTGCTCAAGTTCAAAAGCGATAAGATTAACATCCTGAGGAAGGAGATTATGCTTCAGCTTGAGGAGGCAGTAAAAGCAAACGATACGGAACGAAGCATATTACTTCAGAAGAGATATGCCAATCTGAGTGTTGCTCTCGGGCTGATTTCGAAAAAGCTTGGAGGAAGAATTTTACTATAAAAATTGTTACACAGAGATCCACAGAGAAGACACAAAGTGACACAGAGAATTTTATACCTCAGTGTTTCTCTGTGTAAGCCTGAACGCGAAGCAGTGAAGGCCTCTGTGTTTCTCCGTGTAAGTTCTAAATAAAATACCATCTTCAGATTTGAGTATTGAGATTTATTCCTAATTTTGATATAACTAATATTAAAGGTATGAAGCAGCTTCTTTCGGGTTTGGCACTATTTTCAATGCTTATAGTTATATCATGTAAGCAGGGACCAAAGGAGAAAGAACCATTCGTTCCTTCATTTTCAACTTACAAAAACAATGCTGATTCGGCTGCCCCTGCAGAGAAGAATGAGATTTTCTACGGGATTCTTACACCGGTTGAGATATGCGGGATATTCAACAGGCTTGGCGTACCCTACTCCGATGCCACTCTTAATCCAACCTCAAACCGCGATCTCTACCTTAGCAACTCAAAAGCTTCAATAAACACAGGCATTTACGGGGTGGATTTCGGTTACCTTAAAATATTCGGCATTGGACAGGAGATGATTGACTACATGGTCACAATCAGGGAGATGAGTAATAAGCTTGGAATACCCGATCATTTTCTTACTGAGCCAATTAAAAAGATGCAGTCGGATATGGCGGAGCCCGACACCATTATGAAGCTCATGAATGAAGCTTTCAACAAGATGGAGAACCATCTCCGTACCGGAGGCAGGGAGAGCACTGCCGGGCTGATGGTCCTTGGCGGATGGGTTGAGGCGATGTATATCTCAACACAGCTGGTATACGATCCCGCCAAACCCGATCCGGAAGTGATTCAGAAGATCGCCGAACAGAAATACACTCTTACAACGCTTCTCAGTTTCCTTAAGAACTATTACGATGATCCAGTTGTAGTCTACTATACCAAAAAACTAAAATACCTGAAGCACTATTTCGATGCCTTCGATATTTACTTCAAAAAAGGTGATCTGGAAATTGACAGGAACAAACAGGTCTTGCGCTCATCAGGCAGCGAAATGACTGTCACTATTGAGACACTCAACCAGATCAGAGACTATGTTAGTAAGCTGAGGACGGAGATGGTAACGCCATAAAGGACGCCGGCTTGGCGGCTACGGCGAGGTGAGCCGATTGCGGGTTGCCGGATGACGGTCTCCTTTTTTTTCGTAAATTAGTTCCGCATTGTGAAATCAATATTCCCGGTTATGAAATACCTGAAAATCATTGCTGTTTTTCTGTTAATCCTTGTTGTTGCTTCATGCGGAAAAAAGGAGAAAAAATTACCACAGGCCCTTAAAAAACTTACACACCAGGAGGTTCCTGCTCCTATTCCCGTCGATAAGGGTTTTTCACAATTTATAGAGGGATACACTTCCGGAATAGTTTCTGCAAACGCCTCAATTGAGATCAGGTTCACCCCTGAATTTGCTGCAACAGCAAATAAAAATGCTACCCAGTTGTTTTCCTTCGACCCTAATATCAAGGGAAAAACAGAATGGAAAAATGAGACCACGCTTATACTTACTCCTGCCCGGCCTCTTGACGCCGGAAAAATATATACAGGTACTCTTGCGATAGGGAAGCTGGCAGTGATCGATGAAAGATTTAAATTATTTCCTTTAAGGATACAGGTTCTCCGAAAGGATTTCAGGGTAATAACAGGTGTCCTTGAATGTGACCCGGAGAAAGAAAACAGCTATATACTTCAAGGCGAGATTGCCGCATCAGATTTTATTGATCCATCGGAAACAGAGAAATTTATTGAGGCTAAACTCGGAAAAAAGAAGCTCGGAATTACATGGGATCACTCCGATAACCTGCTCCATAAGTTCACAATTAATGGTATTATCAGGGAGGTCAAAGAACAGTTCCTGACAATTGAATGGGATGGATCAAAAGGCGGTATAAATCAGGCCGGATCAAAATCTGTTATTGTACCACCAACAGATTATTTCGATGTAATTGATATTGTAAAGTATCCCGGAGCCAGTCCCAGAATAGATGTCGTCTTTTCCGATCCTGTTGATGCCTTACAGGACCTGAACGGACTTGTTCATTTATATCCATGGAAAGAAGTTAAGACAAGCGTTCAGTCAAACATCATCACCCTTTATCCATCGGATGACCTTACCGGAGAACTTACACTTAATATTGAATCCTCAGTAAAAAACAACAAAGGGATATTATTAGGGGAACCTTTTCAGAGAGTCCTCGACTTTACCCAGGTTCCTCCGGGGATAATGATAGAAGGCAAAGGGGCAATCCTGCCTTCATCACAAAACCTGATCCTGCCATTTAAAGCAGCCAACCTCAGGGCTGTTGACCTGAAGATCATCAGGATTTTTGAAAATAACCTGCCATATTTCCTGCAGGAGAACGACATTGACCAGGGGTACTCCGTAAAGCGCTTCGGACGACCTGTCTATTCGGGAAGATTTGATCTTATCTCAGGATCCGGGACAAATACCGGCACCTGGAATCTTTATACAATCAATCTTGCTGACTATATAAATGTTGAACCAGGGGTTCTTTACAAGGTCGTATTAAGCATGAGGAAGTCTTATTCCCTTTATCCCTGCAAAGAGAGCGAGGAGAAGAGCAATTATGAAGAACTTCTTGATATCTCCGAGCAGCAGTCGAAAGAATTCTGGGATGACCCTGATAACTACTATGAAGACAATAATGATAATGTCTACTATTCTTACGGATTTTCATGGGAGGATCGTGATGACCCCTGCAAGGATGCATATTTCAGTCCCGATAAAAAGGTAACAAGAAACATTCTCGCCTCTAACTTCGGCATCATAGCAAAGAAGGGAGCCGATAATGTTTTGCATGTAATGGTAAATGACCTGCTAACAGCGCTTCCGGTAAATGAGGCTGCTATAGATGTCTATGATTACCAGCTTCAGCTGATCACATCCGGCAATACCAGCCCCGAAGGCTCCGTTGCAATTCCCTGTGAGAGGAAACCTTTCCTCATCATTGCCAAAAAAGATAAAGACCGCAATTACCTGAAAGTAAATGACGGATCATCACTCTCACTCAGCTCATTTGACGTAACAGGAACAGCTCCTGAAAATGGCATCAAGGCATTTGTTTACGGGGAAAGGGATGTGTGGAGACCCGGAGATTCTATATTCCTTTCAATATTTATCAAGGAGATGAAAAAGGATCTGCCTTCAGGACATCCTGTTCAGTTCGAGCTTGTCAATCCCCAGGGACAGAAAGTTGATAACCAGGTTCAGATGGCAGAAGGAAAGAATCTCCTGGTTTTTTCCACAAAAACTTCACTGGATGCAGCAACAGGTAATTATACCGCAAATTTCAGGATAGGCGGAGCAACATTTACAAAACGGGTAAGGGTTGAAACGATCAAGCCCAACAGGCTCAAAATAAATCTCGCCTTCGACGGCAATATACTCGGCGGATCAAAACAGTCATCAAGGGGAACTCTGAATGTTAAATGGCTGAACGGATCTGTTGCCAGAAACCTGAAATCGTCAGTTGACTATATTCTTAAAAAGACAACCACAGTATTTGACAAGTACAAACAATACAATTTCGATGATCCCGTAAGCGAATTCTATGCTGAAACGGTAAACATCTACAATAATGAGATTGACGGAAATGGAAATGCTTCCCTTAACTTTAATCCTGGTAGCGATATGGTTGCCCCGGGAATGCTCAATGTCGTATTTACTGCAAAGGTTTCTGAAAAGGGAGGCGATGAGAGCATAACCCAGGCTACATACAAATATGCACCTTACAGTGTCTTTGCGGGAATCAGCCTTCCCGGACTTCAGGGAAAGAGCAGGATGCTCTACACCGATGAGGACAATGTTGTTAAAATTGTAACAGTAGATGAAGAAGGAAATCCGGTGAGGTCGGAGGTTGAGATCAACATCTACAAGATCTCGTACAGATGGTGGTGGGAATCGAATGAAGAGGATCTCGGCTATTACATTTCAAACAATGTCTATAAGCCGGTAATCAGCGAAAAAATCACTACAAAGAACGGGGAAAGCTCATTTGACTTCAGGATCGGCAAAAATGACTGGGGAAGATACCTTATCAGAGTAACGACTGCAGAAGGTCATTCCACAGGAAAAATACTTCTTATTGACTGGCCCTGGGAATATGGTATGAAAGGCAACACCGAGGGAGCAACACTTCTTGCAATAAATACAGATAAAGAGAAATATGCTCCGGGTGATGAGATAAAAATCTCATTCCCATCCCCTGAAAACGCCAGGGCAATTATCACCCTTGAAAATGCCACAGGTGTTCTTGAGGAGATAAGGACAGCAACCGAAAAAGGAAATACAGTTGTAAAATTCCCAGCTAAACCGGAGATGGCGCCCAATATCTATGCCTATGTAACAGTGATACAGCCTCATGCCCAGACTGTGAATGACATGCCTGTCAGGCTCTATGGGGTTGTTCCCTTGATGGTAGAGGATCCTGATACCAGGCTGCTGCCGGAAATTGAGATGAGTGATGAACTACGATCCCAGAAACCATTCATGGTCAAAGTCAGCGAGACCAACAAAAAGGCAATGAACTATACTCTGGCAGTTGTTGATGAAGGCCTGCTCGATATCACCGGTTTCAGGACACCCGACCCTTGGAAATACTTCTTTGCGCGTGAAGCGCTCGGAGTAATGACCTGGGACCTCTACGACCTTGTACTTGGTTCGTACGGTGGAACCCTCGACAGACTTTTTGCCGTAGGTGGAGACGAAGCCCTGATTGACAGGTCTGCAGGCAAGGCACAGCGATTTGTGCCTGCAGTCAGGTTCATGGGACCATTCCATCTTGAACCCGGAAAAACTAATACACACCCTGTTGTTCTTCCTCAGTACACCGGATCGGTAAAAACGATGGTTATTGCCGGAAGTGATAATGCTTTTGGTTTTGCTGAAAAATCTTCCTTTGTAAAGGATCCTCTTATGTTACTGGCAACAGCCCCTAGAACAATCAGTCCGGGTGATAAAGTGGCCCTTCCTCTTACATTCTTCATACAGAAAGAGGGAATTAAAGAAATTAAGGTTACAGCCTCCTCGAATGAGCTTGTGAGCTTTAGCGGGAAGACAAAGGATATTTCAGTAACAGGAACTGAAGAGGAGAGCGAATTATACTTTACTGCCGGAGAAAAAACCGGGATTGCAAGGATAAACATAACTGCTGAAGGAGGAGGAGAAACAGCAACTTATGCTATGGAAATAGAAGTGAGAAGTCCCAATCCTCCTGAGGTTCGTTCTGAACTGAAAATTATACGGCCGGGTGAAAAATGGGAAACCAAATTCAGGCCCTTCGGCATTGAAGGAACAAGTTCGGCAAATCTTTCAGTTTCATCCCTGCCTTCAATCAATCTTGAAAAAAGACTCGATTATCTTGTCAGTTATCCCCATGGCTGTTCGGAACAGATCACCTCGGCTGCCTTCCCTCAGCTCTGGATAAAAGAGATATCAGGAGGAGATGCAAATATGGTTAAGAAGGCATCGGTGAATGTCGTAAAAGCAATCGATGAGATTGTCTCAAGGCAGATGGTAAATGGTGGAATTGCCTTATGGCCGGGAGCAAATCAGCCCGATAACTGGGTAACCTCCTATGCCGGACACTTTATGTTTGAGGCAGAGCGTAAGGGTTACAGCATTCCGTCAGGTTTCAGGCAGAAATGGATCTCCTACCAGAAGGCAAGGAGCCTTGACTGGAGATATGATCCGAAATTCAGGCAGACATCAAACGACCAGGCTTACAGGCTGTTCACACTCGCTCTTGCAGGTCAGTCTGAAAAGCCGGCAATGAACAGGCTCAGGGAAACCGAGGGCATCCCCGACCTCTCACGATGGTTTCTTGCTGCAGCATTTGCCACTACCGGTCGCCGCGAAATTGCCGATATTCTCCTTGATATGAGAAATCTCTCAATTGTACCGGAATTCCAGGATTTCTATTACGGTAGCGATATCAGGGATAAGGCTGTGATACTTTATACACTTACACTTCTGAATAAAAATGAAGAGGCACTGCCCCTCCTAAAAGAGATCTGTGATAATCTCAGCACCGACTCATGGTATAGTACCCAGTCAGTTGCCTGGGGATTATTCTCATATATGAAATGGGCGGAAAAGATGTCATCAGGTTCAAATACGCCAGCCATTCTGAATACTGTAATTAACGGAGGGAAAAACGATCTGACAATTCAGCCCGGGAAAATGTGGTCGGCCGATCTTAAAATCAAACAGGGAGATAATTCACTTGCAGTTGAAAACAAATCAGGCGATCCTGTTTATGTAACTCTTACAATGAAGGGGATCCCATTGTTATCGGATCAGGTGAAGTCGGAAAAAGGGATGACAATGAAGGTTGATTATGTAACAACCGATCTGAGACCGGTTGATCCTAAAAACCTTAAACAGGGCTCAGATTTTATGATGGTTGTAAAAGTCACAAATACTTCATTCACAAAAGTTGATAACATTGCCCTTGCATGCATGGTTCCTTCGGGCTGGGAGATACAGAATACCCGTCTGTTTGAAACTGTCACAGGTATAAAGGAGAGCAGCTATGATTACCGTGATTTCAGGGATGACAGGGTAAATACTTATTTCTCCCTTCAGAGAGGCGAAACAAAGAGTTTTGTGATGGTGCTTACCGCAGCCTACAAGGGTGAATACAGGCAACCTTCAGTATGGTGTGAAGCAATGTACAATGCAGGTTATTACTCAAGGCAACCCGGAAATACAGTAACTGTTGCAGGAGATAATATTGAATAGTAAAATCATAAAAGTAATTATTGCAGCCGGAGTGTTGATCACTCCGGTTTTGCTATCTCCCATGCCCCGTTTCAACCCGCCGCTTGCAACAGTGGCAGAGGCATCAGACGGCACCCTGCTTGGTGCAAGGATAGCAGATGACGGACAATGGAGATTCCCCCCTTCCGGTGAGGTTCCGGAAAAATTTGAAAAAGCCCTTCTGACTTATGAAGACAGATGGTTCCGGTATCATCCGGGTGTAAATCCGGTTGCAGTATTCAGGGCCATGGCAGATAATTTAAAGGCCGGAGAAATTGTAAGAGGAGGCAGTACAATCACAATGCAGGTAGCAAGGCTTTCACAGGTAAACACCAGCAGAACATACTCTGCAAAAATGAGTGAAATGCTTTCATCACTGAAGCTGGAACTCTTCAGGTCAAAGAAGAAAATCCTTCTCATGTATGCAGACAATGCGCCATTCGGAGGAAATACTGTAGGACTGGAAGCCGCATCCTGGAGATATACCGGTAAGCCATCTTCTTCACTGTCATGGGCTGAGGCTGCTGCTCTTGCCGTATTACCCAATTCACCTTCACTCATCTACCCCGGAAAAAACCAGGAACAGCTGAAGTTTAAAAGAGACAGGCTTCTCAAAAAGCTTTATGAACTCAATTATGTAGATTCCCTTACACTCGTACTGGCCCTTGATGAACCGCTTCCAGGCGAACCAAAACCAATGCCTGCAAGGGCTCCTCATCTTACCGATTGGCTATATATCAACAAAAGGGGCCAGACTATAAGGACAACAATTGACCATGAACTCCAGGAAAGAGCTACCGAAATTCTAAACAGTCACCAGAAAAAGCTTGAAGAAAATAATATTTTCAATTCAGCCTGTATCATAGTTGAAGTAGTGACAGGAAATGTCGTTGTGTATGTCGGTAACAGTACCCTTTCGGAAACGAGGCTTCACGGGGGAGATGTAGATATTATCCGGTCAACAAGAAGCACAGGCAGTATCCTTAAGCCCTTTTTATATGCCGGCATGCAGCAATCGGGCGATCTTCTTCCCAACAGCCTTGTAGCCGATATCCCAACCAGATTTCAGGGATTTACTCCCGAAAACTTCGATATGAGCTACAGCGGAGCAGTAGCTGCAAGCTCAGCCTTGTCACAATCGCTGAATATACCAGCTGTAAGAATGCTTCAGCAATACAATACTGACCGGTTCCTGAATCTGCTCCGGAGAACAGGACTCACAACATTTAACAAGCCTGCCGATCATTACGGCTTATCTCTTATCCTGGGTGGTGGTGAAACAACTCTCTGGGAACTCACAGGTGCCTATGCTTCTCTCTCAAGGGTCCTCAACAACTTTAACAGACATAGAAAATACTACAGGGAAGATTTTCATGAACCAATAATATTTGCAGACGGTAAGACCGAAGAAGATAAACACGAAGATGCGGAACCTCCATATACTGCATCGGCAATATGGCTTACCTATGAAGCGCTTCAGAAAGTTAACAGGCCGGAAAGTGAGACAGGCTGGCAGTATTTTTCATCAGGTGCGCGACTGGCATGGAAGACCGGGACAAGTTTTGGCTTCCGCGACGGATGGGCAGTGGGCACAACACCCGGCTATGTTACAGGTGTTTGGACAGGCAATGCAGATGGAGAGGGCAGGCCCGGACTCACCGGGATTACAGCTGCTGCTCCTTTGCTTTTTGAACTTTCCGGACTTACCAATTCTGAGGGTTGGTTTGAGGTTCCCCGTGAAGAGATGACAAATATTACAGTATGCAGCCTGAGTGGTTACAGAGCTGGTCCTGATTGTCCTGAAACCGTTGAAACTTTAGTTTGTACAACCGGACTAAGAAGCGAATCATGTCCTTATCATCATATTGTTCATCTTAATAATACCCGCACCATGCAGGTATCATCAGAGTGTTATGATCCAGGAGAGATTGTAAACGAATCATGGTTTATCCTTACGCCTGCAATGGAGTATTTCTACAGGCAGAAACATACAGGATACATGGTACTTCCACCTTTTGCTCCAGGGTGCAATTCAGACAAATCAATACCGGTTATGGAGTTCATCTATCCCTCACCAGGAGTTAAAATTTTTATTCCCCGTGACCAGGAGGGCAATCTGACAAGGATAATCCCGGAGGTTGCACATCGTATCCCTTCCCGTAAGATCTTCTGGCACCTTGATGATTCTTATATTGCCACAACAAGGTATCTGCATCATATTGAAATAGTTGCAGGCACTGGCAATCATACACTTACAGCGGTTGATGAAGACGGAAATTCAATCAAATGCGGGTTTGAGGTTGTAATAAACCGTAGCGGGCTTGCCCAGTGGGGGGCGGGGGGGGGGGGGGGCTCTTCTTGGCGGTGAGTCTTCACCAAAGCACACAGCGCTGAATTTTTGTTTTAGCGCAAGGAATGCGGAAAATTTTAGCCCACTTAACCCATTCGAGACCAAATTATACTTACTTTTACTTCAAATTATGAACTACACTGATCCTTCTGAAATATTTCCGGTAGTTGATGAAGAAGGCAACACCATTGGTGAAGCACCCCGCAGTGTGTGCCATGACGGTAAGAGCATGCTGCTGCATCCTGTTGTACATATACATCTTTTCAATTCAAAAGGAGAACTTTTCCTTCAGAAGAGATCATCTAAGAAAGACATTCAGCCCGGAAAATGGGATACCTCTGTTGGCGGTCATATAAGTCCCGGGGAATCTGTTGAATCTGCCCTCAGAAGAGAAGCTTCAGAGGAGCTTGGACTGGAAGATCTTCAAACCGGTTTCATTGGAAAATACATCTGGAAGTCTGCCCGGGAAAAAGAACTTGTTTACTCCTATTCGGCGGTTTCGGATAAGCAGCCTTTAATAAATCCCGATGAAATAGAGGAAGGAAAATACTGGAGCCTGGAAGAGATAAAATCAAGTCTTGGAAAAAATTTGTTTACACCTAACTTTGAGCATGAATTCGAAATACATTTTTTAATCTGGATGAAACAAAATACCTAAAATGAGTAACCCTGTTAAAATACTGGCCCTTGACAATGAGTTCCAGGCTATGCTTCTTGATGATATTCTGAAAGAAAGAGGTATCCCACATATTATGAAATCGTACCACGATTCAGCATATGACGGACTCTGGCAGACTCAGTCGAGCTGGGGACATGTTGATGCTCCCGAAGAGTACCGTGATGAAATATTGGAAATATTTAACAATATGTCTCAGGAATCGGAGTAAATGATTGTTATTTGGTATTACTAAACTTCATATATTTGTCGGGCAAAATAAAAAGTTATGCCCGGGAAGAGTAACGCATTAAGCACAATATACAAATCTGAAGGTATCAGTTCACTAATTAAGCTTTTTAAAAGCAGGTATTTCTATATAGGATTCTTTTCTGTTCTTGCAGGAATGGCTTTAAATATAGCCTCTCAAACCTACCTTCATAATTATATGAGTGAGGGAAAAACTCTTCCTATGCTTTCCGATCTGATTCTTGATAACCTGCCTGTAATAGATCTTTCACTTGTGTATGATATTGTATGCCTTATCCCGATATTCCTGATGTTTATCTATGTGGTTCACAAAAAGGAATATAACCGTGTTCCGTTTCTTCTTCTGATGATCGGGATCTTTTATCTTGTCCGAGGCGTTTTTATTGTACTTACTCCATTTGGCAACCCGCCTATGTTCGGAGGATCGGATCCGCTTTTCAATGGTTTCTCAAAATATGAACTCGGGGTATATCCTTCAGGACATGCAGGAAACGTATTTATGCTGTTCCTGCTGGTAAATGATTCTTTGTACAAAAAAATTATTATCACCTGCCTTATTATAGTGATAATTGCATTACTGCTTTCGCATGGCCATTACAGTATTGATATCTTTTCAGGGATATTTTTCGCTTATGCAATTAAGTCATACGGCATGAAGAATTTCTGGATGTTTGATCTTTCCAATACAGTGAAACCCGGGGTACAATCCTGATCACCTGAGCATTCTTCCTCTCTTTTCAATTCTGCGGATCACCATGTAGTTCACAACTGCTATTAGTCCCATAGCTAAAATAAATGCGGGGTAGGAGATCTTCCAGTTATCCGGTCCAGTCATCATTGACCATTCCGACATGCCTCCGATTGAAGCTATAAGTGTCAATGGCATAAAAACAGTTGCAATCAGTGTAAGCCGCCTTACTGAGGCATTTGTCTCGTTTGCCGACCTTGTCATCAGATTATTCTGGAGCGAAGTATAAAGCTCCATAAGGCTCGTCACAATTTCACGGAATGTCTCTGCCAGTTCAAAAAATTTTGCAAGGTGATCATATATATCCCTGAAATGAGCAACAGTTTTTTCAGTAATAAAAGGACAATCAAGTCTGTAAATTTTAACTAGTATTTCCCGCTCATGGAAAAGGCTTTTCCTGAGGACCTGCAAACATTTCCTTATCCTCATCAGCTCGGCAGGGTCAAATGTTGCAGGATTATCAAGGATCATATCTTCTGCTTCTTCCAGTTCATCTTCAAGAGTCTCGAATGCATTGAATTTCTGATCCACAATATAATCGAGGATCCTGTGCAGGAGGGCAGCAGGCCCAAGACGCATATTTCCCGGATCACCGGAAATGATCTTATCCAATTCAGCCAGAGGTTTTCTTTCGTCAGAATTATGTCCGCTTACTGTTATAAGGAAATTCTTGCCAATGAAAATATTTATCTCATCAATTCTTAAAATCTTCTGAGAATATTGAAAGGCATTGAAAATTACGAATGTATTATCGGCAAAATGCTCAATTTTAGGAACCTGTTTGTCATCCATACAGTCCTCAACCGACAGGGGATGAATGCCCAGCTTGTCAACAAGTGCCATTAAATCGGCCTTCTCCGGTTTATAGTAATTAAACCAGATATAGCCTCCTTCCTTCGATGCTGAAATCGCCTCATCAAGAGTGTTTACACCATAAAACAATCCCGATTTTGAGAAGTGATAATGCTTCAGTTCTGACATAATGCCGGGCTTTAAAATTACAGGTACAATTTAGAATAAAAAGTTTGAAGTGCCTAAAGTTCGGAATGTCTAAAGTATTTATCTCACAGGAATTAAACAACTTTAGTTTTTCCGCGTACACTTAATGAACATATATTTAAACATAATGTTCTGTATTAAGAAACACTTTAAAGTTTCTTATAGAGAACATTTGACATAGGACACACAGATATCATGCAGAAACAAAGAGATTGAATTTGTTATACTATGAAAATATCTTTAAATGAGATTTTGCAGTATCAGAACTGATTAAAATCAATAATAGATAAGAAGCTTGAGTTTAGTTTTGCAATCCAAAAAAATAATAAAATGAATAATGCCATATACAATTTCAGGGAACCAAAGAACGAACCCGTATACTCTTATAAACCCGGAAGTGATGAACGCAGATTACTTGAGGAAGAGCTAAAGAGGCAACGAAATACTACTGTTGACATCCCATTAATAATCGGAGGAAAAGAGATACGCACAGGCAAAACAGGTACTGTGATAAATCCATCCGATCATAAAAATCCGCTTGGAGTATACCATATGGCTACGGCAAGGGAGATAGAAATGGCTATCAATGCTGCCAATAATGCAAAAAATGACTGGATGGTTCTTTCCTGGATGGAGAGGGCCGCCATCATGGCAAAAGCTGCTGAACTAATTTCAAAGAAATACAGGTATAAGCTTAACGCGGCAACAATGCTTGGGCAGGGAAAAAATGTCATTCAGGCTGAAATCGACTCGGCATGTGAAGTCATAGATTACCTGCGCTTCAACAACTATTTTGCTTCAATGATCTATATGGATCAGCCTATCTCTGAGAATGAGACAATAAACAGACTTGAATACCGCCCGCTGGAAGGATTTGTATACACAGTTACTCCTTTCAATTTCACCGCAATAGCTTCGAACCTCAATACAAGTGTTGCACTTATGGGAAACACAACCGTCTGGAAGCCAGCCTCAACATCGCTTCTTTCAAATTACTACTTCATGAAAATCTTAGAAGAAGCCGGACTTCCTGCAGGAGTAATTAATTTTGTCCCCGGGTCCGGTGCCCTGATAAGCAGTATTGTCCTGAAGCATAAAGACCTTACCGGTATACATTTTACAGGTTCAAATGCAACATTCAACACCATATGGAAAGAGGTTTCCGACAATCTTTCAATCTATAAATCGTATCCTAAGATCGTTGGTGAAACGGGTGGTAAGGATTTTATCTTTGCTCATTCATCAGCCTCTGTGAGAGAACTCGCAACTGCAATAGTCAGAGGCGCTTTCGAGTATCAGGGACAGAAATGCTCAGCAGCTTCAAGAGCATATATTCCTGATTCGCTATGGAATGAGACCCGGACTCTTCTGGTTCAAATACTATCAGAGATCAGAACCGGAGATGTTATGGATTTCTCATGCTTTGTAAATCCTGTAATAGATGAGTCGGCCTTCGACAGAATAATGGATTATATAAAAAGGGCCGAGACCTCCGGGGAGGCAACACTACTTGCCGGAGGAAAAGGGGACAAATCAAAGGGATATTTTATTGAACCAACTCTTATTGTTACAACAAATCCGCATTTCATTACAATGGAAGAGGAGATTTTCGGTCCGGTAATGACCATTTTTGTGTATAACGACAATAAATTTGAAGAGACCCTTAAGTTATGCGACGAAACATCGCCATACGGACTTACGGGTGCAATATTCAGTAATGACAAATATGCAATGATTACTGCATGCAGGGCATTGCGATATTCTGCAGGCAACTTCTATATAAATGATAAACCAACCGGAGCCATGGTTGGCCAGCAGCCTTTCGGAGGTGCTCGAGCCTCAGGAACAAACGATAAAGCCGGCAGCCACCTGAATCTTACCCGCTGGGTAAGCCCGCGAACAGTAAAGGAAACGCTCATTCCCGCAGCCGATTATAAATACCCCTTTATGGGTTAATTTTTAAAAAACTTGCGTACATTTGGGGATGAAGATGCCGGCTCCAGAATATAGAAGCAAACCTCTTTTTATAATCAATCCCGATTCCGGCGTAACCCCGGTTAACTATATTGTTTCACTGGGTCTTGACCTCAGGAGGGACCTTGATGCTGTTAAATCACTTTCTAAGTTTGATACTGAAACAATAATCAATCAGAACTTTAATAAGCATGATGTTTTCATTGCTGCCGGTGGTGATGGTACTGTCCACACAGTGGCAACTAAGCTTGTAGATTCCGATAAGATACTTGGTGTCCTTCCACTTGGATCAGGAAACGGATTTGCAAGGGAATTCGGCTTTAAGATGAATGTCAACGCCCTGATGTCAAATATCCGGAAGGCAGAGGAAATGCCAATAGACGTGATTGAGGTCAATGGCCAGATGTGCCTGAATGTGGCCGGTATAGGTCTTGACAGTTTTGTTGCACATTCTTTCAACGATATTAAGCTCAGAGGTTTTTTTCCATATATCTGGCTGACTCTCAAGACTTTTATTCAGCTTCGCCCATTTCCCGTGACAATCTGGTGTGGAGGAGAAAAGATCCTGTCAGAGGATCTTTTTGTTGTTACAGTTGCTAATACAAGACAGTTCGGGAACAATGCCTTCATTGCACCCGATGCCAGGCCAAATGATGGAATTATCGACCTTGTTCTTATTAAACCATTCCCAAAAATATTCGGCCCTGTCTTTGTTGTAAGACTCTTCACTAAAAGAATAAACAAGTCAAAGTATGTAAAGCATATTAAGACTGACAAGGAGATCATTATTGAGGCAAAGGAAACAAGAATGCATATTGATGGTGAACCTGTTAATTCTGATGGCAGGGTTGTTGTCCGTATTAAAAGAGGTGTTCTTAAAGTCCTCAAAACATCACGAAATAAGTTTATACCCCATAAATTTATCACCGGATCATAAACTGATCCCTTTAAGTTAAATTCAAACAACCAGAATATGAAGAGATATCTTTCATTTGCATTGGTCCTAATGCTGTCACTTGCATTATATGGACAGCAAACATCTAATAAGCCTGAACGCGAGCAGTGGTTCATGGATATGGGATTCGGGATGTTCATTCACTGGAGCATGGACTCCCAGGTTGGAGCAGTTATAAGCCATTCTATGGCCGGTGCCTCTGAAGATTATCTTAACAGGTTCATAAATGAGCTCCCGCTGACATTCAATCCCAAAAAATTTGATCCTGAAGAATGGGCCATTCTTGCAAAACTCGCAGGAATGAAATATGTCGTTTTTACCTCGAAACATCATTCAGGCTTCTGCATGTGGGATACAAAGACAACTGATTTCAATATTATGAATACTCCCTTCAGGAGAGACATAATGAAAGAGATCCTCGATGCCTTCCGGAAACAGGGAATAGCTATAGGTCTATATTTTTCACCTGAGGATTTCCACTACTTCCATAAAAACAAAATCCCCATCGGCAGGCTGCAGGATCCTCTTCATTATCCGGCAAAAAATCCAGGACTGATGGCTCATGATAAGGCACAGCTGAAAGAACTCCTGACAAATTATGGCAAGATCGATATTTTCTTCTTCGACGGTCCTGAGGAGGGACTGAAAGAGTATGCATGGCAGCTGCAACCCGAACTGGTAGTAACCAGAGGACAGATGCAGACTCCGGAACAGAATCTTCCAAATAAACCTGTTGCCGGACCATGGGAAGCATGTTTTACAATGGGCACCGACTGGCAGTATAAGCCGACCAACGATCCTCACAAAAGCGGTACAGAGATCATTAATATGCTTATTGAGATAAGAGCAAAAGGTGGAAACCTCTTAATGAATGTTGGTCCGAAACCTGATGGAGAGATCCAGATTGAACAGGAAGCTCTGCTCCGGGAAATTGCCCTCTGGAACCTTGTCAATCAGGAAGGAATACATAACATACGGCCATGGGAGATAACGAAAGAAAGAGATATCTGGTTTACAAAGGCAAAGGATAAGAATACCGTATATGCATTCGTCCCTGCAGGTACTGCCTGGAAATACGGGGAAAGAAAAGAATTTGTTTTCAAAACCCTCGAAGGAAATGATCAGACAAAGGTCAGCATACTTGGTTATGCCAGTGAGCTGGTTGAATACAGACCCGGATATGATGCAAAAATATATACCAGCAGTTCCCCTATCGGACTGGTAATAAGTGCTGTAAACGGCCATCGTCTTTACACCAACAACCAGTGGCCCAATCCGGTTGTACTTAAAATAGAGAATGTTAAATACAAACCTCAGGTAAATGCTGAAGGCAGAAAAAGCAACATTGATGGGGCAAAATAAGTCTGGAAAAAGCTAAAATCCATTAACCACAGAGAGCACAAAGAAATTGCACTGAGAACACAGAGGTCAAGTACTCCATTTTATGACTCCGTGTCCTCTGTGAAATTTTTATCATTGTATCTGCCAAAGATCGTAGATAGAGACCTCTGTGTCCTCTGTGGTTAAAAAAATATTCTTACATTTAAAGTATTAACTGGACTTTAAATTCCATAAATCATGAAAATCTATCCGATGTCAAAAAGATTAATAATCAATTTTGTCATAATTGCTGCCATCACTATATTAAATACTCACGCTCAGTCTTTAGAACAGATCGAATCGGGACGGGTAACCCTTCCAAACGGATGGAGCCTTACCCCAGTTGGAAAACAATTGCCGCTTGGAGACCTGCCACTTAATATTGCCATCTCACCCGACAGGAAAATCGCGGCAGTGACAAACAACGGACAGAGCGACCAGACAATCCAGCTGATAGATATCGAAAATGAAAAGGTTCTCGATTCAATCATTATTGCAAAATCATGGCTTGGTCTTACCTTTTCAAACGACGGAAAATATATTTATGCATCAGGCGGAAATGATAACAGGATAATTAAATACTCTGTAATCAATAACAAACTGAGAGGCACAGATACAATTACAATCGGGAAACCATGGCCGGAAAGGATATCTGTTGCCGGGCTTGCAGTTGATGATGCAGGGAAAATACTCTATACTGTTACCAAAGAGAATAATTCTCTATATGTTATTGACCTTCAGCAGAAGAAGGTTCTTTCTCAGCATTCACTTGGAGGAGAAGGTTATACATGTCTGCTTTCACCAGATAAGAAGACTCTTTTTATCAGCTGCTGGGGCTGTGATAAAATAGTATTGTTCGATACCAAACTGCAGAAAATTTCGGGTTCCATTCAGGTTGGAGATAATCCCAATGATATGTGTATCACTGCCAACGGAAGGTTTCTGTTCGTAGCAAATGCTAATGACAATAGCGTCTCTGTTATCGACTGTAAAAATTTAAGTGTAATTGAAACACTTAATTCTGCACTTTATCCGGATGCTCTCTGCGGATCAACAACAAACAGTGTAACATTGAGCAGTGATGAGAAAACTTTATATATCGCCAATGCGGATAATAACTGTCTTGCTGTTTTTGATGTGACAAAACCCGGAGCTTCAACAAGCAAGGGATTCATTCCTACAGCATGGTATCCAACCTGTGTAAGGACAGCAAAAAATAAAATACTTGTAAGTAACGGAAAAGGCCTGACCTCAGCAGCAAATCCTTACGGACCTCAGCCAATTATGACCAGTCAGGAAGTTGTTCACCATGAGGGAGGTAAAGAGAAGAAAACAAAGGTTCAGTACATCGGTGGTCTTTTCATGGGAACACTAAGCATCATAGGCAAATACGACGACAGTCAGCTTGCGATATATTCAAAAGCTGTTTACAGTAATACACCTTATATCAAGGAGAAAGAACTTATATCATCAGGTGATAAAAATAATCCGATACCAATTAAAATTGGAGAAAAATCACCAATCAAATATGTATTCTATGTTATTAAGGAAAACCGTACATACGACCAGGTTCTGGGCGATATGAAAGAAGGCAACGGCGATCCGAATCTTGCACTTTTCGGAGAAAACATAACTCCAAATCAGCATGCAATAGCAAGGGAATTTGTGCTTCTCGATAATTTTTATGTAAATGGAGAGGTAAGCGCTGACGGGCACCATTGGACAATGGGTGCTTATGCAACTGATTATCTTGAGAAGAACTGGCCCACATCATATGGCGGCAGAGGAGGCGATTATCCCGGTGAAGGACAGAGAAAAGTAGCAAATAACAAAAACGGATTCCTCTGGGATGCATGCAAAAGGCAGAATGTAACCTTCCGTTCATATGGTGAATTTATAGGAGAAAAGGGTCCGAGTATTCCGGTCCTTGAAGGTCACTATTGCAAAGATTTTTCCCTCTGGGTTCCTTCAGTTCGTGATACGACACGTTTTTACCAGTGGAAGCGTGATTTCGAATTGCTTCTTGCTAAAAACGCAGTTCCACAGTTAAATACTGTAAGATTCATTAATGACCACACGGAAGGTCTGAGCCTGGGGAGACCATCTCCATTTGCCCATGTTGCAGATAACGACCTTGCTGTCGGATTGTTTGTCGATTACCTCAGCCACAGTCCGATATGGAAGGAATGCGTAGTAATAGTTGTGGAAGATGATGCACAAAATGGTCCCGACCATGTTGATGCGCACAGAAGCCCGGCTTTCATTGCCGGAGGTTTTGTTAAACAGGGCTTTGTTGATCATACTGTATATACAACAACTTCTCTTCTCAGAACAATTGAATTGATTCTCGGACTGCCTCCCATGACCCAGTATGATGCATCGGCAACTCCTCTCTGGCGCTGTTTCGACAATACGCCTGATCATCCTGCCTTCAATGCAAGGCAATGCCTTTACAATCTCGATGAGAAAAACCTGACAGAAAGCATCTGGCAGAAGAAAAGCGAGAAGTTTGATTTCACACAGGAAGACCGGGTAGATGATAACGAATTCAACCAGGTTATCTGGAAAGCTGTCAAGGGTCTGGATTCACCTTGTCCGCCATCAGTACGTGCTGCATTCTTCATGCAGAATGAACTTGGCGAGGAAGATGATGATTAGTCGCTGGCGCGGATCTGTGATCCGTGCCATCTATTATTTCAATGCAGCCAGTGCATCAGCAAAAATATCAAGCTCTTTTGTTGTAGTGTACACATTTGGAGTGATCCTGCAACCATGCACATTGGCCCCGTCAATAGGTGCACAATAAATTTTATATTTCTTCCAGAGAACATCACCGAGTTCGGCGGGTTTCAGGCTCTTAACACCGACATTGGCAATTGCACACGACCTTTTTTTATCTTCAGGTGTATTTAGTATTACATGCGGCAAGTTCCTGACCTTATCGGTCCAGTAATTTTGGATATATCTTAACCGTGCCTCTTTCCTTTCAGCACCGAGCATATTGTAATAATCAATTGCGTCCTCAACAGTTAAATCAGTATAAACAGGATGAGTTCCTATGTGATTCAGCCTTCTGATATCATCAGGGCTCATGTCGTAGGGAGCAATCAACGGCCATATTTTACTGATATTCTCCTTCTTTACCCAAAGCATCCCTGAACCAAGCGGAACACTAAGCCATTTATGAAGGCTGCTTCCATAGTAATCACATCCTAGTTCCGGGATATTGAATTTGAAATGACCAATTGCATGTGCTCCGTCAACCATCACCTGAACACCCTTACTGTGAGCCATGTCGCAGATCTTCCTGACGGGCAGAATATGACCGGTGAGATTTATTATATGACAAATCATCAGAAGCCTGGTCCTTGGGGTTATTGCATTGGCATAAAGATTTACAATTTCATCATCCGATGCCGGATTATTAGGAACAGATACGATCTTGTTCACAACACCATGACGCTTTGCAACCTGTTTGAACATGCTAAGCATGGCAGGATAATCCTGTTCGGCCATGAGAGCCTCATCACCTGGTTTCCAGTCAAATCCCGCAATTATGGTATCCAGGGACTCTGTTGTGTTCCGTGTAAGAACCACCTCATCGGCAGGTGCACCAACAAGGGCCGCAAGTTTTGCAGCCATTGCAGTTTTTTTATCAAACTGAACTGTACGCATGTAATAGGATGCCTGGTAATTAACATCTCTGATGTGGGAAATAAGTTTTTCAAGCGTCTGTTCCGGCAGGAAGTTGTAGTAGCCGTTCTCGAAATTTATCATTTCGGGATTCAGCCTGTAGCCCTTCCTGATAGTAAGCCAGAAATCCTCTTCCATTGCCAGGTCTGATGCAGGAACTTTTGAAACAGAGCTCATCAGATCGGAAAAATTTTCCAGGCTAAGCATAGCTCCAAGGCCAAGCAGACCTGAATTTTTAATAAACGTACGTTTGTCCATGGCTAATCATTATTATTTCCGGATATCTTATAAAAATACGAAATTATTAAATCCATTAACCACGGAGATCACAAAGTAAAAAACACAAAGGACACAAAGAAACCTTGTTCTCTGTGCCCTCTGTGAATTACCTCAGTGTCCTCTGTGGTAAAAATTATGGTTTCAGTTTAAACTCCACAGGTACCTTATAATGTACATCAACAGCCTTACCTGACTGGGTTCCCGGTTTCCAGTCGGGCATCGCAGCTATTATCCGTTTTGCCTCAGCATCAAGGAGCGGATTAACAGGCTGCTGAACATTTACATTTTTTATTTTACCAGCACTTGTAATCAGGAAAGTAACATATACTTTTCCTTCCATTTTCTTTTTAACGGCATCTCCGGGATATTTCATATTATCATAAATCCATGAGGTCATTGCTTCTTTTCCACCCGGGAACTGAGGCAATTCCTCAACAACCATAAAAAATCCTTCTTTTCTTTTTTCATTCCCTGTCAGTACTTTTTTTTCAGAAACGGCCTTGTCATTATTTGTTCCGGTTGATAATGACTTTTTGGTAGTTATCTCAATGACGCCATTTTTACCCTTTTCTCCGTATTTGTCAATAGCAGGTGTATCCTTTAAAACATTCACTGAAGCAATTGTCTCGGGAGGCATCTTATTCAAATCAGTTTCTGTTATTATTCCATCCACCACAATAAGCGGAGGAGGTCCGTCAACCCTGATATTAATCCCATTAGATGGTGGTGGCGGCGGCGGCGGTGGCGGGAGCCATAGGATCATTGAATTTCTCTGAATTTATTGTATCGAGATTCATTGGAATTTTCATGTCAGATGTGAAAACAGGTTTAACTACTACCGACTTGTATCCCACATATGATACTGCCAATGTGCCTCCCTCGGGTATTTTTTCAAGTTTAAAACTTCCGTTTGCTTCAGTTACAGTACCTGAAGTGGTTCCCATTGCAACTATCACTGCGCCCTCAAGAGGTTTGCCGTTTTCAGCCTGAACAACGCTGCCTTTTACTGTTCTGTCCTGAATTGGTGAAGGCTGTAGATTGCCTGTTAAGTCAGATATGTCATATCTGTATTCAGGCTTTGCAAATGAATACAACACAATTGCAAATACAGGAAGTATAAGAAAGATCTTCATTTTCCTGTATGGTGATGTGATTATATTTTTCATCATTTCAAATCTTTTTTTGTTAAGTGAATAATTGAAAGAATTCGCCAGAATGACGACCTGGGAGCCGGCAATCTGATTTAAAAGAGTCGCCCTGTAAACAGCAGGATCAGAGGTTCGCTGCAGCGCCCCCTCATCTGCAAGATATTCATGGTTTTGCCTTATCATGCGGAGATAAATCCATACAAGAGGATTAAACCACTGAAGCATGCAAAGTATTCCTCCAAGTGCAAGGTCGACCCAATGTTTCTGCCTGATATGCACCAACTCGTGGTTCATTATCTCCTTCATCTCAATATCTGTAACTGAAGGATTGACAAAGATCCAGGAGAGAAATGAAAATGAGTTGGTGTAATCAGATGTCCGGATAAGCTTTACCGGGCCGGATGTTACAATTCCTGATCTTACAACAGACCGGATAACAGGTCTGCTTTGTCTTATCATCATGAATCCGATTGCAAATATCCCCGATAAATAGAGAAGGATTAACAATGATCCGGCATCAAATATAAATGAGCCGTTCATATTTTCAATACCTGATACAACTTCGCCTTCAGTTGGAGTTACATTGGGCACATTCAGCATTACGGTATAACGGATTGTTAAAAGAGGCATAATGAATGAGGCAATAACCCCAGAAAGGAGGTAAAACCGGTTAAGTGTAAAAAACCTCTCATTCTTAAGAAAAACAATATAGATCAGGGCAAAGCCTGAAAGCCATATTACTGACTTAAACAGATATAATCCCAGTGCTTCCATCACTTTTTCTTTTTGCTTTTCGACAATTCTTTTTTAGTATCCTCAAGCAGCTCTTCAAGCTCTTTCAGGGTAAGATCCTTTTCCCTCGCAAAAAACGAAGCCATTGCAGGAAAAGAATTATTGAAATAACTTTCCATGAGGCCGAAAAGCTGGTTCTTCGAATATTCGCTTTTTGATACCATGGGATGGTAGAGATGAACATTACCATAGGCTTTATGCCCGACGAAACCCTTCTTCTCGAGTATCCTCAGAACTGTCGACACTGTATTCCTTGCCGGCTTCGGATCGCTGAAACTGTCGCGGATATCTTTCACGAGACCTTCTTTCCGGTCCCATAATATCTGCATAATCTGTTCTTCTGCACGTGTTAGTTGCATGATAGAAATGTTGTTAATTAAACAGTCATTGCGATCCCGACACAGTCGGGAGAAGCAATCTTAATCTATTTGCCCGCGCGGCAATCTGGCGCCTTCGCTAAAATAGCCCACCGGGCTATTTTTTGACGCTCGGCCCCCTTCAACACAAAGATATGACTATTTTTATAGTCACGCAAATATTTTACAATTAAAATGACTATTATTTTAGTCATTTGTTATAAAATATTGATTTTATGGAAGATGCTGGCGCCGATTTGTAATCGGTGCCAATCATTTATAGCACGGATCACAGATCCGCGCTAGCGGAGAATGTTTTATCTGATTTTTTAACTAATTTGCATCCTATTATCAATATTTAATAATCGTACTATGAAAAAGCAGATAATCTTAACATTCATTGCCACTCTTTTTATAAGCTCAACAGTTATTGCACAGAAGCCCAATACTCTTTCCGATAAAGAGAAAAAAGATGGCTGGGTACTCATGTTTAACGGTAAGGATTTTACAGGTTGGCGCCAGTGCAACGGAACAGCTATGCCAAAGAACTGGGCAATTGAAGATAACTCAATGAAGGTTTTCACCGGAGAAGGAAAAGAACCGGGTCAGGGTGCAAACGGAGATATATTATATGAAAAAAAGTTTAAGAATTTTGAACTGACAATTGACTGGAAAGCAAGTAAAATGGCAAATTCAGGTATTTTCTTTAATGTGAGAGAGGTCCCTGGAAAACCAATTTATTATGCATCTCCCGAGATACAGGTTTTGGATAATGCTGATGCAACCGACAATAAAATACCCAGCCATCTTGCAGGTTCCCTATATGATATGATAGCAGCCGATCCAAAAACTGTAAAACCTGCAGGAGAATGGAACACTATTGTTATCAGGGTTCAGAACGGGAAAGTTACACACACCCAGAACGGGGTTAAGGTTGTTGAATATGAGCTATGGACGCCTGCATGGGATGCATTGGTACAGAACAGCAAATTCAAAACATTCCCCGGTTTTACCGAAGGAATTTCCAAAGACGGATTCATCGGACTTCAGGATCACGGATACACTGTATGGTTCAAAAATATTAAAATAAGAGAACTTTAATTTTAAAACAATTGGCTCGGTTTTTGTGTTGATTAACTAATTACCGGTATGTTCGTATAAGTTAATAACCTAAATTTCACTCTAATGAAATCAGAAAGAAATTATTTCAGAGCCACTTTTATTGTTTTATGCTTCTCCATACTGACAGTTAGTGGTACGCCTCAGGATAATAAGGGTAATCCTATTCCGCATTTCCTTTTTCCTCAGTTTAAAGAGGGAATTGTAATTATGAGAGATGGACAGAAGTTTACAGCTCTTCTTAATTATAATATGGTTGAGGAAAAAATGATCACAGAACTGGATGGGGTTTACAGATATTCAAAAAACCCCAAGAGCATTGAACGGATATTACTTGAAAACAGGCTTTTTATCCCTTATGGAAATGGCTTCTATGAGATTCTTACAAGCGGAAATGTCACAATGTTTCTTCAGAATAAAGCCAATCTTGCGCCAAAAGGTAGTAGTACGGGATATGGTTCAAAGAACAGGTCCGTTGGCCCTACCGCAACTCAAAGATTTGAAATTAATCCGGTAACACATCAGTACGGTGAAGTAGCATATATTGATCTCCCGCAGAATTTTGATGTAGTACCTGAATTTGTATTCTGGGTAAGCAATGAAGATCAGCTTGAAAAATTCAGCACAGAAAGGCAGTTCATTAAGCTTTTCCCTAAGTATGAGAAAGAACTTAAAGATTTCTTCCAAAATGAGAATATAAATATCAGGAACAGGGAAGACATTATAAAACTGGGTAATTTCTGCAATGAGATCATGAAGAAATAAGTTAATCCTCTCATGAGATATCATAACCGGCGTAACTTCCTTAAAGCCAATGCTGCTTTAGGACTTGGAGCAATAGCCACAGGAATTGGCTTAACTCAATCATGTTCCGGCAACAATAATATGTCTGATTCAGGAGATCATCATCCGGTTGATCTCCTTTCAAAATACCAGGAATGCCTTGGCGGACCATTTCCTGATCCTGTACCGCTTAATCCTGTTCTGAGAGAAACAATTCAGAAAGATGGATATCGCATAGAATCCATTACTTATGAAGCTCTCCCCGGCGACAGGATCCCAGCACTTATTCTTATCCCTGATATTGTATCATCCTCCAATCCTGCACCAGGGATTGCAGTTTGGCATCAGCATAACGGAGAGTATCACCTTGGAAAAACAGAACCTGCCGGTCTTGCCGGAAATCCCATGCACCATACTGCGGTGGCCCTTGTACGGGAAGGATATGTAGTGCTGTGCCCCGATTCACTTTGCTTCGAGGAACGCCAGGACCCAACAGGAATTCTGAAAAGAGGCGATTATGAACGCTTCGAGTTCCTGAGAGAAGTGGTGAGGGGACGTTCACTCGCGTGGAGAGATGTTCTTGATATGAAAACATCTGTATCATACCTGAGCCAGAGACCAGAGGTAATTCCGGAAAAGCTGGGATGTTACGGTCATTCAATGGGCTCAACACATGCATGGCTTGCCGGACCACTCGAACCCCGGCTCAAATGTGTAATAGGTAATTGCTGCCTCCCGACTTATGATGCAATAGAAGAAACTCATATTCTGCATTGTTTCCCCAATTTTGTCCCGGGCTGGAAACAATATGGCGATACTCCTGATATAGCTGCTCTCATAGCTCCACGGGCCCTTCATCTTAACTTTGGTGAAAAAGATACGGGCAGTCCGGTTGAATTTGTTAAAACCGGTCTGACAAGAATTGCTGAAGCATATAAAAAAGCGGGAGCTCCTGAAAATTTCACTTCCTATATTGAACCCGGAGCTGAACATGTTCTGTCAGATGCAATGTGGCAACATGTTAAAGAGTGTTTTGCAAAGCACCTGAAAACAGCTTAATCCCTGGTGATACTTTGTCACAAAAAGAAAACCCTCCTATGCTAAAGCTTAGGAGGAGAAGGTGAGTTGCACTGGAGTCAGAACCCCAGTGACCCCTACCCCTGTCAAGGTAATGCTCTAAACCAACTGAGCTAACAACCCTTATTGCCGCAAAAATAATAATTTAATCCAATCAATTTGATAACAATAAATAGATTGTTTAATTTCGATATTCAATTTATTAAGAAATTGATTTTCTTCGCTCCCCCTGGGGTCGGGGTAAACTAAGAAAATCAATCTTCAAATATTTTTCAGAACTTAAACCCTTTTAATTGATCGAAATTATGATATCACACGAAATTGATTATAAGATTTTCGGCGACGACATCCAGTTTGTTGAGATTGAACTTGATCCGAGAGAAACTGTCATAGCAGAAGCCGGAACGATGGTTTATATGGAGCAGGGCATCACCTTTGAAGTAAAGATGGGTGATGGTTCATCACCCGACCAGGGCTTGATGGGAAAACTGTTCCAGGCTGGCTCCAGAATTATTACAGGTGAATCACTCTTCCTTACCCATTTTACAAATAATGGAAACGGGAAAAGCAGGGTAGCCTTTGCTGCACCTTATCCCGGAACTATTATCCCTGTCGATCTGAGGCAGATAAGGAACAGCCTGATAGTTCAAAAGGATGGATTCCTCTGTGCTGCAATGGGCACAAAACTTTCCGTTACACTGAACAAGAGAATCGGCGCAGGACTGCTGGGAGGCGAAGGCTTTATCCTTCAGAAACTTGAAGGTGATGGCAAAGCGTTTATCCACGCAGGTGGAACTGTTATTGAAAAACAGCTCAATAACGAAACCCTTCGTATTGATACCGGCTGTGTAGTTGCCTTCGAACCAACACTCGATTTTGACATTGAAGCAACAGGGAGCCTTAAATCGATGGTCTTCGGTGGAGAGGGATTATTCCTTGCTATTATGAGGGGTATTGGTAAGGTGTGGCTCCAGTCGATGCCAATCAGAAAGCTTATACGTGCTCTTGCCCCATACGGAAGGAACAGGGGAAAAGAGGGAAGTTCAATCCTGGGCAGTTTCCTGGAATAGACTAATACACCGCTTTCAACACCCAGACATACTTTGAAGGAGGATTATTCCTTACTTTTTCAGGCATTGTGACACTGAATCCGGTTTCAGTTTTACTCCATTTCAACGTAGTTCCTGTCCCGCACATACTTACTTTTGCTCCTTTGGGCAGGGAAAATTTTGTCATCCCTATCTGTGATGGCATTTTTTCCCCATCCTCAGCCAGGTAGTATATATAAATTGTATTATTCCCTTTTTTTGATATGCAGACCTTGCCTTCCTTATAGGGTTCCAGTGCACGGGTGCCATATATTGCCTCTCCGTTAACTTTCATCCAGCTCCCCATATCCTCAAGGAGCTTATAGGCCTCATCGTGCCACTGTCCCTTTGGTCCGGGACCAATATTCAGTAAAAGATTACCGCCTTTAATTACAATATCAACCAGCATGTGTACAGCTTCAGTACTTGTAATATATTTAGCATCCGGCTTCCATGACCAGCTCTCTCCGGCAACTATACATGATTCCCAGGGATATGGCAAAGCATGATCCGGAACCCTGTTCTCAGGAGTAAGGTAATTCTGATTCTTGCCATATACTGCCCTGTCTACTACAATCATCCCGGGTTGCTTCTCCCTTACTTTCGTAACCAGCTCATCCATCCTGATATCCTGACTCTGTATTCTGGCAAAATTATAACCCGGTGATTGAATATGCCGTCTTATGTCCTCTTTTGACATTTTCTGAACCTGTCCCCCGTCGAGCCATAGAATATCAAGCTTTCCATAATCACCTCCTGTCAGTTCCATTATCTGCCCATGTGTGAACTGTACAAAATTTTCCCATCTCTCAGGATATTTTGAAATATCATAGTTGGGATTTCTGTCTGGGGTCGCAAAATTTGGCCACCAGTAGTATTCACTGTGCCAGTCGGGCTTGGAAAAATATGCCCCGGCCCATAATCCCTCAGCCCTGAAAGCATTGAATACCTCTTTGGCAATATTAGATTTAGGATTTGTATGAAAAGGTGTTTTCGGACTTGTAATCCTGTAGTCGGTCAGCTTTGTATCAAACATGCTGAAGCCATCATGATGTTTGGTGGTAAAAACCACATATTTCATCCCTGCATTCTTTGCGGCTTTTGCCCATCGTACCGGATCAAAATCCACCGGATTAAATGTAGTCTGCAGGTTTTCATAATCCCTTTTGTATTCAACATAATTGGGATTGTCTCTTCTGCACCAGGCTTCATCTTCCGCACATATTGACCATGATTCTACAATTCCCCACTGGCTGTATGTGCCCCAGTGCATAAGAAGTCCGAATTTCAGATCCTGCCATTCCCCGAGTTTTTTTAATACAAGAGGATCGGTTTCAGGTACATATCTTTCATCTTCCTGGGCAGATAAAGATGCGATGTTGACCCATAAAAGAACAATAAGAATCAACTTTCCGAATTTTAGATTCATATGGATACTTTTTTAATTATGAAAAATCAAACCCCGAGATATAAGCAGGTGCATCATAGAAGACCTCTTTATCCAAATCAGTCATATTGATGAACTTTGTATAAACCAGTCCGGGTTTGGCATTCAGCATCCTGTTAAGCGCACCCATTTTTACCCCGGTCCTGATCTTATCATAAAGATCGCTTCGGTCATCAAGCCATGTCAGGCCAGTGTTGAATCCTTCCCGTGCGCAGGCTGTTTCAAAAAGAGGAGCAAGAAGATCTTCATGACCTGTTGTGCAATATATAGAATCAAAAACCAGGTATCTGAACTCCCCCGGACGAAATAACCTCCTGAAATAAGGCATCTTTGGCAGAATTTTCATCATAACCCAACCCCATACACCCGGAATATCATATACTTTATAGGATGTTGGTATTGCACAGACTCCTGCAAGAATTTCGTCCCCTTCCTTAAGTACATAATATTTATCGCCATGAAATGAATAGGCGGTAGTAAAAAAAGAATAACTCCTGTAGAAATCATTGAGAAGCTTTTCCATTTCTGATTTCCCGGAAGCGGGAAGAATTGAAACCCTCTCGTCGGATTTTGGTGAAAAGCGGCTGAAAGCAAGAGTTAGGAATGAGCGGATATATTCATACCCGGCCTGATGTACAATATTCTTTGACCTTTCATTCTTGCTTTCCAGAAAGGCATACATGATATGTTTGTCTCCCTCAAAAACTTCATCCAGTTCCAGAAGATGAGGCTTACTGAATATTTCAAGTGTCTTCTGCTTGAAATTGTCATCCTTTTCATGGTTTATCAGAGGATGTGTCCTCTTTCTCCAGTCGGGTGCTGACTGGTAGGTTGACTGAAAAGCCAGGTAACGAAGATAAGATGAAGGATATCTGAGTCTCCCCTGACCTGAAATCCGGTAGCATGATCCTACGGTTCCGGTTATCTGATTCTTTTTATAAAGGGAAATAAATCGGATCTGATCTTTGTATGCAGCTATTCTGGAAGCAATATTTGAGAGTGAAAACCTTAATCCGCCTTCCGACCCCTGGACTGCATGATTAAGAATATCAAGAATACCTTCATTGGCATGATCAGTAACTCTTACCTCCAGTCCCTGAAACGTGAATAAACTCCTTTCAAACATTTTTTCCGGGGCTCTTAGTTTATTTAGTGTCCAGGCTGCCAAATACTCGCTGAAGCAAAGGTGAAATACGGGCTGAAACGTTTTTTCTGATCTTAAGCTCTTCTGCCTCGGTCTTCAGGAAAATGCCATCAAGTGCTTTTTTTGTCAGATAATCATTAAGGTCGGTATTTACAGGTTTCAGATTGGCAAGTCTGCCGGCTACAGAGTTGGCAAGACTGTTCCATTTCCCTGTCAGAGTGGTCCACGAATCCATTGTGGAAATATTGCCAACGAGGTCTTTATCTGTTGATGCCTGTATTTTAGGCTTATAAAGCGAGTACAACTCAGTATATGTTGTATTTTTCAGATAGGATGTTGCGGCATTATCAGTTCCCCTCAGGATATTAAAAGCATCTTTTACTGTCATCTGCCTTATGCTGTTTTCAAATACCGGTGCTGCATCTTTGGCAGCATCCTCTGCTGCCCTGTTAATCCTTAGAATAACATCTTCAACAAGCTTGTCTCCTCCTGGTATCTTTGAAATATTATCGACTATTACCCTGGCCTCTTCAGGAAGAAGTATCTTCACTGCCATGTCTCCAAAGTATCCATTTTCAGCAGATAAAATACCGGAAGAATTTTTAGCTCCGGTAATTAGTGCTTCCTTAAGCCCTCTTGCTACTTCATCTTCGGTAAGAGGAGCCGGAACTGAGGTCTGCATAACATTCATCAGCTCTGCGCATGCTGTTAATAAAATAACAGCAAATACGGGCAATAGGTATTTCTTCTTCATATAATTCTTCCTAAAGCACTAAATCAGGAAAATAATGGCAGCAATGCCTTTGAAATAACAAGATCCTCCGGATTTGTGATCTTGATATTTTCTCTGTTGCCTTCAACAAGATTAATCTTCTCACCTATGTTTTCAAGCACTGTGGCATCATCCGTAAATTCACATTTGTAATCCTGCCTGTAGGCTTTTTTCAGCAAACTGGCATTAAATACCTGCGGTGTCTGAATCTGCCTTACCTGCAATCTGTTTATCGGATGGCTTCCATCATCTGTTACCATTCTGAGTGACTCTGCAACCGTAATAGCTGGAATTGCATTGCCAAGCTTTTCTGCTGTATCAAAACATTTCTTAATTGTTTCAATAGTTACAAAAGGCCGAACCCCGTCATGTATTGCCACTAATCCAGTTTCGTTCACAAATTGAAGTCCGTTCCTTACAGAATAAAATCTGGCCGACCCTCCTTTTACAAGAGTCTGAGGGACTGAGAATTTATATTTAGCCTGGAGTTCAACCCAGTGACGGAGCTGGTTCTCAGGCAGTACCGTGATTATCTCGATTGATTCATTAAAAGATTTAAATCTTTCAATGGTATGCATCAAAACAGGTCTTCCTGCCAGCTCAAGGAACTGCTTGGGCACTTCAGCACCCATTCTTTTTCCGCTTCCTCCCGCAACAATAACAACGTATAACTGCATATATATGTGTATGTTATCCTTATAAATTCCTCAAACCAGCCTCCCCTTGGGCCTGCGCCGAGCGAAGCCTCGGTGGGGGTTGGGGGGTGCTATTATTCTTTCGTATACAAAAACCTTTTAATACTTCTCTTTGGTGTTTTCACAAACTCTTCAGGATGTTCCCTGTATTTAGTCACAACCATGAATTCCGGAAGCCTTTCATTTACCTCTTTCCTGGTCTGCTCCAGCATTGCCAGAAACTGCTCATCAGAAATATTATCTTTCTTCAACATCTCATAGTCGGGGTAAACAAGGGCAACCAGTTTATTATCTTCAGATATCACCAGTGATTCAACAATGTAATTCTTATTATTTATCATCGATTCAATCTCTTCAGGATAGATGTTCTTTCCCGAAGGGCCAAGTATCATACTTTTACTTCTCCCTTTTATATAAATATTACCATCCTTGTCTATTACGCCAAGGTCGCCTGTATGCATCCACCCTTTGCTGTCAATCATCTCACTGGTGGCTTTCTCATTCTTGTAGTATCCCAGCATGACATTTTCTCCACGGAGTATAATCTCTCCTACAATCTTTTCAGGATCAGGAGAATCAATTTTCACTTCGAGTGTATCGACAGACTTACCTGAAGCACCTAATTTTGTTTTATCCCATGATCTGTAACTGATCAATGGTCCGCATTCAGTCATACCATATCCAACAGTAAACCTGAATCCTATCTTCCGGAAAAATTTCTCAGCATCTGCATTAAAGGCAGCACCTCCGATAACAACCTCCTTAAAGCGGCCACCAAATGTGTCTACAAGCTTCTCTCTTATTTTTTTGTGAAGAAGTATATTAATACCGGGTATTGCGAGAAGAAACTTCATTTTGGGCTGGCTGATGACAGGAAGAAGTTGCTTCTTGTAAATCTTTTCAATCACCAGAGGTACCGACAGTATAAGTCTTGGCCTTATCTCCTTGAAAGCCTGGATCAGAATCTGTGGTGAAGGTGTCTTTGTAAGTATTGTAATGTGACAGCCATATGTGAAGGGAAAGAGAAATTCGAATGCACATCCGTATGTATGTGCAAGGGGAAGAAATGAAACAACAGGATCTCCCGATTCAAGAGGCATATTCTTCTGTGCATACCTTACATTACATGCAAGGCTGTTATGTGTAATCATAACACCCTTTGAGAACCCGGTGGTCCCGGAAGTATAGCTGATTACTGCAAGCTTGTCATTTGAGATGTCAGAGAATTTTACATCCTCCTGGTTCAGGTCGGGATATGCTTTTGAATATTTCTCATCAACAGTATTGAAGGCATCCTTCACAGCATGGCTGACAGAGGTTATAAGTCTGAAATCGTCGAGTGAGAGAACTCCTGCTACAGCTGGCATCTTGCTGATGTCAAGTGTCTCAAAGATTTTATCGTCAGCAAGTAATAACTTTGAATCGGAATGATTGATAATGTTAGTAAGATCATCAGGTTTAAAGTCAGGAAGAACTGGCACAATAACAGCACCGTATGTAACTGTTGCCAGATAGGTAATGCACCAGTTTGCTGAGTTCCTTCCTACAAGTGCTATTTTGTCTCCTTCCTCAATGCCTGAGCCTTTAAAGAGGATATGCATCTTAAGTATTTTCTCGGCTATTCTCCTGTATGAATACCCCGGTTCCTTGTAATTCGATAAAGCTTCAATTCTCCAGTTCTTTTTGATGCTTTGTTCGATGTACCCGATTAATCTTTCCTGGATCATAAACTATAGTTTTTTAAATGAAATACATTACTAAAAGGGCGATTATTGAAAGCATATTTACGATAGTGAAAAAGTAATTATAGCCTTCTCTTTTTTTAGCAAACTGTCCAAGTTTTCTGGCAAATATCCCGATAGTGGGAACAAACAGGACCAGCAGGAAGGCAAAAAACTCTATCCCGAAAAAGACCTTTTCAAGTCCTCCGTTTACGAGTGTCGACATATAAATAATAATCAGCAAAACCAGAAGGTAAAAAAGATAACTCCCTTTCAGAAGAAGAGTTGATACCAGTCTGCGTTTATGCAACTGATGAGGTTTCAGATAAGCATATGCCAGGGCAAAAACAATTATTATAAATACTACTCCGAGAATGTGATTAAGAATTTCAATAAAATTCGCCATGGCATATATTATTAGTTAGGTTCGCGGGAGGACCATACAAGAGAGCTGGCCCCCAGCACTGCTGCATTCTGTGTACTTAACTCGGATGCAAGCAGTTTAACCTTCCCCTTGTAAATGCTGAGAAGGTTTTCTTCCATATACTCCTTGGCCGGCTCAAATATCAGATCCTTTGCAAGAGCAAGCCCTCCGAAAAGAAATATTGCTTCAGGATTTGTATGGGCAACAACATCGGCCAGCTTGAAACCAAGCATCCTGCCGGTATGAGTAAAGGCTCTTTTTGCAATATAATCACCATTTAATGCCGCATCGTGGATCATCTTGGAATCGAGTTCCTCAAAACTGTATTTCCTGAGCTCACTGGGCTGAAGTGAGTCTGCCATTATCTTCAAAAGTGATCTTTTAAGACCTGTTGCAGAAACATATGTCTCAAGACACCCTTTTCTTCCGCATCCGCAATCGCGGTTCGATGGACCCGGCCGAATTGCCGTATGCCCTATCTCTCCGGCAAAACCATCATGACCATAAACCAGCTTGCCGTCAATAACGAAACCACTTCCAAGTCCTGTTCCAAGGGTAATAACAACGAAGTTTTTCATCCCCCTTGCACCGCCGTAGATCATCTCACCAACAGCAGCAGCATTGGCATCGTTTGTAACAATTACAGGAAGGTCTGTGTGCCTGTTGAAGATCTCTGCAAAAGGGATAACTCCCTTAAAGGGCAGATCGGCAGCATGTTCAATGGTACCCTTGTTTATGTTTCCCATTGGGGCTCCTACACCGAAGCCAATTATATTTACGTCATTCCCCAGTTTATGGGCTGTTACCATTATCTTCTCATAGAGAGCTGCAATATATACCTCAACCTCTTCATAGTGAGCTGTCTTTATTGAGTCATCAGCGAGGATCTTTCCATCCCTCTCAACGAAACCAAAAACAGTATTTGTGCCGCCAATATCTATACCGACTGCAACATCCTTTTTTGCCATTTTATTATTTTTATCCTAATATAACTATGTCAGATTCTTCTCTATCCGCCGAAATATTCGTTTCCAACCTTACGGGCACGTACCGGTTTGTCAAGGTTTATCCCAAGGGCTATTCCGGTTTCAACAAGCACATTCCATCCTGCTGTAAGCTGAACATATTCAGCATGTTCTCCTCCATCAGGGATTATTATTGTTGGGAAGATTGTCTGTTTGGTTGAAATTGCAATAATATTCATCCCGACTCCTTTAACAAGACACTCATTGAATTTTTCCTGCTCGGCTTCAAACGGATCGATCCAGATAAGAACCTCACTCTTGTCCATCACTTCCTCAATACCATGCACCGCAAAAGTTCCCTCGAGATATGCTGATTTCTTCCTTGTTATCTCATTGGTCTTAAGTGCAAGTTCTTCCGCAACACCATTATTGCGTCCTGCAAAATAAATGATGCTGGCTTTCCTGATAATATCCGTTACTGAAGAATCTATTTTAAGTGTAAGTGCCTGTTCTGTTTTATCAGCAAGCTCTTTCAACCCTTCCATTTTAACGCCATGAATTTTCCTGAGAAGTGCATCGTAGAAAAGTCCCTGTTCAACAACAGATTTTGTTGCAGCAACAGCATCTTCTTTACCGCATGTCAGAACATGTGTTGCATCTGCCAGCTCACCCAGCTTTGTTCCCTGGTTAGCTGTCAGTCCGAATATTGCATTATGATTCTGCTTCTTCAATGCTGTCACCAGCCTGATAACCTCTTTTGTCTGTCCCGAGTTGGAAGCAGCAAATACCGCGAAATCTTTGAGTCCATATTCCATGGCCTGGGTACTTCCTTCTGTAACAACAGGCATTGCAAATGATTTCTGCAGCGACCTCTGAATAGCTCTTTTGGCAGGAAATATCCTGCTGCTGCCTTCTCCTGTGAGGAAGAGTCCCTTCTTCGATTTTACGGCATCAGCAAATTTTCCTGAAAAGCCCTGGTCAAAATTTTTAATAATACCCGGAGTCTCCATCATTTCCCTTACAAGGGCATATTTGCTATATTTTTCTTCTTTAAGATTCATGACATTCAGATTTTATTGATAAGAAATTCATTTAAATCATTCTGGACCTGCGGATCTTTCTGGAAACCACCACCGAGATGCTGCCAGTATACTTCAGCATACTCAACACCCACCATTTTTCCGTAGTTCTTATTCCCCTGCAGTACAAATCCGAAGAAATCATCCATTTTGTGCATATGCTTCATCAGGTCGATCTGCGAAATATGATACCCGAGCATTTTCTTTTTGGTCTCAATAACTGAAGTTACATCAACATAGAAATGTGGAGGAACAATCTGTGAACCAAGCGGATCCGAAAGAGTTAATGGTGATGAATGGTAGAGCAAAGGAGTTATCTCAACCGGAGGTTCAGAAACAGGTACCGTATCAAGTGATGAAACCATAGCCGCCGCTTCAACAATGTTAGCTGTGGTACGGTGATCAGTATGATAGTCATTAGGCAGGTGAGTGAAGATCACTCCCGCTTTTACCTTCCTGATGAGAGATATGACTTTCAGCCTGAATTCCTTTGAATCGAAAAGAAATCCATCCACTCCGCCGAGGGTATAGTATTCCGCATCAAGGACAGCTGCAGCCTTCTTTGCCTCTTCAAAACGCACCCTGGCTGTCTCTTCCATATTCATTTTGCAGCCACCCAGGTCGCCTCCGGTCATTGTGGCAATCACTATTTTGTAGCCTTTGTCCTTCAGAAGCTTCAGTACTCCGGCATTCCACGCTTCAGCATCATCGGGATGTGCATTGATCGACAATGCAACTTTATTAAATACTTTGGTCATGATATAAGGTTTTGGTTATTTCTTCTTAGCATAAATCTTTTCAAGTCTGACAAACTTTGGCATTTCACCTGCAAGAGGTTTCATATAGTCTATGAACTTTGAAGATACATGATTACCTTCTTTATTAAAATAGTCAAGTGGCATCGGTTTGGCTGACACAGCAACTTCCTTAAGAGGTACTTTGTCAAATGCAATTTTATAAGGTCTGTTCGAAAGACGCTTAATGCTTACCATGACTCCTGATTCTCCCTTCTCAGCAAGCTTAACAGCCTCAACGCCGCATTGATAAGCCTCCTCGAGATCGACCTCTGATGCCCTTGCAAAGTCGCTCATTATAAGTGATTCTGTAATCTGGAACTCACCGCGGTAACCGAATTCATCAACTATCATCCGGTGGAGATTTGTTGCAACACTTGCTCCGCCCATTGCACCGAATTCTGTATTGTTGAACTTATCCTTAGTTGTTGATGCACTTACAGCCGTTCCGTCAGCATATTTCAATCCTTCACCGCATACAATTGAAACCCATCCATATGACTTAATACATTTGTCAACATCTTTCAGGAACTTGTCACGGTTGAAATGAAACTCCGGACAATAAATAAGGTGAGGTGCATCTTCCTCGCTTTTCCTTGCCATGGCAGTAGCTGCTGCAAGCCAGCCTGCATCTCTTCCTATTGTCTGGTAAATCACAAATTTATCAACCCGCTGCATATCCCTTGCAAGTACTCCGCCCTGTAAAACATTAAGAATATTTGAACGTGCAGCAGAAGCAAAACCCGGGGTATGGTCAGTGCCAAACAGGTCATTGTCAACTGTTTTTGGAATTCCTATCCCGTGCAGTTCATATTTTTGTTTTTTACAATATTCTTCCACTCTGTGAATTGTATCCATGGTATCATTACCTCCAATAAGGAAAAAATACCTGATATTGAACTTTTTCAGTACATTCAGGATAACAGGAAAATCCTTCTCCTGAACTTTATGACGCGATGATCCAAGTGCTGAAGATGGCGTTTTACGCAAACCCTTAATAACTTTGGAGGGTTGCTTGCCAAGGTCGAAAATCAGCTCCTGCATGAATCCTTCTATCCCATAGTTCATCCCATAAATATTCTGTATTAAGGCCGATTTCATTGCCTTCTCAATCACTCCCGCCAGACTTGAATTAATTACAGATGTCGGTCCGCCTGACTGTCCAATAAGTGCATTCCCTTTGATCATAATTTTTAGAATTCTTTTTTTAATATTATTCGTTAATTCCAAGTACGTTTTAATTCCCTGATACTTTAAAACCACCTCTTGCAGTGTACCTTCAAAACCCACCCCTTGCCCCTCCCTCCTTCTTCTGGGCCATTGCGCCGTTGTGCCGTTGCGCCGTTGCGCCGCTACACAAACTTCAGCATCCCGAAATATTCCGGCTGATGGTAATCGGGATTCTCAGTCCCAACCGGATTCCATGTAACATAGTGTGGCACTGAAAGCATATCACCACATTTGTAGAAATTGGCCCTGAAGGTTTTCCCTTTAAGATCACCGATCTTATGATGGAAGAATACATCAACCGGGATTGCTATGGTTATTGACCATTCAAACTTTCCCGTTTTTTCCTTTACAGGTTTATCTCCAACAGTGCTCTTTCTTCTTATCCTTGAAATGATTGCAGGATCAGCTCTTTTGCTGTCAGCCCTTCCGGTTCCTGTTCCTAACAAAATGGTACCAATGCCGTTAAATTCAAGATTATAATATATCCCGTCATTTTCAGGAGACACAAAGAATTCAACACAGGAATCTTCGCAGACCATCTGGTTGGACTCAGTTTTTTCAGCTTTAAAATAATCTTCTGTAACATAATATTTCAGAAAGATTTCCCTGTCGCCATATGCAATAGTAAGCTTTACATCAGGTTTGTATTCATATCCTTTCCAGTTGAGGGTATTTATCTGAAGCTTCTCATCCTGTTTATCGAGAGCTACAGAAACTTCATCAAGATCAGGTATTTCTTTACTAAACCGGATCTTCTTTACTTCTGCAATTTTCATTCTGAGTATGGTTTGTTCAGGTGTTGGTACACCAAATTTACAATTATTTTTATTACCCGTAAAAGGTTATTGTTTCTTAAGCTCATTCCATCCAAGAGCTGCTGCACCAAGTACTGCAGCATTGCTTTCGGAAATTCCTGATGGCAGAATCTTCACTGTTCCTCTGAAAATTGGCATCACATTTTTGTCAACATATTCCCTGACCGGATTAAAGAGAATGTCTCCGGCTTTTGTAAGACCTCCGAATAAAAAAACAGCTTCAGGACTTGAGAAGACAACTGAATTGACAATCGCCAAACCAAGCATTTCGGCTGTGTAATTCATTGCCTTTACAGCAACAGTATCTTTTTTAGAAGCAGCCTCTGCAACAATCTTTGATGTAAGTGCCGATGGTGCAATATCCCTGAGAGGGCTCTCATCCTTTGTATCACAAAGAATCTGAAGGACTGTCCTTACCATTCCAGATGCCGATGCATAAGTCTCAAGACAACCTTTTTTGCCGCATCCGCATTCCCTGCCACCGGGAACTACAGTTGTATGCCCCAGCTCTCCGGCAAATGCAGTATGGCCGTAAAGAACTTCACCATTTATAACTATTCCACTGCCCAAACCTGTACCGAGTGTAAGGACAATGAAATTCTTCATGTCCCTGGCGCCTCCGAAAACCATCTCCCCAACAGCTGCGGCATTAGCGTCATTTGTTACAACTACAGGAATTTTGCTCTTTTTCTTCATCATTTCAGCAAGGGGAACAATCCCTTTCCATGGAAGATTGGGTGCAAGTTCAATTGTACCCTTGTAATAATGTGCATTAGGTGCACCGATTCCAATCCCGATAAGATCGTGATCCTCTTTTACAAGTTTACTGATTGCACCTGAAAGGGCTGTAACAAAATCATTGATATCGGGATAGTCCCTTGTTAATATTCTGTCTTCAGAAAGAACCTTGCCTGATTTGTCAACGAGACCATATATGGTATTTGTTCCGCCTATATCAACACCGGCTACAACCTGTTTCATAGTTCAAACTTATTTATTACTATATATTTTTTAATATCTACTCATGCCAAGTGGAAACTGCCTAGCTATTTTTTACTTCCTAACGACTTCATTTTAACATCCTTCTCATACCTGACTCCTACATCCCAATCCTGATCAATCTCAAATTTTGCTTTTACCTCTATCTCTTTAGAATAGTAAGAAACAGCTTCAGGCATTCTCCCTTTTGTAAAATCCCCGGTTGTCCATTTCCCGTTTCCATCAGTATCAAATATGATTTTCGCCCTGTAATTGCCGGGTTCAAGCAGAGGAAATTCAACTTTCCCGTCACCATTTCGCTTTGCTTCTCTTATCAGGTTTTTCTCTGTCTTATCCAGAAGCTGAATTATCAAATCACCCTCGCTGTTCTTAATAGTGAAAACAAGTTTGCTGTATGTATCGACAGACTTCTGGGAAATCTTTATACCTATTGAGTCGGAGCATTCTCCGTAGTAATTCTGTAAAAGCACCTGAATCTGCTTCGAAGAAATACTTTTTATCAGGCAGTATGTCGAAATCAAAATAATACTTTGTTGATGTAATAGAGTCTTTTCTGAAAACAAACGGGACTTTTAATGTGTCTTTCTTTATAATATCAACCAATTTTATCATTGATGTATCAGGCTCACGGAGAGGAGTTTCTGCCTTGAACATTATCTGCTGGCCCGGTTTTGTTAATCCTCCGGGTATATTGTTTGTAATCTGAAGCGATACAGGCTTTTTAATAACCGACGATTTGGTTGCCTTGGGCGGAACATACCTTAACTGTACGGTATCGGTCTTAGTTTCCACTACTTTAGCCGTATCAGTTGCCGGGTAACGGAGAATTGTTGTTACCTGATTCTGATTGTACAAAGCTGAGTCGGTAAGCCAGACAATCAATGTATCTCTCTGAATACCGCGTTCGATCAGGTATGAGTTACTGTCAGCGTCCGGAATTCTAAATTCAAATTCCATTGTGTCGGGAGGCAGTGAGAGTACATATTCAAGTTTATTCTTTAGTTTTCTTTCTGATGACTGCAGAAATCTGGCAGTAGGCGCCTCAGTATAAAGCATCAGCTTGTTTTTGCCTGTAAGCGGAATTGTATCTTTGGGGTTTATCTTCGGTGTGAGCTTTTTGGTGGTTTTTACAGGTGGCGCTTTTATAATCGTAACTGTATCTTTTACAACCGGAATCCAGTTACTGTCAGCAGTAACGTATATTGGTTCATTCAAAAAAGCAAATGCTTCTGTTTCAAGATTATATGTCTTGTTGTTATCGGCATCCTCCAAAGCATATAACCGGTATTTACCAGGTCTGACATTATTTAAGCGATAATAGCCAAAACGGTCGATAAGTGCAATATAATCAGGCATCTGCTTTTTTACAGCAGAATCAGCAAGTACTCTGTGCATAAGAACAAAAACCTTTTCAGGAACCTCAAGGTTATCAGCCAGGAATACATTGCCGGTTACAGAGAGTGAATCAAGCACATCACCTGTCGAAAAAACAAACGAATAATCTTCAAGTATATTCCCTTCATTCAAATCTTTTATTGCATCCTGGAAGTTAAGTAAATAGGTAGTGCTGTCCTTAAAATCCTCTTCGAATTCAGCAATAACGGTTTTGCCTCTTATCCACACTTTTGGTTTCTTCTTGGAAGGAGGAGAAACCAGCAGATTATCATTGATGTTGTCCAGTGCAACATATTCATTTAAAGTAATTTCGACCTTATATCCTGAATATCCGGTTCCCCCATAAGGAGGTACTGTCTCAACAACAACCGGCGGTTCTTTGTCTCTCGGGCCTCCTGATGGTCTTCCAATTTTAGCACATGAATTGGCCAGCAGAAATATCAGAATAATTATATGAAACCGTATCAGAATGGATTTACTCATCAATTACAAATAATTATAATAGCAGTTACAAACATACCATATTTTTTAAAGAAAAAACCAGAAATCAGCTCTTGTTCCATGTCACAGGTTTCAGGTTTTGATCCGACCCGGAAACATAAACCTGTAACCTGTAACTAAAATAAATTTTCTACCTTTGGTCCCAATGTAAAAATTATCACACATGTTCTTCCAAATCGTACCCTGGGATGTCAATCCTGAAATATTCCGGATAGGTTCTTTCGCCGTAAGGTGGTATGGCCTCCTTTTTGCCTCCTCTTTCTTCTTTGGATATATTATTATGAATAAGATATTCCGGAATGAGAACCTTGGAGAGGATGTCCTGGACAGGCTGACAATATATATGGCTATCGGTGTAATTGCAGGAGCCAGAATCGGGCATTGTCTATTTTATGAACCCGCCTATTATCTTCAGAATCCTCTTGAAATACTTATGATCTGGCACGGAGGACTTGCAAGTCATGGTGCTTCAATAGGTATACTTATCGCCCTCTGGATGTTTAAGAATAAAGAGAAGAAAGATTATCTCTGGATCCTCGACAGAATTGCAATAGTTGTAGCTCTTTCCGGTTTCTTTATCAGAATGGGAAACCTGATGAACTCTGAAATATATGGCGTTGAGACTACAGTTCCCTGGGGTTTTGTTTTCCTGAGAAACCACGAAGTTGCCCCAAAACATCCTACACAGATATATGAAGCACTGGTTTATCTCTCAATTTTCATATTGCTGTACCGTATCTACTGGTCAAAGAAAGGAGAACATATACAGGGGCTGCTGATAAGCCTGTTATGTATCATGATTTTCACAGCCCGGTTTTTTATAGAGTTCCTCAAAGAAGATCAGGTTGCCTTTGAAGCTACAATGAAGATCAACATGGGCCAATGGCTGAGTATCCCATTTATTTTGCTGGGAGTCTACTGGTTATACATAAGTGTCAAAAGAAATAAACGGGCAGTTATAAAGAGATAACTATTTCTTTTTCAGGATCCCGTTAAACAGAACATCAAGAATAGCATTAAGCCTGTTCTCAATATTTACCTCTTTTTTCATCCAGAACAGGGGAACTTCCAGTCCCTTAAGAGTTGTCTGAATTGCAAGGGCCGTATACTCACTGTTTGCAATGGAAAAAACATTTTTCCTATATCCGTCATACAGTATTAACCTCAGTATAGCAAGCTCTTCCCGGTCATATTTCTCACGTATTGTTTCTATAAAATCAAAGTGATCGAGGTTCTTGTCAAAGATCGCATTATAGTAATTTGAAAGTTTTTCGAACGATTTCATTCTGACAAAAACATATTTTCGCATCTTGTCAGTAGGAGATTCAACTGACTTTATAGCGGTAGTAAGCTCATTTCTAAGGATGTTAGCCTCATGAAGCACTACTGCCTCAAAGATCTCCTCCTTGCTTTCAAAATAGTAATAAATTGAACTTTTTCCCATTTTAAGAGCCCTGGCTATCTCATCCATGGTGGTTTTCCTGAACCCGTAATGACTGAAAATCTGACCCGCTGTCAGTATAACCTTCTTTCTAAACTCCTCTTTATCAATCATATACCAAAATCCCGTTATGTCCCTGTTGAAAGAAACAAAGATAATAAATAATAAATGTTTAAACAAGTTTTCGAATGATTCGGTCGAGAATTCGAAAAAGATAATTTATACCTTTCCCCCCGAATATCTAGATGAGACTGTGACAAATTCAAAAATCCATTAACCACAGAGAGCACAGGGGAAATTCACAGAGGTCACAGAGAAATAAACATCAAGGATTTACCTTTGTGTCCTTTGAATTTCCTTTGTGTCCTCTGTGGTTAAAAAGCTTTTTCAACAACCTCAACTTATGCTATTTATTCCTGTTCCTAAACTATGCTAAAGCTGATGGCAAGAGTTCAGGGTATATTTATTCATCATTCCCTTACCTGTTTGCATAATCTGCGCAATTTTAGAAATCAATTCTTTTTCACTATTATTTAGTAATTTTGAGCTTAATTCAATTTTTTAAGAAAATTTCTGCAGCAATGAAGATCGGAAACCAACATTATCAGACTATCTGGCTTGATGAATCCGATCCGTCAGTTATTAAAGTTATTGACCAGCAGAAACTCCCCTTCTTCCTTGAGATCAAAGAGCTCAGATCTGTTGAGGATGTATACAATGCAATTGACAGAATGACTGTAAGGGGAGCGCCCCTAATTGGCGCAGCTGCTGCATTCGGTATCTACCTTGCTGCACTTGAGATATCTGTCAATACAAACCCGCTGTCACATCTTCATAATGCTGCCAGGTACCTTGTTTCATGCAGGCCTACAGCAGTAAATCTTGCCTGGGCAGTGGACTTTGTAATGCAAAAACTTAACGATGAAATGCCGGTTGAGGAGCTTGCAGAAGTATCACGCAAAGCAGCTATAGAGATCTGTGATCTTGAAAAGGAGAACTGCAGACAGATAGGAATTCATGGTCTCCCGTTGATTGAGGAGATAAGCCGGAATAAGAAAGGAGAAACAGTCAATATCCTTACTCACTGCAACGCCGGCTGGCTGGCATGCATCGATTATGGAACCGCAACTGCTCCTATTTACCTGGCTCACGATAAAGGAATAAAGGTCCATGTATGGGTTGACGAGACCCGGCCCCGCAACCAGGGTGCAAGACTCACTGCTTATGAGCTCGGAGAGCATGGAGTACCTTATACAATTATTCCTGATAACTCCGGCGGACACCTGATGCAGCATTGTATGGTGGATCTCGTTATTGTCGGAAGCGATCGCACAACCAAAAACGGTGACTCTGCCAACAAAACAGGGACCTATCTCAAGGCTCTGGCAGCACATGACAACAATATTCCCTTTTACTCTGCGGTTCCGTCTACATCAATAGATTTCAATATCAGCGACGGGTTAAAGGAGATTACAATTGAAGAACGCGATCCTGAAGAAGTATTGAAAATAGAAGGCCTTCTTCATGGAAGGATAGAGCAGGTAAGGCTTTGTCCCGAAAATGCCAGGGCAGCAAACTTTGGATTTGATGTAACCCCGGCACGGCTTATTACAGGCATAATTACCGAAAAAGGTATTTGTAATGCCGGTGTGGATAGTATAAAAAAAATGTTTCCGGATAAATTCAATTAATATGCAGGGATTTGTAAAGTTCAATTGCCACTGGAGCCAGTCAGGCCCGGTGATTTCTGATGAACAATTCGAAATAATAAATAACTGGCGCGACATCCTTTTTAACATGGATCTTATCGGTGCTTATGAGAACGGCGTTGCCTTCGGTAATATAAGCATGAGAATTAACGGCACCAACCAGTTCGTTATAACCGGTTCAGCTACAGGTGAAATACCGGAGCTGGAACCCGGGCATTATGTAAAGGTCAACTCTTTCAATATTGATGACAATGCCGTTCAGTGTGTGGGGCCTCTTAAAGCATCATCCGAATCACTTACCCATGCAGCAATATACATGGCCGATCCCGGAGCAAATGCTGTAATACATGTACACTGTATTGACCTCTGGAATGAGTTAATCCACAAGCTTCCAACAACAAATCCGTCAATGGATTACGGAACAATAGCCCTGGCTAAGGATATTTTCAGACTGTTTAAGGAATCAGATGTAATTGAAAAGAGGATTATTATGATGGCTGGTGACCGTGCCGGAATTCTTACTTTTGGTCACGACATGGATGAGGCTGCCAATGTTCTTCTCTCTTACCTCAGGAAAGAGTAATGGTTAAGATAGGAATAATAGGAGGATCAGGACTTGAAAATCCTGATATCCTTAAATCGTCTGAGGAGATAGCCATTGCAACTCCATATGGTTTACCTTCATCTTCCCTTCTTTCTGGTAAGATAAGCGGAAATGACATTGTCATACTCTCCAGACATGGCAGACATCATACCATCCCTCCTACAGAAGTTAATAACCGTGCAAATATCTATGCATTAAAAGAAGCCGGATGTACACATATTATTGCCACTACTGCCTGCGGCAGCCTGAGGGAAGAAATTGGTCGCGGCGATCTTGTTATTCCTGATCAGTTCATTGATTTTACCAGACACAGAAGTATTACCTTCTTTAATGAGTTTGAAAAGGGCAGGATGAATCATACGGCTATGGCTGATCCCTTTGACAGAAGACTGCGTGATCTGATAATTTCCTCCGCAGAAGAAATTGGTTTACGGATTCATAAAGCAGGAACAGTCATCACAATCGAGGGCCCCAGGTTTTCAACCAGGGCAGAATCGAAGATGTTCAGGATGTGGGGAGCTGATTTAATCAATATGTCAATAGCGCCTGAAGCAATACTTGCAAATGAGACAGGCGTCCCCTATGCCGTTATTGCAATGAGCACTGATTATGACTGCTGGAAAGAGGATGAGGCACCGGTATCATGGGAGGAAGTAATTGCTGTCTTCAATAAGAATGTTGGAAATGTCCTGAATCTGCTGATAAAAGTAATTCAGGGAATCAGGTAATCATTAGATCAATCTTTTTATCAAGTTCTTGCATAATTATCCTTAATTGTTTAATATTGCAGTCCGATTTTGAGGGCCCATAGCTCAGATGGTTAGCAGCACCTGACTCATAATCAGGGGGTCGCTGGTTCGATCCCAGCTGGGCCCACTTAAAAAAAGCGCAAACAGTGTAATAATAACTGAATGCGCCTTTTTATTTGAACACTTACCCAGATCCTCAATAGTATGAAATACGTTGCATGAAAGACAGAAAACACATTTTATCCGGTTTAAAGCATGTTTACGGTGCCATAAATGTGGATAAAGCCTCTGATGCTCTTGAAGACTTTGCTAAGAAATAGGACTCAAAATACGTATATGAAATCAAATCCTTGAAAGCTAACTGGTGCTAGCTTACAGCTTATTTTAATTTCCCACAAGAGATCCGAAAAATCATTTATACCACCAATGCCATTGAAAGTCTGACCGGCTATATCCGTAAACACAAAAACCAAAACTCACTTCCCAGATGATCAATCGTCTTTAAAGGCTGTATATCTGGCTATTGCAATTAAAGAGAGAAAATGGACAATGCCCAAAAAGGACTAGGGGCATGTCATTAATCAATTTATAATTAAATTTGGTGACAGATTTAGTGTTCTTTTATCATGGCAATTACCAGTTTACACAAAATATTAAACAGGCTAATTTCGTTTGATTTTTAAGTTTATTTAGGAGAGTAATTTTTAGGTTTTTAGCTATTCAAATTTTAAATTTGTTTGGACTTTCAGTTTAAACCTTCGATGAAAATAATTTTATCAGTTTTCAAGTTTATTTCTTTAAAATTAACTGAGCCTCACGGACTATCTTCAAGATTTAGAGTTATTCTCATTGTTTTAAGTATCGGAGGAGGAGTACTTAGTTTGCTTTCAACAAGTCGTTATGGCGCTTGTTATCGGGCGATTCAGTTCATTATATAAGGCTGCAAGAAATATTGCAGGTGGTTTTGAGTGACCATCTTGATGGCTCACCTTTTCGTTTATTGGCCACCACTTTATCCAATACTTTTATCAATTCCTTTTGTTTTCAATTTGGACCCTTTAGCTACAGCTCCAATAATTAATGCATTTCTTTTTGGGCTGATTATTTATTTTTCAGGTTTACTTCTAAGCAGGCATTTAATTTCATCTGCTGCTTTCTCACTTTTAGGGGGAGCCTTAATCGTATTTTTCCTCATATCTTACTTTGGATATTGCGACCATGGCGTGGTCTGAAGCCTTATTTATTTTTCTATCTCTTGTTTTCCTTCTTTATCTGGGGAAGTTTCTTGTGAAAAAGGATTGGTCTTCTTTTATTGTTTTTTCATTGGCTGTAACACTTGCATCGCTCACACGATACATCGGAATGAGTTTGATTCTGACTGGTGTTATTGCAATTTTCTTTTTCCTCCACGAAAATCTTAAAGTCAAGTTCAAGTTCATAATACTTTTTGCAATTATTTCAGTGATTCCTATTGCATTGTGGGTTTTAAGAAACTATAATATCTCCGGTACTCCTTTTGGAAGCAGGGATCCCTCATTAACTTCATTTTCCGAAAATTTAGGATTTATATATAATATTCTCCTTTCTTGGGGATTTTTTCCACCTAAAGGTCCAGCTGCAAGGTTAGAAGTACTTCTTATCATAATTATTATGATTGGTCTCTTATCGGATTTTATGGAAAGGAAAATACTCACAAAACTTAGAGCTCCCATTATACAAGCGATACCCATTACATTATATGTTATATTCTATCTTTCGTTTTACTTTACTCATCAACATCATATTTATTTGAGCAAATCAACTGGAGATATTTGTCACCTGTTTTATGTTCCACTAACTATACTTTTTCCCTTATCCTTATAGATGTTTTGCTTGAGACTTTCAGGAAACGTTTCTCAGCACTTCTGATAAATTGGGGTGCTGCGCTGGCGTTAATTATGGTCTGGTCTATTATCCTATGAATCGATCAGCACATCTCATTCATTGGTGGATGACATCAGGTACCGCGGGTTATAACCATTGTGAATGGAGAGAAAGCGAGCTTATAGAGTATCTTAAACTGAATCCACCAGAAACCGGGCACTTAATCTTTACAAATGATCCCCTTGCTCTGTATATTTTGGCAAATTTGAAATGTCAGAAAAATATTATCAGGATCAATTCAGTATCCTCGGAAAGTGGAATAAAAACTGAAAAATCTGATTCATCATGGCTTAATGAAAAGTATGACTATTTTATTTGGTTCAATAATGTGAACAAACAAGACTATCCTTATACTAAGGATGATCTGGAAAAGAGTATAAATGTGAAAATATCGTTCACTTAAAAGACGGAAACAATTTTTTTGGTCAGAAGATTATGAAGTAAAATAATACAACTTTAGCATGTATCTTATTTGTGATTTTGATGGAACTCTGGGTGAAAAATGATTTCTTTGAAGAGCAGTTTTTTAAATATTTTTTGCAACAACCCTGATGATTGTCAGGTATGGATTACTGTCTTGTGGATGGCTCAGATTGAAACACCAATTACTGGATAATTATTTGCCTGAGTATGATTTGGAATTCATATTAAATCATGAGGTTATAGGTTGGATTAAAGAAAATCGGGCAGACTATAAAGAGACTTTGCTTATTTCCGGCAGTCCTGATTCTTTTATTAAAAGGATTATTGGGCCAATGGCCATTTTTAACAGGATTCATGGAAGTCTAAAGAATAACCTTATTGGACAAGACAAATTACGCTTTATTCAAGATTCTGGCTATCTACCGTTTTCATATATTGGGGATTCTTCAGCTGACTTACCTATTTTTAATGCATCAAGTCATTCTTATAAAATTTCTTCTAAAGGGATTACAAAACTTAAGTAGGATGCATGAACTAATCTTATTACCGAGACCCAAACATTGGGTTAAAAACCTTCTTATATTTTTACCGAGTATACTTGACGGGAATCTTTTTATTAATTTAAATTGGATTCATCTATCAGCAGGTTTTGTTTCTTTTTCTCTCGTCGCTTCATCAGGTTACATATTCAATGATATCAGAGATATTGATGAAGACCGGCAACATCCAGTTAAAAGAAACAGATCTCTTGCATCTGCTACTATAAAAGTTCGATATGCTTTCATCTATTCTTTGGTGCTGTTATTTTGTGGACTTGGAATATCCGTTTTCTTGGGCTTAAAACCGCTGGGCATTCTGATTTTATATTCAAGTGTTAACTGGATATATTCAATAGTAATTAAATCAGTGAGGTTTCTGGATATTATAATCCTTACTGGTTTTTATATTATTCGACTGGTATATGGAGCCACTATAGCAAATGTTGAATTAACAGGATGGTTCATAATAACTATAGCATTCGCATGCCTTGCACTTTCAACAAATAAGCGACAGATTCTATGCTCCATTAATACAAAGGATAAAACTCCGGGACGGACTTATACAAAACAGGATATTATACCCCTGCAGATTTTTGCAATTGGGTTTGGAATTATTTCACTGGTTTTTTTAAATATCCATTCCTATTTTGTGTTGCTGGTAAGAAATCCCTATTCAATAATGATAATAAACCTGATTGCTGTATATTTGATCATGTCATATTTTGATACGTCAAAAGACCTGAGTGATGATCCGGTTGAACGAATATTAAAAAATCCGACAATAATAATAATGACCTTGATTTTGTTTGGATTTTATGTTTTCGAATTACTCAGAAGCTAGAAAACTATTTTTATTATTCTTAGATGCTTATATTTTCATAAACAAGTAGGAATCATAAAATCAAGCAGCAAATTAATCAGAATCTCAAGGATATATGGGAACAACATCAACCATATGGAGGGCTTTGGCGGGCAAAGCCCTCTCATACGGGAATTATGGTATGTCTACATTTTAAAGCGTAGATCAGATATAATATATGTCCGATGTACAAATAATCTTGAAGAAAGGATCAGAAAGAGCCTTCCAAAGAGACATTTATATTATATTGGATTGCAGGTTGTTTTTATTTCAATGCCGCTGATTTATCTTCGGTTTTGGAAAAAAATGAGACGTTTTTTCAGCTATTCAGAGCACCGCTCTTGTTATGTTTAGCATAAATTTATTTTCTTTTTGTTCCGATATCGGGCAGGAAAACAGTGATTACACCTATAAGCGGCAGGAAAGCACAAACATGGTAAACATAATCGATGCTTGTTTTATCAGCCAGCATTCCAAGCAAAGCCGATCCCAACCCTCCCATGCCAAAGGCAAAACCAAAAAATAATCCCGAGATCATTCCTATCTTACCGGGAATAAGTTCCTGTGCATAAACCAGGATCGCTGAAAATGCAGATGCGAGTATCACACCAATCATTATACTAAGTACAGTGGTCCAGAAAAGGTTGGCATAAGGCAACAACAGAGTAAAGGGCGCAACACCGAGAATAGAGAACCAGATTACATACTTTCGTCCCACCCGGTCACCAATGGGCCCTCCCAGAAGTGTTCCGGCGGCTACGGCAAAAAGAAACAGGAACAGATGCACCTGCGACGCTTGTATCGAAACATTGAACTTATGCATCAGGTAAAAAGTAAAATAACTGGTGACGGATGCCAGATAGAAATATTTTGAAAAAATAAGGACCAGCAGAATCACCACGGACCAGGCTACTTTTGCTTTTGTTAAACCATGTCCTATTGTAAGTTCAGTAACCTTTTTCCGCATGTTCATATGATGAGTATACCAGCGGCCAACATTTATAAGCACAATAATCGCAAGCAGCGCAAGTACTGAAAACCAAAGGATGCTTGACTGCCCGAAGGGAACTATGATCAAAGCTGCAAGTATTGGTCCCAGTGATCCTCCCAGGTTGCCACCTACCTGGAAAATGGATTGGGCCAGTCCTCTTCGGCCGCCCGATGCCATATAGGCAACCTTCGATGCTTCAGGGTGAAAAACAGAAGATCCTGTTCCAATCACAGCTACAGAGACTAAAAGCAAAGCATAATTATTTGCCTGAGAAAGAATGATTAATCCCAGGAGTGTAAAAACCATGCCAACAACAAGAGAATAAGGTTGCGGTTTACGATCGGTATATAATCCTATAAGCGGCTGAAACAAAGAGGCTGTTAACTGAAAAACCAGGGTAATAATCCCGATTTGAGAAAAGTTAAGCTGAAATGTATTCTTAACTACCGGATATATTGAAGGTATAATGGACTGAATGGTATCGTTAAGAAGGTGAGAGAAGCTAATGGATAATAAAATGGAAAATATTGTTTTTCCTGCTATATCGCTGGCTACGGCTGCTGATGTCTGATCGTCCTTATTTTGCATTTTTTCTGAAAACAAATCTGGCAAAAATAAACATTCATTGGTAACACAGATAAAAAAGTATCAAACAGTTTTTGCGCCTGTAAACAATTTTGTGCTATAAAATCTCACCCCAACACTTTTCTCAATGCACCGGGTATTAGATAAAAATCTGTCCTCTTAACGGGAAAAATAAAAAGAATAAATACCAGTTTGATAATAATATACTATAATTGTTAAGCATTGTAAAAGACATTCAGATTTAACTAATTTAATCTGAAAAGTGAAATCAGATTTACTAATCAAATGTGTTAGGTTTTTCAGGGACGATTCAAATTAAGAAATCAGTTTAAGCTTTTTTATAATAACCTGCGAAAATGAAAAATCAATTGCCCAAATCAAAGTTATTCCTTGTTATAACTGTTTTGTTTTTTATTACTTGTCCCGGTTGCAATAAACAGGCCGTCTCCCCGCCAAAGTACACATTCGAATTTCAGTTCTCACCCCCGGAATGGCAAACCGCAATTTGCCTGCCGGATGATCCATATAAGACACTTGTTGACCGGAGCGGAGAATTGCTATATCATTATTCGCAGGGCGGACGCGAGTTTGGTACCCGGATAAGTGTACAATTTACAGAAGATGCCAGGTGGATCAGACAGGACCTGTATTCTCCCCGGGTTCCGATCGTCAATACATTCTGGCAAGCTGATGGTCTGGAAATAATTGAAGAGGCCTTTGCAGTTACTGATGCCGCTCCGGTAGATTTACCAGCCGGTCGTGATGATATATTGCTTTTTCGCTTAAAAAACACAGGAACAAAGGAACGCACTATCAACCCTGAACTAATCGTAAATACTGCCTTATCTTTTAATTACAAGACTGATATTCAGAGAGTAACTATAAATGATAAGGAGACGGTCGGTTCTTCCTTAAAAATGACCGGATTATCTGAAGCCGCAGATGGAATCCGGAGAATCCGGCTTGAACCGCTCTCAATACCTTCTGGTAAAAGTGTGGCATTTTATGTTCAGTATAACAATGGGGGATCGGGCATCAACACTTTAAAATCCAATGATGCAATACAGTTGAGCTACAAGAATGCAGTAGATTTCTGGGAAAAGAAATCGCAGCTGCCTTTTAACTGTGTAGAAGTACCTGATCCAATTATCCAGGGGCTCTTTGAGTCGTCGGTGCGCAACATTTGGCAGGCAAGGGAAATTAAAAATGGATTGCCTGCATTACAGGTTGGCCCAACCTGTTACAGGGGCCTGTGGATTGTCGACGGAGCCTTTCTGCTGGAGTCTGCTGCCATGGTAGGTGCCGGCGACCAGGCCCGCAACGGGGTAGCCTATGAGTTGACCAAGCAAAAACCCGACGGACGGATAGAGATATTAGCGTCTGATTTCTGGAAAGAAAATGGTATCGTGCTATGGACCTGTGTCAGACATGCACAGCTTACTCAGGATAAAGTCTGGTTGGAAACCATATGGCCAAAATTGCAACTCATAGCAGAGTATATTAAAACTCTCCGCCGGCAAACTCTCCAAAACAATTCAAAATTAGATGACGGGCTGAATCCGGCCGGAAATCTGGATGGAGGTATTGGTGGTACTCATGATGAATATACGAATACATACTGGAATCTCACAGGTTTAAAAGCATTTATACAGGCAGCAGGCTGGCTCGGTAAAAACGAAGAAGCTGCATCCTGGCAGAAAGAATATGACAGTTTTATGATGGCTTTCAAAAACGCTGCAAGTCGCGATATGGCCAAAGATCCCAAAGGTAATGCCTATCTTCCTGCCCTGATGGGAGAAGATGGCCCGAAAGAATTACCTCAACGCGCTCAGTGGGCTTTTTGCCATGCTGTTTATCCGGGACAAATCTTTACGGCGGATGATCCGCTTGTAGCTGGAAATTTAGCAATGCTGGAGGCTACTGAACGGGAGGACATGGTTTACGGCACCGGGTGGAATGCTACCGGAATCTGGAACTATTTTGCCTCTTTCTACGGTCATGCATGGCTTTGGCAGGGAAACGGCCAAAAGGCAGCAAAGGCTCTCTATGCTTTTGGTAATCACGCAGCACCAACACTAGTCTGGCGGGAGGAGCAATCACTCAAAGGCGAAAATTTTAAAAAAGTCGGCGATATGCCTCATAACTGGGCCAGTGCAGAATTTGTCCGTCTTACGATTCATCTTCTGGCTCTGGACAGGGGTAGTGATCTACACCTGTTCGAAGGCCTGCCTCCCGAATGGACTAAACCTGGCATGGTTACCCGGTTGAACGGAATAGCAACGCCCTTCGGGGCTCTCAAAATGGAACTGAAGGTCGAAACTGACGGCCGGAGTGCCCATCTTCGTGTGGAGCCTCTTACTGATCCGTCATGCAAAAACATTATTGTACATCTGTCAGGCTGGACCAAGTCCTCTGTCGGCAATGAAATGATTTTGAATCCCGCAAAACTCAATGAATTGGATATACCTATAAACTAGAAAAGAAATAAAGAATGAAATTCTTTTGTAAAGCTGCCCGGTTCTAATATCTTAACCGAAATTTAAATGAATAATCAGGGACTTGAATAAACATTTTCTTTCTATACTCTTTTTAATTTCTGCAACCATCACATCTGTTTCAGGGCAGGCTGGTGAAAACTACCTTGAAATCCAAAAGGTGAACGGTGAAATTAATTTCGACGGTATATGTAATGAACCGCTCTGGGACAACCTTCCCTTAGTTCCAATGACAATGTTCAAGCCCAATCATGGCAGCAAACCATCAGAAAGATCAGATGTATTCGTAACCTTTGATGATGAGTACTTATTGATCGGTGCCAGGTTATACTATGAAAACGGAAGTATAATACGATCAACCACAAAAAAAAGGGATGGTGCCGACGGCGGCAGTGATAATTTCGGCATCCTGCTCGATTCTTTCAATGACAATGAAAACGCCTTATGCTTTGAAACAAATCCTTCGGGTCTGAGGTCTGATTTTACGATAGATAACGATGCCCAGGTACCTATGGGAATGATGCCTTTTAACAGGAGCTGGGATACCTTCTGGGATGTGAAAACCAATATAATCGGTAAGGTGCTGCATATCGAAATCCGCATTCCTTTTTCCAGCCTGCGGTTCCAGGAAACCGACGGCAAGGTAATCATGGGAATGTCAATCTGGCGTCAGATTTCAAGTAAACAGGAATGGAATAACTTTCCCGACATAAGCAATGAATATGGTAATTTCGGAGTCTGGAAACCTTCGCAGGCTCATAAAATCGTTATAAAAGGAATTAAAAGGAAAAAACCTGTCTATATAAAACCGTATCTGAAGGGGGGCTTTGAACAATCACACAAGCTCAATGAGACAGAAACAGCCTATCAGGTAAGTAACAATCCCAAATTAAATGCCGGCCTTGATGTAAAATATTCCCTGACAAGCAATATTACAGCCGACCTTACTCTGAACACCGATTTTGCCCAGGTTGAAGTGGATGACCAGATGGTAAATCTTACCCGGTATTCACTTTTTTTCCCGGAAAAGAGGCAGTTCTTTGTGGAGCGTTCAAGCATTTTTAACATCCATACCGGTTATCTCGACCAGGTATTTTACAGCCGGCGCATCGGATTATACGAAGGAGAAATTGTGCCGATCATAGGAGGGGCAAGGGTTGTCGGAAGGGCAGGTAAATGGGATCTTGGATTTCTTGATATGCAGACTACTGATTTTGATTACACCGATCCTGATACTGATTCTGTAACTCATTTATATTCTGCCAATCATGGAGTCTTAAGACTGAGAAAACAGGTTTTTAATGAAACCAGCTATGCCGGAGGTATGGTAACGAGTAAAATTGATGCAATGGGTAATTACAACATCAATACAGCGGCAGATATGATTTTAAACCCATTCAAAAATAACTATATAACCACGAGCTATGTTCATACCTTCGATAACAGCGTAACATACACGGGAAATCTGCTGAAGCATGCCAAGATCAATTTTGACTGGCAAAACCGGGCAACAGTCGGACTGAATTATGATTTTTCTTTTGCACGGTCAGGGGAAAATTATGATCCCCAGATGGGCTTCGAACAAATGGAAAACTACACTCAGTTTTATGGTCAGACAGGCTACGGGTGGGCATATAATGATGAAAATAAAAAGATGCTCAGGCAGTATATAATGGTCTGGGCATTGGTAAATAAGACAAATGAAGACTGGAGGACCTTTCTCTCGACATATTCAGTCGGTTATAATATCGCCTTAAAAAACGGATTTGGCGGTTGGGTTGACCTCTTCAGGCACCAGGATTACCTTACCGAACAGTTTAATTTGTCGGATGATGTCTTCTTCCCGGTGGGATCTTATGATTATTATAATTACGAAACCGGCTTCAACACTCCTACAAACCGCCTGATTTCTTTTAATTACATGTTAAACATAGGAGGATATTACGATGGTACCTACATCAACCTGACTCCGGCTCAGGTTAATTTCAGGATTTCTTCAAATGTTAATCTTGGATTAGGCTACCAGTACAGTCAGGTTGATGTCCGCGATCGTGATCAGCATTTCAGATCACATCTGGTCAGGTTAAAATCTGAATTTACCTTTACCACCAAACTTTCGCTTCTGATGTACTTCCAGTACAGCAGCAATGATAAATTCGGCGTCAACAATATCAGGTTCCGTTACAATCCCCGTGAAGGGAATGACTTTTATTTGGTTTATAACGGTGATTACAATACCAATTTAAACCGTCAGTATCCTGAACTTCCATTTATGAACAAAACTAATTTAACGGTTAAGTATACGTATACGTTTATCTGGTCAAGATAGAATCCATTGGTAATCTGTATATGGGGTCTTTCTGTCTGTTTGGTCCTCAGTTGTAAATATGTTCTGATCACAGCCTGCAGGCTCAAGTATTAATTCTCCCTTCTTCATTTAATGTTAGCCTCGGAGGGGAAATGGTGGGGACAGCCGGCTTGTAATAGTACCACTCCCGGTTTTAGCACCACTATCCGCACTATCAACAGATTTAAGTCCGGTTTTACTATTTTTGTAATTAGCCGGATAATAAATGGAACAGGTCCTGACCGGATTTATAAACTATGCTGACCATTCACTCATCTCCGCTTCAGGGATTTACTGATTTCCGGTTCCGTAATGCCTTTCAAAGGTTTTTCGGAGGGATAGACAGATATATTGCTCCATATATACAGGTAAACGGGAAAATGGAGATCAAGCCTGCTAATGAACGCGATATATTACCTGCAAATAACAAATCGCTTAATCTTATTCCTCAGGTAATTACAAAAGATGCCGATGAATTTTTGTTTGTGGCAAAATATGTTCAGAAACTTGGATATAATGAGCTGAACTGGAACCTGGGATGTCCATACCCTATGATTGCAAAAAGAGGGATGGGTTCTGGTTTGATGAGTATTCCTGAGAAGATTAACGAAATCCTGAACAGGGTATCTGCAGAGACAGATATTCAGGTTTCGGTAAAAATGCGGTTGGGCTACGAAAGTCCGCAGGAGATATTTCATGTCTTACCGGTACTTGAGAGATACAGGCTTTCAAATATCGCAATACACCCGCGAACCGGGAAGCAGCTTTACAGGGGAGAAGTTGATCTGAAGACATTTGAAGAGTGCCTCGGGCTAAGCACTCATAAAATTTTTTATAATGGAGATATTAAATCTGTTCAGAGATTCAGGGAAATGAAAGATCGTTTCCCTTCCATAAATAACTGGATGATAGGCAGAGGCCTTATTGCCGACCCCTTTTTACCCGCTATGATTAAAGCTGATAATCCTGTCTATCCGGAAAACAGATACGAAGTCTTTAACTCTTTTCATGATGCCCTCTTCTCTTCCTGGGAAGAGGCATTATCGGGTCAGAAACATCTTCTTATGAAAATGTATACCTTCTGGGAGTTCTTTATTCAATCATTTCCCGGCTCTCCAAAAGGACTTAAAAAAATTAAAAAGGCTCAGAACCTTAGTGATTACAGGGAAGCAGTCAGGCAAATAACCGGCAATACATTGTATATTTGATTATCTGATTTGTTTAACAAAAAAAGATTCATGAAAAAACTGTTGTTTTTATTGTTAAGTGGATTTTGTTCCATATTACCCTACTCTATTATGGCACAGAAAGCTTCATCAGTATGGACAGAATTACCTATGACCCATTCAGATTCGTGGAATCTGGCTGATTCCATCCAAAAGTATCGTACGGGGGTTATCGTTGTTAAAACAACTCCGAATACAAAGATTGAACTGGAACAACAAAAGCATGAATTCTGGTTCGGATGTGCTTTGAACAGTGCCGCATTTGATGGAAAAATGGGTGAACAAGATGCCAGGGTATATAAGCAGAAATTCCTGGAGAATTTCAATGTCGGTGTTACTGCGAGTTCATTGAAATGGCATCATATGGAACCTGAAAAAGGAAAAGTTGATTTCCTGACTACGGATAATATTCTTACATGGGCGGATGCTAACCATCTTCCCCTGAGAGGGCACAATTTATACTGGGGCATATATTATGTGCAGGATTGGGTAAAGGCGCTTTCTGATGACCAGTTGTACGATGAACTATATAAACGGGCAAGAACCATTGCCCCGCGTTATAAAGGTCGTTTTACAGAATACGATTTTAATAACGAAATGATGCACGGTGATTATTACCAGGAAAGGCTCGGGCCGGGGATAACCAAAAAAATGGCAGATTGGATAAAAGAATACGATCCTGATGCAAAACTTTATCTTAACGATTATGACATACTTACCGGTAGATTGTTGCAGGAATATGTCGATCATATAAAAGATATGAAGGGGCGTGGGGTACCAATAGATGGAATTGGGGTACAGGGACACCTACATGCAGAGGATTTCAGCAGAGATACCCTGCGATATGCACTCGACATACTTGCACAATTTGGATTGCCGGTCAAGATCACCGAATTCAATATGCCCGGTCAGCGATCAAAATATCAGAAAGATACGTCGTTGATACCAACCAAAAAAGAAGAAGATCAGTTTGCTCAGAACCTTAAAGACTATTATCGCATCTGTTTTGCACATCCTGCAGTAGATGCAATCATGATGTGGAATTTTTGGGCCGGAGCCCACTGGATACCGGCTTCTTCTCTTTACAGGAAAGACTGGACGCTGACCCCGTCTGCAATTGCCTACAAATCCCTGGTTTTTGATGAGTGGTGGACAAGATTCAAGGGGAAGTCAAATGATGA
>JADKBL010000015.1 GCA_016718875.1 Bacteroidota bacterium
AGGTGTGGGCCTTGCATATAAGATCTCAAGCAGGTTCAGCATACAATCCGGCTTGTATTATTCATCACTTGGACAGGAAGTTGGCGGGGTCAATGCCTACAGCGGCTTCGAGCAGTATGACAATTCAAAAGGTGATCATAACTTCGAGATAGTTACAGCATCAGGTACAGTTTATACTAGTAATTCTGACGTATTCCTGAACTCATATAATCTGCCGGCAAGGGTCCAGACATATTATACCAGTGATGTTTTCGATCCTGTAAAAGCCAACCTGTCATATGTGAGCAGTACTATCTATCAGGATCTGAGCTTCCTTGAATTTCCTGTAATCTTGCGTTATAAGGTTCTGGAAAGCAAAGTTGATCTTAATGTTGTCGGAGGAATGTCCTATAACTTCCTTCTGAACAACTCGGTGTATACTGAGAATAATGGGATTAAATATCCGATTGGAACAACTGAGGGATTGAATGCAGTTTCCCTTAGCAGTTCCCTTGGTATGGGTATGGAATACAACCTGTCAGATAATCTTTCACTTAATCTCGAACCCACATTCCGATACTATATAAATCCTTTTAATTCAGGGAAGACTACAGGTTTTCATCCTTATTCTATAGGAATCTTCTCGGGTTTATCATATAAATTCTAATCAGGCATCAAGCCACAGAAAACTGGTAGATTTTTAGAATTTGTCAAAACAGAACTAATTTGACAAATGCTATTCTGTTATTAAAGCAGTATTATTCTTACCTTTGCGAATTGTTAAAAAAGAGAGTGTTCGATTATGAGTTTTAATAAACGTGCGATTGTATCGATTTCTGCCATGACTGCAGTGATAGCGATGATGCTGATATTTGGATTCGGTTTCAGGGAAATCGGTGAAGAACCTGAAAAATCTTGTTCAGATACATTATATAATATTCAATCATTCAAGCTTCCGGAGGAGGTTATTTTTGCAGGAGAACGTATGCCTCTTGAAAATTTTGATACAAGGGAAAGTCTTGAAAGAGAAATACTTATAAGTGCTTACCGTCATTCTTCCACCATACTTATAATTAAAAGGGCACACAGATATTTTCCTATGATAGAGAAAATACTTAAAGAGAATAACATTCCTGAGGACTTCAAATATCTGGCAGCTGCTGAGAGCGACTACAGCAATATGGTTTCTCCTGTGGGAGCAACAGGTTTCTGGCAGATTATGCCTGAAACAGGAAGGGAGCAGGGTATGGAAATCAATACTGTGGTAGATGAAAGGTATCATATTGAAAAGTCAACAAAATTTGCCTGCGATTTTTTCAGGAAATCATTTGAAAAATATGGAAGCTGGACACTTGCTGCTGCTTCATATAACGGAGGCAGAGGAAGAATGGATGAGCAGATAGGAATACAGAAGCAAAACAATTATTATGATCTGCTTCTTGCCGAGGAAACTGCACGTTTCATATTCAGAGCTGTGGCATATAAGCTTATTATTTCCGATCCTTCAGCTTATGGATTTGACCTTGGTAAAGATGATCTCTATCCGGAGTTAAAATACTATGAAGTAAAAGTTGATACTGCTGTTTCAGATTTTTCTGATTTTGCGAGCCATTTCGGGACAAACTATAAATTACTGAAGTCTCTGAATCCATGGCTCAGGAAGCCTTATCTTACTCCAAAAGCCAACAAGACTTACCTGATAAAGATACCTGCAGAGGGGATGCGTACAATTGAAAAGAGTGAGACTGAAAACTGATCTGATAACCGGCCGGTAAATATGAGCGAGGAGATAAAAGTACTGGGTGCCCGGGTTCATAACCTGCAGAATATAGATGTCACAATACCGCGTAATAAACTTGTTGTTATTACCGGATTAAGTGGCAGCGGAAAATCATCTCTGGCATTTGATACTATTTATGCTGAAGGGCAGCGACGCTATATGGAAACACTTTCAGCCTATGCACGTCAGTTTCTGGGAGGAATGGAAAGACCTGATGTGGATAAGATAACCGGTCTGAGTCCTGTTATTTCAATAGAGCAGAAAACTACAAATAAAAACCCCAGGTCAACTGTCGGAACTATTACGGAGATTTATGATTTTCTCAGATTGCTCTATGCCCGTGCCGGAGAAGCTTATTCATGGTCTTCAGGAGAAAAAATGGTAAAGTATACCGATGAACAGATCCTTGAACTGGTGAAAAGCAGATTTGCAGGAGCAAAAGTATATTTCCTGTCTCCTGTTGTTAAAGGCAGGAAAGGTCATTACAAGGAGCTTTTTGAACAGCTCCGGCGCAAAGGGTTCCTTCATGTCAGGGTAAACAATGAGATCAAAGAGCTTGTTGCCGGTATGAAGCTTGACAGATACAAGACTCATTACATTGAACTTGTAATCGACAAATTCAAAGTAGGAGATACCACCGATAAAAGACTTCACGATTCAATAATAATGTCACTGGACCAGGGAGACGGGGTCATGATGGTACTTGATGCAGAAGGCAAGGAGCCCAGATTCTTCAGCCGTCATTTAATGTGTCCGGTTACAGGCCTTTCTTACAATGAGCCTGCACCCCATACTTTTTCTTTCAATTCACCGCAGGGAGCCTGCCCTCATTGTAACGGTCTTGGTGAAGTGTCCAGTATCGATGTTGAGAAAATGATTCCCGACAGGGAAATGAGCATAAGAAAAGGAGGAATTGAACCTCTTGGCAAATACAGGAATATTTGGATTTTCTGGCAGATTGAGGCGATTGCAGAGAAGAACGGATTTACAATCGACACACCTATAAAGGATATTCCCGAAGAGGCTCTTAATAAGGTATTATACGGTTCTGATGAGGTGCTCAAACTTTCAAACACCCCACTCGGAATGACCTCAAACTATTTCCTAACCTTTGAAGGTGTTGTTAATTTTATCGGGAATATTGAGACTATCAGCGGTTCAAAGTCTACAGGGAAGATCAGAGACCAGTATGTTCAGTACAATGTCTGCCCTGAATGCAATGGTACCCGCCTGAAGAAGGAGTCTCTGTATTTCAGGATAGCCGATAAAAATATAGGGGAGCTCTCTTCAATGGATATAAGGGAACTCTCACGTCTTCTCGATGGGATTGAAGAGAAGATGAGCGGGAAACAGAAAGCTATTGCAGCTGAGATCCTAAAAGAGATCCGCTCAAGACTGGGGTTTTTACTTGAAGTTGGACTTGAATACCTTTCACTGAACAGAGGAGCCAGAACCCTCTCAGGTGGCGAGAGCCAGAGGATCAGACTTGCTACCCAGATCGGATCAAGACTGGTGAATGTACTTTACATACTTGATGAACCGAGCATTGGATTGCATCAGCGCGATAACCGTCAATTGATTTCAGCCCTGAAACAGCTTCGTGATGCAGGAAACTCAGTTATTGTTGTCGAACATGACAAGGAAATGATTCTATCGGCAGATCATGTTATTGATATGGGACCCGGAGCAGGAGTACACGGCGGACTTGTTGTTACTGAAGGAAGTCCGGAAGAGATAATGAAATCGGACACGATAACATCTAAATATCTGAATAACACCAGAAAACTTCATATCCCCCAAAAAAGGCGTGAAGGTAACGGTAAATTTCTGACGCTCACTGGTGCAAAAGGTCATAACCTGAACAATGTTGAACTGATCCTGCCTCTTGGCACATTTGTCTGTATTACAGGAGTCTCAGGAAGCGGTAAGTCATCACTTATAAACCAGACCCTTCATCCGGCATTGGCCAGGAGATATCATAACTCCGGGAAATCAATTCTCCCTTATGAGGAATTAAAGGGGATTGAACATCTTGATAAAGTTATTGAAGTTAGTCAGGCACCGATCGGAAAAACACCACGATCAAATCCTGCAACATATACGGGAGTTTTTACCGATATACGAAAATTGTTTGAACAGACTACTGAAGCGAAAATCAGGGGATTTGGATCCGGACGGTTTTCTTTTAATGTGAAGGGAGGAAGATGCGAGGGATGTGAAGGTGCCGGGATGAAAACTATCGAGATGAATTTCCTTCCTGATGTATATGTTCATTGCACCGAATGTAACGGTAAACGTTATAACCGCGAGACTCTGGAAGTAAAATATAAAGGGCAGTCGATCAGTGATGTTCTTGAAATGACAATTAACACTGCCGTGGAATTTTTTGCTAATGTCCCGTCAATATTTCATAAAATAAAAACACTCCAGGATGTCGGGCTGGGTTATATCAGGCTTGGACAACAGTCAACAACATTATCCGGAGGTGAGGCACAAAGGGTGAAACTGGCTACAGAGCTGGCAAGGAAAGATACAGGCAAAACACTCTATATACTTGACGAACCTACTACAGGGTTGCATTTTGAAGATGTCAGGGTTCTGATGGAGGTCCTCAATAAACTGGTTGAAAGAGGCAATACTGTTATAGTCATTGAACACAACCTAGACGTTGTAAAGATGGCCGACTATGTTGTTGATCTTGGTAAGGAGGGTGGAAAAGCCGGAGGGAACATTCTATTTTCCGGAACTCCTGAAAAACTTGTGAAAATGCAGGGAAAGTTATACCGGAAAATACCTGAAGCCGGAACTTCAGGCTTGAGAATTTAATTATATTTGAGATACTTTAATTTATAATTATACAGGAAATGGAGAAACCTGCAGATCTGATCAAGGATGCATTTGAGATGAAGACTTGGAATGAAATTCACACCACTGATTCATGGAGGGTTTTTAAGATAATATCAGAACTAGTGGAGGGATTTGAGAAACTTGCCAGGATCGGGCCATGTGTATCTATATTTGGTTCTGCCAGAACTCATTACAACGATAAATACTATAGACTTGCAGAGGAGATCGCTTATAAGCTGACACTTACCGGATTTGGTGTAATTACAGGTGGCGGACCTGGTATTATGGAAGCCGCTAACAAGGGAGCCGCACGTGGAAATGGTAAATCGGTTGGAATAAATATTGATCTTCCCTTTGAACAGCGCCCTAATCCTTATATAGATGCTGATAAACTCATTACTTTCGATTATTTTTTTGTCAGAAAGGTGATGTTTATGAAGTATTCACAGGGCTTTATCGTTCTTCCGGGAGGCTTCGGAACCTTTGATGAACTTTTTGAAGCAATAACTCTGATCCAGACAAGGAAGATAGGTAAGTTTCCTATTATTCTGGTCGGCAGGAAATACTGGAAGGGTTTGCTTGAATGGATTGAGGAGGTGATGCTGGAACAGGAGGAAAACATCTCTCCTGATGATATGAAACTCTTCAGTCTTGTTGATACCTCAGAGGAAGCAGTGGATGCTATTGCAAAATTCTACTCCAGATATCTCCTGAGCCCCAACTTCTGAATTATCGTTTCATCATTCTGTCCATTTCGCGGGAAGCATCTTTGCGCTTAAGGGTTTCGCGCTTGTCATATTCTTTCTTGCCTTTTGATATAGCAATCTCTGCTTTGGCAAGACCTCTTTCATTGATGAAGACCTTTATAACAATAATTGTAAGACCTGTCTCTTTACTTTTCTTTCAATCTTTCTGAGCTCTCTTATTGTAAGCAACAGTTTCCTGTCCCGGAGAGGATCATGATTATTGAGATTTCCCCACCAGTATTCCGCTATATGCATACCCTTTATATAGAGTTCGCTGTTGCTGAAATAACAGTAGCAATCAGCAATAGTTGCTTTTCCAAGCCTTAATGACTTTATTTCTGTTCCTGAAAGTTTAATCCCGGCAATAAATTTTTCAAGGAACTCATAGTCATGAGAAGCTTTCTTATTCTTAATAACGATATTGTTGGTGCCTCCTTTCATAGATTGTCTCTAAGCAAAGAAAGAGTAGAAAATTCTGTCGGTTAGCATTGACAGGAAAATGTCAATAGCTAAATAAATGCCAGTAAATACAACAGTTGTAGCAACAAGCAAAGGAATTCTTTTATGATGTTGCGGTTTAAGTATAACTTCTGCACCAGCCCAGAAAATATAAAGTCCGTAAAGACCAGTAATGTTTATGAAAAGGAGGGATTCAAAAGTTGAACTAATAATCTGGCAGAGAAGCAGGGGGACAAGTGAAAAAACAATCAGTCTGAATGAAACTGTGAAGCTTCTTCCCAGGTCAAGAGGATAAGTAGTTTCACGAAGTATTATGGCAGCAATATATGTTGTAGTGAGAATAACAATGAATTTCTTGATTCCCAGGAATATGGAATAGATAAATGACAATTCAGTATTAATAAAGATCAGTGATCCGGAAAATACTGCAACAGATACAAGAAGTGTCAGTGGAAGTAAAATACTGTTTCTGACAGCCTTTACAGATATGTTTTCTGAATTAATTGTAAACCAATACTTTGACGGATTAATGAGGATATTTTTAATTCCTGTCAGAAGAAACCGGTAGTCCATAAATTATTGTATTGAATGAGCGTCAAAATTAATTAAATTTAATGTAAATTGCTTTTATTCTAAAAGATCAGCTGATTGGACCCGGAAACATCTAATAATTACGACCTTGTAATAGTAACCGGTCCTACTGCCTCAGGAAAGACCTCACTCGCTGTTTCAGTTGCACGTCGTTTAAACGGTGAAATAATAAGTGCTGACTCGCGACAGGTTTACAAGGGCATGGACATTGGTACAGGTAAAGACTATGATGATTATTTCATAGAAGGTACTAAAATTCCCTTCCACCTTATTGATATAGCCGAGCCAGGTTATAAATATAATGTCTTTGAATATCAGCGGGATTTTTTCAAAGTATACAAGTCACTGAAGGATAGAAGTATATTTCCGGTTGTTTGCGGTGGTTCCGGAATGTATGCCGATAGTATTATCAAAGGATATAAGATGGATGAGGTTCCTCCTGATACCGGACTCAGAAGCAGACTTGAGAAAAAATCGATGGAGGAGCTTACAGGGATACTGGCAGCTATGAAAAGCCTGCATAATACTACTGACATCGACACTAAGAAAAGGGTGATCAGGGCTATTGAAATAGAGCATTTTAACAGGAACCGAAAAGCTCATAAAAGCCATATGCCCAGAATAAACTCTCTGGTTATAGGAGTCATGCTCGACAGGGAGGTGAGACGACAGAGAATCAGCATGCGTATGCATCAGCGGCTTGATGCCGGAATGGTTGAGGAGGTTAAGAGAATAATTGATTCAGGCGTTGATCCGGAAATACTTATATATTATGGACTGGAATATAAATACATAACACTTTACCTTACGGGTAAACTTACTTATGAAAAAATGGTCAGCGATCTGGAAATTGCTATACATCAGTTTGCAAAACGACAGATGACCTGGTTTCGCGGAATGGAAAAAAAAGGGACAAAAATTCACTGGATCGATGGAGAATTACCGGTGGGAGAGAAAGTATGCAGAGTACTGGAGTTACTTAATTCAAAATAAGATTTCCCGCAGATCTTGCGGATTCTCGCGGAATAAATCAGCGTAGATCTGCGAAATCTGCGGGAACTTTTTTTAATCTATTTCAGATAAGTATCAAGCCATTCAAAGAATTCCTTTTGCCAGATAATTGCATTCTGGGGCTTAGTGACAAAATGATATTCATCCTCAAAGAATAGTAACCTGCTGGGCACGCCCTTCAGCTGTGCTGCCTGAAATGCTTCCATACTCTGAGTATAGGGAATCCTGAAGTCATTTGCTCCTGTTATAATTAGAATTGGAGTATCCCAGTTATCAACCATTAGGTGTGGAGAGTATTTGTAACTGGCCGGGGTGTTCCAATAGGGGCCTTCAATATCCTTGTCAGGAAACCAGAGTTCCTCTGTTGAACCATACCAGCTTGTGAAGTCGAACATCCCGCAATGAGAAATAAATGCCTTGTATCTGCCTCCGTGCATTCCTGCCAGATAAAATACTGAGTATCCGCCATAACTTGCTCCGACAGCCCCAATCTTCTCTTTGTCTACAAAGGGCTCTTTTGCCATCGCGTCGGTTGCATCAAGATAGTCCTGGATATTTGCCCCTCCGTAATCACCTGAAATCTGCTCTTTCCACTCCTGGCCGAATCCTGAGTTTCCACGACGGTTAGGTGCTATTACTATATATCCTTTAGCTGCCATCAGCTGATAATTCCAGCGATACGACCAGCTCTGACCCAGCGGCCCCTGAGGACCTCCTTTACAGAACAAAAGTGCAGGGTATTTTTTTGAAGGATCAAAATCAGGAGGATAGATCACCCACATCTGAAGATCTTTCCTGTCCCTGGTTGTTACATGCCTTTCCTCAACCTTCCCCATCTTTACTGATTCAAAGATTTCTTTATTCAGATTGGTCAGCTGCCTTAAAGTTCCTGATTTAAGATCAACAATACATAATTCATTTGCCTTGGACATTGATGCAATGCCTGATGCAAGTACTCCTGATTTAAGATTGAGAGGACCCAGATCATGAACTCCTTCAGTTACCTTGTCAACACCTTTATTTGATAAACTGGTCCTGAATATCTGTGCAGTACCCAGGTAAGCGCAGGTAAAATATATATTCTGGTCATCGGCCCAGTTGATGTTTTCAACATCAAAATCCCATCCTCTGGTCAGCCAGCTACGCTTGCCTTCTTGTATATCATAAATAAAAAGCCTGTCGAGGTCAGCCTCATAACCATCTCTCTCCATGCTCTGATATGCGATCTTAGATCCATCGGGAGAAAATACAGGTGATTTGTCATACCCCCTGTTTCCGTCAGTTATATTGGCCTCTTTGGAGTTATTCAGATCATACAGGTAGATGTCTGAATTAGTACTTCTGGCATCAGCAATGCCATTAAGTTTTTTAGATGTGTAGGCAATATATTTTCCGTCGGGGCTCCATGAAATTTCAGCTTCATCAAAATATGGTGCAGTCGGAGATTCAAACCTCTGTCCCTCCATGATATCTTTTGCATCCTTAACCTCGCTGCCATTAAATGATGCAACGAAAATGTGGCTGTATGAATAGTCACTCCAGTAGTTCCAGTGTCTGTACATAAGGTCGTTGATGATCCTGACTTTTGCTTTAGGGAGATTGTATTTTTCGTTGGCAGTCTGGTCAATCTTTACTCTTCTTGTGAAATAAATCTTGTTTCCTTCAGGCGACACAGCGAAAATCTCAAAGTCATTCATGCCGCTAACAGCCTTTTGCTCAGAACCATCAGGATTCATTGTATAGAGTGTACCTTTATTTGTAAAAGCAATAGATTTTCCGTTGTTAAACCATTGAGGAGAGCTGCCTCCATCGGTTGTCAGCTGTGTTGTTTCTCCCCCTGCTGCCCCTATTTTATAAATATTCGTCAATCTTGACTCGGTCTGAACATCTATGTCGGTTGCAGTGTAAAGGATTGTTGATCCATCTGGTGAAAGTGCAAATGATCCCAGTCTGCGGAATTTCCAGAGAATCTCCGGAGTCATTACTCCCCCGGCTTTCTCTTCAGCTGTCAGGGAATTATTTATTTGTTTTGTCGATTCCTGTACCGGAGTAGTTTTTTGAATGCATGAAAATACTACAAGGGCTACAAGAACAGTCGAAGTGATTAATAAATTTTTCATAGAGTATTTATTGAATTTGCCTCCTATCCTGTTTCCTCAATCTAGGAAACAATAACTGGACTGTTGAAAAAACAGAAATCCTTTTAACCGCAGAGGACGCAAAGACAAAACGCGAATCCCGATAGCTATCGGGACGCAAAGAACTGAAATTATGCATTTTAGCTTTGCGTTCTTTGCAACATCTTAGCGTACTTTGCGGTTAAAAAGGTCAAAAAATTATTTCTTCAGAGCTTCACTTACTTTAGCTTTCAGCTCTTCATAAAGTTCAGGATTGTCCTTAATAATAAGTTTTACAGCATCTCGTCCCTGTCCCAGTTTTGTATCTCCGTAGCTGAACCAGGAGCCGCTTTTTTTAATAATCTCAAAATCAACGCCCAGGTCAACAATCTCTCCAAGCTGTGATATACCTTCACCGTAAAGAATATCAAAATCTGCTTTTTTGAAAGGAGGGGCAAGTTTATTCTTAACTATTTTGACCCTGGTTCTGCTTCCTATTATCTCCTCGCCCTCTTTCAGCTGGGCTGTTCTGCGGATGTCGAGTCTGACTGATGCATAGAATTTCAGTGCATTTCCTCCTGTTGTTGTTTCAGGGTTTCCGAACATGACACCTATTTTATCACGCAGCTGGTTAATGAAGATACATGAAGTATTCGTCCTGTTTATATTGGCAGTAAGCTTTCGGAGAGCCTGTGACATAAGTCTTGCCTGAAGCCCCATTTTTGAATCTCCCATCTCGCCTTCAATCTCAGCTTTTGGTGTAAGGGCTGCAACGGAATCAATAACAATAATATCAATTGCACCTGACCTGATCAGGTTATCTGTAATCTCAAGAGCCTGTTCTCCGTTGTCAGGCTGTGAAATTAGAAGGTTCTCAACGTCAACACCCAGTTTTTCAGCATAGTTCCGGTCAAAAGTGTGTTCAGCGTCAATGATTGCAGCTATTCCGCCATTCTTCTGGGCTTCGGCAACTGCGTGAATTGCAAGGGTTGTCTTACCTGATGCTTCCGGACCATATATCTCGATTACTCTTCCACGTGGCAGTCCGCCGATTCCAAGAGCTGCATCAAGACCAATTGATCCGGTAGATATCACCTGGATATTCTCAATTGCATGATCTCCAAGCTTCATTATTGTACCCTTGCCAAAATCTTTTTCAATCTTGCCCAGGGTAACTTCAAGAGCTTTAAGTTTGTCTTTGTTTATTTCTTTTCTTACTTTTTTTTCGTTGCTCATATTGATAGATTTATAATTTGTACAAGTCAAGGATCTGTTCAGTATGACTGCTGGTGTTTACTTTTGTGATTATTTTTTCAATAACTCCGGTTTCACTGATAATAAAGGTGGTTCTTAAAACTCCAAAATAGCTTTTGCCATACATCTTTTTTTCACCCCATACTCCAAAATCGTTTAAAATCTTTTTAGATTCATCAGCTATGAGAGGAAATGGGAGAGAATACTTACCGGCAAAATTCTTATGTGACTTTTCACTGTCGGGACTTACACCAATAACAACAAAACCTTTCTTCAAAAGAGCTGACTGATTGTCCCTGAGATTGCAAGCTTCCGCTGTACAGCCCGGAGTATTGTCTTTGGGATAAAAATATAGGATTACCTTCTTCCCTTTGTAGTCATTTAATTTTATCTTTTTCCCACTCTGGTCAATGCCTTCAAACAGAGGCGCTTTCATTCCTTCTTCCAACTTTATCATGACAAGCTCTATTTTGTTATTAGCTGTAAATTTACGAAGTTTGAACTGTAATAAGTAAAAAACAGGTTTTTTGTTATCAACACGAATCAAGGGATATTGTTCCATTCTTTCCGACAAAGGATACATATTTTTTTAGCAGTCTGAGACATGGTGAAATTAATGAATTTTTTAAAACATTCCATACTTCTTCTGATTATAATGATCGGATTATTCTCAGCTGAACTTTTGTCGCAGGATGGAAAACAAAAGCCTACCAGGCAATCATCTTTGGAAGCTTATTCCAAAGGCGACTATGAGAAAGCATATGACGAATTCAGCGAACTTCTAAGGACTTACTCCAAAGATCCTCTTTACAAATACTATGCAGCGGCCTCTCTTGTTAAGCTGGAAAAAAATCCTGCTGAAGCTGCAGCTCTTCTTACTCAGGCTCTTGAAAACAATACGGCAGCGCGGCCATTGCCCGAGGATGCCATTTTTATTTTAGCCAGAGCACAGCATCTAAATGGTGATTTTGCATCAGCCTCCGATTCATATAATAAATACAGTGATGCCGCAGGTAAGAAAATTGCCAGGGAACTGGGTGTCCAGGAATATATTCAGCAATGTACCCTGCAGAAGGGTGCTCTTGAGAAAATTGCACAAAAGCCTGAAGAGAAAGTTGTAGCAGAGGTAAAACCTGCAGTTATATCTCCGGTAGTTACGGAAGCTGTTATCATAAAGGAAACCGCCCCTGAGAATTCATTACCTGAAAAAGAGCTTCTTAATGCAGATTATTCAGCGACACTTGATGAAGCATTGGGTTTTCAGTTCATGGCTGATTCTGTCAGTACATTGATCGGTAGTCTGAAACTTCAACTCGAGAAGCTTCCGAATGATAAAAAAGCAGCCTTCAGGAAAAAAATTGCCGAATATGAACTTCTTGCAGCAGGATACCAGAATTCAGCCGATCAGAAATATAAGGAAGCCTATGTTTTTATGAATCCGGGAGAGGAAAAAATACCTGAAATTAAGCAATCAGTTGATAATCAGGATGTAAAAACAATTGATAATCAGCATGTTGCTTCAGGTAAATTTAATCAAGCCGGATCTGATACCATAGAGATATTTTCCTATTTCAAAGTACTTGATAAACCTGTATCAAACAAGGATGAAAAAATTGAGATTGATCCGGCAGTACCTGAAGGATTGATTTACAGGATTCAGATAGCAGTTTTCAGGAATCCGGTTTCACCTGTATATTTTAAGGGGATTACGCCGGTATACGGGTTCAGGACAGAAGGATCGGAACTTAAGACATATTATGCAGGTATGTTCAGAAGGATAAGTGATGCAAGGACAGCTCTTACCGAAGTCAAAGGTAAAGGGTTCAAAGATTCATTCATTTCATCATTTACTGGCAGGAAACCAGTTTCTGCCGACAGGGCGGCTGTGCTTGAGAAGGAGTGGGGTATGAGGCCTTTTGAACGGACTGTCAACAGGCTGCCGGTAGTTATACCAGCTGATACATTACCTCCGACCCTTATTTTCAGGGTTGAGATAATGAAAGTTGTCAAGCCTGTTAAACCCAATGTTATTGAGTCAATGAAGACTCTGGCAGGTAACCGGGGAATGGATATACTTACCCTTGAAGACAAGAAAATTGCATATTTAATCGGGAATTTTATTACTTTTGAAAGCGCTGCCGAATATGCCGATCTCATGATCAGGAATGGCTATCGGGATGCAAAAGTGGTTGCCTGGCTGGGGTCTAAAGAGATACCTATTGAAACTGCGAGGCAGCTTTTTGAGAATCTGAGATGAAGGAGAGAACTTTACATAGAGACGACAAGATAAGAAGCGGAGGTGAATCAGCTTCCCTGATTCTTTTTAATGATGATGTCAATACTGTCGAACATGTGATCAAGTCACTTGTTGAGGTATGCGGACATGATGAGGTACAGGCTGAACAATGTGCGCTTATTGTTCATTTCAAAGGCAAATGTGAGGTAAGGCTTGGACCTGTTGAGGTGCTTAATGCAATGAGCCGTTCTCTGAACAAAAAAGGACTTAATTCAAAAGTCGATCTTCAGGTTTCCTGATGAAAATAACGGGAAAGTGTCCTGTCAAAAATCAGAAGAAAGAAAATACTTATTGTCACGTACGCCATTATTTCCGGAAGAGACATGGAAAAAGTCCATGGTAAATTTATTTCAGACAAAATTGAACTTATCTTATTCAGTTTACCAGTCCATTTGAAATCAGGAAAATAAGATTCCGTCCCGTTCAAAAGAAATGCGATCAGGACAAACATTGCTGTAATGCCAGCCGAGATAAAAGGAACCAGACTTCTTTCATTCGCGGCAGTTGAGTGTACAGAAACAGGTTCCATTCTGATCTGATTCATCATTTTGTCAGTGAACCCTTCAGGAGCTGTTTCAATTTCTGCAGGGCTCATAAACAGATTAAGTCTGTCTGAATCAGATTCTTGTATTGGTTTCATATCGTACTGAGTTTTCTTTTTCAAATTTCTCAATTATTTCCAGCATTTTCTGTCTGGCCCTGAAAAGTCTGACCTTAATATTTGATTTACCTGATCCGGTCACTTCAGCTATTTCATCTATGCTCATGTCATCATAATAATATAGACTAATTATTGCTCGCTCTTCTGAAGTAAGTTTTATCAGTGCCTGATTTACTATATACTTTTTATGTTCTCTGTCAGCATCTTCATCAAATTCATTTATTCCTGAAAATTCAAATGATTCAGAAGGATAATCACTTAGGGAATTTGTCCTGTCCTTTCTTGTTCTGATCTGTGAGACAGCCGTGTTATATACAATCCTGAAAAGCCATGTGGAAAAACTGCTTTTCATCCTGAATTCCCTGATTGATCTGTATGCCTTCAAAAATGAATCCTGCGCAACCTCCTCTGCATCTTCCCTGTTTCCGCAAATTCTGAAAGCAAGATTGAACGCCTTATCTTTATGACGATCAATTATATAGCTATAAGCAATTGCCTTCCCAGCAATGACCTGATCAATATAATAGTTATCGCCCTTATATTCCATTTTGCATATTTGACGCACAAAAGTAAGAAACGGTTACTTAAAATTATTTTTTTCTCATTTTGTAACCGGTTGGTTCTATATGTAGTCTAAATGATAAATAATAATAATACTAACCAATAATTATCAGTCATGCAGGCAGCAATTACATTTATAGCTTTATTCGCTACAGTCTTTGGGATTCTTTATATTTATTTTACAACACGTCATAAAGAGCGACTGGCTCTTATTGAAAAAGGAGCCGATGCAAGTTTGTTTAACACAGGCAAAGAAGGTTTGAAGATCAGCTTTTCATGGAGCAAATTCACACTTAAAATAGGAATGCTTTCAATGGGAATTGCACTGGGAATCCTTATTGCTGCTCTACTTGTGAACGTGGTAGCTCTTGATGAAGATGCTCTCTATCCTTCAATGATCTTCTTCTTCGGTGGCCTGAGTCTTGTACTATTCTATGTTATTGACCGGAAGAGCAAATAGCAAAAAATCGTTTTGTACCTGAGATCCTGAATACCGCTTCTGCGGTATTCAGGATCTTTTTATTTTAATCAGGATCATATTAATCTTCTCTAATGTTACCTGCTTACACTTATGCAAAACAAATTGTTGCTGTTTAGTTTATGATGATTATTCTTAAGTAAGAATCCTATCAATAAATTATATATTTTTGCACCTGATTTAACTAAACTGATTTTATGCTTCTCAGAAATGATCCTGCCATTTGGCTTAAGGATTTATTCCTGCAGGCTGGTTTAAGCTACAGCGTTGCTTCCTTCCTTAGTACAATAGGACTTGTAATAATTGTTTTGTTTGCCAGCTGGCTGGTGAACCTTTTTGCAAGACTTATTATCCTGAAGGTTGTTACACGGATCGTAAAACGGACCAAATCAAACTGGGATGATATTTTTCTTGAGCAAAATGTTTTTACAAGGTTATCTCATTTTGCACCTGCATTAGTTATCTGGTTCTCAGCCGGATGGGCTCTAAAGGCATATCCGGTCTGGATGGTATTTGTTCATAAGATGGCTTATATTTATATGGTTCTTGTAGGAACAATAGTCATAAACTCATTCATTGAAGCCTGGCATAAGATTTATAATACACTTCCGATAGCTCAGCACCGACACATCAAGGGTTATGTGCAACTGGTAAAGATTTTTGTGGTTCTGGTTGCTATTCTCATAATCATTTCTGTAATATTCAGGAAGGATATCACTAGTATCCTTGCCGGTCTTGGTGCAATGGCAGCTGTCCTTATCCTTGTCTTTAAAGATACACTTTTGGGATTGGTAGCCAGTATACAGCTGTCAGTCAATAAGATGCTTTCGGTTGGCGACTGGATAACAATTCCGGGACGGGAGGTAGACGGTACAGTTCTGGACATAACCCTGAACACGGTAAAAGTGCAGAACTTTGACAAGACAATTATTACCATTCCAACTTATTCGCTTGTAAATGAATCTTTCCAGAACTGGAAAGGGATGGAGGAGTCAGGAGTAAGGCGCATCAGAAGAGCTATTTTTATTGACATGAGAAGTATCAGGTTTATTGATGCTGAACTTAAGGAGAGGTTTTCAAAATTTCCCATTCTGAAGGATTATATCGAAAAAACTGAAAAAAGCTTTAATCCTTCCTTAATTCAGTCCGACTCACAATCCCCATATTTTAACCATGCAGCCCTTACAAATCTTGGTCTTTTCAGATTTTATGCAGAGACATACCTCCTGAGTCACCCTTTTATAGATCCAAAAGAACCTGTGATTTTGAGACACAGGGATCCTGTTGGAAACGGTCTTCCTTTACAGGTATATGTCTTTACAAAGAATAATCAGATGGTACCTTATGAAAATATACAATCAGATATATTTGAACATATACTTGCAATAATCGGAGAATTTGGACTCAAAGTATATCAGCAGCCTACCGGAGACGACCTGCTGAGCCTTTCGGATAAAAAGTTAAACCTTGAATAAATCCTTATAAGCAATGGCAGATCTGAATACACGAATAAGCGATTTTCTCTGGAAAGATCTTAATGAGAGACATTTTACGGGTAAAAAAGATCCATTCTGGGAATCTCTCGTTAAGGCGGGAACCGAATTGTGGCTCGACACTGGTGATATGCAGGAAGCAGAAGCCAACTGGACTGCTGAAATGAGTGCTCTGACTACAAACAATACCCTTCTCAACAATGAGATACAAAAAGGTATTTATGATGTCTTTATATCCGAAGCCAAAGCTGTGGTGAGAGACCTTCCTCTTGAAGAAAAGGTCAAGGAAATTGCATTTATTCTTAATGCCAGGCATGGATTAAGGCTGGCTTCGAAGTTCGGAGGTTATGTAAGTGTTGAACTGCATACCGATACTGCTCACGATATAAAGGCAATACAATATTATGGCAAAAGATATCATGAGATATGCCCCGACCAGTTCATTGTTAAAGTTCCATATACTGCGGAGGGTCTTATTGGGGCACGGCTGCTCAGGGATTCAGGTGTACGGATCAACTTTACTCTGGAATTCAGTGCCCGCCAGAATGTTCTGGTTACCAGACTGGCTCGTCCTGATTATCTTAATGTGTTTCTGGGCAGGATAGGAGCTTATATGATAGATAATAAGCTTGGCGACGGATCAGGAGCAGGTGAGATGGCAGTTATTGCATCACAAAACTGGGTAACCGGCTTATCAGCCGAAAACCTGTGGCAGACTAAGTTAATTGCTGCCAGTCTGAGAAATTATAGTCAGCTCGAGTTACTCGCAGGAACTGATGTTTTTACAATGCCACCAAAGGTTGCTGCTGCCGGACATCAAGAGCTTAAAGGCAAGTTTAAGTCAAGGATGCATGAGAATTATAAAGTCCATATGAATGCCTCAGCTAAAGATTCAGGTATTGAGAAGTTCTGGGATGTTGACAGTAATGTTCTTGGTTTCTCTGACAGAGTTTCAAAAAAAATCCCGGTATCAGGAACAGAGCTCATTCATATTGCTCAGGAGGAGGGTTGTGAAGATATGTTCCCCGTTCTTACAAAAGAGGAAAAAGGCTTCATTGCTTCAGATGGCAAAATACCTGTACATTCAAGGTGGGCAAAAAAAATTGAGGAGAAAAAGATCGCTCCAGATACTTTGCTGACACTGGCAGGTCTGGCCTCTTTCACCGCTGATCAGAGGATGCTGGATGACAGGATCAGAAATATTATTGAATGATCATTTACTGCGTTGCCTGATTATCTCATAAAGAAGAATCCCTGCTGCCACAGATACATTCAGTGATTCAATTGTACCGCTCATCGGTATTCTGACCTGATGATCTGCAAGTGCCAGCAATTCACGGCTTATGCCTTTGTCTTCCGATCCCATAATAAGAACAGTAGGCCCTTTCAGTGAAACCTCAGATACAACCTTGCCTGATTTTTCGCCGGCACATATAACTTTCAGTCCGGATTCCTTAAGATATTCAATGGTTCTAACAATACTTTTTTCCCTGCAGACCGGAAATGTATGGAGCGCCCCTGCGGAAGTTTTTACAGCATCATCATTGATTCTGGCTGAACCTTTTTCAGGAATTACAATGGCATGTGCCCCAAGACACTCAGCTGTACGGACAATTGCTCCGAAATTTCTTACATCAGATACCCCGTCAAGGGCAATAATAAGAGGATCTTCTCCTGTTTCATACAGCATAGGCAGCAGATTGGTTATAAGCTGGAACTCTACGGGTGAGAGCCATGCCAGAACCCCCTGATGATTCTTCCTGGTAACAAGTTCAATTCTTTCCAATGGAACTATCTGGAATACTATATTATACTTCTTAACCTCAGTCATCAGCTCATGGTAAAGTGCTCCCTGAAGTCCCTGTTTAATTAGCAGCCTGTCAATCTGTTTTCCTGCTTTGATTGCTTCAATAACAGTCCTGATGCCGAAAATGCATTCCGATTCTTTCTGCATGATATTAAATTGATTTTTTATAAACCTTCAGGATTGTCGAGCCTGAATACAATTCCTTTTTTCCAGCTAAGGATTGCCTGATCCCAAAAAGAGATCAGAGTTTCATTCCGGCTGAGATAATAATCGTTGTCTGAGAAAATGTTTTCTTTCTGTTTGAAATTGAAGAAAAGGTATTCCTCCTTTACTTTGTAGCGTCCACCCCAGGATGATTTCACAACAGGTTTTCTGTATCCCCATGTTTCCCCTTCCTGGTTCTTGTAAACTTTGTCAGGAGGTCCGTAAATTACATATATCATCCCGCGTTCTGTCCTCCATCCTTCGGTGAAAGATGTAAAATAGATATTCGCATATACAACCCTGGTATAATAAATCCTGATAAGTTCCCTGGCTCTCTCTATGTTGCCTCCGCATTTAACCCAGAAATCGTCAAGGGCCAGTTTGGGTCTTGCACTGATTCTCATCTGTTCAAGTTCAAACTGAGGGGCCAGATATACAAGCGGCTCAATCATCTCTTCAGGAGTTGTCATGTTGGGATAGGACTGCCCGAAATTATAAAGGGTAAATCCGTCTCTCATCCTTCTGTCTACCGAGCAGAGAAATACCCCCTTTCGCGGCAGCATTATAGGAAGTGTATCAGAATAGCCAAGTGCTACAATTCTTTCGGGATCATAATCTAAGCTCTTCTGCGGCAGCATCATAGAAGGAGGATCAGGTACCGAGCTGTAAGGCCTGAAATATGAAATATATAATGAATCGAGGGAGCCTCTGAGGTATTTAAGACTGATATATTCATCTACTCTGAGAACCTGTGAGAATAACTGGTTTTTATTGAAGTAACCCAGTGAAATGAAGTTATACTTGTTTATTGTAGAAATTGTATTGAACTGTACGAAAGACTGGGCAACCATCATTCGCAAACGATCGAGTACCTTGACTTCTGCCAGATACTTATTACCGCTTTCAACTTTAAGAGGCAGGTTATAGAGATACTCTCTCTTGTTGGCATCCCTGATGATATTCAGGTTATAGGAAATTGTATCAACCAGCGTTCTGCTCTGGTCCACCATGAAAAGCTTTACACTGACTATTACTCCCGCAGTTGGTACTCCTTCAGGATTGGCTTCGGAAAAGAAAAGTTCATTGGAGACAAACCTGACAGTGAGAGTGGCTTCCTTTTCCGACTGAACACTTACATAATATCCCGGATTAAATGAATTTTTTGTAGGGTTATAAAGGTAGGAGAGGTCCTTTGTGTCAACAGAAGTTTTTATTGTTCTGCATGAAGAAACAACTGCCAGAATAGTCACAATAAAAAGTAATGAAATTGATGATATTTGTTTGTTCTTCCTTCTCATTTCCCGTGTAATCCTGAGTTATTGCTTCTTTTGCCACCCGATTTTTACTCTGCACAACTCCTTGCCATCATTCTTCCTGAAAACCGAATGGTTATAATAGTTTTCATTGTTATTCTCTGCTGCAGTTTTAATAAATATCTCTTCATTAAACAACGATTCGGAAAGATAGTTTATTTCAACTGATTTAGGAGAATTTTTCATTACGAAATCGAGATTGTATGTGTCATTTACCCAGTGCAGATACCTGACGTTATTTGTATGCAGATTTATATCGAGATCACTGATCTTTACCCTGAATGATTCTGAATTCACTGCATCACTTTCGGCCGGTTCAAGTTTTGCAGCATACCTGAGAGGAAAGTCCTGAGATTCAAAATTTCTTTTAAAATGGCTCAATGCTGATTCAGGCCGCTGTATCCTTCTTGTTGTTGTGTCGAGAACAAGCCATGATGATGTGCCCCTGGCAACCGGACTTCCGTCCTTGAATTTAACCTCATAATTTCTGAGGGCAAACAACTTGTCAGTACCATTCGGCCATGTTTTCAGTATAATTTTATCCTTCCATTTTGGCCAATGTTCAATTTCTGCATACATTCTGGAAAGTACCCAGAACCAGTTATGCTTCATGAGGTCATCCCTCCCAAACCCAAGTTTTTCAGCATGATCGGATGCTATATCCTGCATATAGTTGAAAAGTGATGCAGCAGATAAAATCCCGTCAGGGTCTGTCTCATAAACATTTACACTATATTCTTTTTCAAACTGAAGCAAATTGTTCATTCTTCCTTATCTTTTATGAATGCTTCAAGCTCTTCGCTGTACAGTGTCCACTTGTTCATTTCCTCGTTCAGCTGATCCTTTAACTCTCTGTACCTGCTGTAATCTATCTCGTGAGCCTCTGAACTATTACCTGGTTCCATAAATGATTTGTCAACTGCAAGTATCTGAGTTTCGATCTTTTCAATCACTGCCTCTGATTCTTCGAGCCTTTTTTTCAGCTTTCTCAGGTTCCGTTCATATTCCTTTTTTTCAAGGTATTTCTGTTTGTTTGTCGAGGTCTCAGTAGTTTGTAGTGTCTGCTTTACTTTTTCCTTTATCTCTATATCTTTCAGATTCTGAAGCTTCTTTTTTCTGAGGAAATCATAGATTCCACCAATGGTTTCCTTTATCCTGTTGTGTCTGAATTCATATACTTTTCCTACAATTCCATCCAGAAAATCCCTGTCGTGAGACACCACAATTAATGTGCCATCAAATTTGATCAGGGCTTTTTTCAGAATATCTTTCGACCGCATATCAAGATGATTGGTCGGTTCATCGAGTACGAGCAGATTAACGGGCTCAAGAAGAAGCTTGACTAAAGCAAGTCTTGATCTTTCTCCGCCTGAAAGGACCTTAACCTTTTTTTCAACATCATCACCCCTGAAAAGAAATGCTCCAAGCATATCGCGGATCTTTGTTCTGATATCGCCTTTCGCAACATCATCAATGGTCTGAAGAACAGTCTTGTTCTCATCCAGCAGCACATCCTGGTTCTGCGCAAAGTATCCGATCTTTACATTGTGTCCGAGCTTCAGTTCTCCGGTATGGTCCAGTTCTCCGGTTATTATCCTCGAGAAAGTAGTTTTTCCTTCCCCGTTGCGGCCAACAAATGCCACTTTTTCTCCCCGTTGTATCTTAAAATCAATTTTGATGAGGACATTCAGAAGCCCGTAACTCTTTGAAAGCTCGTTTGCTTCAACAACTACAGTCCCCGACCGCGGAGCAGGAGGGAACCTGAGATTAATTGCAGATGTATCTTCCTCATCAACTTCAAGTCTCTCTACCTTGTCCAGCTGCTTTATTTTTGACTGGACCTGAACAGCTTTTGTAGCCTTGTACCTGAACCGCTCAATAAACTTTTCAGTGTCCTCGATCATTTTTTGCTGATTCCTGTAAGCAGCCAGCTGTTGTTCTTTTCGTTCCTGCCTTAAGACCAGGTATTTTGACCATGAGGCTTTATAATCATAGATTTTCCCGAGAGAGATCTCTATTGTTCTGTTGGTTACATTGTCGAGAAATGCCTTGTCGTGCGATACCAGAAGTACTGCTCCCGGGTAGGAGGCAAGAAATGATTCAAGCCATTGTATCGATTCAATATCCAGATGGTTTGTAGGTTCATCGAGAAGGAAAAGTGATGGTTTCTTCAGCAGAATTTTGGCGAGTTCAATCCTCATTCTCCATCCACCACTTAGTTCTTTGGTAGCCCTTTCAAAATCTTTCCTCTCAAATCCCAGTCCGTCAAGAGTCTGTTCTGCCTCAGCCATATAGTTATTGCCTCCCATCATCCTGTAGCGCTCCTCTACAACCGTAAGATGGTCGCAAAGTCTCAGATATTCAGGAGAATCGTAATCCTCTCTTCTGGTAATCTCGGCACTGCAGCTCTCGATCTCGTCAGAGAGGTTGTTGATTTCAGCAAAAGCAGTTAGGGTTTCATTGAGTACTGTGGTAGTGTCACTCACTTTCATCTGTTGAGGCAGGTAGCCTATTGAGACGTCCCTCGACATATCAATGATGCCTGCAGTCGGGCTCTGAAGGCCTGAAATAATTTTCAGAAGAGTGGATTTGCCGGCTCCATTCTTACCGGCAAGGCCTATGCGGTCCTGCTCATTGATGAGGAAGGAGACGTCTGTTAGCAGATCAAAGCTGCCGAATGATACCGAAATACCCTGTACCGAAACCATAAAAAATTAAAAATGTCTGCAAATATAGTAAATCCGGCGGAAGGCTGGAGGTAACAGGAATTGTAGTGCCTTATATTTCCTTTTTGAAGAGCCGTAATGCATAAGCTGGAGGGCAGGGGGCATAGCAGTCAACTTAATTAGGGTTTAAAATGGGAAGAGTAGTCAGTTGGCCCTCCGAGGGATGCCGTGTTTGGAGTATATTGTAAGTATTACTAATCAGATATTCTAATTAATTTTTTAACTGAATCTATACTTCAGATTATATAAGTTTGAGGGGATCAGATATATTCCATCTTTAAACCATCAGTAAGGAAATATTGATTTTCTTCCACCCGCAAACTGGGTGTTTAACATTCCAAAACCTCACCTGTAATTGTCTGTTTTCAAGATGTCTGAAAATTTACTGTATTGCTAATGCAGATAGTTAGATTATTTTTTCGTCGTTGATTCAGATTATGATAAGCTTGTCAGATATTTCCCTTTAACTTGATCATATCTCTCCCGAGTTTAAAAGTCCAAATCCTTATTCCTGTAATTGTCTGTATACATGGAAACGTTATTGCTATATCAGAAAGCGGTTTTTTCAGAAATGCCGGTAGAAACACTCTCTTCAAAAGAAATATCATCCCAGTATGTAATTGAATTTGGAAGAGTCCTTATAAGCAGGTTAATGAAAGCTGCATTGGCTGGTGCAGTAAGTTCAGCTGTATACTGTTTCCATGATACGCTTTTCAGATATCCTGAACGCAGAAGAGGAAGTGATATTTCGTCGGTTATTGAGTTCATGGCTGTATCCCTCCAGTTTGACCAAATCCTGCAGCCATTGCCTTTTAATATTGTATCATTTTTGTACCAGAATGACAGGTTATATTGTTTTCCGGGAGTAACAGCAATGATCTGCCCCAAATCTTTGGAATCACCTGTAGTTATCTGTTTACAGGAGTAAATGCCTGATAAAATTACAGTTGAATCCTTGGTGCAGGCAGAGGCTGTTGTCCATTCGGAGGGTTTGCTGATCTTCTGCCACGATTCAAATCCCGGATTTGTTACCAGGTTCTGGGAAAATAACGGAATTATATTAAAACAGAATAGCACGAAAGGAGCTGCTCGTTTCATAGTTGCCGGTTTTAAAAGTAAGATGTAAAATTTGCTGCGAGACAAATTTCGAATACTAATTTCCGAAATAGAGATTAGAAAAACAAGTAAGAGCAGATTTTATTTTAGCCCCTGGAGTCAATACCAAACAGGTGTCAAAAATATACAATGCTTGATCTTTCGTTCAGCATTCCGTGATCCCCTGAAATCGTGACTGTGCAACTCTGTAGTAAATTATGCATTAAAATCCGATCCTTTAGTTTTGTTGCGGAATGGTTATATTTGCGGAGATCTTTCTGATATCTTAATTCTGAAATAATGAATTTTAAACGGATTCCCATTAGAATAATTATAGTACTTGCGGCAGTTTTATCATTTGTTACTTCATGTACAAAGGATGGGAACGATTCAGCAAATTCATATCTGGTTTCGAATGAGCTTGTATTTACATATTCAAAGTTTACGATCAATAACATGATCGACTTTGCTGCTGTTCAGAATCCTCAAATAGCATCACTCAAACAGTATGTGGCAAGTGATGTGAAGATATACAGGATAGTATATAAATCTAGTACAGGGGGAAAGGAATATAATGCTTCAGGATTGGTTTGTGTGCCTGTAAACCAGGGAGACTATCCTGTTCTTTCATTTCAGAATGGGACCAATACACTTAATTTACAGTCTCCGAGTGTAAATCCTGCAAATAACAATTATGTGTTAGTCGAAATTTTAGCATCCATGGGCTTTGTGGTAGTTATTCCTGATTATCCGGGTTTTGGTGAGTCGGTAAGTATCCCTCATCCTTACCTGGTAAAGGAACCAACAGTAACTTCAATTGTAGATATGTTCTATGCAACAGAGGAATTGGATGCAACAGCTCTGACCGATATTACAGCTCTGAATGAATACTATCTGGTTGGCTATTCACAGGGCGGATGGGCCACAATGGCACTGCATAAAGCACTTGAACTTGATTTCAGCAACGATTTCAATCTTAAAGGAAGTGTCTGTGGTGCAGGGCCCTATGACATTGGATTGCTTTTTTCAGGAATGGTCAATGTTACAGCCTATCCGATGCCTGTCTATCTTGGTTATATTTTCAATGCCTATTCAGCATATGGACAGATTACAAATCCGGTCACTGATATTTTTAAAGAGCCGTATGCTTCACGAATAAGTACTCTTTATAACGGAACAAAATCTTCCGAACAGATAAATGCTCAGCTTACAACTTCTATCACTGACCTGCTGAATGAATCCTTTATCACAGGCTACAATACATCGGATAAATATTCATCTGTAAGAAAAGCATTCACTGATAACAGCATTTTGGCATGGCATACTGAAAAACCTCTTCTGATGATACATGGCGGAAGTGATACACAGGTGAATCCGATAACAACTGAAACGATGTACAGCTCAATGATGCAGGCAGGTACTTCACCTGATATCTGCAGGAAAGTAATTATTCCAGGCGCTGATCACGGCGACGGGGTACTTCCTGCAATGATTGAAGGGATAAATTTCCTGTTGGGGCTGAAGGACAACAAATAGCTTATTATAAATAATCAGAATTCAAAGTGGGCAGAAAGAAAGAACTTCCATTGCTTGAAAAGGTGATGATAACTGATATAGGTGCAGAGGGAAATGCAATTGCACGAATTGAGAATCTTGTCGTATTTGTTCCGATGCTGATACCCGGAGATGTGGTTGATATTAAGGTAGTAAAGAAGAGAAAGAAATATCTCGAGGGGAAGGTGGTAAAGTTTCATGAATATTCTTCTGACAGGATAGCTCCCCGCTGCAGCCACTTCGGTATCTGCGGCGGATGCAGGTGGCAGCATCTTCCTTATACACTTCAGCTTAAATTCAAGGCAAAACAGGTTCGCGACAGCCTTATCAGGATAGGTAAGGTTGATATGCCGGAGATGAATGAAATAATCGGCTCAGATAATGAATACTATTACAGGAACAAGCTTGAATTCACATTTTCAGACAGAAGATGGCTTACTGATGAAGAGGTAAAAACAGGTCTCCCACTGGAGAAGGAACCTGCACTTGGATTTCATATCCCCGGATATTTTGACAAAGTCCTTGATATAAAGGAGTGTCATTTGCAACCGGATCCGTCAAATTATATCAGGAACAGTCTTCGGAAATATGCCATTGAAAACGGCCTTTCATTTTTTGATCTTAAAGAGCAGAAAGGTTTCCTCAGGAATATTATAATAAGGAACTCTCTTGATGGAAGTGTTATGGTTATTGTAATATTTTTTCACGAAGATGAATCTGCCCGTAAGGCACTTCTTGATTTCCTTCTAAAAGAGTTTCCACAGATCACATCACTTCAGTATATAATCAACACAAAGAAAAACGACTCACTGGGTGACCAGGAGGTGATATTTTACAACGGTACTGATCACCTGACTGAAGATATGGATGGACTTAAGTTCCGGATTGGTCCGAAATCGTTCTATCAGACAAATACCAGGCAGGGTATCACCTTATACAGGGTTGCAAAAGATTTTGCAGGATTAACAGGAGGAGAATTGGTTTATGATCTTTATACAGGAACAGGTACAATTGCAAATTATCTTGCCGGTTCAGCAGCAAAAGTGATAGGAATTGAGTATGTTGAAGAAGCTGTGCGTGATGCAAGGATTAACTCTGAGTTGAATAATATAGACAACACTCTTTTCTTTTCAGGAGATATGAAGGATGTGCTTTCAGATGAATTCATTCTGCAGAATGGCAGACCTGATGTTATCATTACTGATCCTCCCCGTGCAGGAATGCATGATGATGTTATCAAAGCCATGCTCAATGCTGCTCCGGAAAAGATAGTGTATGTTAGCTGCAATCCAGCCACCCAGGCCCGTGACATCCAGTTGATGTCTGATGCATATTCTGTTGAAAGGGTTCAGCCTGTTGATATGTTTCCCCATACTCATCATGTGGAAAATGTGGTTCTTTTGAAGAGGAAATAAAGTTCCAATTAATTTTGCACTTTGTAGTTGTTTTTATACTTTTGTCGCGCTCAAACTATGTTTGGAGAGATGGGTGAGTGGCTTAAACCATCCGCCGGTTGGCGGATAAACTGCCGTATCACAAAAGAGTACATATTTTTATTGGAGAGATGGGTGAGGTGAGTGGCTTAAACCAGCAGTTTGCTAAACTGCCGTATGGGTAACTGTACCGGGGGTTCGAATCCCCCTCTCTCCGCCAAATGAAAAACCTCCCGCTGAAAAGCGGGATTTTTGTTTTCATATTGACCGGCCAGGCTCGCCTGAGCCGGGAAGTATGAAAACAAAATTATAATGAGCGAAGCGAATGAGAGGTTTTTCATTTGAAGCTTCCCTCTTGGGGATCACCGCAGGTAATCCCCTGTTAATCTACTTAATCGAAATCTTTTTAATCTCCTTCAGCAGATTAATCTCATCGCCAGGCAAATATCCTTCATGTTTGTAAACGGATACACCTGCTCTGTCAATAACAAAGCAGAAAGGAATATCGGATACATTCATAGCTCTCTTTACATCCTGGTTTTCATCAATTAGTACAATGAAGGGCCATTTTTTACCAGAGGCCATACTTCTTACCTTTGCTGTAGATTTTGCATCATCAATGCTGACTGCTATGAATTCGAAATCAACCTCTTTTTTCCATTGCTCGTAAAGATTCGTTACTCTTTCAAATTCCACAAGGCATGGCCCGCAATAGGTAGCCCAGAAAGAAATGATCAGAGGCTTTTTCAGAGCTGTATAATCTGAAAGCCTGACCTCTTCACCGTCGGTTGTTTTAAGAAGTACCGAGGGCAATACAGTTTGAGATCTTAGATTTTGAGAAAACAAAAAAAGGATTAACAACAGCAGGAACCGGGTCATTGTCTGAAAGTATACTTAAATAATTTCCTGCAAAATTAAAGATTAAATCATAATCCTTGTGTTGGGCTTAATTAAACTTTTTTTTCCTGTTCATCAGAAAAACGGTCAAAAAGATTGTTACTATCCCTGCTGCCAGTAATAATATATATACTAACCCTGAAGAATTTTTTTGTGGCTGTACTGAAACTGTGGATTCTATCATTTTATATCCGGGTACTATCCATGTTATTACATAGGCCTGCAATATTGTTATAATGGATATTAAGAACAGCATTATAAAGCTGTGCTTTAGTGTAAATCGGAAAAGATCTGACTCTTTACCAACAAGGCCTACTGATGCCGCACCAACAGCAATTGATTGCGGAGAAATCATTTTACCTGTTACACCTCCTGAAGCATTTGCACTGACAGTGATAACAGGATCAACGCCGATTTCAGTTGCAGTAGTTTGCTGCAGTTTACAGAACAGGGCATTTGATGAAGTATCGGACCCTGTCAGAAAAACTCCCAGCCATCCCAGCACTGGTGAAAAGAAAGGGAAGAGAAATCCTGTGCTCGCCAGGGCAACGGCCATTGTGATCGACATACCTGAGTAGTTTGCTATAAATGCAAATCCTAAAACGGAAGTAATTGTTATGAATGGAAATTTTAATTGCCTGATTGTATTAAAAAAAACAGTTGCACCTTCTTTGAAACTCATTCCGACTATGGGAATCGAGATTATTCCTGAAAACAATATAGCTGATCCCGGACTTGAAAGAAAGTTCAGATCGAAAGGCTTGATTATAAATGGATTACCATCCTGTTTTAATATTGCATCAGCAAGCCCCGGTATATTGAATTTGATCTGACCAATTGAATTAAGTACGTCTTTTACCGGTTGCAGACCCCAGGCAATTATCATCATTGTCATAATTATAAAAGGTGACCATGCCTTTATTGTTTCTGCTGCTGTATACCTGTGATCAGATTCGATTGTCTGAGTGGGTTCATCACTGAATCTCCATACAGACTTTGGTTTCCAGAATTTTAAAAAAATTGTCAGACTGGCAAGTGATACCAGTCCTGCAATGATATCTGGAAGCATTGGACTTAAATAATTTGAGGTGTACCATTGAATCAGAGAAAAAGAAATGCCTGATATCAGAATCGCAGGTAGTACTTCCAGTGATTTCCTGAATCCTGACATTAATACAACCAGATAAAGGGGTACAAAAAGTGACAATATAGGAAGAGTGCGTCCAACCATCTGTGATATAGCCATTTCAGGAATGCCAGTTATTTGTGATGCTATGATTATGGGTGTGCCAATTGCACCAAAAGCAACCGGAGAGGTATTTGCTATCAGGCAAATACCCGCGGCATATAGCGGATTATATCCCAATCCTGCCAGCATGGCTGCAGTTATTGCTACCGGTGTACCCATGCCTGCAGAACCTTCGAGGAATGCACCAAAGGAGAATGCGATCAGCAATGCCTGCAGCCGCCTGTCGCTGGTAATTGATGCCATGAAGTGTTTTATTATTTCGAACTGTCCGCTTTTAACAGTTATATTATAAAGGAATACAGCACCGATTATTATCCAGCAAATAGGGAAGAAACCATATAATACGCCATGAAATGTTGACAAAAGAGCCAGTTTAACCGGCATCCTGTAGATAACAACTGCAATGATAATTGCAATTACAGCTGTCAACATGCTGGCCTTATATCCTTTCATCTTTTTGATTATCAGTGCCCAGAAAATAAAGAAAATCGGAATGGCAGCAATTATAGCCGAAACGACAATCCCTGAGACCGGATCAATTTCCTGAACCCATTTCATATTTATTATTTCTAGTTGTAAATTTTTTGTTTAAGATAAGGAAATAATTGAAAACAGGAGAATATAAACTGATATGACTTCACAATCAATTGTAGCGTTAAGTACTGGAATTCAATCCTTTAATATTTTGTTAATTATAATATGATTATGTATTGTAATGTTTAAAAATGTTTGCTATATTTGCGCCGTAATTAAAAAAAGGAAAAAGCGATCTGTAAGAGATCGAAAGTTGCAAATAAACAAAGAATTAAAATTAATTAAGAAAATGAAAAACAAGGTTTTAATGGGATTAGCTGCTATCGCAATGGTTGCTGTCCTTTCAAGTTGTGGAAAAGTTCCACAGGAAAAAATTGATGCTACAAATACTGCTATTACAGCTGCTCAGACTGCTGAAGCTGCAGTTTATGTACCTGCTGAATTTGCAGCAGTTCAGGATTCAATGAAAGCTATCATGGCTGAAGTTGAAGTTCAGAACGGAAAATTATTCAAGAATTTCAAGAATGTAACTGTAAAACTTGACCAGACACTTGCCGCTGCAAATCAGGTTGCTGCAAACGCTGCTGTTAAGAAAGAAGAAGTTAAGAAAGAGGTTGAAGCTTTAATGACTGAGATTAAGGCAGTTGTTGAAGAGAATACCGGTCTCATGAAAAAAGCTCCCAGAGGTAAAGAAGGTGCTGCTGTTCTTGAGGCATTTAAAACAGATATGGCAACCATTGAAGCTTCTATAGCTGAAGCTCAGGGTCTTTATGACAAAGGCGCTTATATGGATGCGGACAACAAGGTAAAAGCTGCTAAAGAAAGAGCAGTTGGTATCAATACCGAGCTGAAAGAAGCTATTGCAAAAGTTAAAAGGAAATAATTACTTCCTGTAACAAAATAGAAAGGGGCTGTTTATGGCCCCTTTTTTATAAACAGTTACTGATCGGATGAGCCGGGTCTGGAAGAGAATAATTTTGCTGATATCAGCATTCTCATTAATTGCAGTGACAGTACTGCTTCTTGTTTATTTTGCCCCGGTACCGCCAACCGGTGAAATGGAGGCTGCACGAAAGGCTCTTTCAAGTGCAGCAACTAACAAGGCAGATACTTATTCACGTAAGCTCTATAATCAGGCTAATGTATATTATGATTCTGCCATGGTCAACTGGAAAAGGCAGAACAGAATTTTTTTTTATTTCAGGGATTACGAGAAGGTGATTTCTTATGCGAACCTTTCAGAGATGAAAGCAATCGAAGCTGAAAATAATTCCCTGATTAGTTCATCCGGTCTCAAGTCAAGACTGCAACCAAAAATTGAATCACTCAGCAATCTGGTTATAGAATTAGATTTGTTATTTGACAGTTACCCTCTTACAGAGGAAACAAGAAACCGAATTTCAAGAGGAAAGTTGCTGCTCGAAGAAGCGAAAATTGCACTCAAAAACGGCATTTATCTTCAGGCAAACAGAAAGCTTACTGACTCTGAGTATCTTCTTACCGAATCATTTGAGAGCGCCACAGAGAATCTTACGAATTACTTCAAATCATACTCATTGTGGAAAAAATGGGTTGAGATGACTGTAAATGAATCGAAAAGAAAGGATGATTATTCAATAATTATTGATAAATTTTCACGAAAATGCTATGTTTACTTTAATGGCAGGCAGAAGTACATATTTGATGCCGAACTGGGAAAGAACTGGGTAGGTGACAAACGCCTTAAAGGAGATATGGCCACACCGGAAGGAATGTATAAAATTACAAAGAAGTTCGATGGCCGGAAAACAAAATATTATAAAGCGCTACTGCTTGATTACCCAAATGATGAAGATACTGCAAGGTTTAGAGCTGAGATTGAAAAAGGTTCATTGCCTCCGAATGCAAAGATAGGGAGCCTGATTGAGATACATGGTAATGGAGGTAAAGGCATAGACTGGACAGAAGGATGTGTTGCACTTACTGACAAGGAAATGGATATTGTATTTAAGATTGTCAAAATTGGAACTCCGGTTACTATAGTAGGTTCACTGACTGATCTCGATGCAATTTTGAATAAATAATATTAGCATGGAAGATGATGTTTTAAAGGAAGATGTTACTCTCCCGTCCGAAAACAAAGAACCGGAAGAGGACATTTTTACTCCTGAGAGCTTATTAAAGCTTATTAAATCATCATATGATCGTTTACGGCAAAACACTAAGCTTTTTCGTTTAGTGCAGGCAATAGGAATTGCTGCTTCATCTCTTGGTCTCCTACTGTTAACCGGTTATTTTATTCTGTTTATTGCTCCTGCAGTTAAAGAACTGCCCGGTGTACGTAAAAGTGAAATAACCAACAATGATGAACTGAAGAAAGATCCGGCCTATAAGAAGCAGATCAGCCAGCTTACAAAAGATATTCAGCGTCTTTCCCGAAAGTACAATAGCTTTACCTCCGGGCAGTCATATATAGTAATCAATACTACAGAAAACAGGTTCTTCCTGTACCGGAATAAGAAGCTTGTAAGAGAAGGTTTCTGTAGTTCCGGATCCTACACTATGCTTCAGACAGAAGGGGACAGGAAGTGGATCTTTAAAACACCAAAGGGTAAATACTGGATACAGGGCAAAATAACTCATCCTGTATGGAGAAGACCCGACTGGGCATTCGTAGAGGAAGGACTTCCAATTCCTCCGAAGGAACATCCATCACGTTACGAATATGGTGTTCTCGGAGATTATGCAATGTCAATCGGTGATGGATATCTTATACATGGCACTATCTACAAGCGTTTTCTTGGAATGCCTGTTACCCACGGCTGCGTCCGTCTTGCAGATGAAGACCTTGAAGCAATATATAATACTCTTAGCATTGGATCAAAAGTCTATATATTCTGACCTGATACCTGATATGAATATGGAACCAGAAACCGAGAAGAAAATATCCGGCAGAATAATTGCAATGATTTCTGTGGCATTATTCCTGATTTTATTCATCATATACTATTCTGCAATGATGATGATGAGTCCTGTGAAGAAATATGCTGAAATACGGAATGAATTTGGTATTGATTCAACAGAAAAGAGCAGGGAAGATAATCCCGTCTTTTCTGATTCAACCTATCTCAGACTGCTCAAAGAAAAAGCATTTCTTCAGTCAAGGATGATAATGGCTGAAACCGATTCCATTTATCTCACTCTGAATCTTGGTGACAGTACAGCTCATCTTGAGATCAGCGGAGTCTCTGTTCATAAGGTAAAGTTTTCTGAAATGGAAGCCAGCAAAATATTTATAAAAGGCGACGAGAACCTTATTTTGTCGCTGATGTCAAAACCCTTTACAATTGCAAATGACTGGGCTACAATAAAAAAGGAGCCGGTGATGATTAAGATGGCTCCGAAGGATACCTCCGAATATAAGCCTGATATTATGCCTGATACTTCTGTTACAGAACCTGTTAATTATATCCTTGAAATGACAGATGGTACCAGGATTTACATCTGCCAGCAGGAAAATGAAAAATCCGACGACAGAAAAAGCCGGTCTCAGTTTGATTTTCAGTACCGCCTCCGGGAGGCGAAGAGCTCAATGAGAAGCATATTCCGCTTCAAGGTTCCTGAATATCATCTTTTTATTAAAATATACCTTCCAAGGTCCGATGCCAAAATTATCTACAGGGCAATACCAAAATATGGTCAGGTAGGTTTGTACAGGGAATAGTTGAAATTTCTTTTCCCTGAATTATCTCTACCCTAAGAAAAAAGCTGTAAGTTTGATGAAGACGCAAAAACTTATATACTTCATCTATGGGAAGATTTACCGGCATATTCGGGATAATAATAATACTTGGCCTTGCATACCTGTGGTCAAATAACCGCAAAAGGATCAATTACCGTCTTGTAATCACCGGATTGCTTCTTCAGGTTGTACTTGCTGTGTTTATTTTAAAGATCCCGCTGGGACAGGAAATATTTTTCTGGCTTGGCAAAGCAATAAATAAGCTTCTTGATTTCTCCAAGGAGGGTGGCTTATTTGTCTTTGGCGATCTTACCAGGGTAACTGAGATACTCCCTGCAGGAATTGTAAAAAGCGGTGTATTTCTTTTTATCCTTCTTCCAACAATTATATTTGTTTGTGTCCTTGTTGCAATGGCATACCATGTAGGCCTTATGCAAAGAGTTATTGCTGTGCTTGCAAGGTTTGTACATTGGGCAATGAGGGTTAGCGGCAGTGAGGCTTTGTCAAATGTGGCCAGTGCATTTGTGGGGCAGGTTGAGGCTCAGATTATGATAAGGCCTTATCTATCAGGGATGACCCGTTCCGAGCTTCTGGCATCTATGACCGGCAGCATGGCTTGTATTGCCGGTGGTGTAATGGCTGTTTATATCTCAATGGGGGTGCCGGCATCATACCTTCTTGCAGCCAGCCTTATGGCAGCTCCAGGTGCGCTTGTAATTTCTAAAATAGTATATCCTGAAACTGAAGAGTCTGAAACAAAAGGTGTTATCAAACTTGAAGTAAAAAAAGAGCATTCAAATATTATGGATGCCATTTCGCATGGAGCCAGCGATGGGATGAAGATTTCTCTTAATGTTATTGCGATGCTGATAGGAGTAATTGCACTGATTGCCCTTGTAGATGCACTGCTCGGATATTTTGGCCATTTCCTTTCATGGGCAGGTTTGTCATTGAATGCCATAGGCCTGGATTTGGACAACCTTAGGTTAAAGGATGTTGTGGGGTCATTATTCAGCCTCCTTGCTATTGTAATGGGAGTACCTGTCTCAGAGTCAATGAGCGTGGGTTCACTCATGGGTACCAAAATGGTTATCAATGAGTTTGTTGCCTATTCAGATCTTTCGCCGATGATCCAGCAGGGTGTATTAAGTGCAAAATCTGTTGTCATCGTAAGCTTTGCTTTATGTGGTTTCGCTAATTTCAGCTCAATTGCCATTCAGCTTGGAGGTATCGGCACACTGGTCCCTGGCCGAAAAGCTGACCTGGCAAGTCTCGGGTTTAAGGCAATGATCTGTGGTACAATGGCATCATATATTTCCGCATCACTTGCCGGGATATTACTATAGGATACTTGGGTTTCAAGTCCCTCTCCCCCTGGGGGATAGTTTTGATAGCTATAGGAATAGGGAGAGGTTTAATTTGGGGATTACCTGCGGTGATCCCGGAGGGAGATCCCTGCAAAGCTTAAATGAACCCCTGCGGGTTTTTTATTTGTTCTATCTGCTTCCACTCCGGAAAGCGAGCTTTCCTCGTGTCTTTGATAAAACAAATAATCCTCCGCCTAAGGGCGGAGGAGTTCATTTAAGCTTTGCGGAGAGAGGGGGATTCGAACCCCCGTTCCGCCGGTAGGCGGAAAACGGTTTTCGAGACCGCCGCATTCGACCGCTCTGCCATCTCTCCCTTCGCCCTCCGAATCCGCCAGCCGGCGGAGAAGGAGGGCTTTTAAATAAGCTTTTAAGCGCTGACAAAAATAGTAAATATTTGGTATCCGCCTTAATTTTATACCCATACTACCAGAATCATGGTTAAAAACATGAAACTTCCTGTCAAAACTGACATAAGTTTTTTGTTTCAAAACTTTAATAGATTTAATTTGTAAAATATTACCTGATGAAATTTTCCTAAAATAAGAATATGAAGAAACTCTTTAAATCTCTGTCTGTGGTCATAATATTTAGTCTTCTGCTTGCAGGTTGCAGCAATACGACTGAGAAAGACCCTTCAAATCCATTCTTTTCTGATTACAATACACCTTTTAATGTTCCTCCATTTGAAAAGATAATGGTCCGGCATTACATGCCTGCAATTGAGGAGGGAATTAAGGAAGGTCGGGCAGATATAGATAAAATCGTTGCAAATAAAGAGAATCCGACTTTTGAAAATACAATTGAGGCTTATGACAGATCCGGAGAGCTTCTGTTAAATGTTATGATGGTATTTCTTGCTCAGACTTCATCCAATACAAATGATTCACTTCAGGCAATTCAGATGGAGATATCTCCGAAATATGCCGGTTTTATGGATGAAATACTGCTAAATGAAGGATTATTTAAGAGGATTAAGTCGGTATATGACAGACAGACGGAATTCAATCTGAATCCAGAGCAAAAATTCAATCTCGAAAACCTCTACAAAAAATTTGTAAGGAGCGGGGCAAATCTTAGTAAAGGTGATCAGGATTCGCTTAAGGTGCTTAACCAGAAGCTTTCTGTTCTGACAGTAAAGTTTAATCAGAATGTGCTGGCAGAGACAAACAATTATATGCTTTTGCTTGATAAAGATGAGCTAAACGGTTTACCGGAATCTGTAGTTTCAACTGCATCAGAGGTTGCCAAAGAGGCTGGTAAAGCAGGCAAATGGGCATTTACAACACAACGTCCAAGTATTTTTCCATTCATCACTTATTCTCCTGACAGGAAGCTCAGAAGTGAGATATTCAAGGCATATACAAACAGAGGGAATAACGGTAATGAAAATGATAATAATAAAATACTTGCCTCGATAATAAGCCTTAGAGCTGAAAGAGCAAGACTTCTGGGATATAAAACTCATGCGCATGTTGTTCTTGAGCCCAGAATGGCAAAAGTGCCTGAAAATGTTTTTGGTTTGCTGAATAACCTCTGGGAAAAAGCTATTCCAGTTGCAAAGAGTGAAGTTGCTGAAATGCAGAAGATTATCGACAGAGAGGGTGGTAATTTCAAGCTCGAGCCTTCCGACTGGTGGTATTATGCCGAGAAACTCAGAATGCAGGAGTATGATCTTGATGATAATCAGCTGCGGCCATATTTCAAGATTGATAATGTTCGGGACGGACTCTTTACTGTTGTGAATAAACTCTTTGGAATTACTTTCACTCCACTCAATAACATTCCTCTTCCTCATCCTGATGCACAGCCATTTGAGGTAAAGAATGCTGATGGTTCACACCTTGGAGTACTCTATATGGACTTTTTCCCACGGAATAGTAAACAACAGGGTGCATGGTGCGTAACCTACAGGAATCATCATATTGATGAGGGTAATATTATATCTCCGGTTGTGACAACAGTTTTCAACTTTACTCCTCCAACGGACGGACAGCCTTCCCTTATAAGCCTCGAGGAGGTTTTGACTATGTATCATGAGATTGGACACGCATTGGATGCACTTTTTAATAAGAGTGCCTATAACAATACCTATGTTGCATGGGACTTTGTGGAACTGCCATCCCAGCTAATGGAACACTGGGCTCTGGAACCGCTGGTACTGAATATGTATGCAAAGCATTACCTGACAAATGAACCTATACCTGCAAATCTTGTCCAGAAAATCAAAAACAGCGGGTACTTCAATCAGGGATTCGATAATGTTGAAGTGCTTTCGGCATCTCTTCTCGATATGTCTTTACATTCACTTGAAGCACCAGTAAATATTAATATCCAGAAATTTGAAAAAGAATATTTTGATAAAATCGGACTTATTCCACAGATAGTTTCAAGATACAGGAGTACATTTTTTAGTCATATTGCAGGTGAATATGATGCCGGATATTACAGTTATACCTGGGCAGCGGTACTCGATAATGATGCATTTGAAGCTTTCAGGGAAAAAGGTATTTTTGACCAGGGAACTGCTGAGTTGTACAGGAAAAGTGTCCTTGAGAGAAACGGTACTCTTGATGCTATGCAGATGTTTGTTGATTTCCGGGGTCGGGAACCTGTAATTGAACCGCTGCTGAAGAATCGCGGACTCATGAAGTAGTTCTTGTCTGTTTCTGAGATTTTACAGATTTATTTCCCTGTAAATTTTTTACTTTCCTGAAGACATGGATGTGAAGAATTTGGGTGGCTTAACTGCCAGTGAAATATTTGAACTTATAGAACCATTTAAGTTCACATATTCTCATGCCCTTTCTATTGCCAATAGTCTGTATAAAAAGAAATTAAAGGCTATAAGCGATTTCCCAAAATTGCCCCTCAAGCTAAAAGATTTGCTTTTAACAAATGGCAGGCCTGGCTATTTCCCTTTTTTGGAATCGGTGATATCTGAAGATAAGTCAGTTAAATACCTCTTCAGGACATCTGATGGGAGACAATATGAAACTGTTTATTTGCCAGATGGCAAGAGACATACTGTGTGTGTTTCAACACAGTCGGGTTGCAGAATGGGATGTCCATTCTGTGTTTCAGGAAGTTATGGTTTTCATGGTAATCTGACAACCGGAGAGATTATTAACCAGGTTGTCAGTATTCCTTACGCAAATAATATAACACATGTGGTTTTCATGGGTATGGGAGAACCTCTTGATAATCCTGAAAATGTTCTTAAAGCGTGTGAGATATTAACTGCAGAATGGGGCTTTGCTCTTAGTCCCAGAAATGTTACAATATCAACCGTTGGATTACTTCCTGCTGTAAAGTTGTTCCTCAGCAAAACGGATTGTAACCTTACACTGAGTCTTCATTCTCCTTTTGCTTTAGAACGGAAACAGATGGTGCCTGCGGAGAATAAATATCCATCAGCAGATATAATCAGAATCCTCAGGGAGGCAAAGCTTAAAAAGGGAAGGAGACTTACTGTCGCCTATATTATGATAAGTGGCCTGAATGATACTGAACGGCACCTGGAAGAACTTATTTATATGCTTAAAGGTTCTTCAATAAGAGTAAACCTCCTTCCTTATCATGCTGTTAATGATGATAATAAAATATCTTCATCACCTGAAAAGATGCAATATTTTAAGCATAACCTGATAATATCAGGAATATCTGCTTCCGTACGTAAATCGAGAGGTGCTGATATATCTGCTGCCTGTGGATTGCTGGCTGCAGGTTTGAAAATAAATTCTAAATAGCTTTACCTTTCGGATTCAGCATCTGGAACATATATTCATCAAGGTAACCATCTGAAGTTTTTATCCAATCCTTTTTTCACTCCTGCCTGCATAAAGCCTATCTTTTTGAATAGGTCAAGGCTTTCATGGTTGTTAGCCAGAATATTACAATAGAGCTGATGGAGCTGAAGAGTTTTAAAACAATAATCTGTCAGACATGTAAGTGCCATTGTAGCATAGCCCTTTCTTCTGTATTCGTCATTTGCAATAAGAATTCCAAGGCCGGCTCTCATATGAAAAGGATCAAAATCGAAAATGTCGATAGTACCGATTGAAACTTTATCATCGATATGATCTATCATAAGACGAAGCTGCCCTGCCTCATATATGCTCTTATGAGAGTTTTCTACGTATCTTTTGAGAGTATATTTTGAGAATGGGCTGACAGTGTTGCTTACAACCCAATAGGAAAGGTTATTCTCCCAGTTATAAAGTAATTCTAGATCTTCGGGTTCAAGAGCCCTGAGACGGATATCTCTATATTTCATGGCAGTGACAAATTGTTAGTTGTTATTTTGGGATTGAATTCAGGTCTCTGATAAATGCATCTTTAAACCCTGCTTCTCTCAGGGCAGCAACATCCGGTTTAGCTTTGGATACCGAATTGTATTCACCTGTAACATACCTGTAGTAATTGTCAGATGAGAATATTTCCCTTATGTCCTCAACATTCTTAAAAGTGTCCAGAGCTATTGGTTTTCTGGCAGCGGCAATCTGAATTGTATACTTCTTTCCTTCCGGTTTTTTTATTGTGACTATCTCTTCATCTCCTGATACCTGTAGAGGCTTACTAAGATCATACTGGGTAACGATATATGCATCCTTAAACCCTTTTTCACTTGCATAAGAAGAATACCTTACAGCATCAAGTTTATTCATGAATTCACCAATAACATAGGCAGTCCCGGATTCCATTTTAACCGGATTTATAAACAGGGAAGCAGGCATTTCAAGTGTACTGAAAATATTAGGTTTAAGTTCTTTTTCAGATTTAAGCAGGATAACACTGTATTTATATGATGAAGGGTGTCGTAAATGTCTCGGAGTATATGTCTCCTGCCTGATAGTAATCCCGGTCTTTGGGTCAATTATTCCAAATGTTGCTCTGCGATTATATTTTCTTCCCTCCGGATTATCTGTACCATCATCATTAGTATTAAGGGCAGCAAAATCTGTACTTCCGAACACTTTTCTGATAAGCCTTTCAGATTTAATTCCCGATTTGGTAAGGTAGGCAATAACAATATCCGCCCGTTTCTCGGCAAGCCTGATATTATGTTCCGGTGTCCCTTTTGAGTCAGTATAACCTGCTATTTCTATTTTTAGATCAGGATATTCAACCATTATTGTCCTGAGCATGTCCAGAGAGGCAATTGCTTTATTATCAAGATTATAGCTGTCGAAATCGAAAAATATATTCTTGATCATAAGGAAGTTTTGATTCACTACCTTCTCAGGAACAAGAGCCGAAGTGAGATGAATGGTGCTTCCTCCGTTATCAGATGGCAGGTTCAGTACAATTGTATCTGTCTTATAACCGACTTGTCTTACATAAACTATATACTCTCCGGGGTTGATACTGAAGCTATACATTCCCGTATCTGTCAGATGTCGGGTTTTTTCTGTTACCTCTGCCCTTGGTTTGATATTTATTGTATCGGTTTTAGTCCCTATCTGACTGATAAGGATTTTAAATTCACCGGGTTTAATTTCAAGCTTGTAAGCTGAAGGATCCTGCACAGCAATGTTTTTCAGGGGAACACCGGTTCGTGCATCGGTGAGCAGTATGTTAGCCTTCCCCGGATCAATGGCAAGGCCATCCTGAGTGGTTACAATTCCTTCTGCTGCAATCTTATTATCGACCGGTTTAGCTGTCTTAATGGAATAGATATTTCTGTATCCTGCCTTTTCATTATAAAAACTTGCTATATAGCTTGTATCACTGTTATTTATAATTATATAAGAATCATCTGTAGTTTTATTAACCGGATATGGAAGTCCTGTAGGACGGCTCCAGCTACCTCTTTTAAAAGAAGATCTGAAAACATCATAACCTCCTATGCTGGTATGACCGGAGGAGCTGAAAAACAGGGTACTATTATCAGGATTGAAGAAAGGTGTATTTTCATTGTACGGGGTGTTTATCTCACTGCCGCAATTGACAGGTTTCCTCCAAGATCCATCTTTATCTTTTTCAGTCTTCCATATGTCAAGTTCACCTTTGCCACCAGGTTGATTACTTGCATAATACAGAGTATTGCCATCAGGAGTAATAAATCCGTGAGCTTCCCAGTATATCGTGTTAATTGTTTTACCAAGGCTTTTGATTTTAGACCATGTTGAGTCTTTTCTCTGGCTGTAATAAAGGTTTCCATCATCCCCGTCATCCATGTATATCAGGAGAAATCTGCCATCCCCTGTAATTGAATTGGAATAGTATCTGTCAAGTCCGCCAAGCTGATTTGTTATTTCAACCGGAAGTTTCCATTTATCACTTTTATATGAGCAAAAGATCCTGGTTTTCCCGTTTTGTTTTTGTGTGAATACAAATACGGAGTCGTTTTTGGATAAGACAGGGTTTAAAGCGCCCGGATATTCCTTTAACCATGGAAAAAGCAGTGTGGATTCAGTATTTAATGGTTTTTTTTCAGCTTCAATTGCATATTTGCAATTCCTGATTTGATCATTGATGTACTCAGCACTGAAAATATCTAATCCTGAAAGTCTTCTCTTTGCCTCAGTAAATAATACGATAGCTTTTTCCAGGCTGTCGTTCTGCTGACATGCTATCGCAATATACAGATATGTATCAAGCGGGGCTTTATCACCGTATTCTGTATACTCATTATCAGTTCTGACTACATTTGAAACAGCTTTTCTGAGGTATTTAAGAGCCTCTGCTCTTTTCCCGTCGACGTTGAGGTAGGCAGTTCCAAGCTTGGCAGAAATATTTGCATTCTCAGGAAAAGCGTCAGCAATTGGTTTGTAATGATCAGCTGCCTTTTCATAATCCTGTTCATAATAGAAATATGTATCCGCTTCCTGGACTGCTTTTATGAATTGTTTCTTTGTGAGTGTTTGTGCAGAAATAAGGAGATGGTTCAAGATAATTAAAGAAACCAGCAAGACCTTCCTGTTCACGATGGGTAATTATTTATTATTCCGTTTATTTTGAGACTTTCTTTATGAATATTTCTTCAGGATACCCTCTCCTGATAAGCTCCAGTCTCCAGGCATAGGCTTCCTCTCTGGTTTTGAACTGACCTGTTGTGTACCTGTAGAATTTATCTTCTTCATTATGCATAACCTTCAGGTTGTCGATTCTCTTAAAGTAGCTGACATCAACCGGCTTAATAAGGGCAATTACCTGAACAGTATAATATAAGATATCAGCATCATTTATGTTCTTATCACTTACGTCACTTACATTGACATTACTTACCATCATGCTTGAATCGATAGATAATACTACAGGTATTGCAGAGAGATTTATTTTTTCAAACTCTTCAACAGGTTTTTCAGGTTCAACAACTGTTGCCGGTATAGGTCTGTTTGGATCTGGTTCAAGTGTTACATCAAGGGTAATGATAGAAGCCGGATGATTGTAAAGTATGGTGGTATCGATTTTATGTGTGAAATAAAAATTACTTGCGTAACTAATAGAATACCTGCCGGGAGGAACAATAAAATTATAGCGGCCTGTAAATTTATTAGGATATCCGACATCGACTGTATCACCTGTTTCACTGTTCAGCAGATGGATAAAATAATTCTTGTCAAAAGGAACGATAGTATCACTAAGGCTGTAAACCCCTGTGATTTCAAATGTTCTTACTTCCTCAGAAACTCCGATCGCAAGAAACATTATGTCACGTTTTTTATAATCGGTGGTTATTGAATAATAGGCGCTCTTGCCATTATCGAATGGCTGATAAAATTTATCGTCATCGCTTGAGTTAAGAGGATAACCAATATTTTCAGGTGTCTGCCAGGCAGACTGAGTGAACAGGCTTCTGAAGTTGTCATAACCTCCCATTGAAGAATGTCCTTCGGATGAAAAATAAAGAATAGTACCGTCATTAGTTATGAAGGGAGTATCTTCATTATAGGGGGTATTGACAACAGGTCCCAGATTAACTGCGGGGCCCCATTCTCCAATTCCATCCTTTTCTGAAACATAAATATCGAGGTTTCCCTGTCCGCCATCCCTGTTGCTTGTGAAATAGAGCTTTTTCCCGTCTGCAGAAACCGAAGCATGTGATTCATAGAACTTGGTATTGATGTTCCTGTTCAGCTTCTTAATAGGTGTCCAGTAACCATCCTTGTAATTGGATGAGTAAATAGCACCGTCGTAGTTGTCTGTTTTATAAAGGAATAGTTCAGTTCCGTCACTGTTAAGACCGCATGAAGAGCAATCTTCACCTGCATTTATCTCATTAGTAATCTCAATTGGGGGCTGCCATTTGCCTCTCTCTTTTCTGGAGTAAAAAATAACATTGACGATCCCTCGTTTTTCAGTATAAACAATTGTATTACCGTCATAGCTCACAGCAGGGTTTTCATTAATTGAACCCAGGCTAAAGTCAGGTCCGAGTGTATTTTTTGTAAATAGGACAGGTGTTTCTTTGAGCTTGATAGCAGTTTTACAGGCCTGAATCTGCTGATCAATATATTCCAGATTCTGCATTCCTCCTTTAGACTTAGTCTCTGTAGCAAGTTTCTGAAATGTAAGCAGAGTATTCATCCCTTTTTCAAGGTCATTATTAATCATATAGGCCTTTGCAAGAGAAAAATATGAATCAAGTGGAGCTCTCTTTTCTTTTAAAGTTGTTGTTTTTGAGTCATATGCTGCACTCTTTACAGCTTCCTCGAGGTATGGGATTGATTTTTCCTTTTCCCCCGGAATATTGAGGTAACATGTACCTATTTTATATTTAATATTAAGATTGTCAGGAGTTTCAAGAAGGAGGTAAAGCTGGTTCGCAAGTTCAAATTCCTCATACAGGTAGTATGATTCTGCCTGGGCAAAAATGTCCTTCATCTCTGAAGAAGATTGTGCCTGAACAGCTGATGAACAGATAAGTGCAATCAGCAACTGCAAAAACAAGCCAGAAATTCTATTCTTCAAATAGCCCATTAAAACAAATATACTCTTTTTTTCTATTGCAGAACACTATTTTGCGTTCATTTTTCATTTCAGGATTATCCTGTACAGATCTTCCCTGCCGAAGCCATCTGTTTCCTTGTCGAGAAAGAGATAGCCGCTTTTACCATCGGCAGAAGGCATGAAGTAAGTATTATCATCGGTAGTATTTAACGGATATCCCATGTTTTCAGGTTTTTTCCACGATCCTGATGATAGCTTTTCGGACCTGAAAAGATCATATCCGCCCATATTCTCATGTCCCTGTGAACTGAAAAAGAGTGTCTTGTCGTGATTGGCCAGAAACGCCCTGTCCTCATTGAACACAGTGTTTATTTCTGGTCCCATATTTACTGCAGGACCCCATTCCCCATTAACTTTTCTTGATATATAAAGATCAAGTCCGCCAAAACCGCCAGGTTTGTCAGAAGCAAAAATAAGCAGATTATCATCTTCTGAGATAGATGCATGAGATTCCCAGTATTTGGTATTTATGTTCTTATTAAGCTTAATTGCAGGTGACCAGACAGTGCCATTAAATGAGGAAACATATATGTCACTGTTAAAGTTGTCATCTTTTGAAATGAAGAGTTGTCTGCCGTCTTTTGTCAGCGATGAGATTACTACATCCCCGTCTATCTTCAGATCAGGATAGATATTTACCGGACCGCCCCATTTATTATTCTGCAGTTGGCTAAACATGATTGCATCATAGAATTTCAGAGAGGACATAAAAACAAACGATTTGCCGTCGGAGGAAATAGCAGGATTAAAATTTGAATTGTTGTCATTGAATATTTCTCCCAGATTCTCCATTGTAAATGTTACAGGTTTGTCAATGAGTATTTTGGCCATATCACAAACCTCTATTTCATGATCAATAAACCCAATATTTTCAGTATCATCAGCAAGAAGAGTTTTCTTGTATTTCAGGTAGGCCTCCTTCGCTTTTTCAAAATTATAATTGATTCTGTAGGCTCTTGCCAGTTCATAGAGTGCATCATAAGGTGCGGCGATCTGATTTAAAGTACCCTCTTTATGTTTAGCCGACATGTTTTTGGCAGCTTCTTCAAGATATTTTACTGCAAGTTCTTTTTTGCCCGGCATATTAATATAGCAGACCCCGATGCAGAATGCCAGGTTAGCATTCTCGCTCTTTTCAGAATAGATTTGCAGATAATAATTGAGTGCCTCAGAATAGTCCTCATTCATAAATAAATATTCAGCCTCCAGGAATGTGTCCTGAAGTTGCTTACTGTCCTGTGCGTGAAGCGATAAAGTAAAAAAAATTATTACCAGCAGACTTGCAGTTTTCTTAATCATCTTCTCTTTTTTAGATTAACAAATTTATCAAAAAAAATCAATGAAAAATCTTCATAGCCATAATAAAAAAGGGCTGAATTAACAGCCCCATTTTATTTTATTGTTTTTTCTTCTTCTTCTTGGAATTAATGTAAAATATGAAGAACAACATTGTTACCCCGAGAACAATCCAGAGTACCCAGAGTTTCCCTGTTTCCTTAGCTGCTGCCTGGTTTTCCCTGATTGTTTCGGCTGGCAGATTCCTTGATGTAATAAGCTTTGAAATTGTCTTATAAAGCTCTTCTTCAGAATACTTGCCCTTATTCTTTTCTGACAGTAGGAATACAAGCAATTCCTTAGCTGTTTTTATCTTCTCCTTCCTGAGATCGATTGACTTGAGGAATGACAGAAGTGGTTCATCGGCATTACTGATGAGGTCGTTAAGGAATTGTTCCGCGCTTGTATCGGGCACAGTACTTATGGCCAGCATCAGCTCAGCAAACTGATTGATTGTAAGGCCTCTCTTTATAACCTCAGTGCGGAATGATATCAGCCATTTTTCCCTGACTTTTATATTCTGCAGATCAACTGCTGCAACTGCATCCCTTATAATATTGCCCTGTTCAGATGTTTCACTGTATGTAAGAATTTTTTCTCTAAGGACTAGGATTGCAGGATCAGTACCTGATAATATCTGATTTGCAAGTTTATTTAAATCTTCAGCAGTAATCCTTCCCTGACTTTTCTTTGCAACATATTCCTGAAGATCAGTCCATGATTTCAGGCCAAGTTCATTAATATCAATCCCTTCAAGAATTGTCTTCATTTCACCTGTGGCATATTTAGCCATCAGATCAACCGCTGCCTGGGTAAGAATATTATCCATCAGGGCAACTTTAAGGGCAAGCATATCAACTTCTTCCGGACTAATACTCTTTTTGGCAGCTTCTTCTTTAAGGTACGCTATAAGATCATCAGTTGTACCGAACTGGTGTTTGCTGGTATTTGCTTCATCAATTACCGAAGTCAGTTCGCCTGATGAACGATTTTTGAGTAACCCGGTGAGTGCAGCTATCTGTTTTTTGGAAATTATTCTTGTGTATTCAGGCCTAACGAGTGGCTGACGTGTAAACTCTTTTTCCTTTGTAATAAAGACATCAGTGGATGTGACATTGTTAAATTTGTCAGTAAGTGTGAAGACTATCCTGTTATTGCCTTCAGCCGGCATCATCTTATACGTGAAAACGGTGTCATTGATAACAAATTTTTCTGTTGACAGAAGTGAATCACCTACCCAATGCTCAACAGTAAGAATGGAACCCGGCTCGACTTTAAGTGGAATAATCAGTGAATCTCCTTTTGCCACCGTAATGGTTTTGTTGCTTTCAACCCTGAGATCAGCTACAAAATCAGTTCGGGGAAGAATGGTACTTCCCATCAGTAAACTGTCGCTGACAAAATCAATTGGAAGTGAAAGGTCTTTTACAATTTTGTCGCCGCCTTCAGCTTCGAAAGTTACCTTGTAATTGCCATGAGGCAATTCAAATGTGAATTCGCCAGTTTTTGGATCAGAATAGACAACAAGAATCTGGTTTGGATCCGTAATATTTAAAGCACTTATCTTAATACTGTCATTTTTATTTGACATAAGGTCCGCAATCCGGGCAAATCCTTTTACAGTAAATTTGCGCGGATGCTGGTCAGAAAATATTTCAATACGGTAAATATCCTGTTTGCCGAATCCCTGAGGTTTGTCGATTGCATAGTACCCTTCATAACCCTGTCCTACGGGTTTAAAGAATACATCGTCATCAGTTGAATTGATTGGATAACCGGCATTAAGGGGCACTGACCATTGGCCATTTTCGAGCAGGGTAGAGTAAAATACATCGTATCCGCCCATGTTGAAATGCCCCCTGGAACTGAAGAAGAGTGTTTTGTCATCCTTGCTCAGGAAAGGTGATTCCTCATTGTAAACAGTGTTAATTACCGGACCAAGGTTCTCTGGTGTTCCCCAATCCCCAGCTGTATCTCTTTTCGATACATAAATATCGAGACCGCCTAATGATCCCTTCCTGTTGCTGGTGAAATAGAGCTTTTTGTTATCATGTGATACCGTAGCATGAGATTCCCAGTATTTTGTATTGATATTATCGTTAAGCTTAACAGGTAACCCCCAGATTCCGTTAGTGAAAGTAGAAGTATAAATTATCCCGTCAAAATCAAGTGAACTGTAAAGGTAAAGTGTTTTGCCATCACTTGAGATTGAAGTTGGAAACAGTTCACGGTCGACTGTTAAAATTTCGTTCAAATTTATCGGACCTGACCATTGTCCGTTAATTTTGGTAGAATAAAGGATAGCATCATAAAAGGCTTCTGTTTTAGAATAGATCAAAATGTCCTCATTATCTGACACTACCGGGTTGAATTCGGAATTTGCCTCATTAATGAAAGTTCCAAGGTTATTTGCCTTGATAAACAGAGGTTTACTCATTAGTTCCTTGGCATTCAGACACGACTGGATCTGTAGGTTCACAACTGCAGTGTCGTAAATGTCACTGTTCAGGTTTTTCTGGAATTGCCTGTAAGTCTCAAGAGCTTTGTCAAGCTGATTATTTATTCTGTATGCATTTGCAAGAAAATACAAAGCATCGTAGGGTGCACCTTTCTCCTTAAAGTTACCTTCCTTGTAATCAGGGTTGATATTTTTTACTGCATCTTCAAGATATGATACAGCTTTTTCCTTCTCCCCCGGAGTATTTATGTAACATTGCCCTATCCTGTATTTAAAATTTGCGTTATTGGGATAACTCTTTATTAGCTTCAGATAGGCAGGCAAAGCATCCTTATAGGCTTCAAAAAGGATCCAGCTCTCTGCCTCATAAAAACTATTCCTGTTTTCAATCCTGGCCTGCGGATAGAGATCATTTATGCAAAATAATGCCAGTGTCAGAGATACCAGAACGATCCTTTTCATAGTAGATTTCAAATGACCTTTTAATACTTTCTCATTATCATTGCCTTAAGCAATCCCCTTGTCAAAACACAATAAACAGAAATTCGGTCTAAATTTCTGCTTCAAACTACTAATATAACAGAATTTTAAGAAAAAAGATAATATTTAGTAAATATCCTTTTACAATCATCTAAAAACCAATCAATATTGTCAGTATTAAAATGATCGCAATATCTGATTCCAACTTGTTAACAGTTACCATGAAACTTCCGGAGAATAGTTTTCCAGAATTTCCTTGATCTTCGAGAGGAACTTTCCTGCCAGTGCCCCATCGATAACCCTGTGATCATAACTAAGTGATAAAATCACTATTTGACGTATGGCAATCATATCACCCTCAGGAGTTTCAATTACAACAGGTGTTTTCTTTACAACACCTGTTCCCAGGATTGCAGCCTGTGGCTGGTTTATTATCGGTGTGCCTGCAAGGTTATTGTATGTTCCAAAATTTGTTATCGTGAATGTTCCTCCTGTTATCTCTTCCGGTTTTAGTTTATTTGTCCTCGCCCGTTCAGCCAGATCATTCACTGCTTTTGCAAGACCAGTCAGGTTTTTTTCGTTGGCATTCTTAATAACCGGAACAATGAGGTTGCCATCGGGAAGTGCAGTTGCCATACCGATGTTAATGTTTTTCTTTTTGATAATATTATCTCTGTCAACTGATACATTTATCAAAGGATATTCGTAAAGAGCTCTTGCAGCAGCATCAATGAAGATAGGAGTGAGGGTTAGCTTCTGGCCCTCTGCAGACATAAACTTTTCTTTGTTTGCATTCCTCCACATGACTACTTTTGTCATGTCAGCATCAATAAATGATGTTACATGTGGTGATGTATGTTTCGACATTACCATATGATCAGCAATAAGCTTCCTTACCCTGTCCATGGGAATAATTTCATCGTTGTCAGATGTCCTGCCAGGATCTTTCTGAATTTGTGTCTGTTTAACAGGTTTAGATACAATTGATTCGGATGCTTTTTTCTTTTCAGAAAGCAGTTTAAGTGTATCATCCCGTGTAATTCTTCCATCCATCCCAGTTCCTTTTAGCGAATCCAGTTCAGTATAACTGATACCTTCCCTGGCTGCTATGCTCCTGACAAGAGGTGAGATGAACTTCCCTGAGGGTGTTCTGCTTTTTAATAAATGTGCCGCAGTCTCAACTTCTGTACTTTCTTTTTTTATCTCTTCAATAGTTTCCCTGATTCTTTTTACTTCACTTTCAACCTTTTTTTTCTCCTCCTTTGAAGTGACAGCATCATTTTCAATTATAGCTATAATATCACCTATCTTTGCAATTGTACCTTCCTTAACCAAAACAGAGACAAGAATACCTGTCAGGGGTGAAGGTACCTCGGAATCTACCTTGTCAGTGGCAACTTCAACCAGCGGATCATCCTCCCTGACAGTATCGCCTTCCTTCACCAGCCATTTGTTAATTGTGGCTTCAATAATCCCTTCGCCCATTGCCGGTAATATAACATTCATCCTTGCCATGTCTCTTATAATGAAAGTGTAATCCTTAAAATTACGAATTATCTACCTCTTTATAACAAGCAGAGTGAGGTTTTGTTTCCTAAGGCTAAAGCCGGAACGGGTTTTACCTCCTGAATTTTAGAGTAAGAAAACGGTTAAAAAGAGCAAGTGTTTCTCTGAAAAATATTCCGGTATCAAGTATGAAGTGAGAGAATCTGAAAAGGCCTTCAGTCCTTCTTTTCCTGACATAAATTCTCATTGCCTTATAAAAGTCGAGGATATCTTTATAATTGTCTCTTGGAGTACTTCGACCCTTATAATGAGTGATATTTGTTTCAGGGAAGTAATAGTTGCGGAATCCTGCCTGTATTATCCTGTAACTCATGTCAATATCCTCACCGTACATGAAGAAATCCTCATCCAGCAATCCTGTTATGTCAAGTACATTTTTCCTTATTAACATGAATGCTCCGGCAATAACTTCTGTTTCAGCTGTTTCATCATTTCCTACTGTTAATAAGTAATATTTGTTGAAAAGTTTTGATTCCGGGAAGAGAAATGACAAGCCGAATGACTTGAAGAATGCAGAACTTACTGAGGGGAGAGATCTTTTAGATTCAGGAAGGTAAATCCCATCCCCGTCTGTCATTTTTACACCCAGGGCACCAGCATCAATGTGCGAATCCATAAAGCCAATACACTTTGTAAATGTATTGGCCATAACAATAGTATCAGGATTCAGGAGAAGTACATACCTGCCCCTGCATAACTTAAGGGCCTGGTTATTTGCTGCTGCATACCCTGTATTTGTGTTGTTTCTGATAAGTGTTACCCCGGGGAATTCACTACTTACCATTGAACAGGAATCGTCGGATGAGTTGTTATCAACAACAAATATTTCAGCATCAATGAATTCAGTGGCCTGAATGACTGATTCCAGACACGCTTTTAAATAGCCGGATACGTTGTAACTGACAATGACTACTGACAGATCCATTTCATTGCTGATAAGGATTTCGGTTATTGATAGCGCGTCCGAGTGTTATCTCATCCGTATATTCAAGTTCATCTCCTATTGCTACTCCTCGTGCAAGAGTTGTTAAATTTATATTGTATTTGCTGAGTCTTTTAAAAAGATAATAATTTGTGGTATCACCTTCCATCGTTGTACTTAAGGCAAAAATTACTTCTTTTATTCCTTCAGCCTTTACTTTTTCTTCCAGGCTTTCAATCCGGAGATCAGCCGGGCCTACTCCTTCAATCGGAGATATTATGCCTCCCAGTACGTGATACATCCCCCTGAATTGCCTGGTATTCTCTATAGCCATGACATCCTGAATGTTTTCCACAACACAAACTATTGTTCTGTCTCTTTTTTCATCATTGCAGATGTTGCATATTTCAGTATCGGAGATATTATGGCATACTTTGCAGTAATGGATCTCTCCATGGAGTTTAATAATACTTTCCCCAAATCTTTTAACGTCTTCAGCATTCCTTCTCAGAAGATTCATCACAAGCCTGAATGCAGTCTTTCTTCCCACGCCTGGTAGTGAAGCAAATTCATTAACAGCATTTTCAAGTAGCCTGGAAGGAAATTCGTTATAGCTCATCAGCTTTATATTTGAAACAAAAATAATTCAATTTACGATGATATATTAAAGTGGCAGACTTTTCTGTCTTGCTTTTTTTTATAACCTTGCAGAATAATCTTAACCCTATGACTCCAATTCTAATACTTTCCATTTTTATTGCCTATACTCTTGTACTGTTTGCAGTAACCTGGATCACGGCAAGAAAAGCTGATAACCAGTCTTTTTTTATAGGGAACAAGGTTTCGCCTTGGTTTGTTGTTGCTTACGGGATGATCGGGGCGTCCCTCTCGGGAGTCACTTTTATGTCTTTGCCGGGCTGGGTCAAGGAAACCCAGTTCAGCTATATGGTAGTTGTATTCGGATATCTTTTCGGATATTTTGTAATTGCTACCGTTCTGATGCCGCTTTACTATAAGCTTAAACTGACATCTATATATTCATATCTCGATCAGCGGTTTGGCTTCTGGTCATACAAAACGGGGGCAGGTTTCTTCATAATTTCAAGAACACTTGGTGCCTCATTGCGCATGTATCTTGTTATTAGCGTTTTACAAATATTTGTTTTTGATGCCTGGAATGTTCCTTTCTGGATCAATGTGCTGATATTTATTATTCTCATTATACTTTATACCTTGAAAGGAGGCATCAGAACAATAATCTGGACTGATACACTTCAGACTACATTCATGCTTCTGGCAGTTATTTTATCGGTGATATATATCAGCAAAGACCTTGATATTTCTCTACGCGATCTTTTCACACAGGTTAAAAACAGTTCTGCCTCAAAAATGTTTATTACCGACTGGACTAATGAAAGATTCTTCCTGAAGCAATTCTTCAGCGGTATGTTTATTACAATAACCATGACTGGCCTTGATCAGGAGATGATGCAGAAGAACCTCAGCTGCAGGAACATAAAAGAGGCGCAGAAGAACATGTTTACATTCAGTGGAATACTGGTTTTTGTAAATCTTCTTTTTCTTTTCCTGGGTGCAATACTTCTGATCTATGTCCAGGCCAGGGGTATTTCAGTGGCTTCAAGCGATGAAATGTTTCCAACCGTAGCTGTCAGGTACCTTGGTCCTGTTGCCGGACTGGTTTTCTTTATAGGACTTATATCGGCTGCATTTCCAAGTGCTGACGGGGCTCTTACATCTCTCACAACTTCTATAAGTATTGATTTCCTCGGACTGGATAACCGCAAGAATTTAACAGAGAAGGCTAAAACCAGAATCAGGTATATCGTTCACCTGTCGATAGCATTCATCTTCTTTATTGCTGTTCTTATTTTTGGAATGCTTGATGATAAAGCAGTTATTGATAAATTATTCACAATTGCCGGTTATACTTATGGCCCGCTTCTGGGTCTCTATTCTTTCGGACTCTTTACAAAGCGGATTGTAAAGGATAAACTGACACCTTACATTGCAGTTTTTTCACCGGTTGCCTGTTATTTGCTGAGCAGCAATTCTGAGGTGCTTTTCAATGGTTACAAGTTCGGGTTTGAATTGCTTCTGGTGAATGGTCTTATTACCTTCATAGGATTATTTATCTTCAGCAGCAAACGGGAAACGGTATAAGATATTTCTGCTTCCGGATAATGAAAATTTTATCGCAGATTTTACTGTCTGAAACCGCCCTGGTTCATATTTTCACCATTCTGGCCGGTCCCGGTCTGATCTTCCTCCTCTTCAGGTTCGGGCTGTATGATTAAACGCTTGTTTTTAAACGGGATGCTCCAGATAATGAAATAACTGACTCCCGGACTGAATGATTTTGATCCATTCCCGTATCCTGGAAGATAGACAGGTTTCAGATGTCTACCTGTTCCCGGATCGATCATTTTTCTGAGGCTGACAGTCCAACCTACGCTTATATTTTTCCAGACTTCAGCTCTGACACTCGGATTAACTTCAATAAAATGGGCCCATTCATTGGTAGTTGGAACTGAAGTTAATGACTTGCCCCAGTAATTTTCATGTGTTATTGTCGGTAATTCATAATCAAAATGGCTCATACCATATCTGAAACCAATGCTGACGGCATATTTTCCCTGCGATTTCTTGGGTTTTAACAGGTTGAAGTCAAAACCGGCACGGAAATAGTAACCTTTTGTGCTGTAGTCATACATAAGGAAGCTGGTGTCCCTGTATCTTGAATAGCTGTAATCAGAACGTCCTGCTACTAAAATGGCTGAAACCTTCTCATTCAGATCAATGCTAAAGTTACCTTCAAGATTAACCCGCTCTTTCTCATAAAAATATTTTGCCGCACCGGTAACCTCAAATCCAAGCCTGAATTTAAGAGGAAACTGTATCGTGTCCTGGGCAAGAACATCGACAGTCAGACTGGAAATAACCAGTATCAGACTAATAAAATATCCTGATGCTCTCGACATTTTCTGTTGTTATATTTTCATTGACTCTTGAAATTGAATCAATTGCATGCTTTGTATGGAAGATTGTATCAACAGTGTGGAACATTGAATATCCGCACTCCTTTGAAATCAGATGAGGATAACTCCAGTACCGGAACTCAATTGTATCTTTTATCCCGTTGATTTTTATTACAAATACGGAAACACTTGAAGAATCATTAAGAGGAAGCAGGGCAGGGGGTGTAAGTTTTACTTTTTTATAAATAATTGAATCCTTATTTAAACCGTAAAGAGTAATGCTGTCCGGTATTGCCGCGCTTTTTGTGGAATAGCTGTAAAAACCAGCCTTTACGAAAGCTTCCGTCTCATCTATGCATGATAATTCAAGGCAGGAACTGATCAGCAGGGATAAACCCGGAATTAATATTGCAGCAAATACCTGAAGTGTCCTTCTCATTATTTTTTAAAAGCCTCAAAATTACAAAATTTACTTTGTCATATGCAAAAATGCAAGGCATATGAATAATGAGAGATTCTTTTCAACAGAGTTTAACTTTACCGGCATGTGTGATTTACAATTTCTGGATAATCATCAGTGCCTTTTCAATTGCTTTGGGTATTCCTGCAGGTTTCTTACCTCCTGCTGTTGCCAGAAATGGCTGACCTCCACCGCCACCATTAATCTCCCCGGATATTTCCCTAATAATTGTAGTAGCGTTTAAATTCCTCTCCTTTACAAGATTATCGCTTACCATGACAATAAGGTTAGCTTTGTCTCCTGAAGCTGAGCCAATCACAAGTACCGTGTTTTCTTCAGTTTTTCGTATCTGGTAGGCAATAGTTTTTAACATTTCCGGTGATTCTGCTTCGATCTGACCAGAAATAAACTTTAGATTATTTACATTCACTGCTCTGTCTGTCAGATCTTTAATGATAATACCAGCTGACTGTGCTTCGAAGCGCTCAATAGTCTTTTTCAGAGAGGTGTTTTCTGAAATAAGCTTTTCAACACTTTCCCTGACATTGCCGGTACTCTTAAGAAGAGCTGCAATTTCTTCAAGCGTGGCAATTTTCTCATTCACATATTCCATTGCCCTGTCGGCGGTTACTGCTTCAATTCTCCTGATACCGGCTGCAATTGCACCTTCAGAGACTATTTTAATAAGCCCTATCTTACCTGTTGACTCCACATGGGTTCCGCCACAGAGTTCAACAGAGTTTCCGAATTCAATAACTCTGACCCTGTCGCCATATTTCTCTCCGAATAGAGCCATTGCACCTTTTGCCTTGGCTTCCTCCATAGGAATCCCATCTGATACTATCCGGCTGTGGTTTTCCCTTATAAGTCTGTTTACCATATCCTCTGCTTTCATCAACTCTTCCCTTGATGGCTTTGAGAAATGGCTGAAGTCGAAGCGGAGACGGTCAGCTGTTACAAGTGAGCCTTTCTGCTCAACATGTGTACCAAGAACAGCCCTGAGTGCCTGGTGCAGAAGGTGTGTAGCAGTATGGTTGTTTGCTGTCATCTCCCTTTTCTGAATGTCAACAGCAGCGGTAAAGGAAGCTGCAGGATCAGCAGGAAACGTTTTCGCTAAATGAATGATCAGGTTATTTTCCTTTACAGTATCAATAATAACTATCTTCTCTTTTGCTGAATTCAAGACTCCGGAATCCCCTGCCTGCCCTCCTGATTCTCCGTAGAAGGGTGTTTTGTCGAGGACGAGCTGCAAGGTATCCTTTCCTTTAACTTTCACCTTCCGATACTTTGTTATCTGAACAATATCCTCTGTTTTTTCATACCCGGTAAAAGTTGTTCCTTCAATATCCCTGACTATAGTCCAGTCAGCAGTTTCAACGGCAGCATCTTCTCTTGAACGTTCTTTCTGAACCTTCATTTCCTCCTCAAATCCTTTTGTATCCAGATCAAGTCCGTTTTCTCTCAATATAAGTTGAGTAAGGTCGACCGGAAAACCAAAGGTATCATAAAGCTCAAATGCTGCTTTCCCGGGCATTGTACTCTTCTTCTCCTTTCTCAGTTCCGCAACCATCCTGTCGATCATTTTCAATCCTTTGCCAAGGGTTTTAAGAAAGGCTGTCTCCTCCTCGAAGATTATTTTTGAGATATGCTCCATCCCCGATTCAAGTTCAGGGTATTGTTTTCCCATTGTGGAAGCAAGCACAGGAACAAGTTTGTATATAAACGGCTCTTCCGTTTCAAGGTTATTATATCCGTACCTGACTGCTCTGCGCAGTATCCTCCTTATCACATAACCTGCCTTGTTGTTTGACGGGATCTGTCCATCCGCAATTGAAAATGCCACCGCCCTCAGGTGATCGGCTATCACTCTGAGACCGATATCCCATTTTTCATTTTTCCCATAAGGTTTACCTGTTATTGATGATATTTCCTTAATTATGGATTGAAAAATATCTGTTTCATAATTTGATTTTTTCCCCTGGATTGCCATGCAAAGCCTTTCGAAGCCCATCCCGGTATCTACGTGTTTAGAAGGCAAATACTCCAGTTTGCCATCGGCTTTACGGTTATATTGGATAAAAACAAGGTTCCATATTTCAATTACATGCGGATGCCCCTTATTTACCAGATCTTTTCCCGGAATCTTCTTTCTTTCTTCATCATCCCTTATATCGACATGTATCTCTGAACATGGACCGCAGGGACCAGTATCACCCATTTCCCAGAAATTATCTTTTTTATTTCCCAGAACAATTCTTGAATCATCTCCGTTTAACTGGAATTTCCATCGTTTATATGATTCGTCATCCCTTTCCAGATTTTCTGATTCATCTCCCTCAAAAATTGAAAAATAGAGTCTGTCGGTGGGGATTTTTAATTTTTCTGTAAGAAATTCCCAGGCCCAGCTGATAGCTTCTTCTTTAAAATAATCGCCAAACGACCAATTGCCAAGCATTTCGAACATGGTATGATGGTATGTGTCATGTCCAACCTCCTCAAGATCATTATGTTTGCCAGATACTCTCAGGCATTTCTGCGAATTTGCCACCCTTTTGTTCTCACCCTGCTGATGTCCCAGAAAGATATCCTTGAACTGGTTCATCCCTGCATTTGTAAACATAAGAGTGGGATCGTTTTTTACTACCATCGGAGCCGATGGAACAATAATATGACCTTTCGAACTGAAGAAATTAAAGAATTCCTGCCGAAGGTCCTGCGATTTCATGTTATTTATCATTCTTTCAAATTAATGCCTGAAAATTGGCTTGTAAAATTAATTTTTTTGGCTTAGATTTGTCGATTACCCTGTTAAATTTCGAAAAAAGGGATTGCTTTTGTTCAGAAACAGGAAATATATACTAGATCTGTCTGATCTGCAGTATAAGCAGATAAGGCTGCCATTTAAGGCCAGATTGCTAAGGGCTTTGATGTGGTTTAGTCTTTCTGTTATTATTACACTTGTTTATGTGTATATTTTCAGAACTCTTTTTGGTTCTCCCAAGGAAAATCTTCTTACCCAGCAGGTTGATAATCTGAAACTTCAGTATGCTCTTGTAGGCCGACAGCTGGATAATTCCATCTCTATGCTGAACAGTTTCAGACTTTCGGATGATATCAGGTACAGACCAATCCTTGATATGGATACAATTCCGGAATCATACAGGAAAGCTGGATTCGGAGGTATAAATCGATACAAAGACCTTTCGGGTTTCATCAATACAGAAATGCTCATTTCCTATCGTTCAAAGATTGATATGATTTCAAATATGGCAAATGTGCAGAATGAATCATTCAGAGCAATTGCAGAAAGGGCAGCTGAATGGAAGATGGAAAAGGATCATGCACCAATGATAAGTCCGGTTGATGTAAAATACCGGCTGGGCGACGGATTCAGGTTCAGAGAGGTACATCCTGTGCTCGGTACTCCAAGAATGCATTACGGACAGGATTTTGAGGTACCATACGGTACGGAGGTATATGCTACAGGTAACGGTACTGTAATTGAATCAGGCTGGAATTCAATGGGATTTGGAAATTTTGTTGTTATAGACCATGGATATGGTCTTCGTTCAACATATGGTCATCTCAGTAAAATTAATATTGCAAAGGGAGTAAATGTAAAGAGAGGTGACCTTATCGGGTACAGCGGTAATACAGGTACATCATCCGGACCACATCTACATTATCAGATAGATCAGTTCGGGCAGCATAAGAATCCTATAAATTTCTTCAACGATGATATGACAGTTGACGAGTACACCGAGATGATTCAGATGCTGGCTTCAAGAACCAAGTTCAGATAGCATTCGGACTATTCCTGAACATTTACACTGACATTATTTGTGATTTTAAATTATATTCATAATTGATTATATTTGCCCGGTTATGCCGCGCTCAAAGTATAAATTCAATCCGGAATCACTTAGTTTTGACAAGGTACGACTTGGCATCAGGGATATTTTGCTCAGGTTTCTTGCCTATTTCATTGGTTCTGTTCTGATCGCATTTGTTTACTGGTTGGTTTTTGCAGCATTTTTTGATTCTCCAAAGGAGAAAGCTCTTGAGAGGGAGATCCAGCAGATGACAATACAGTACGACATGATCAACAGGGAGATGGCAAATGTGGAAAAAGTACTTGAGGGGCTGCAGAAAACAGATGACAATCTTTACAGAACAATCTTTGAAGCAGAACCATTACCCGGAACTTTACGTGAGGGAGGGGTAGGAGGTGTCAACAGGTATACAAATCTGGAAGGATACTCGAACTCTGATATTGTAATTGAGACAACAAGCCGTCTCGACAAGATCCGCAAGAGGGTATATATGCAGTCAAAATCATTTGATGAGCTGATCCATCTGGCACAACGAAAGGAGGAAATGCTGAAGTCTGTTCCTGCTATTCTTCCGATTTCGAATGATGACCTTACAAGGACTGCCTCCGGATTTGGACTGAGGATACACCCTATATACAAAATAACAAAATTCCATGCCGGAATGGATTTCACTGCCCCGGCCGGAACCGATATATATTCAACAGGAGACGGTGTTGTGACTGATGTTCAGGCTTCACAACGGGGACTGGGTAAACATATAATTATTGACCACGGTTTTGGATATTCCAGTGTATATGCTCATCTCAGCAATTTCAATGTGAGACGAGGACAGAAAGTGAAAAGGGGTGATGTTATTGGATATGTGGGCAATACAGGTACATCTGTTGCAAATCATCTGCATTATGAGATCAAACTAAACGGAAGAAATGTTGATCCCGTAAATTACTACTTTGAGGATCTCTCTCCTGCAGAATATGAGCGAATGATTGAAATAGCATCAAAAACAGGTCAGTCATTTGACTAGTCTTGAAATAACTAAAAGCGTTATCATGCCCTACAAGGAAATGAAAGTAGAAAAGCTCTATTATGCCATCGGAGAAGTGGCTGAGATGCTTAGTGTACCCGTATCAACAGTCCGGTTCTGGGAAAATGAATTCGATATCCTGAAACCGATGAAGAACAAAAAGGGGAACAGGCTTTTTACCCAGGCTGATGTCAGAAATCTCAAAATAATACATCACCTGGTAAAAGAGGAGGGGATGACACTTGACGGAGCAAGAAAAAGGTTATCAGGTAAATGGGATGAAACAGACAGTAAATACGAGATCAGCGAGTCACTTCAGAAAATTAAAACAATCTTACTTGAAATAAGAGACAATATTTAATAGCTCATTTCCCTTTTGCAGAACTCTGTTTCATTTCATCTTATTTTCACAGAGTTACACTTACAGGACAAAGGGTAACAGAATCAAGTCCGATGAAACTAAAAGAAATTACAGGTTATCTTGACTCATCCATACCATTATCATACCAGGAGGATTATGATAATTCAGGTCTTCAGGTAGGTGATCCGGACAGGGAAGTAAATTCAGCCCTGATTGCCCTGGATGTTACTGATGAAATAATTGAAGAAGCTGTCGACTCCGGATGCGATCTTATAATTTCACATCATCCGCTGATTTTTTCAGGTATCAAAAGATTATCAGGCAGAAACTTCACAGAGAAATTGGTAATAAAGGCTGTAAAAGGTGATATTGCCGTCTATTCAGCCCATACCAATCTTGATATTTTCAATGGAGGTGTAAGCAGAAAGATGGCAGAAAAACTGAATCTTCAGAATGTAAAAGTACTTTCTCCACTTAAGGGCAAGCTTCTGAAGCTTGTTACATATATACCTGAAAATTACCTTGATGCAGTAAGGGAATCAGTTTTTGAAGCTGGTGCAGGAGTAATAGGAAATTATGACTACTGCGGTTTTGTGACGCATGGAACCGGAAGTTACAGAGGCAATGAAAGCACTAATCCATTTGCAGGAGAAAAGGGGAAACTTCACTTTGAAAAGGAGATAAGATTTGAGACCATACTCCTGTCTCATTTAAGGGGAAGGGTAATAAGAGCACTTTTAGATTCACATCCTTACGAGGAAGTCGCTTATGACATCTATTCACTTGAGAATAATAATGTTGATATCGGGCTTGGGTGTACCGGAGAATTGAATGATGCTGCCGGAGAAAAGGAGTTTCTGGAATTAGTCAGGAATATTTTTGGTTCAAAGGGATTAAGACATTCTAAATTAACAGGAAAGAGCATAAAAAAAATTGCCCTTTGCGGAGGATCAGGAGCATCACTTTTAAGAGAAGCAATCTCCTCAGGAGCTGATGCCTATATTACCGGTGATATAAAATACCACAATTATTTTGATGCTGAAAGTAAGGTCCTGCTTGTAGATGCGGGTCATTATGAGACTGAAAAATTCTCATCAGAAATAATATACGACCTAATTATCAAAAAATTCCCTAAATTTGCAGTCCGGTTTTCAAAAACAGATACGAATCCGATAAACTATTTGTAAAATGGAAAAAGTGAAATCACACGATTCAGAAATTTCAGTAGAAGACAGACTGAGAGCATTGTTTAGCCTTCAGCTGGTTGATTCAGAGATAGATAAAATAAAAACGCTCAGAGGTGAGTTACCACTTGAGGTGCAGGACCTTGAGGATGAAATAGCCGGACTTGAAACCAGGCTTGGCAATTTCAAAGATGAGGTTGTTAATCTTGAAAAGTCGGTTACAAACAAGCATAATGAGATCGCAGCTGCAGAAGCGCTCATAAAAAAGTATGACGAACAGCAGAAAAATGTCAGAAACAACCGTGAATATGATTCACTTTCAAAGGAGATAGAGTACCAGAATCTTGAAATTGAACTTTTCAATAAGAAAATCAGAGAATTCAATATCCAGATTGATGATAAAAAAGTTGTTATAGAAGAATCTGAAACTTTGCTGGCAGACCGCAAAACTGATCTTGATAATAAGAAATCAGAGCTTGATGAAATCATTTCCGATACCCAGAAGGAAGAGGAAGGGCTTTATAAGAAATCTGAAAAAGTTGAAGCAATAATTGAGGAGAGACTTCTGACTGCCTATAAAAGAATCCGCTCTAATGCAAGAAACGGATTGGCTGTAGTACCTGTTCAGAGAGATGCTTGCGGAGGCTGTTTCAATCAGATCCCGCCCCAGAGGCAGCTTGATATCAAATCGAGGAAAAAGATTATTGTGTGCGAATATTGCGGAAGAATTCTTGTTGATGATGAGATAATCAAAGAGGGACATATTTAGTTTCCCTGAATTATAATCCATGAGGGGGCTTTCCAGGAAGCCCCTTTTTTTGTTTTTACTAACTTTACATCTACTAAAGCTAGTATTTATATGACAGCTGATTTTAAAAAACTTGTCTCCGAAGGGATTCCTGAAGAACTACCTGCAGCCAGGCCGCATGATCCAAAGATAAATCATGCCCCAAAACGAAAACAGATACTTAGTACTGATGAGAAACGGCTGGCAGTAAGGAATGCATTAAGGTATTTCCCCTCAAAGTTTCATGCACTTCTTGCCCGGGAATTCGCGGAAGAACTGTATAACTACGGTCGTATCTATATGTACAGGTTCAGGCCCTATTATGATATTAAAGCAAGGAATATAAATGAGTTTCCTCATGTATCCAAAAGTGCTGGAGCAATAATGCTTATGATATCAAATAACCTCGACAATACTGTGGCACAGCATCCTCATGAACTGATTACTTATGGAGGAAATGGAGCTGTGTTTCAGAACTGGGCACAATACAGGCTTACTATGAAATACCTGTCGGAAATGACTGACGAGCAAACGCTTGTAGTATATTCAGGACACCCGATGGGACTTTTCCCCTCACATAAGGATGCACCCAGACTCGTAGTAACCAATGGAATGGTAATCCCCAACTATTCCTCACAGGATCACTGGGAGAAATTCAATGCGCTTGGAGTTTCCCAGTATGGTCAGATGACTGCAGGATCATATATGTATATAGGTCCACAGGGGATTGTTCATGGTACTACAATCACCATTCTCAATGCTGCACGAATGACAATAGGAGATCATTTCAGAGGTAAGCTCTTTCTCTCTTCCGGTCTGGGAGGAATGTCAGGTGCTCAGCCTAAGGCAGCTGGTATTGCCGGCATGTTATCTGTAATAGCTGAGGTGAATCCCAAAGCTATAGAAATGCGGTATTCTCAGGGGTGGGTTGATGAGGTTGTTACCAATATAAACGATCTGGTTAAAAGAGTTAGGGAAATTCAATCTGAAGGGAAAATAACATCCATCGCTTTTGCAGGAAATATTGTTGATGTATGGGAGAGGTTTGCTGATGAGAAAATAAGAGTAGATATTGGTTCCGATCAGACTTCACTCCATAATCCATGGGCAGGAGGTTACTATCCGGCAGGATACAGCTTTGAGGAATCCGTAAGAATGATGTCGGAAGAGCCTGAGAGATTCAGGGAAGCTGTCAAATTATCACTAATAAGGCAGGTTGCGGCGATAAACCGGCATTCAACGGCAGGAACATATTTCTTTGATTATGGAAATGCCTTTCTGCTTGAGGCTTCACGGGCAGGTGCTGATGTTATGGGCGAAAATGGCACATTCAGGTACCCTTCATATGTGCAGGATATTATGGGGCCCCTTTGTTTTGATTTTGGCTTCGGCCCATTCAGATGGGTGTGCTGTTCAAATGATCCTGCTGACCTTGAAGTTACGGATAGTATTGCAATTGAGGTACTTGAGGGGATTGCTAAAACTGCTCCTGTGGAGATACAGAAGCAGCTTTCGGATAACATACACTGGATAAATGAAGCTGCAAAAAACAAGCTTGTGGTAGGATCACAGGCGAGGATACTTTATGCTGATTCTCAGGGCAGAATCGCCTTAGCAGAAGCTTTTAACAAAGCTGTTTCAGATGGAAGGATATCCGGGCCTGTTGTAATTGGAAGGGATCATCATGATGTATCCGGAACTGATTCACCCTTCAGGGAGACATCCAATATTTACGACGGTTCAAGCTTTACTGCCGACATGGCTGTTCAGAATGTGATAGGAGACGGTTTCCGAGGTGCAACTTGGATCTCACTCCATAATGGCGGCGGAGTAGGGTGGGGGGAAGTGATAAACGGAGGATTCGGGATGGTACTTGATGGCTCTGTGGAGTCTGCCAAAAGGCTTCGAAGTATGCTTCACTGGGATGTAAATAACGGAATTGCACGAAGAAGCTGGGCCAGAAACAAAGAGGCAATATTTGCAATAAAGCGGGAGATGGAGAGAACGCCTGAATTAAAGGTAACCCTGCCTAATATAGCAGATGATGAATTAATTGACAGTTTGTTTGCCTGAGATTATAATTTTTACTTCCATGAAAGAAGAACAGCAGCTATTCCGATAATTCCTTCTTCACGTCCTGTGAATCCCATTTTTTCTGTTGTTGTTGCTTTGACAGTTACATTTTCAGATTCGGTAAACAGCAGTGATGATATAGTATTTCTCATCTCGGGAACATAAGGTGCTATCTTTGGTTTTTCCAGACAGACAGTGCAGTCTATATTAACCACCTTATATCCTTTTTCGCTGATTAATCCATATGTTCTTTTAAGGAGTATTTTACTGTCAATGCCTTTAAATTCGCTGCTGCTGTCGGGGAAATAATGACCGATATCCTGTAATCCTGCTGCACCAAGCAGGGCATCACAGATTGCATGTATTAATACATCTCCGTCAGAATGGGCCACACATCCTTTCTCTGAAGGTATATTAACACCTCCGAGCCATAATTTCAGGCCTGTTTCAAGTCTGTGAAAATCAATTCCCTGGCCAATTCTTATCTTCATCCTTTAGATTTACTGGCGTTACGAAGGGCGTTTATATCAAATGCCAGTGAAAACCGGAGTGTTCTGGCAAGAGGATGATTCTGAACAAGGGGCATCAGATAGGAAAAATCGAGTGTAAATGCGCTTAACCTGATACCTGCACCAGCAGTAAAATATTTACGGTTTCCTTTTGTTTCATGTTCATGAAAATAGCCGCCTCTGATTGCAAAAAGATTATTATACCAGTATTCGAGACCAGCGGCATACATAATCTCATGCAGCTCCTCTTTAAATCCTCCCGGAGCATCGCCGAATGACTGGAATATAGCAACGGCAACTGCGACGTTGGGATCTTTTCCGGCAATGATACTGTCGGGATTTGCCGAGCTATATACCGGAGGGGTAGGGACCAGAAGCTTGTTGAGATCGAGTGAAGCAGTAATCTTATTATAGCTGTCAAGCTCCATGGTAAGGGAGCTGCCGACTCTCATATTCATAGGAATAAAATCAGAAGTCTGTGAATCGGAATAGCTCATCTTTGCTCCTATATTGGAGAAGTTAAGCCCGACAGAGACATGTCCGTTCTTATCTGCAATTGAAATATCCTTATTATAATACCCTGAGATATCAGCAGCAAATGAAGTACCCGGTTTTGTAGCAACGCCTCCTGAGTACGACCCTCCTGTAAGGTTTGAATAAATAAACCTGAAGGCAATACCTCCTGCAAGGTTATCTGTGAATAATCTTGAATATCCAAGATCGAATGCGAATTCGTTGGGAGTAAATGTACGTTCGAGGTTACCAAACTCATCAGTAAAAGGTACATCACCCAGAGAGGAATAGAGAAGGCTTGAGCTGACCACCTGCTTTTTATCTATCCTTGAATATCCCGAAAGCAATGCAATATTGATATCAGGTACCAGGGTTCTGAGCCATGGAGAATAAGCAAGACCTATTCCTCCTTTTCCATCAATGAAGGCAAATTTGGCAGGATTCCAGTGCATACTGAATACATCCGGTGATGTTGCAACACCAGCATCCCCAATACCTCCTGCTCTTGAATCAGGTGCAATGGTCAGAAAAGGAACCACAGTCTGAATGGCATTAAGTTCTCCGGAACTGCTCTGGCCACTCAGCTTTGCACTGCTAATTATAATAACAGTAATCAGCAATATTACTACCCCGCTTTTCTTCATTTCCTTCGTTTCAAAAACTTTGCAAATATAAAACAATTATTTTCCGCTCTTATTGTGTAGGACTTACAAAATGATCATTCTTCCTACGGCACTGGCAGTTTCACCCTCAGGTGTTGTTATTATTATTTTATAAGGATAGAGACCCCTGCCTGCTTTACTGCCTCCTTCATCCTTCCCATCCCAGATAACCGGAGGTAGTCTGAAACCGGAAGAGATTACCGTTGTTCGTATCACTTTAATTACCTTACCGCTCAGGTTGTATATATTTATTAAGATCTTAAGTTCTTTTTCAGGTTTATTATGGTCTGCCTGTATATGTGTATCATTGAAGAAGGGATTGGGATAATTTATCAGATTACTTATTACAAATTTTTCATCTTCTTCAACAATAAAATTAATTGTGCTAATTGATGAATTATTGAAATTATCCCAGGCCTTCAGGGTCAAAGTGTGTTTTCCCTGAGTTAGGGCAGGAAGATCATAGATAAGTCGGCCTTTCTGATAATTATCAAAATCATTTTCGAAGTAGTTGTTGAGAACGAAAGAGTTATTCTGGTTATTATCAAGATATGCGGTAATGTCATGACCTATTCCTGAACCGGTCGTATTTATTCCCCCACGATCCTCAATTATAGCCAGTAGCTCAGGAGTACTGTTAGTCATACCTCCGTTTCGGAAAAGAGTATCATTCATAAAGAGCTTAATCTCAGGACCTGATATATCATTATAATCAGACTTTGAAAATCCACCCACAATTATCCTGTTGAACTGACCCTGCATATCAAGATCATTTTCTGATGCATAATAGCTTATCTTTCCAGAGCCTGGTGAATAATCAATATCCCTGGGAACAATAAAAGTAAAACTGAACCTGCCATCTTTTGCCCGTGTATTGCCGCTGAAGAGAATATTGTTCCTGACAGGAAACTCTATGCTTGATCCACCGTCATTTGCCAATGTTCTGATCTTAGTCTCTTTGTCAAATACAAGAGGCGAAACAATTCCATTGAAATTGTTAAGTATTTTTCCTTTGTTGTCTTCAATATGGCCCGAGACTGTTATGACAGATAGTGCTTTTAAACTGTCAACTTCTTCATTGACTGCAATATCATTAATTGAATCAGTTTCCACTCTTCCGTGCCAGGGATATTCGAAACGCAAAGCCGGATCACCAAGCAGGGTAAAGTTCCTTTTATTTGGACCAGTCCCTGAATTGTTTTTTGCAAGACGGATAATTTCACCAAGAGTCAGTGGATTTCCTGTTGAATCCCTGTCAAAAGCAAAGTTGAAGATATTGCGATTCAGAAAAGCATTCGGAGCAGAATAAACAACCCTGGTTGTCGACATAAGTGCAATTGCTCCGTTTTTACCTCCGATGAGTGCAAGTTCACCAGCAGAGGCTTTTTCTGAAATTTCACCGGTAAGATCACTTATAAAAATATCATCAAACCGGCTGAACTCGCAAGTTGCAGTAATGAAAAGAGGTAATTTTCCTGAATTCTGCCATGAACTGATATCACTGGTCTTCAGTATTCCTTCGTGTGCAAGGCCCCCCTCGCTGCCATGCCCTGTATAATTAAAGATCAGGCATCCATTATTAATACGGTCATTAATAGCCTGGTTTACATTCGGGTATGTCTGGCCACTGACAGTTGTGGTCTGACGGTATGCATCGAGATATATTTTCTCTACATTGAAAGCAGGAATACTATCCTGGATTAATTTTGCAAGCGATTCTGCGTCAGAGAGATGTGTATTTCCGTCTTCGTCATCGGCAGTGAGACAGATAATGTTTTTCCAATCGCCGTTATTTGCCGGATTGAGATAATCTCGGATCTTGGAAATTATTATCCCTGCCTGCAGTGTGTCATTAACAGGCAACCGTCCAATCCCGATATCTTCCGTTCCATCTGCTTCTCCTTCATTATCTTCCAGCAGACCATAGAAGTCGTCAGAAGTAAAGGATGAGACCACAACATTTGAGTTCTGCGACTGGTAAGTGGGAATAAAATTAGGATTCTTAGGAGGAAGTGTTTTATTCTCGAAAGAACCATCACCAAAAAGAGTAAGGTATTTAAGAGGATTCTTTGTATTCCTTTGAGCGAGAAATTTGAACCTGATGAAATTTCTGATGGCAACAATATCAGGAACTCCTCCTGAAAATTCATTGTAAATTTGTTCAGGAGTAACTATCAGTGAAACAAGTCCTTCATTGTTTAAATGAATGTCCGCCAGCTGCAGGGCATAGCTAAGGAACATTGGATGTGAAATGATTAACATATCTGCAGATGGTGATCCGTGGAGATCCTGGTTTGTTACGGCTGCAGATTTTATCAGCGGGGTAAGGAAATTACCCGAGGTAAAAGCTGCATAGGTTTTAAGATTATTTGTACTGTCGTTAAATGATATGATCTCTCCTGCTTTTACATATCTTACTTGTTTTATATTATACATGTCGCTTATATCCCAGATAACAGGATCATTACTGCCGGCTGAAATTCTGAATTCAGTTATTCTTCCAACTGCAACAGATCTGAAATCACTATACTGACGAAATGATCCTTTGAAACTGTTCGACGTTCTGCCCTGGAAAGTAATGTAATCGAGCCACCCCGCATTCTCGGAGGTTGTTCCGTTGTTAATATATTTCAGCTCATAAACAGGTGAGGCGGATGAAGGAATCAGGGAATCTGAATATTCTGAAATATTGGCATATGTACCTGTGTAATTGTACAGATTTACAGGAGGGACAGAAATATTCTTAACAGCCAGAGAACCTTCATTGATCCTGAAAGCTGTTGTTATTGCCGCTCTTGCTGCTACCCTTATACTGTATTTAATTTTCTCACCTGTAATGAGATCGCTGAAACCGGGATTAATGTTGAGTCCGCTTAAAGCAGAGACAGGTTGAAACCACTCCCTTCCTGATTTCCTGAGGTTCTCACTTTCAACTTCTTGGACAAAAAGTGCATCTGAGGCTGTTGAAATATTACCGGCAGTAAAATTGTTGTCTTTTGTTTCAATTCTTTTACCAATTACATCTCCTGATGTTATAAAGTAATAAGCAGTGTCGGAATAGTTGTGTCTCAGGTAACTGTACGATCTGTCTTTTTCATTGTATACCCACCGGTGTGTGGCTTTCCCGAAAAACAAAAGGTATTCTCCCTCATTAAGGAGGGAGTCACTTCCTGAGATATATACTGCCGTTTCCTTCAGGTCATCAGGTGATGAAGAATTATTGTAATATGAGAGTTGTCCCCAGTTATTGGCATAGATCCTTGGTTTTGCAGGATTGCTGATTCCCAGTTGTTTAAGCCTGGAATAGTCGATCCTGTAGATTCCATCCTGTACAACTGCAATTTTAAACCAGGTCCCGTTTGAGAGCACAGAAGAAGTAACCCTGGTCTGAGCCGACAGATGAGACCAGAGAACCGGAATAAGGATCAAAACTATTTTTAGAAACCTCGTCATAAATTCCGGTAAAGATAAAAGATATAAATGTACTCTCAGATTAACCTGGTTTTTCCTTTTTTGTTTTGGAAACTTGTAATATTAACGTGAACAATTCGTTCTTATTGCAGCATTTTCACTGTCACCAGTCCTGATTTTTACAGGGCTGATGGTAATGACAGGTTATTGTTTTGTTTATTAAGTTTGCATCTGCATTTCTATAGATAAATATGTTTAGACTGCGTTTGATATTAATTCTCACCTGGCTGTTTTTAAGTTTGGCAGTCAAAGGACAGGAGAGCGATCCCGGGCCTGGCTACCAGATGGTTATGATGAATAATCCGGCTATGTCGGGAAGTGAGGGAAGTGGTAATCTCAGATTGTCTTATCTTAATTTTTATCCCGGTAACGGTTATAACCTTCATTCTGTATATCTTTCTTTTGATTCATATTTCCAGGCTCTTCACGGAGGTGCCTCATTTTATCTGGATGAAGATTATCTTGGCGGTTCTGTTAATAATATACGGGGTGGATTTTCATATGCATATTTTCTACAGGCAGGGGAAGATCTCTTTATAAATGCAGGTCTTAACTTTTCTGTTTACCACCAGGGTTTTGATTTCAGTAATTCTGTATTACCTGATCAGATCGATCCTCTGGGAGGAGTAGTCTTTCCTTCTGCGGAGACTCTTATGCCATCGGGGAGAACAGTCTTTGACATGGGAACAGGATTTACATTTGTGAAAGGCTGGTTATCAGGAGGAATAGCAGTACAACATCTTACAGAGCCTGATCTTTCTTCTCAAGGTATGGAAAGAGAGGTAATACGACGAAAGCTCTTTATTCACCTCTCTGGCGATTTTGCTCTCGGGAAGTCTGAAAAAATATATGCTCGGCCAGTAACTTATCTGAGTTACCAGGAGCGGTTTCTTATCGCAGGCGGAGGATTGTCAGTTGAGACAGAGCATCTTGCGATAAATGCAATTGGAATGGGGGATAATTCCGGGAATGTAAATCTTCAGACTGGATTTTCCATCAGGTCAGGTATTGTAACATTTAATTATACCTACCGTTTTAATATTGTCACGGGAAATTCACTGATGCCAATGTCGCTTCTTCATCAGACAGGACTTGCATTCAGTTTATATAATGTTGATAAAAGAAAAAGTGCCAAAACAATAAATTTTCCTAAATTGTAGTTATATTTGATGTTTGAAATAAAGTAGTATTTAAAAATTATTATATTTGAATAATCTTTAGAGCCATAAAACCGAAGGAGTTATGTTTAAATTCAGAATTTTACTTGTCTATCTAATTTCTGTAGTACTTCTGACATCCTGTTTTTTAAAGAAAGACGGAGGCGGAGATCCGAACGTTTCATCATCAACAGGATGGGAGTACAATAATCCGGATAATGGTGGATTTGAAGTTGCCCTGGGTGCGGACCAGAGAACAGGTCCCGGACTTGTTCTTATCGAAGGCGGCCGTTTTACAATGGGGCAGATTGAGCAGGATGTCCTTTATGACTGGAACAACAAGCCAAGGACAGTTACTGTATCTTCATTCTACCTGGATGAAACAGAAATAAAAAATATTGACTATCGCGAATACCTTTTCTGGCTCCGCAGAGTATATAAGGACTATCCGGAGGTTTTCAGAAGAGCTCTTCCTGATACCCTGGTATGGAGAAGTCCTATGGGTTTCAATGATCCTTATGTTCAGTATTATTTCAGGCACCCTTCTTATAATAACTATCCTGTTGTAGGTGTAAGCTGGGTCAAGGCAAATGACTTCTGCCTCTGGAGAACTGACAGGGTTAACGAACAACTTCTGATCGATGAAGGTGAACTTAGTCCGGATCCAAACCAGCTTAATGAGAAAAACTTCAACACTGAGGCTTATCTTTCAGGGATGTATGAAGGTGTTGTAAATCAGCTGCGTGAAAGTCTGAATCCTGAGCAAACCGAGAGAAGGACCAACTTTGAGGATGGTTTGCTTCTTCCAAGTTACAGGCTTCCTACTGAGGCTGAATGGGAGTTTGCAGCATATGCTCTCAGAGGAACTACATTTGAAGAGAGAATATACGAAAGAAGACTATACCCCTGGGATGGACATAATGTCAGAAATTCAGGCAAAAAGGAACGTGGTGAGATGATGGCTAACTTTGTACGCGGCAGAGGTGATATGATGGGCGTTGCAGGGAATCTGAACGATAACGGGTCAATTACTGTTGACGTAAAATCATACTGGCCGAATGACTATGGTCTTTACTGCATGGCAGGAAACGTTAATGAATGGGTAATGGATGTATACCGTCCTCTTACATATGATGATATGGATGGATTCAACCCTTTCAGAGGTAACGTTTATACCGACCTCAGGAGGGATGCAAACGGTAATATAGTTGGAAAAGATAAACTCGGACGCCTTTATATTGATACAGTAAAGGATGTTGATGTTGCAAACAGATATAACTATCAGAAAGGTGATTACAGAAACTTCAAGGATGGCGACCTTCAGTCAGCTATCCCTGGCGGTGCAGACTGGAATACTGAAGACGGCAAGAAAGGCTCTATGAGAATGTATTCACAGGAAGCCGGTTCAGGTGGTGGTCAGTCTGACTATGTGACACTGATAAATGACAATGCCAGAGTTTACAAGGGAGGTTCATGGAAGGACAGGGCATATTGGCTAAATCCATCCACAAGAAGATTCCTCGATCAGGATGCATCACGTGACGATATCGGTTTCAGATGTGCCATGATCAGGGTTGGAAGCCCGGCAGGTATGTAAAAATGAATTACTAAATATAAAAGGGGCTCTTCGGCCCCTTTTTTAGTCCATACCGAAGCATGAAGACAGAACAGATTTACGAACTATTCAGGAAATCAACAGGTATCAATACCGATTCTAGGACTATTAAACCAGGAGAATTATTCTTTGCCCTCTGGGGAGATAAATTTAATGGTAATACCTATACAGAGGAGGCCCTTGGACGAGGTGCCTCATGGGCTGTAATTGATGATCCTCTCTACGAAACTGAAAGTACAATACTGGTTGACGACAGCCTCTTTGAGCTTCAGGCTCTGGCTGCCCATCACCGCAGGATGCTTAATATACCTGTACTGGCAATAACCGGCACCAATGGTAAAACAACAACAAAGGAGCTTATTGCAGCAATACTTTCCAGGAAAAAGAAAATTCATTACACCCGTGGAAATCTTAACAATCATATTGGTGTACCTCTTACCATATTATCAGCTCCTGCCGATACCGAGATGATGGTAATTGAAATGGGTGCCAGCCATATAGGTGAAATCAGATCTCTTTGCCTTATAGCCAGACCTGACTTTGGTATAATTACAAATATAGGAACTGCACACATTGAAGGTTTTGGATCATTTGAAGGAGTTGTCAAGGCCAAGACTGAACTATATGAACATCTCAGAAAAGTAAATGGAATAGCTCTATACAACGATAAAAATCCTGTTCTTACGGAGAAGATATTTAAGATGGTTAACAGGGCTGTACCATATAGTGATCCTACTGGCATAGAACTGTTGCTTGATGTTATCAGTTCTGATCTATTCCTAAAAGTCAGGGCTACATATCAGCATAAATCCTATGATATAAATACCAGCCTTTTTGGTGAATATAATCATGAAAACATAAAAGCCGCAATTGCAACGGGTCTTTTCTTTGATATCCCTTTTGAAGATATCGTCACTGCGGTTGAAGAATATCATCCTGAAAATAACAGGTCGCAGGTGCTCAGTAAAGAAAAAAATACTCTTATATGTGATTCATACAATGCCAATCCTTCAAGCATGGTTACTGCTATTCACGCGTTTAAAGATCTGGCTTCTGACAATAAGCTGATTATTCTGGGAGACATGCTTGAACTTGGTGACAAAACTGAAGCAGAACATGAGAGGGTACTTCAGGAACTTAAATCGCTTAATCCGGAAGCAGTTTATCTTGCAGGTCCTGTCTTCAGCAGTCTGGCTGATAAACATGGATACAAATCATTCGGAAGTACAGAGAAACTAAAGGATTATCTTAAAAGAATCCACTGGAAGGATTCACGATACTGATTAAAGGATCGCGCGGTATCGGACTTGAAAAGATATATGACCAGCTCTGATGAAGGAACCGTTTGATTATTTCTGACCTCCGAAGGTTATATTGATAAGCAATACTTCCGATCTGCTTCCTGATCTGACTCTTGGCCCCCATAATCCATAACCTGAGGATACAATTATATTTGTATTTCCTCTCCTTACATAGCCATAGCTCACATCATAAATAAGTCCGGTTATATAATTAAGCGGCCACATCTGTCCGTTATGAGTATGTCCCCGAAAGTTGCAGATCAACACCATATTTTACTGTTTCATCAAGGTGAAATGGCTGATGATCCATAAGGATAACTGGTTTGGTTGTATCCGCCAGTTTAATAAGCTCTTCCAACGGTTTACGTACTTTACCGGAAAACCTGGTAGCATCCTTATCAATTCTGCCAATAATCTGTATCCCTCCGTCCAGAGTTATCATTTCATCTTTTAGTACTCTTATACCTTTGCTCTCAATATATGGTATGGTTCTGCTGCCTCCACCAATGTATTCATGATTCCCGGCAATTGCGTACATCCCTTCCCTGCACTTCGGACAAGTAAAATACTGAAGCAGGTCGCCCCGGAGAACCGGACCAATCTCTCCGTCAATAATATCACCAAGAAGAAGCACCATATCAGGATTGATCTCCTTAAGTATAGAGGACAGCTTTTTAATACTTCGCTTCCTGATAATGCTTCCAAGATGGATATCGGATACTGCAGCAATCCTCAGGGATTTAACCTCACCCGCAGGTTTATCTATTGTTATATTATACTCCCTAACAACAGGAATAACCGCATTTATGAAACCACCCGTAATGAACAATACCGAAAGCCCCGTTGTAATAAGAAACGACAATTTTCTGAAAACAGGTATTGTTTCACTGCCAAGGATTCCTGTCAGTCTTAATATCAGCAGGGTTATGTCTGACAGAATGAAGAATATGAATCCGTAAAGCATGAATGCAAGCCAGAATCCGCCGATAATATTAAGGACATCGGTAATAATTGAAGAATGTCTTGCTTCTATTATCTTGGCAACAATAAAAATTGCAGAAAGAAAGATAAACGTCAGTGAGTAAAGAAGTTTATTTGCCTGCAGAGCAGGGATTGCATTATAACCTTTATAAAAAAGATAAAGGTTTAATAAAGTGTAGATTGTAAGAACAACTATGAAGAAAACCGCCATCTGATACCGTTTCATTATTTAATTATATTCCTTATTTTATGAGATCGAAAGTCCTTCGGCCTCTGAGATAAAACTCAAAAACGATGCTTTTGTTCAATACTCTATCAGTTGTACATCCCGTTTCAATCTCCAATACGGCTTTCCTTTTCTGTCTTAATTCTTTCTTATTCCTGTAAAAATCCATATGGGAATTCCAAACCGACATGAAATTTTTTGTATCACCTTTCATGAGAAACATGATCGCAGCGATGCCGTCAAGTAACATTCTGATAAACATTATTTTACGTAGTCTGCTTTCAGGGAGGTTTTTATAGAGAAGGTAGAGGCTGTTCCTGAAATTAAGATATGTTTTAAACGGAGAGGTATATGGAAGTGAACCTCCGCCAACATGATAAATTACTGATTCAGGAATATATGAGACCCTGTATCCCAGCTTACTGAATCTCCAGCAGAGATCAATCTCCTCCATATGCGCAAAAAATGAAGGGTCAAATCCTCCGGCTCTTTTCCATGCTTCGGACCTCATTATCATGCAGGCACCGCTGGACCAGAATACATCTGTCGGAGTATCATACTGACCGCTATCTTTTTCAATGTGATAGAAGATCCTTCCCCTGCAAAAGGGATATCCATATTTATCGATAAAGCAGCCTGCAGCTCCGGCATGTTCAAAAAAGTCACGATTGAGAAATGATTTTATTTTTGGCTGACAGGATGCAACATCATTATTGGCATCCATAAATTGGACAAGAGGCTGGAGCCATCCTTCAGTAACCTCAATATCAGAGTTAAGAAGGAGATAATATTTGGCATCAATCTGTTCAAGCGCAAGATTATAGCCGCCTGCAAAACCATGATTTGTACCAAGATCCAGAACTTTTACTGTACTGAAATCCGTAGACAGATATTCAATAGATCCATCGGTTGACCCATTATCGGCAATATATACAACTGTTTCATAATCAACGGAATATTTGATTACTGCCGGAAGAAATTTCCTGAGGAATTCAATCCCGTTCCAGTTCAATATAACGATAGCTGTCTTAACCATTTGGCTGGGGTCTTTTGTGTTTCCACCTTTTATGACTCCAGAGCCAGTATTCAGGTTTTTCCTTAATCTGATCCTCCAGCCGTCTTACATATTTTTCAATAATATCTTTCTCTTCGATCCCGGCAGTATGTTCAAAAAGGACTTCAAAATCCATGTTGTAATGTCCCCTTTTTATTTTTTGAACATTCATAAAGACAACTGGCATATCATATTTGGCTGCAATCTTTCCTGCACCGGTGAAGAATGGAGTATCCTGGTTCAGGAAATTAGTCCAGTGGTCAGTTTCAAGACCCGGAGGTGTCTGGTCCGCTATAAAAATGCTGAAGGTGTTGATTTTCTGTTTCCTGTAATTGATTATATCTTTAATGATCATTGAAGTAGGTGCAAGTTTTAGCCCGTCTTTTGATCTCTGACCATTTATGAAATCATTGAAATAATTGTTTTTTAGTGGTTTATATATGACAATGGAAAGGTAATTAACCTTTTGTCCTAAAAGTGTTGGCCATTCCCAGTTATTATAGTGCCCCATTACCCCGATTACATCCCGTTTTTCTTCCCTGAATTTGTCAAATACCCTGGTATTTGACATAGTATATCTCTTTAACTGTTCTTTATTTGATAAATTCCTCAGCTTTAGGATTTCAACAAAGAGATCAGCAAGGTGTTTGTAAAAGCCTTTTTCAATTTTGCGGATCTCATCATCCGTTTTCTCAGGGAAAGAGTTTTTCAGATTAGTTCGTACTACTTTTTTCCTGTAGCCAGGAATATAGTAAAGAAGAATGAAGAGAAAATCAGAAAAAACATATATTGCTCGCAGAGGGAGTAGTGTAAATGTCCAGTTTATTGCAAAGAAGAGATAATATCCTATTGCTCCCATTTCAGCAATGATTTATTTGATCATAAATTTACTAACAATTTCAAGGATCTCAGGGTAAACGTTGCTGTTTGCTGCAACAATTTCTTCACCTGTAAGATTTCTTTCGCCACCTGAGAAGTCGCTTATTCTTCCTCCTGCTTCTCTCAGGATAATGATTCCTGCACATATGTCCCACGGGTGAAGTCCATATTCATAGAATACCTCAAACCGGCCGCATGCAACATATGCAATATCGATGGCTGCTGATCCCATTCTTCTTATTCCCTGGGAGTTCATACAAAGCCATTTAAGAAGATCCATATAATTATCGAGTCTTCCAAAGTCGCTGTAGGGCAATCCTGTGGCTATAAGACTTTCGGAGAGGGTTTTTGCATCTGAAACATGAATTCTTTTTTCGTTGAGCCATGCACCTCCGCCTTTCCAGGCTGTGTAGACTTCTCTTCCTCCAACAACATGGATCACCCCTGCAACAGGTTCATTGTCTTCCATCAAACCTATGCTAATTGAATATAGTTTTAGCCCGTGGAGGAAATTTGTTGTTCCGTCAAGGGGATCGATAACCCAGCAGTATTTTTCCCCGGTTTTAGTGGAGGTGCCTTCCTCTGTTCTGAAGCCTGCCTCAGGTAATATGGCTGACAGTCTGTCGACAAGCATTTTCTCAGAACCCTTATCAACATAACTTACAAAGTCATTCAGACCTTTTTTTTCGGTACGGCTGATATCGAATACAGAAGCCTCCTTCAAAATAAATTCAGCTGTTTCAGCCGATGCCTTTTCTACTTCTTTACATATTTGTTTAAGGTCGATCATCATTTAGTAAATTAGATCGGCAGACATCCTGCCGGTTTCAGATATATTTTTCAATTCAACTTTACGTATAGTTCCTGCAAGTTTAGCATTCCAGGGATATTCAACCCTTATATAATTTGACGAGAAGCCTGTTGCAAATCCCTCACTGCGTGTTCTTTCAAAAAGGACATCAGTAATTGTGCCAATGTTTTTTCTTTTAAAATCTTCCTGTTTGCAGGCTGATAGTTCTGAAAGTATCCTGCTTCTTCTTTCCTTCTCAGCATGTGGAACCTTCTCCGGCAGATTTTCAGCAATAGTGTCGGGTCTCTCTGAGAATGTAAAAACATGAAGATAGGATAGAGGCAGATCACTAAGAAAATTGAAAGTGTCATTAAAATCACTTTCTGTCTCACCAGGGAAACCAATTATCACATCCGCACCTATACCTGCCAGGGGGATAATTTCTTTGATTCTGAATACTCTTGAAGCAAAGAGTTCACGTTTGTATCTTCTTCTCATCAGTCCCAGAATTTTATCAGATCCGCTCTGCAATGGAATGTGGAAGTGAGGAAGAATTTTATTCTTTTCAGCTGTCAGAACAATTATTTCATCTGTAAGAAGATTTGGTTCTATGGACGAAATCCTGAACCGTTCAATGCCTTCAATTTTAATCAGTTCTCTAAGCAGTCCCTCAAAAGTATCGCCTGTGGATTTCCCAAAGTCACCAATATTGACTCCGGTGAGAACTATCTCCCTGACATCTGTTTCAGCTATTTTTCTGGCTTCATCAATGATTTCATTTATACCAGGATTCCTGCTGAAACCTCTTGCCATAGGTATTGTACAATAGGAACAACCATAGTCGCAGCCGTCCTGTACTTTCAGGAATGACCTGGTTCTGTCTCCCATTGAGAAAGAGGGATTAAAGCTGTTTGTTTCCTCTATATTGCAGGAATGCACCTCTGCCACAGTTTTTTTCTGAGTATTTGCAAGGTATGAGGTGATATCGAACTTCTCATTCATCCCCAGGACAAGGTCAACGCCGGGAATGGATGATATCTCCTGAGGTTTAAGCTGGGCATAGCATCCGACAACTGCAATGAAGGCATCAGGGGACAGATTAATGAATTTTTTAATTGCCTGTCTGCATTTTCGGTCAGCAGTATCAGTTACTGAGCAGGTATTAATCACGTAAATATCAGCTCTCGTGTTTGCAGGTACTCTCTCAAAGAACTCTTCAGGAAATGATCTGGACATCTGAGAGGTTTCAGCGAAATTCAGTTTACACCCTAATGTATGGAATGCAATTTTCTTTTTAATACTGCTCATTTTATATGGCGCACCGGCTCACCGGCTCAATGGCACAAAGATATGATTATGATTCTTCAGGCTGCTTATTTTTTCAGTTTTGTAATAAACACATTCCTGAACTGAATATCCTTTCCTTCACTCTGAAGGCATATTGAACCACTCGAAATATTGGAATTTGTCCCTATGTTCTGAAGTACTCCATTAACGTATACTTCAACTATATTTCCTTTACAGGTAACTTCCATTGTATTCCACTCGCCTACAGGTTTTTCAGTTGATTCGGCCTTCTTTTTTACAACAGCCTTTGTCTTATCTGAACGTTCATTTATATCAGCACCGTTCATGCATACAAAATCGCCGGCATTTCCAGCCATGAGCTGACATTCAATACATTTCAGCCAGATAGCATCAGGCTCCTGTCCATGCACAAACACCCCGCTATTGGTAGCTTCTACCGGCCAGCGCCACTCTACATGCAGCTTATAATCAGAGTATTTTTCCCTGGTGCGCATGTATCCGAAAGGATCACCTGAAATATTGATTACCCCGTCTTTTACTGTAAATACTTTTGCAGGATCGACCGACTGATCTTTAAGGAAGAATGTCCAGTTTGAAAGATCTTTACCATTGAAAAGCTGTATTGTCTCACTTTTCACTTTTTTATCTTTTCCCTTTTTCCCCTTTGACTGAGCAGTTGAAGAGAGAGAGATTGTTATTAAAATAACAGTGGCGATTGTAATTAATTTTACAGTTCTTGTTTTCATAATTGTATAATTAAAATATTTACTGACATTTAACCTCCTGGCCCTCTGACGGGACCCCTTACCTGACATCTTTTATCCTATTTTGCTCTGCGCAGTTTACAGCAACTTGCTTGCCAGTTCGGCAAGGAAGCTTCGCTCTCCTTTCACCAGATTAACATGGGCGAAAATGTCCTGGTCCTTCATTTTATCAGACAGATAGCTTAACCCGTTCGAAGCTGTATCAAGGTAGGGAGAATCAATCTGCTCTATGTCACCTGTGAATACCATTTTGGTTCCCTCACCTGCTCTTGTAATTATTGTCTTAATCTCATGCGGAGTAAGGTTCTGAGCTTCATCAACAATGAAGAAAATGCTTGAAAGGCTTCTTCCCCTGATGTATGCGAGAGGAGTGATAACGAGTTTTTCCTCTTTCATCATATCATTTATTCTGAGGAATTCAGGACTCTGGTGGCTGAATTTATGCTTTATCACTGTAAGATTATCATAAAGCGGCTGCATGTATGGATCCATCTTTTCTTTTACATCGCCCGGAAGGAACCCAAGGTCACGGTTGGCAAGCGGTACTATAGGACGTGCAAGAAAAATCTGTTTGTATCTTTTGTGCTGCGAAAGAGCTGCCGCCAGTGCAAGCAGGGTTTTTCCCGTTCCTGCTTTTCCTGTTAAAGAAACCAGTTGAATATCAGGATTTGACAACGCTTCAATCGCAAAGGTTTGTTCTGCGTTGCGGGGATCAATGCCATATGTAGTCTGCTTTATAACTCTGTTAAGTATTTTATTTACAGGATTATAATGTGCAAGGGCACTTGCGCCGTTGTTCTTCATTATGAAGAACTGGTGTCCGGCAAGTGGTTGTTCTATTCCAAAATCATCGGAATGTACACCTTCAGGAACTTCATACAGCTTGCTTATCAGTTCAGGTCTGACAGCATCAAAAATCCTGATACCTTTGTAAAGATCATCAATATTGGCAACCTTGTCATTCTGGTAGTCCTGTGCAATGATTCCCAGCGACTTGGCTTTCATCCTGAGATTAATATCCTTAGTTATAAGGGCAACAGTTTTGTCCTTGTTGGCATTGCAAACATAATCAGCAATTGCCAGAATCCGATGATCAGAAGTTCTTTCCGGAAATGACTGGCTGACCTTTTCGGAAAAATCCTTACCTGTTTCAATATGCAGGTTGCCAAGATTTTCCCCGAGAGGGATATTTGCCGTTAAGAGCATATCCCCCGAGAGCTTGTCCAGTTCCCTGGTAAATTCACGGGCATGAAAATTGATCAGGTCATTGCCTCTTTTAAACTTATCAAGTTCTTCAAGAACGACTATGGGAATAATAACATCATTCTCCTCAAAGTTGTAGATGCATTTATAGTCGTGAAGCAATACATTTGTATCGATTATAAATAGTTTCTTGTTGTTTTTTTTCCTCATCTTAATAGTATCTAAATCAGTTTGTTACAACAAGGAATATTATATTGGATTCCCTTTGTAAAAATAACATATTTAAACCATTAATTGTTTACTGTTAGTAAACTATGTTATTTTGTGGAAAAAAGAATGACTTATCAGGAGACTCTGGACTTTCTCTATTCGCAACTGCCCGCGTATCACAGAATAGGGAAAGCTGCATATAAGAATGATCTTCATAATACGCTTGCACTTGATGATTATTTTAACCATCCCCACAAAAAATATAAAACTATTCATATTGCAGGGACAAACGGAAAGGGATCGGTGTCGCACATGATTGCATCTGTTCTTCAGGAAGCAGGTTTCAGGACAGGATTATATACTTCGCCACATCTTAAGGATTTCAGGGAGAGAATTAAGGTTAACGGTGAAATGATTCCTGAAAATGAAGTTATATCATTCGTTGAGGATCATAAGGATATGCTGAAGGAAATTCAACCTTCATTTTTTGAAATGAGTGTAGCTATGGCATTTGACTATTTCGCCAGGGCAAATGTGGATATTGCTGTCATTGAAGTGGGCCTGGGAGGCAGGCTTGATTCAACAAATATTATTACTCCGGTTATCTCAGTAATAACAAATATAGGGCACGATCATATGGACCTTCTTGGAGATACTCCTGCTAAGGTTGCTAAGGAAAAAGCCGGAATAATTAAAAAGGGAATTCCCGTAGTAATTGGCGAAACAACATCCGGGACACATGATGTTTTTATTGCTTCAGCAGGAAACTCAGATTCAGAAATCTGTTTTGCTGATGAGAACTTTTCATGTCTGCTTGATGAAATGGATTTTAAAATTAATGAACGTCATTACATAGTAAGTGAGAATAAAGGGATCAGGAGTTTTGAAGGAACAATACCCCTTGGAGGGGATTATCAGAAAGCGAATCTCAGAACTGTTTTTCAGGTATTCAGTTGTTTTGAAGGAGTACTAAAGGTGACAGAAGAGAATATGGTTGATGGAATTCGTAATGTAGTGAAAAACACAGGCTTATTGGGAAGATGGCAAATTCTTGGCAGGGATCCACTGATTGTATGTGACACAGGACATAATTATGAGGGACTGGAATATGTTATAAAACAGCTTTTAATGATTCAGGTAGTAAAACGTCATTTTGTTGTTGGATTTGTCAGTGACAAGGATCTGAGTTCTGTTTTGCCGCTTTTCCCTGCGGATGCGGAATATTATTTTACAAGAGCATCTGTTCCAAGGGCTATGGATGAAAGGAAGCTTATGATTGCTGCAAACGTTTATGGACTGAAAGGAAAATGTTATTCATCAGTAGGTGAGGCATATACTACAGCGTTAGCCAATGCTTCAAGGCATGACCTTATCTTTATAGGCGGTAGCACATTTATTGTAGCTGAAGTAATTTAGCTAAATTTGAAATAAATAAAGTTTATTGATGAGAATTGGATTTATAGTAATACTGCTGATATCTGAAGTAATTGCACTAACAGCCCAGGAACCGAAGAGGATAGTAATCCTTCATACCAACGACATGCATTCCAGGCTTACTGGTTACGGACCTGAATCTTATTATTCTCCACTGACAGTTAATGATGATAAGACTACCGGAGGATTTGCCAGGATAGCTGCAGTAATTGAAAACGAAAAAAAGCATAACACAGGTACAACACTGGTTCTTGATGCAGGTGATTTTCTCATGGGAACACTGTTTCAGCACCTGGAACCAACGACCGGATTCCAGCTGCCTCTTATGAAAAAAATTGGATATGATGTTGTCTGTATCGGGAATCATGAATTTGATTACGGACCTGAGAAACTCACTGATATTGTTGCTTCCTCTTCAAAAAGAGGCGTACTTCCTGCTGTACTATTAGGCAATGCTGTTTTCTGTAAAAAAGATGGCAGAGATGATTCTTTGGAGGGACTTTTCAGGTCAGGTACAATAAAGCGAACAGATATTATTGAAAGGGATGGCATAAAGTTTGGTTTCTTCTCTCTGATGGGTAAAGTTGCAGATGAAAATGCAGCATATGCTAAGCCTGTTAAGTTTTCGAAGCAGATTGCAACAGCTAAAAAGCTGGTAAAAGATCTGGAAAAAGAAGGTTGCGATATAATTATTTGTTTATCACATTCCGGAATCGATCCTGATAAAAATGGAGGATGGACCGGTGAAGATACAGAGCTGGCTGAAAAAGTCAGAGGTATTGATGTAATAATCAGCGGTCATACGCATTCACAGTTGGATAGACCCCTGATTGTAAACGGAATACCAATTGTCCAGGCTGGTGATAATGGCAGGTATGTCGGCAGGCTGGAGATAATACTTGAAAATGGAAGTGTGAAATTCAAGGATGGAAATCTCATACCAATTGATGATAAGATACCTGGTGAAACTGAAATTGAGTCCGGGATTATTGAACAGGAAAGAATTGTTAGCAAGGAGATACTGAAACCCCTCGGGATGGAATATGGAAAAAGCATTGCCGAATCAGATTTTCTGATGGTTTGCGATGAGCAGGGTGATGTTGAAGGCAGTAATCTTGGTCCTTTTGTTGCTGATGCAATTCATGCATATGTAAACAAGCATCCTGAGTCGGTTACTGATGTGAGTCTGGTAGCCACAGGGGTCATAAGGGAAAGGATTATTCCCGGTTTCCAGACTGCACCTGATATTTTCAGGGTGATGTCGATGGGCTCCGGAAAAGACAATGTTCCGGGTTATCCACTGGCAAGAGTATTTGTTACCGGGAAGGAATTGAAAAGCATTCTTGAGATCATGAATATTGCATGGAAATCGACACCCGGAAACTACTGCTATTTTTCCGGAATAAGGGTTGAAACAAATCCTGAAGGAGGGATGCTTAAGAAAATATTAAAAGTGGAAGTCATAAAACAGGATGGGGCAATACAGAGTGTTGATTTTTCAAAGAAGAATAAAACTTTATATGCTGTGACTGCAAATTCATATATCCTCCAGTTCATAGGAATAATCAAAAAAATGAGTTACGGTCTTGTGAATGTTACCCCTAAGGATAAGGATGGGAATAAGATCTCAGATATGAACAATGCTGTTATAGATATGGATACAAAAAAAGCAGGAATACAGGAAGGAAAAGAATGGCTTGCTCTGATCGAATATCTTCAGTCGATGAAGGACATAAACGGTAATGGAATTCCTGATATTGATTCAAAATACAGGAATCCCGTTAAAACTCATTTTCAGGTCAGCTCAAAATAAGCCTATTTGTTTTTTGTTCCCCAGAAACTGAAAGGGTTGTCTACAACAGGCCTTGTCTTTCTGTTTGCAACCTCAAGTCCTATTTCGTACATAGTCCGGGTAACCAGTTCCATTTTACTGAAATCAAGCTTCTCTATAACATCACCGGTGGTGTGGTAATCTGAATGCAGACCTGAAGAAAAGAAGAGTACTGGAATATCCTTTTCCACAAAATTGTAATGATCGCTCCTGGCAAATAACTGCAATGGATGATCGCGCCCGCTGAGACTATAATCGAAATTGATTTTACTCTTCCTGTCTATTTCATCTGCAATTGCAATCAGCTCCTTACTCTGGTTGTCAGTTATAACAAATACAGAATTAGGACCAGTCATAGGTGTCTGATCAGTTGAATCAGCAACACCTTTTACACGGCCAATCATATCCATATTAAGATCTGCAACAGTTTTATCGAGCGGGAAGAGGGGAGACCTGGTATAGGATTCCGAACCATATAAGCCTATCTCTTCTCCTGATACCCACAGAAACAATATAGTTCTGGAGGGTTTCTTTTTAGTGACCCGAATGCCTGTGCCATTTCAAGAAGTGCAGCGCAGCCAGAGGCGTCGTCATCGGCTCCGGGATTTACTTTACTTCCGGTGCCACCAATATGATCATAATGTCCGGAAAATACAACAACTTCATTTTTAAGTACAGGATCGCTACCTTCTACATAGCCGGCTATATTATTAAGTATCTTTTCTTCATTCCTGGTTACCATGTTTATTCTGATTTTTTTGTCAGGTATCTCAAAGGAGTTGCTTTTCATTGATTTATCGATCTCATTCTGAAGATTTTGCAGGTTGTTTCCTGATGATTTCAGAAGTTCATCTGCCATTGTTCTGTTGATGAAAATAATTTTTGGAAGAGCAGCCAAAAACATTCTATATGTATCTTTTTTATCTCCAGGGAGTGAAAATTTGGAACTATTTTCATTGGTTAGTTCCTGGTATTGTTCAGAAACAGAGGTTAATCCGGATTTAGGATCCGATACGATCAGAATAGCTTTAGCCTTTGAATAGAATAATGTTGTGAGCTTTAGCTGCAAAGAAGTGGTTTTCCATGCAGGCTCTTCGAATAAAAGGTTCTGCCCGTCTTCTGATAATGGAGACCTATCCATAATAAGTAATATCTTGCCTTCGGGCTTAATGTTTTCAAAGTCATTGTATTTGTATTTGTCATTTTTAATTCCGTAACCGGCAAAAATTACCTCCCCTTCAATTGTAAGGTCTTCGGGTCCTGAAATACTTAAACAGAAAAAAGGGTCATTATTTTTAAAAACCTCTTTTCCCTCTGTAATTTCCCGGATAGTTGTATTTTCTGTATCTATTGTTTTTACATTTATTTTATAAGGCTGAAAATAACTGGTTTCATTAGCAGGTTTGAGTCCTGCAAGTTTAGCCTGTGCAGCCAGATACCTGGCAGCATTTCCAAACCTTCCTCACCGTTCTTCCTTCCTTCAAGAAGCGGGGAGGCAAGGAAAGAGACATGACTTTCGAGATCAGATGCAGTAATTGTAAGTGCGGAACTGTTTTTTTGAGCATTGACTGATATGGCTGACAATAAGATAAATGCAGCAGTAAAATTGCGTAATAATGGTCTGTTCATACTGTGGGTTTTATGGTATTGTATTGGCATTTTGGCAAAGTAATAAAGAATTAAGGGATAAATTTCATAAGTTTGTGGCCTAAAATCAAAAAAGATGGGGATTAACATCTATTTCTGGATAGGGTTTCACATTTTTATTTTTATAATGCTGGCCTTAGACCTGGGAGTATTTCATAAGAAATCACATAAAGTACCTGTAAAAGAGGCTCTTACATGGAGTATGGTATGGATCTCCCTGGCATTGGCATTCAATTTCCTGATCTATCTGAAGTTTGGCAAAATAAAGGCACTCGAGTTTCTTACAGGATATGTAATCGAATACTCCCTTAGTGTTGACAATATTTTTGTTTTCATCCTGATTTTCACATATTTTGCAGTAAAGGATGAATACCAGCACAGGATTTTATTCTGGGGTATTCTTGGGGCTCTGATAATGAGGGCAATATTTATATTTGCCGGAGTTGCCCTTATTAACAGGTTTCACTGGATAGTATTAATCTTTGGCGGATTTCTGGTTTACTCCGGTATACATATGCTGTTTCAGGAGGATACAGCGGTTGATCCGGATAAAAATGCAGTTGTAAAGTTCTTTAAGAAGTTTTTACCTGTATCAGATAATTATCACGGAGACAGGCTTTTTGTAAGGCAGAATCACAGGCTCTATGCTACCCCTTTGTTTCTGGTTCTGCTTGTTATAGAATCTTCCGACCTGATTTTTGCTGTTGACAGTATCCCTGCAATTCTTGCTATAAGTCAGGACAGATTAATAGTTTATACTTCCAATATTTTCGCTATTCTGGGACTTCGTTCTTTATATTTTGCAGTGTCAGGCATTATGGGATTCTTCAGATTTCTTAAGGTAGGACTTGCTTTTGTCCTCAGTTTTGTTGGAACCAAAATGTTGCTGGCATTCTTCAATATAGAGATACATATTGTATTATCTCTTCTTATTATAATATCGATTCTGACGATATCGATAATTGCCTCATTGATTATTAAACCTCGGGGAGAAGATAAATAAGGGATTAAATTCAGTTACTTTATAATTGAGACAACTCCTGTCTTTGGCTTTGAGCCATCATTCAGATTAAGGATATAGTGATATGAATCAGTAGGCAGCACTTTCCCGTCTTTTGTCCCGTCCCATTCATTCGCCGGGATATTCTTTGTTTTGTATACCATTTGTCCCCATCTGTTATAGACCAAAACTTCTGCATCAGGGAACAGTTCTATATTCCTGATCTTCCAGGTATCATTGAAGCCGTCATTATTTGGAGTGATGATCTCCTGCACAATTATGCACTGGGGTGATCCAGTTACACCAACAACTGCATCAAGTGATTTTGCACATCCGTTCAGGTCGGTGACTACCAAGCTGTATGATCCACCTTCTATGTTTTCACGATCGTTGGTAGTGATGCCGTCATTCCAGATGTAATTGTATGGCTGGGTGCCTCCTGCAACAGTAAGGGTAATGCTTCCGTCTGGTTCGTCAGGACATGATGCTTCAGTGGAAATATATGACACAGTGAGTTCTGCAGGTTCTGTAAATGTAACAGGAATTGTTGCCGTACAAAGATTTGCATCCCTGACTGTAATGATATGCGATCCAGGACCAATCCCAATAAATGTTCCTGAAGACTGATATGTACCACCATTTATACTGTATTCATAAGGTATGTTTCCGACAGAGGCAGATATAGTTACAGATCCGTCAGTTGTCCCAAAACAGGATATGTCTTTGAATGCAGAAAGTGATAATACTATTGCCGGTGATTCAGTTATGGTTACATTCATGTCAAATGAACAGAGGTTTGCATCCTGAACTGTAATTGTGAAATCACCAGCTTTCATGCTTCCGAAAGTGCCTGAAGTCTGGTATGAGTCTGATCCAAGTCTGAAACGATACGGAGCTACGCCGCCAGATCCGGAGACAGTAATACTTCCGGAATTATCTCCATAGCAGATATTATTGATCTGATTTGTAATAGTTCCTGTTACCGAAGAGAGGGGTTGGGTTAAAGATACAGCGATGTCGAAAGTATCAAGATTTGCATCACGTATAGTAATAGTATAATTTCCAGCGGCAAGTGCACTGAAGGTACCTGATGACTGATATGTTCCTGCATTAAGGGTGTATTCATACGGAGGAATACCATCGGAGCCTGAAATTGTTACACTACCGGTCGATGCTCCAAAGCAAGGAACATCAGTTTGCGATGTAATACTTCCAGATAACGGGAAAGTGGGAGGAGGAGGAGGTGGTGGTGGTGATGAAGATTGTATTGTAACATGATGAAGTGTGGCCTGCTGCATCGGCAGAGTTATATGTAACAGTGGTGATACCCTCATTAAATGTATAAGTTCCGATTAGGTTACTACCTGATGCAGAAGAGGTGGCAGTTGTCGCTCCGGACAATGTCCATGTCAGTATACTTACAGAACAATTGTCGCTGACGACAGGATCAGGTATAACAACAGATGCACTTGTCTGACCCAGAAGAGCTGATTGGGTAATATTTGAAGGACAGCTTATTACCGGGGATTCAGTATCAGTGACTATTACATTGAAAGTACATGATACTGAATTGCCGCAATTATCTGTAGCGGTATATGTCACTGATGTAGTTCCTGTGGGGAAGGTATCCCCCGTGTTATGTGAGCTAACGATTACAGGAGAGCTGCAATTATCAGTAAATGAAGGAGCGGTCCAGGTAACTGTTGCTCCGCAGGTAGCAGGAGTATTGTTTACAGTTATGTCTACGGGACAATCGGTTACTACAGGCGCAGTGGTATCACTAGAGTAATGGCCTGGGTAAAAACAGCAGCACGGCATTGCCGCAGTCTGATACCGTCCATGTGTTAGTGTGCTTCGCCTGGGACAACCACCAGGCGCAAATGCACCGGCAGTCTTGACGAGTAGACGTCGCATCGCAGTTATCAGAAGCCACAGGGAAGAGCGCCTGAGCAGCAGTTGCCGCCGCATCGCTGCAGAAACAAGTGTTCAAAGCACCAACAGTGTCCATGCAGGCGCCTGAGTATCAGTAAGGGTAATAACCTGAGTATAAACAGCGCTGACATTAGCACACGCATCCGTTACCGTCCATGTATTAGTATATGTTTCTGCCCGTCACAAGCCCCCGGCACAAATGCCCCTGCAATCTTGACGATATTAGTTACATCCGCATCGCAGTTATCCGTAGCCACAGGGAAGAGCGCCTGAGCAGCAGTTAAAGCCGCCGCATCGCTGCATGAAACAGAAGTGTTCAAAGCACCAGCGACAGTAGTCCATGTAGGCGCCTGAGTATCAGTAAGGGTAATAACCTGAGTATAAACAGCGCTGACATTAGCACACGCATCCGTTACCGTCCATGTATTAGTATATGTTCCCGCTCCGTCACAAGCCCCCGGCACAAATGCCCCTGCAATCTTGACGATATTAGTTACATCCGCATCGCAGTTATCCGTAGCCACAGGGAAGAGCGCCTGAGCAGCAGTTAAAGCCGCCGCATCGCTGCATGAAACAGAAGTGTTCAAAGCCCCTGCCACAGTCGTCCATGCAGGCGCCTGAGTATCAGTAAGAGTAATTACCTGAGTATAAACAGCGCTGATATTAGCACACGCATCCGTTACCGTCCATGTATTAGTATATGCCTGCGCCGTCACAAGCCCCCGGCACAAATGCCCTGCAATCTTTACGATATTAGTTACATCCGTATCGCAGTTATCAGTAGCCACAGGAAGAGCGCCTGAGCAGCAGTTAAAGCGCCGCATCGCTGCATGAAACAGAAGTGTTCAAAGCACCAGCGACAGTAGTCCATGTAGGCGCCTGAGTATCAGTAGGGTAATAACCTGAGTATAAACAGCGCTGACATTAGCACACGCATCCGTTACCGTCCATGTATTAGTATATGCTCTCGCTCCGTCACAAGCCCCGGCACAAATGCGCCCTGCAATCTTTACGATATTAGTTACGCATCCGCATCGCAGTTATCAGTAGCCACAGGGAAGAGCGCCTGAGCAGCAGTTAAAGCCGCCGCATCGCTGTACGAAACAGAAGTGTTCAAAGCACCAGCTACAGTAGTCCATGTAGGAGCCTGAGTATCAGTAAGTGTAATAACCTGAGTATAAACAGCGCTGACATTAGCACACGCATCCGTTACCGTCCATGTATTAGTATATGTTCCCGCTCCGTCACAAGCCCCCGGCACAAATGCCCTGCAATCTTTACGATATTAGTTACATCCGCATCGCAGTTATCAGTAGCCACAGGGAAGAGCGCCTGAGCAGCAGTTAAAGCCGCCGCATCGCTGCATGAAACAGAAGTGTTCAAAGCACCAGCTACAGTAGTCCATGTAGGAGCCTGAGTATCAGTAAGTGTAATAACCTGAGTATAAACAGCGCTGACATTAGCACACGCATCCGTTACCGTCCATGTATTAGTATATGTCCCTGCTCCTTCACAAGCTCCGGCACAAATGCCCCTGCAATCTTTACGATATTAGTTACATCCGCATCGCAGTTATCAGTAGCCACAGGAAGAGCGCCTGAGCAGCAGTTAAAGCCGCCGCCGCATCGCTGCACGAAAAAGAAGTGTTCAAAGCACCAGCGACAGTAGTCCATGCAGGCGCCTGGAGTATCAGTAAGGTAATAACCGGAGTATAAACAGCGCTGACATTAGCACACGCATCTGTTACCGTCCATGTATTAGTATATGTTCCTGCGCCCGTCACAAGCCTCCCGGCACAAATGCCCCGGCAATCTTTACGATATTAGTTACATCCGGCATCGCAGTTATCAGTAGCCACAGGGAAGAGCGCCTGAGCAGCAGTTAAAAAGCCGCCGCATCGCTGCATGAAACAGAAGTGTTCAAAGCACCAGCCACAGTAGTCCTGCAGGCGCCTGAGTATCAGTAAAGGGTAATTAACCTGAGTATAAACAGCGCTGACATTAGCACACGCATCCGTTACCGTCCATGCATTAGTATATGTTCCTGCCCGTCACAAGCCCCCCGGCACAAATGCCCCCGCAATCTTTACGATATTAGTTACATCCGCATCGCAGTTATCAGTTAGCCACAGGGAAGAGCGCCTGAGCAGCAGTTAAGCGCCGCATCGCTGCACGAAACAGAAGTGTTCAAAGCACCAGCGACAGTAGTCCATGCAGGAGCCTGAGTATCAGTAAGGTAATAACCTGAGTATAAACAGCGCTGATATTAGCACACGCATCCGTTACCGTCCATGTATTAGTATATGTTCCTGCCCGTCACAAGCTCCGGCACAATGCCCCTGCAATCTTTACGATATTAGTTACATCCGCATCGCAGTTATCAGTAGCCACAGGGAAGAGCGCCTGAGCAGCAGTTAAAGCCGCCGCATCGCTGCAGAAACAG
>JADKBL010000016.1 GCA_016718875.1 Bacteroidota bacterium
CAATATCTGTTGGGGGTAAACAACCTGGTTTTAAAGGTTATCCCGATCCTCAGTTCACCCAGGTGCTCACCGGTCGTATTCGTCTGATAGGCAAGGAAGTGAAATTTGATAATTAATATTTTTTAACCACAAAGAACACAGAGGATTACACAAAGGACACAGAGGTTATACTTATTTATACTTTGTGTCCTCTGTGATTTATTCTCTGTGTCCTCTGTGTTTAAAAGATTTACTATTCGATTCCCCAGTGTTTATTAGGCTTATCACCCATAACCAGCATTAATCTGCCGCCGTTCATAATGTCTGTATGGTTTATTATTGGCCGGTTCAGCTCCTCACCATTGAGAGTGGCAGACTGAATGTATTTATTTTTATATGAACAGTTTCTCGCGACAACTGAAAATTCCTTTCCGTCAGGCAGCTCGATTTTTACTGATTCAAAGAATGGACTTCCTATTGAATATTCTCCGCTTCCGGGTGTGACAGGATAAAATCCCATTGCAGAAAATACATACCAGGAACATAATCCTCCGCCGTCTTCATCGCCGGGTATGCCCAAAGGCTTGTCATCAAACCACATATCCATTATTTCTCTTATCCTGCGTTGAGTGCGCCACGGTTGTCCTGCATAATTATACAGATACGGAATATGAAATGATGGTTCATTCCCGGTAACAAACATACCGTTAAGTCCTGTCGCATCAGGAAATTGTCCCATGAACTGCCATTTTGAAATCCTGGTTGGCTCGTTGAAAAGAGCATCAAGCCTTTTAATGAATGCTTCATTTCCACCCAGTATTTCTATAAGATGGGGTATATCCTGCTGAACGCTGAAGTTCCATGTCCAGGCATTGTTTTCCGCATAGAAGGACCTGCTTCCAACACCTCCCGACAGCTGGGGATCGAATGGCTCAACCCATTTTCCGTCGGCCATTCTGGATGCCATAAAGCCATTGGCCGGATTGAATACATTCATGTAATTTTTTGATCGTTTCAGGAATAATTTATAGTCCTGCTCTTTACCAAGGTCCTTTGCCAGCTGGGCAAGACACCAGTCGTCAAAACTATGCTCAAGTGTTACTGCTACAGCCTGCCTCTTTTCAAAATCATGGACCATCGTAACAGTTTCAATACTGTCTTCAGGCAATGCAGGATACCAGCCATTAGCATGATAAAGACTGTCAAGTTCGCACATTGGTCCCATTCTCCATGGGAGCATGGTTCCTTTCATCGCATTTTTTCTCAGCCCTTCATAAGCTTTTTCAATTGATATCTTTCTGACACCTTTCTGCCATGTATCCCAAACCAGTGGTGCGGTATGGAATCCTATCATTGCAGGAAAATCACCATAGAACTGCGGGAACCCGGGCATCCAGCCACTTTGTTCATACATCCTTATATATGATTCTACCATGTCGGCCTGTTTTTCAGGATCAAGTATCAGCATCAGCGGATGGAGCGACCTGTAAGTGTCCCATAACCAGTCGTCAACGTAAAAAGGACGGTCGAGATCATCATGTACTTTGTTGTCATAACCACTGAAATATCTTCCGTCTTCTGAAATATTCACCATTCTCTCCATCGACCTGTAGAGGGAGGTGTAAAATATCCTTTTTCTGTCTCCGTCCCGCCTTCTAACCTTTATTTTCCCAGTGCAGAAGACCAGACCTTATGGCTTTCATTCTTTATTGCACTGAAACTTCTGCCTTCTGCCTCATTTTTCAGATTTGCAGCTGCCTGTTTTTCATCGATATACGAAACTCCTATTCTTACCTCAACCGGATCACCTGATGACAGCCACGTTACAATTAAACCACTGTTTCTGCCTGAAGAATAGTCACCGGAGCTGATTGAGCCCTGATTGAATGATACTCTGGATTCAAACGGACGGCTGAATTCAGCATAAAAGTACTGTCTTGTTTTTTCGAATTCCTCCCAGCCGCTGATAGCATTATTACCGGAGATATTGAAGTTGGAATTATTTGAAGATCTGAAGATTATATTGCAGGAATCATTATCTGAGAAGTCGAAGCGATATATCACCGAACGCTCTGTTGTTGTCCAGTCTGCTGTGATGCCATAATCTTCAAGTATTACTCTGTGATACCATGGATGTACCTCCTCCATAGCATGGTCATACATTGAGGCATAATCATTCCTGTTTGTCAGAAGATTTCCGGTTGTTGGCATCAGCTCTGTTAAATATCCCATCCTGTATGCTGGCATATTGACAGTAAAACCATATATCCTGTCACTGAGATAACGGTCATTTAGACCAGGTTTTGTTATGGGGAACACGCGTACCATACTATTCGGACGATGAACAGTCGGAACCTTGGTGGTAAGCAGAGGTGCCACGCTGCCTATATTGGGATCGACATATAGTGACACATCATCTCTGTTACAGGATATAAGGACAAATGCAAGAATTGATATTATACAAGCTGTCTTTTTCATAGATATTACAGGTGAATTGATATTATTTGGGTTAAAGTACAATTTAAAGATATCAACTATTCGCTTTCACAAAGATTTTTCTTTCCGGATTTTGACTTGCATTCTGATTCTGTTAAATTGCGTAAAACCAAATGTATCAGCAGATGGACAGAAGCAGTTTTGTGAAGACTATGATGTTAACGCCTGCGTTTGCTGCAGGTTTTTCCGGTAACTGGCTGCAGACACTTCAAACCACAGGGCTCAGGCGGCTCCGGTCCGATCGTCAGTTTACAGTATGGAAGCCACAAATGGATCCTGCATATCATGTAGCTCTAAATGAAGTGGTTATTGTGGAAACATCTCATGGGATGCCAGGTCTGGTTACCAGGGAAGGTGTATTCAGTGAGTCGAAGCCGGACAGTATAATAAACCCGCAGACAGGTCCTATATTCATTGATGGAATTGAACCGGGAGATGCACTTGCAATAGATATTCTTGATATAAAGACCGGTGATTGGGGTTATTGCAGCGGAAGGATCTTTGAACTTAAAGATGGTTATGCACAATTTTCCGGCACCCTTAAACTTCCTCTCGATCCTATGCTTGGATGTCTTGGAGTTGCTCCTTCTGCAGGAATAGCAGATACCCGTGCCCCGGGAGAAACAGGTGGAAATATGGACTGCAGGGAGGTACGGGCTGGAAGTACCATTGTATTCAGGTCCGGTGTTAAGGGAGCACTGGTTGGGTTGGGGGATGCACATGCACTTCAGGGCGATGGAGAGGTAACCGGTCAGGGGATTGAGACTGATGCTGAAACTATATTGAGATTCCGTAAACTACCGGAATTGCTGTCGGACCGCCCCTTTATTATCAGAAATGACTCTTTTATGACTCTTGGTGCTGACAAGGATCTCGAAAATGCCGCATGGCAGGCCACTGAGGATATGATTAAGCTTTTACAGAAAAAGACAGGACGTAGCAGGGATGAAGCCCGTCTTCTTGTAGGTTTAACCGGCAAGCTAAAGATAAACCAGATTGTTGATCCGACAAAAGGCGCACGGATGGAGGTGCCTTCATGGGTATTTGGAATTTAATTAATATTCATATGATTACATGGAGTTCGCTTATTCTGTTTCTTGCCTCATTCACAATTTCCCAGTCCGACACGGAACTGGCATTTTGTGATTTTTCTAAAGTAAAGGCAGGGAAATTCGGAGATTTTGCAGCACCCGGATTTCCTGAATATCACTATGTTCCACGACAGTTTACAGACGGCTGGGATATTGTAAATAACAGAGGACCTGAGGAATGGTATATATTTGAGTCTGACGGAAAGAAAACCCTGCAGTATCTTGGTTTTAATAAAACTGTGTGGACTAATGATTTTATTTATCCGATACTATGTTACGGCGACATCCTCTGGAAGGATTATACACTTGAAGTTAAACTTACACCGCTTGACAGAAGCGACCTGAATGGTATAATATTCAGGTACAGGGATGGTCGTCACTATTACATTTTCGGTCTTGATAAGAATAACAAGGTAACTCTGCGTTACAGGGATGGCGAAAAAGGATTCAGGGAGGATGGATGGCATGAACTTGCTTCCGGAACCTATCCAACAGATCCTTCAAGGCAATACTCTCTGAAAGTTATAACTGCCGGCTCCGGAATTCGTTGCCTGATTGATGGCAAAGAGATATTCAATGTAAACGACAAACGTTATTCAGGCGGTAAGACAGGACTGTTTGCAACTTCCCCGGTTGCTTTTCATGAAGTACGGGTAACCTCCGATAAAAAAGCTGTTGATGCATATCTTGCAGAAAAGAGTTTACAGGAAAAGGAGCTTAAGGCATTGCAGGCAGATAATCCCAAACCTGTTGTATGGAAGAAGATCAGCACCAGAGGATTCGGTGCAGCTAAGGCAATGAGAATGGGAGATCTGGACGGAGATGGAAGAACTGATTTCCTGATTATCCAGAATATGCCATTTTTCGGAAGCAATTATAATCAGATATCATGCCTTACCGCAATCAACCAGGATGGAAAAATGCTCTGGCAATATGGAAAACCGGATACTGATCATGCCTGGCTTTCGTATGATGTGGCAGTACAGATCCACGACCTTGACGGAGATGGAAAAACAGAGGTGATTATGGCGCAGGGAGAATGGATAAAAGTGCTTGAAGGGAAAACAGGGACCGAGAAAGCCCGCCATAAGGTACCCTCTTCAGCAATTCTTCCGGGTGAAACATCATGGCAGGAATACAAACATTACTATCGCAGGGACCTTCTTCCATACCTTAATGTTGATTGCTTCTCATTTGCTGACCTGAGGGGAACAGGCAAACCCATGGATGTAATAATAAAAGACAGACATACCCGATTGTGGGCTTATACAAATGATTTCAGGCTCCTGTGGACAGCATCTGCAAACCTTGGACACTTCCCGTTTTTTCACGACAGTGACAAAGACGGAAAGGATGAGATATATATCGGCTATACCAAATTTGACCCGACCGGCAAAATTGTATGGTCTCTCGATTCGCTGATTGGCGAACACTCCGATGGAGTTTGTGTCGCAGATTTCACTCTTTCAGGAAAACCTGATAAAGTATTTATTGGAGGAAGTGATGACGGGGTATTGCTGACAGACGATAAGGGCAAAATCCTGAAACACCACAGGGTTGGACATGCACAGACACCCAGTGTTGGGCAGTTCCGCCCCGATATTCCAGGTCTTGAACTTTGCAATATTAACTTCTGGGGTGAGCCGGGGATGATAAGCCTGTACAACAGTTCGGGAGATGAGATAACAAATTTTGAACTGATGCATTCAGGATCGCCTGTACAACCTGTAAACTGGAGAGGCGACGGCACCGAGTTTATCTTCCTTACCCCAAATCATGCCGAAGGAGGATTGGTTGACGGATGGGGCAGAAGAGTGGTTAAGTTCCCTGATGACGGCCATCCCGATCTGGCATGGATGGTTCATGATCTTACAGGTGATCCAAGGGATGAACTTATTGTCTGGGACCCTGATTCAATTTGGATTTACACACAGGACAAGCCTTTTAAAGGAGAAAAGATTTATAAACCGGAACGACAGCCGCTTTATAACGAGTCGAACTATGCCACAAGTTTCTCCTGGCCCGGGTGGAAATAGAAAGTATTTTAAAGACAGACCTTCTATTTTCCTTTCAGTTTCGCTGTCAGCCAGTTATTGAGTATTTCGGTCTCCTCAGGGAAGGTCCAGTGACCTGTTTCAAGCCATAACTTAAGCTCCTTTGGAGCAGTAATAACATTATATGCGGAGTACATTGAAGTGGGAGGGCATGTAACGTCGTTGAATCCCCATGTCAGATAAACGGGCATTGTAATCCTTCTTGCAAAATTGACAACATCGAAATACGCAAGTGTTTCAACCTCATTTGGTTTAGGCTGTTCAGTTCTGAAATAGTGAGGCCATCCGCCCGCTCTCTTATTAAGGTAGCCTGTTGCATCGCACATAGCCGGATAAAGACCTGCTGCATATTTTATTCTTTTGTCCAGTCCGGCAGTGATGATTGTGAGTGCTCCCCCCTGACTGCCACCGGTTACCCCGATATTGTTCCCGTCAAATTCAGGTAGTGTATAAATGAAATCTACAGCTTTAACACAGCCGAGAAACACCCTTTTATAGTAGTGAGTATTTTTGTCATTCATTTTAACTGTCCAGTATGATGACAGTGCTCCTGCCATAAGATTCTCATATACCTGCTGATCGAGGTTAACCGGGATTCCGTGAATACCTATTTCAAGTGTGATGAATCCCTGTGAAGCAATTCTGGGGTCACCTGCATAAGGCCTGATTCCAGCCCCTGGAACTCTCAGTATAGCAGGATATTTGCCGGCTTTTTTTGGCATGGCAAGTATCCCGTAAATTCTTGAACCAGCTGCATCGTTCTGGAAGCTTATATGATAAACATTTGCTTCACTGGTACACCTTTCAGGCATAAGCGTGATCTTTGGATCGAGGTTGATTTTTCTGGCTTCTGATATGGCATTGCTCCAGAAACTGTCGAAATCAGACGGATCCTTTACAGTTGGCTGTATTTTCTCCGGTTCAAAACCTGCTGTTCCGAGTCCTTCATATCTTTTTCCGTCAGCAACAGCCCACACCCTTACCCGGTAAAATCCGGGAGTCTTCATTGTACCGGTAAATTCTGTTTTTCCGTTCTTCAGAACAAGGCCTTCCTTCTTCTGATCCGGGATCATCTCAGGTCCTGCTTCATAATCAATTACTGCATTATCGAGGAGGTTGCCGTTCTGGAATACCTGAACTGTGAATTTTGCAGTTTCGTTGACCTTATAGTTCCAGTCTTTATGGTCAGGAGATACAATTACCTTGATCAGCATAGAGCCGGGCTGTGACCAGGCTGTTATGTTGATTGCAATTAATAGCAGAAGCAGAGATCCGGTTTTTGCGAGAAAGTTTTTCATATTGATGATTATATAATTAATTGTGAGTCGATTTTTTTTAACCACAAAGTACACAGAGTTCTCACAAAGGTTACAGAGGTAAAGATTTAATTATTAATTCTTTGTGATCTCTGTGTTTTTCTTTGTGTCCTCTGTGGTTAATGGATTTTGATTTTTCCAATACCCCAAACTACTTCCAAACTACCTCTATTCATTCCAATAAAATCTCCATTCTATGTTGATGGTCTTCGATTAAGACAAATTTAACAACTTTTATGTGAAATAGACATTTGCAGGCAAAACTTGTCCGGGTTTCCAAAGTACCATGACATCTGGCCGGGTTGCGTCTGTTCAAATCTTAAAATGTGTTAAAAAAAATTAAGTAATGCGAGTGAACCTTTAAGGTTATCTTAAATTATGCATCCTGAAAAGTTAAAGTCTTTTATAAAATTTTTTTGAGTCAGGAATTAAATATGTTTGTATTGATACCCAACTAACCTGACATGATGAAAACTAAAACGAGTATTTACAATTATGTAAATATTTTTAATTTTTTAGCTGGTTCTATTATTCTGCTGTTTATCGCATCAAGCTGTAAATCAGGTGCAGGAGGAAAAGAAAAAACTTATGTTGCCCCTGCTGTAAATGAAGATTATTTCCAGGAGCTAGGCTTACAGATCGGACTCGATTTTATCCATTCAATTGGAAATGGAACGGACCATCTGAATAATATCATTGAATCAAGCGGAGGAGGAGCTTCATTCCTGGATTTTGACAAAGATGGTTTTATAGATCTTTTCCTGAGCAACGGGACATGGATTGAAGGATTCAGCCATGGAGAGAAACCAGAGGAACTTCCTCACAATCACCTTTATCGTAACCGTGGTGACGGAACCTTTGAGGATGTATCCCATAAAGCAGGTATTGATAATAATCAGTCCTACTCCATGGGGGCTTCAATAGGCGACTATAATAATGACGGATACCCGGATATATATGTGTGTAATTATGGTGCTAATATACTTTACAGGAATGATGGTAATGGTAAATTCACCAATGTAACTAAAAAAGCGGGTGTTGCGGGGATTAAAGAGTGCAGTATAGGTGCTGTCTGGATTGATTATGATCTGGATGGTTTTCTTGATATTTATGTTGGTAATTATCTGAATTTTGATCCCGAATATAAATACTACTATGCACCTGACGGTTTTCCCGGCCCCATGGCCTATGATGCAGAAGCAGATTACCTCTATCATAACAACGGAGACGGAACATTTACAGATGTTACAAAGGACATGGGCATACTTGACCTTGACGGCAGGGCAATGGGTGTTGGTGCTGTTGATTATGATGATGATGGTTACATGGATATTTATGTGGCCAACGACCATACGCTAAATTACCTTTGGCATAATGACGGCGGGAAAAAATTTACCGACAAGGGAACCATGTCAGGTACTGCCTTTAGTCAGGCAGGTGAGGCCACTGTCAGTATGTCGGTTGATTTTGCAGATTATAATAATGACGGACTGATGGATATGTTCGTCTCTGATGATACATACTGTTCCTTGTACCAGAACATTGGCAATGGTGTATTTGTTGATCGTTCGTACCCTGCCGGAATAGCTATGATAGCCGGGCAATTTGTAGGATGGACTTCTTCTTTTGTGGATTATGATAATGACGGGGATGCGGATATTTTTAAAACAAACGGAGCACTAAAGCATCTTTATGGTCATGAAGACCAGCTTTTTGACAATCTGGGTGATGGGAAATTCAAAGATATATCAAATGATCTTGGCAGTTATTTCCACGAAGAATACGTAGGAAGAGGTGCATGTCTTGGGGATTATGATAATGACGGTGATTTTGATATCTATATAGCGAACCTGAACGACAGAGGTATCTTTCTTCGTAACAATAAGGGGAACCTGAATAACTGGCTTATGCTTGAGCTTACAGGGACAACAAGCAACAGGGATGCAATTGGTGCAAGAGTTAAAGTAACATCAGGAGGCATAACACAAACAGTTCAGAAAAAGGGCCCTACAGGCTATTTGTCACAAAATGATCACAGGCTTCATTTCGGGTTAGCCAAAAATGATCTTATTGAGAAAATTGAGATCAGATGGCCTTCAGGCAAAACCCAGATTATTGAAAACACAAAAGCCAACCAGATACTGAAAGTTACAGAACCCTAATTTCATTATTTATGTTGAGGAATCTTATTGCAAAAGATATTATAATTCTGTCCTTTACAGTTTCTGTTATTTTATTAACAGCCTGTGGGAGAAACAGCATGGAAGGTATGGTTATTCTTACAGAAGGCAGGCTTACCATGGTAAATCCTGATTACATAACAGGTCAGGGATGGCGTAATCTGCCTCAGTCACAGCTAACAGCAATCGATCCTTCAAATCCCTCGGCAGTTGCAGATGTCCTTACCAGTGATTTTTATTCGGCATCTTCACCTGATATATCCTTCGACGGCTCGAAAATCATTTTTGCAGCTCAGAAAAACCAGGATGATCCCTGGCAGATATGGGAAATGGATCTTAGAAAGCTCAGTTCACGACAGGTGACAAAACTGCAGGATGACTGCGTAGATCCTGTATATCTGCCTGGCAACAAGATGGTTTTTAGCAGACAGATTCAAAATGATTCCCTGAAAGCAGGATATACACTCTTTTCATGTAATCTTGACGGATCGGAACTGAGAAGACTAACATTCAATCCACATACCTTTTTTGCCTCATCAATTCTTAAAGATGGAAGGATAATTGCAATCAGTCGCCAGGTTTTTCCCTCTGTTTCAAAAGCCAACTATATGGTTCTTCGTCCGGATGGAACAAAAGCTGAATTATTCTACGACTGTACTGAAGGGAATGAGCTTGTAAGCAACTGTCAGGAAACTGTTGATGGGAAGATATATTTTATTGAACGTGAGCAGACTGCTGGAAAAAGCAGGATCGTTTCAATTGACTATAACAGACCATTGCACTCCAGAAAACCGGTTTCAGGTACCGACGGAGATTACACATCAGTACTTTCAATGTCAGATGGAAGTTTTTTAGTAGCCGGCAGGATTGGAACCGATAAAAAGTTTGTCCTGTACACCTATGATATGAAAAATGGGAAAACCGGTTCCAAACTATATGAAAGTGCAGACAATGATATAATTGATGCTCTTCTTGTAAAGGCTTATGAGAGACCTCGTAAATTGCCAAGTGAGGTGGATTTTGGAGTAAAGACCGGACTTATGCTTTGCCAGAATATCAATGTTACAGGAATGAATTCTCCTGAGACAGGCTTTTCACTGCCCCTTGCAGACAAAATAGAGATTATCGGAGTTGACTCTTCTCTTGGTTTCGTTAAGGTTGAAAGTGACGGATCTGTATATCTGAAAGTTGCCGCTGACATGCCATTCCGTATCAGAACTCTTGATTCAAAAGGTTCTGTCGTAAATGGACCTGGAGGATGGTATTATCTGAGGCCAAATGAACGGCGTGGATGTATTGGATGTCATGAAGATAGTGAAATGGTACCGGCAAACAGATATGCAGTTGCTGTCAGCAAAAATCCGGTATCAGTACCTGTGCATTTCGAAGGAGTAAAAGAAAAAGAAGTAGAATTGGAGTAATTTGCTTACTATGAGGAAATTGATTTTTATTACAGGCATTATTACAGTATTTCTGATACTTGTATTCATTCCCGGTAAGAAATGGGCAAGAGGGCATGTGAATTATATTACAGCAGTGGATGATCATCCCCTTATCTGTATTAACTGTCACCTCTACAATTCAAATTCTCACCTGATCTCGAAGATTGTCAACAGGGATTACCTCTCGCCGATTAACATCGCAGTCTCGAACGATGGAAAGAAGCTCTATGTCACAGCACAGGATGCTGATAAACTTTTTGTTATCGATGTTGCTGAGGAGAAGATTCTCAACAAAATCGATGTCGGGCATAAACCATATGGCGTCATCATAGACAGACCGGAGAAATATGCTTATGTAACAAACCAGTGGTCTGACAATGTTACTGTTATAGATCTGGCTGAAATGAAAGTGGTCGATACACTGTCAACCGGTAACGGACCTGCCGGTTTATCATTCAGTTCTGACGGGAGTGTATTATATGTTGTCAATTCATATAGTAACGATCTTACTGTAATCGATCTAGCAGAAGGAGTTGAAATCAAAAGGCTTAATACAGGAAATAACCCCACAGGAATACAGCTTTCTCCCAACGGGAAGGATCTGTACATAACAGCAAGAAGAGCAATAATTGTACCTTATGGAGAGCCCATGGCTACAGAACTTACATTAGTCGACGATGAATCGCAGAGACTCAGATCATTTTTGCCTGTAGAATCAGCTTACCTGATGGAAAATATCGCTTTCAGCCCCTCCGGCGATCTTGCTTTCGTAACCCTCATCAGACCCAAGAATCTACTTCCCACTCTTCAGGTTGAAAGAGGATGGATGATGAATCACGGCTTCGGTGTTATCGAACAGAATGGTGATGGCAGGATAATTCAGCTGCTAATTGATGAGCCTCAGGCTTATTATCCCGATCCTTTTGATATTGTAATTACAAAGGATGGAAAAAAGGCTTTCATTTCAAGCTCCGGTGTCAATATGATATCAGTCATAGATATAGATTCGGTACGAAATCTGATCGCAGAATCCACACCTGAAATGCTTAGTCTTTGGGCAAATCATCTCGGGGTAAGCAGTCGATATGTTATGAAAAGAATACCTACCGGTGCTAACCCTAAAGGCCTAACCCTTTCGCCTGATGGAAAATACCTGTATGTTGCCGAGCATCTTAATGATAAGATAGGGATCATCAGCACTGAAACACTTACCAGGACAGGTGAGATAAATCTGAGCACATCGGAAAGGGTCACTGTTTTAAGGAGAGGCAGGCAACTCCTCAATAATGCCGGCAGGACTTTTCAGAACCAGTATTCATGCTATACCTGTCACCCAGATGAACATGAAGACGGGCTGGTATACAACATGGCTTCAAAAGATATGGGCAGGAACGTTACAAACACTCAGTCGCTGAGGGAAATTGGAGATACACCCCCATTTAAGTGGAACGGAAAGAACCAGACAGTCTATAAGCAGGATGGTATGAGATTCTCAACCGTGCTCACAAGAACAGAACAGTTCCCGTATAATGATCTCGATGCTATTTCGTCATACATCATGCGTGGAAATCCGTATCCACCTAATCTTCAGTTCAACCCTGACGGAATTCTCAATGAAGTACAGTTAAGAGGGAAAAAGATCTTTGAACGTACAAAAGATAATTTCGGGCGCGAGATCCCTGTCAATAACAGATGTGTAACATGTCATCCGGCTCCATATTATACTAATAGACAACCTTTTGATGTAAGCACTCTGGCTGTCAGCGATGACTCAATAGTGTTTGATACGCCTCACCTGAACAACATATATGCTTCACCACCATATCTTCACGATGGAAGGGCCCATACTCTTGAAGAAATTTGGACACGTTATGGAAGGGATGACAAGCATGGAGTAACTGGTGATATGACAAAGATTGAACTCAATGAAATGATTGAATATCTTAAATCACTTAGAGGACCTGCTTATGAAAGCAGTAAGATTAATATCCAAAATGCTTCAATGAATCATTAACCTGTAAATCAATAATCTATGAAAAAAATGTTAAGAAGCACCTATTTCAGGATTACAGTTCTGGCTGTAGTTATAGCAGGAGCTGTTTCACTGGGATTCATACTCAGAAGTGCTGATAATAGTGAAACAATATTGACTGAAAAATCTCCTTCAACTATTGAATTACCTGTAGACAGGGCTGTGATTCCAAGTCTTCCTGCCCCTGATGATGCGACAAAAGCTGTTCCTGTTTTTGGGAACTGGAAAAACTTTACCACAAAAGACGGTTTGCCATCAGATAAATGCTACTGCGTAAGAGTTATTGAAGGTAAAGTTTATGTGGGAACCCATGATGGTCTTGCTGTTTATGATAATGGGAAATGGAAAACTTATACATCAAAGGACGGATTAGCTCATAATGGGGTGGTATCTGTTGATTACAGCCCTATTACCGGAGATATCTGGATTGGCACTCTTGGTGGACTTACCAAATGGTCGGGAGGCAAATTCGAAGTCTTCAACCAGTTCAATTCAGGGATGCCTAATGATTTGGTTTACATGGTAATATGTGACGGGAAGGATGTCTGGTGCACGACTGGAGGTGGTGCAGGTCATTATGATACATTTACTAAAAAGTGGGAGATTTTCACCGAAATGAATGCACCGATGCATGAACCATGGACCTACGGGGTTTCAGCTGGTGATGGAAAAATATTTATTGCTGCCTGGGGTGGTGGAGTAATAGAGTATAATACAAAGACAAAGCAATTCAGAGATTATGTTGATCCTGATGGCTTCATGGAAATAGACCTGCAGCCTGATGATGGCGTGGTACATGATATCACTACAGCCACTTCATGGTCAGAGGGGATACTCTGGGTATCATCCTATTTCGGAATGAGCCGCTACGATGGAAAATACTGGAAAGGATATTTCAAAGAGGACAGCGGACTCGCGAGCAACTTTATCAATTTCCTCAGAGCTGAGGGACATGTTGCTTACATGTGTACTGATAATGGTTTCAGCAGTACAAACGGGACCAACTGGGTAACATATAAAAAGAACGAGAATGATGCAAACGGAGTAGCTGTAGTTACAATAGGCGGTGTAAAGAAAGAGATACCTCAGAGTCCATCAATATCACATAATTTTATAATTGGTGTTGACGGGCAGGATGATGTGATGTGGGTTGCAACATCAAAGGGTGTAAGCCGCGGCGAAAAACTGAAACTATAAAAATCCGGTCACCGGCCACCGGTTACCGGTAGCCGGCGAGGATAAAGTGAATTAATAAACAATAATAAATCATTGTAATAACTAACCTGATGACTGACCAAAAAATACTGATCGACCTTAAAAACCTTACCGAAGGTGAACGCCTTGAGATGTCAAAGCTTGGGATACTTAGTCCGGAGAGCAAAATCACTCCGACAGTCTTTCCTGAAATACATAAAAACCGGCCACCAATAGAGAAGTATGTCACTCATGCACCTCATGTGATAAATGAAGCATATAATTATGCAAAGCCATCTTCATTTTCAAGAGCACTTCGGCTTGATATAGGAGACTATAAAATCCTCCTGATATCGGGTACCGCAAGTGTCAATGAGGAAGGGAAAGCAGAGCATATAGGTGATTTCAGAGCACAACAGTGGAGAACATACAGGAATATCACAAACCTGCTCTCAGCAGAAGGCATGACTTGGCATGATGTTGTAAGAACTACCAATTACCTCAGGGACATTGAGAGGGATTATGCTGAGTTTAATAAGATAAGGACCACTTTTTACAACTGGCTTGGACTTGATCCACTGCCTGCCAGCACAGGCATTCAGGCACGCTTGTGCTGGGAAACGCTTCTTATCGAAATTGAAGCGTATGCGGTATGTAAAGTTAAATGACATGAATATTAAAATTTAAATCAAATGATAAAGCGTTTTTTGATTATTTTCCTGTTTGGCACGGTAACTTTATTTAATGCTTACGCACAGGTAAAACCTGCAAACTACGGGAATATACCCGACGAGCTTGTCGGCTATGACAAGTACATGAAAGCTTATAAGTATCATTTTATTGAGCCTTTGATATTCTATGGTGCTGGTCGGGAAAAACCGTTTCCGACGGGTTTAAAAGAGGTGCGTTTAGGTTTCCTTGGACCACTTGAAGGCTCCATTCTGGTAAGGGAAGGGACCCAGATGCTCCAGGGCACAATGTTAGCTATTGAAGAGGCAAACAAGCGGGGAGGATATAAAGGAATCCCATACAAGCTCATGGTTCATAACGACGTGGGATTATGGGGTGCCGCTGCCAATGAGATTGTGGCAATGGACGATGAAGGTGTATGGGCATGGCTTGGATCAATCGATGATATAGTTTCACATGTCGCAATCAGAGCTACCCTGAAACTTGAAATCCCGAATGTCAATACCGGTGATCCTGACCCTACTTTCACAGAAACCAATATCCCATGGGTGGTAAGGACTATTCCCGATGACAGGCAGTCAAGTTATATTATGGTAAATAAAATTTATGTAAAAGACGGCCATAAAAGAGTAGCTATGATAAGGGCTAATAACAGATACGGTCGTGTAGGCACCCTGCATTTCAACAGGACTGCTACTCGTTTAGGATTCCCGATTGTTATTGAGGAACGCTTTAAAGATGGAGAAACCGACTTTAGTACTCAACTCGAGAGAATTAAGAAGACCAATCCTGATGCAATAGCAATGTGGGGTAATGCAAAAGAATCAGCCTTAATACTTAAACAGATAAGAGCAATGGGACTTAAGCAACCAGTTTATGCTTCCGATAGAATCGTAAACAATACGTTCCTTGAAATGGCAGGTAATCTTGCAGAAGGTTTGGTAACCACATGCCAGTATAACCCTGATGCAGATGATCCGAAACTTAAAAAGTTCAAAGCAGAATATCATAAGAGATTTGGGATGGAACCTGATGTATTTGCAGCTCATTCTTATGACGGAATGAATATAATGATTAAATCTATTGAAAGGGCCGGACTTAACCGTGCTATTATCCGCGATGTTCTAACGGATATGAAGATTACAAATGGATATAAGGGAGTGACAGGTGAGCTCGTCTATGACGGGACATGGAACAATATCCGGCCAATTTATATGGCTGAAGTTAAAAATGGAAAGTTCGTCTTCTCTCCTGCTCAAAAATGGGAAAGGGAAGATGTGATCTATAAAAAACCGTCATCAAGATATGCTGATTCAGGCGGTTACCGGTAATCAATACCTGATTTGCAGTATTAAGGATCAAAAAAATTAAAGAGATGGAGACAAATATCTGTTCTGTTCCGATGAAAACAGGGTTCACTGTTCCTGGAAAAGTGAATCGTGAATCTAAACCGGGCGGAACCATTGTAGATATAAAGGGCACTTTTGTAGGAGGTAATGGCATAGTAATAATTGCCGGTCCCTGTGCAGTTGAAAGCAGGGAACAGCTCTTTTCAACTGCCAGATCAGTAAGTAAAAGCGGTGCTAAAATACTCAGGGGCGGAGCCTTCAAACCAAGATCATCTCCATATAGTTTTCAGGGGATGGGAGAGGAAGGCCTGAAGCTCCTGAAGGAGATCAGTACCGAAACAGGTCAGCCTGTTGTTACTGAGGTGATGGATACCAGGCAGATTGAACTGGTGTCGCAATATGCGGATATTCTGCAGATAGGTTCGAGGAACATGCAAAACTATCCTCTGCTTAAGGAAGCCGGTATGACCAAAAAGCCTATCCTTCTCAAGCGTGGAATGATGGCAACGATAGAAGAATTTCTTCTTGCAGCCGAATATATTCTTAACCAGGGAAATGATAATGTGATCCTGTGTGAGCGCGGTATACGCACTTTTGAGACATCAACACGGAATACGCTCGACCTGAGTGCAGTACCAATGCTTAAACAGCTTAGTCATCTTCCTGTTATTGTTGATCCCAGTCATGGAACCGGACTCCGCTGGATGGTTCCATCGATGGCAAAAGCTGCCATTGCAGCCGGTGCCGACGGAGTTATAATGGAAGTCCATTATAAGCCTGAAACAGCTTTGTGTGACGGACAGCAATCACTTAGTTCCGATGAGTTCGGAAGCCTCATGGTTGATCTCAGAAAGATTGCATTTGCAATAGGAAGAGATATCCTCTGAAAGATATTGTTAATTCAATAGATGAGAGTTCATCAGTCTTTTGTTAATGTCTGTATAATAGTATTACAGGTCTTATTCACCTCCAGTGTATTCGACCCCCAAACCCCCCAGGGGGGGCTTCTCTCTGACGTGGATTTCAAGTCCCCCTTGGGGGATTTAGGGGTGAATAACACTATTAAAATAGGCTTATTAATTCAAACTTCAACTTCCTCCGAAGCCAGAAACGGAGCCTCTCTTGCCATTGATGAGGAAAATAAAAAAGGAGGCTTTAAAGGCAGAAATTTTGAGCTGGTCGTAAAATCAATGGAAGGTCCATGGGGAACCGGTTCAAAGCAGGCTGTCGATATGATATTCAACGATGAGGTAATTGCAATAATTGGTTTGCACGATGGACGCAATGCACATCTGGTTGAGCAGGCAACAACAAAATCAAATGTCAGTTTTATTTCTGCCTTTTCCGGAGATCCTACACTTTCCCAGGCTTTTACTCCCTGGTTTTTCAATTGTTTACCCAATGACAACCAGCAGTCTGAATTACTCATAGAAGAGATAACAAGAAAAAAATACTCCAGGCTGACTCTTATTACTGATGATGACTATGATGCAAAATCTGCTTTTAAAAGTTTTTCGGCTAAGGCTGTGAAAGAAGGAATCCCAAAGCCGGTAACAATTATGGCTGATAAATCCCGCACAGATATGAAGGAGACGGCTGAGGCAATAGTTAAAAGTAATACAGATTGCTTAGTGTTATTTACTGAACCATCTTTAGCAGAAAGGGTAATCTGCAGCCTGAATGAGATGAATTCTTCACCTCAGATATACGGACCGCTCTCTCTTCTAAAGGAATCATCGCAGGTTTATAAACATCCTGAAGTGTTGAAAAACATTTTGATTCTTTCATCCGGAGAATGGTTTCTGAAAGAGAATTCGGAATTTGCCAACAGGTATTATCAAAGTTTTAAAAGCTGGCCGGGAGCCGAAGCTTCTTATTCTTATGATGCAACAATGATCATGATAAATGCAGCTGTTGCCGCTGAGGGGAAACGTGAAAATGTTCAGAAAGCCCTGATGGCTACCAATTACAGGGGAGCTACAGGGGTTGTCAGGTTTGATGAAAGAGGCAACAGGGTTGTGGTGATTAAAACGACAAGAGAGTAGTGCACTATATTTTCTTAACTTTGGGATTTATTGGTTTTATATTGCGGTAAATTCAAATTCATCAGGTAAGATGAGGATAAAAATATATTATACGTTTTTTATTGCATTTTGTTTCATTTTTCTCTTCAGTTGCAGGAATTCTGATGAGAAGAATAGCCAGAAAGCCCTTGATCTGATGTCAATTAAGACACTTGGTCTGGCCTATCTTGAAGAGTTTAAGCTGGAGGAGGCTGAAAAGGAATTTGATAAATTCATTGACCTTGCCCCAAAGGATAAATTCGGATATGCCAATATGGGACTCACCTACCTCAGGATGGGTAAATATAAGGAGGCAGAAAAGCAACTTGTCAAAGCAATTAAAATCGATCCTAAAGATCCGGATATCAGGTTGATAATGGCAACTGTATATGAAATGGATGACCAGAGAGGCAAAGCGATATCTGAGCTAAACGAGGCTCTTACATTTGCTCCAGACCATCTGAAGAGCCTGTTCGACCTGTCTGAACTTTATTCCTCTGAGAGTGATCCAGAATCACAGAAACAGTATCAGGGCTGCCTTCTCAGAATGGTACAGATTGCTCCGGGAAATATTGTCCCCCGTCTCAGTCTCACAGAGGTATTTATTAAAAATGGTGAGACAGATAAAGCAATTGAACAGATGGAGATCTTAAGAAAACAGTTTCCGGAGTTTCCGGGGCCAGCCATCGAATATTATGACAAGACTATAAGCGACCTTAAGCGTAAGAACCTTGAAAGTGCCATCCTCAATTTTACTGTCTTTAATAATTTTCTGAAGGTGACCTCCCCTTACCAGGCCGGAATCATGGATCTTAAAGGTCCCGGTGGATCCCTTATCGGTTTTCCTGTAATTACATTTGATGAACAGGCTGTGCTGGCTTTTTCTGAAGAGAGATCAATAATCGATGCAATCACCTTTACAGATGCTACTTCATCTGCCGGTTTGGATATTATTCCCGTCAGCACAGGCTCAGAAGGTAATAATCCTCCGGCTCATCTTGCCATTGCTGACTATGATGGCGATGATGATATTGATATCTATGCCGGAAGCTACGACCAGTCTGGTTCCACATACCGGCATTATCTGTTCAGTAACGATATGGGACGATTTACGGATGTATCTGCTGAATCAGGGATTGATCATTCAGGAAATGAATCATTTGCCACTTTTGCAGACATTGACAATGATGGTTTTCCGGACCTTTATATTGTAAAGGAAGGTGGGGATATACTCTATAAAAATAACGGGAAAGGATCGTTTGATAATATAACTGAGGATTCAGGGGCAGGAAGCAAAACCGGAGGCAACAGGGCCCTTTTTGCTGATCTTGACCATGACGGTGACCTTGATATATATGAACTGAGGTCAACAACAAATATGCAATTCAGAAATAATGCTGACGGAACATATTCTGACCAGTCTGATAAAATGGATAAGCCTGATGGTGGGCTGGTAAGCCGTGACGCAGTATTTGGCGATTTTGATGAAGATGAGGATATTGACCTGGTTGTTGCAAATCAAAACCAGTCCGATATTTTCTATTCAAACCAGAGAATGGGCGTCTTCAGAAATGAAACAGAGAAGAGCGGACTTAAATCAGTTGGAGGGTCTTCTTCTGTTTCAGCAGGAGATTATACAAATGATGGTTATCTCGATCTGCTCATTACAACATCGGAAGGTAACGGGCATCGTCTGTACCGGAATAGCCGCACAGGAACATTTGAAAGGGATAATTCGGTAGATAAGTTATTTGAAATTACTAAAGATGCGAAGATCAACGATGCATGCTTCATAGATTTTGACAATGACGGATCACTCGACATATTTATGGCAGGTGAGCCATTAAAAGAAGGTGGCAGAGGCTTGTTCCTCTTTCATAATAATGGTGTTGACAGCTTCATTGATGTTTCAAGGCTCCTTCCCGCGGAGATAAAAGGTGCAAAACAGGTGACAATTTTTGACTACAATGGCGATGGTGATCTGGATCTTCTCCTTGCAGGAATAAACGGAGGAGTTGTTCTTCTCAGGAATGATGGGGGAAATGCAAATCATTTCATCAGGATGAAGCTCGTAGGACTTAGGGCAGGAAGTGCAAAAAACAACTATTTCGGAATCGGTGCAAAGGTTGAAATACGCTCAGGTAATCTCTACCAGGCAATGGTTGTTACTGATCCGAATATACATTTCGGGATAGGGCACAGGGCTGTTGCTGATGTTATAAGGATAACCTGGACGAATGGTGTACCTCAGAATATTTTCAATCCCGGTACTGATCAGGCACTCATAGAGGCTCAGACACTGAAGGGATCATGCCCATTTCTCTATACATGGAACGGTAAGGAATTTGTATTTGTGAAGGATATCCTCTGGAGAAGCGCACTCGGAATGCCTCTTGGTATAATGGGTGGAACAACTGCTTATGCCTTTGCTGATGCATCAGATGACTATCTTAAAATCCCGGGGGAGATGCTGAAGCCTGAAAAGGTGAGTATTCAATTCAGATCACCTCAGAACTCTGGGGAAACAATATACCTCGATCAGCTTCATCTTGTTGCAGTAGATCATCCCGACAGTGTGGAAGTCTTTGTTCCTGAACAGTTTTCACCCCCTCCTTTCCCGGGGTATAAGCTATATTGCGTTGACAATCAAATTATACCGGTTTCAGCCAGGGGAACAAATGGGGAAGATGTACTTGGTTTCATCAGTAAAAAAGATGACAGTTATCTGTCAGATTTTAAATCTGACAGATACCAGGGCACAGCTGAAATGCATGACCTGATATTAGACCCGGGAAGTGTTTCCGGAAGAAGTATGTATCTTTTCCTTAATGGCTGGATCTTTCCGACGGATGCGAGTATAAATTTTGCCCTTTCTCAGTCTTCAGATTTAAAAGTTTCGCCTCCTGTCATACAGGTGATCAATAAAAAAGGCGAATGGGAGACTGTAATTGATAATCTTGGATTTCCCCAGGGGAAGGATAAGACCGTTATTGCAGATCTTTCCGGAAAATTTCTTTCTTCTGATCACAGAATAAGGATCAGGACTAATATGGAGATATACTGGGACTACATCTTTTTCTCCGACAGGAAGCCAAATTCACCTGTTGTATCAACAGTTATGGAACCTGTTTCAGCAGATCTTCATTTCCGGGGATTCTCGAAGAGCTTCAGAAAAGGCGGACGCTACGGTCCTCACTGGTTTGATTATTCTGATACAGAGAAAGATCCGAAGTGGAGAGATCTTCCCGGAAACTACACCAGGTATGGTAATGTCCTTCCTCTTCTGACTGCAAGTGATAACAAGTATATAATCTCAAACGCAGGCGATGAGGCAACCGTGAGGTTCGATGAAAAGAAACTTCCTGCCCTTCCCGGGGGATGGAAGCGCGATTTCATGATAAGAAGTGTTGGCTGGGTAAAAGATGGAGACATAAATACTGCCTTCGGCAATTCGGTTATGCCACTGCCGTATCATGGAATGTCATCTTATCCTCCCTCTGCAAAAGATAAATATCCCGATGATCCTGAACTGAAGAAATATCATCAGGTATACAACACACGTGTTGTTACAAGGGATGCGTATCTTAATGCGTTGAAAAATAATAAAGAGCAGAATTGTGATAAAGGAAAACCTCGCTATTATAGTAAACACCCTAAAATCCCGGGGGACAAATAGAGACTAAGCCCCCTGTGTGTTGTTCCGGGAGGAAGAAAATTCTTTATTTTTTTTGCTCTGTGTCCTCAGTTTCGATCCTTTGTGTCCTTTGTGGTTAATGGATTTTTAATATTTTTATTATTCTTTCCCACTTTATTAACAGCTCAAAATAGTGTGACTTTTAAAGAGGTGAGTAAACAGACAGGTATCAACTTCAGATACACCATCGGAGACAACTCTTATGTAAACATTCTTGAAAGCAGCGGTTCCGGGATTACAATATTCGATTATAACAACGATAATCTTATGGACATCTTCATGATGAACGGTACATGGATTGAAGGTGTTTCGGATTCAGATGGAAAAGTATTTGAGAACACTCCGGATGCTCTTTACAGAAACAATGGCGATGGAACATTTACGGATGTTGCCAAAACAGCAGGTGTTGATGACAGGCACTGGACAATGGCTGCAAGTGCTGTTGATTATGATAATGATGGAGACCAGGATCTCTTTCTTCTCAATTACGGGCCCAATGTTTTTTACCGGAACAATGGTAATGGCACTTTCACTGATATTACGGAAAAAGTGGGTCTACAGGGTCCGGAAAAGCTGAATGGTTTTGTCAAATGGAGTATTGGAGCTCCTTTCTTTGATTATAATCATGACGGCCGGCTTGATGTGATGGTTGGAAATTTTCTTGCTTTTGATCCTGAATATATTTCAACTGCTGGTCCGGGTATAATGCCGCACCCCAGTGAGTATAAAGGTCAGGCTTCCATGCTTTATGAGCAACAGCCTGATGGCACATTTAAGGATATTACTGAAAAAACCGGCCTTTTTTATCCTGATTCAAAATGCATGGGACTTACAGTTTTTGATTTTGATGATGATGGCGACATGGATATCTTCCAGGCAAATGACCATCATTTCAACTATCTTTTCAGGAACGACAACGGGATTTATAAAGAGGTGGGTATTTCGAGCGGGGTAGCTGCAAATACAAAAGGTATAGGAACAGGTTCAATGCATGGTTCAATAGCAGATGTTGATGGTGACGGACTAATAGATATTCTGGTTACTGACCTTGAATATGGTGCCCTTTACAGAAAAATGGGAAACGGATTATTTGAGGATATTATCGGGAAAAGCAGAGTCGACCGTTATTTATCAGGAAAAGGTAGCTGGACAGGAATCTTCTTTGACTATGACAATGATGGTGATCAGGATATTATTTCTGCAAACGGAACAGCAGAGGAGCTGATCCTGCAATATCCATCGCTTCTTGAAAATGACGGTAAGGGAAATTTCAGGGATGCAGGACAGGAGAAAGGTGATTATTTCAGGGTGAAACGATCGGGAAGGGGACTGGCTGTATTCGACTATGACAATGATGGTGATCTGGATGTGATTATCTCACATGTTGATAAACAGGCAACTACAGCCGTACTGAAAAATGAAGGTGGTAATTCAAATCACTGGCTTGGACTTATCCTGCGGGGTAAAAAAGGTCAGGCAGCCGCTGTCAGTGCAAAGGTTATAGTAAATGCAGGAGATATGAGGCAGGTACTTATCAATCAAAGGGCTACAGGTTATCTTTCATCGAATGATCCCAGAATGCATATTGGCCTGGGCAAAAACAAGAAGATCGATTCACTTGAAATAAAGTGGTCGGATGGTACTGCCGAGACCTATAGTAATATAATGTCAGACAGGTATATAACATTACAGCAGGGGAAAGGAATTCAAGATAGGGGCACGGATTAAAAATCCGCGCCAGATTTTTGAAATTAGAAGGGGATTGAAAATTGTAAAAACATTTAATATAATATATATGGATAATCATTATGTAAGCAATGTGGTGGATCTTACAAACCATGAAAAGAATATAATTTACAACATGACTCATGAGGAAGCTGTAAATGCCCTGAAGTCAGGTAATGTTGAGGCAGTCAGAAAGATAGACGGTCATTTCTGTCTTGTTTCGGTTGATGGCAAGATAATAAGGATGGCAAGGTCTATAGGTCGCCCCATCAGATATTTTATTGCTAAACAGGCATCGGGACCCATGCTTGTAATAGCCGAAAGGATAGATACTATTTATGCTTTCCTTAAAACCAAAGGTTATGAAAACCAGTTCCATCCATCATATACCAGGATGGTGCCTGCACATTATATCACAAAGATTGAGCTTCTTGGATGTCCTGATCCAAACCCTGTATATGAAAGGTTTTTTACACCGGAACGTAACAGTTTGCCAAAGGATAATATAACAAGGATCGGTGAACATTATATAGGCACCCTCTATAATGAAATTAAGAAATGGCTCATGCACCGGGCTAAAACAGGACCTGTTGGCGTGACATTCTCGGCAGGTATTGACAGTGGTTCTGTTTTCCTTCTCACCTATCATGCCATAAGGGAACTTGGAGAAAGTCCTTCACGGTTAAAGGCTTTTACCCTATCAATTGATGGCGCAGGTGAAGATCTGATCCAGGCCCGGAAATTTCTGGATATGTTGAATCTTGGAATTTTCCTCGAACCCGTTGAAGTTGATTTCTCCGCACTCAACTGGAAAGAAGCAGTTAAAGTTGTAGAGGATTACAAACCACTTGATATTCAATCAGCAACAATGAGCCTTACACTTCTTAAGGCAATCAGGTCGAGGTATCCCGACTGGAAGTATATGATTGATGGGGAGGGAGGAGATGAGAATCTTAAGGATTATCCTATCGAGGAAAATCCGGAACTGACAATCAGGAGTGTCCTCAATAATCTTATGCTTTATCATGAAGGATGGGGTGTTCATTCAATCAAACATTCACTTACTTACTCCGGCGGCCTGAGCAGGGGGTATATGAGATCATTCTCTGTTTCGGATAGTCTTGATTTTGAGGAATTCAGCCCCTACACACTTCCCAATGTAATAGAAATATCGGAAGGTATCCCTTACATTGAAATGACAAATTGGGATCACAATAAGCTTTATGAACTCAAAGGAGCTATAGTCGCATCGGGAGTTAAGAGCATTACCGGCATGGAAATGCCTGTATTTGAGAAAAGGCGCTTCCAGCACGGAGCTGTTCCCAGAAGTGAGTCAGGCAGGTTATTCCCCGATGCAGAGAGGGAATACAGGAAAGCTTTTCTCTCAATTTATGAGTGATCCCGACAGGTTAAGCAGCAAATGGATTTTATCAAAAAGGGGCAGCAAAAACAAAGTTGACCCCTTTAAGCCATATGCCTGGATGGTGGAGAAGGAACGAACCCCGTCCGGCACAATTGAAGATACCGGTATCATTTTCCTAACCAACAGGGAGTGTCCGTGGCACTGTCTGATGTGTGACCTCTGGAAAAACACAACAAATGAAAGCGTACCGTCAGGTGCAATTGCAGGTCAGATAGAATGGGCCCTTAAAAAGATGCCCGGTATACGGCACCTGAAACTTTATAACAGTGGCAGTTTTTTTGATGAAAAAGCCATACCTGAAAGTGAATATAAAAACATTGCAACTCTGATCCGATCATTTGAAAGTGTAATTGTCGAGAGCCATCCGAAACTGATTGATGAAAAATGTCTCAGATTCAGGGATATGATTAAGCCTGATCTTCAAATTGCACTCGGTCTTGAGACTGTGAACCGGGAAATACTGAGCAGGCTAAATAAAAAGACAACACCGGAAGATTTTGAGAGATCTGTTAAATATTTAACAGCAAACGGGATTCTTTCACGGGCATTTATTCTGCTCCGTCCACCTTTTATGACAGAATCGGAAGGAGTAATCTGGGCCGGGAAATCAATTGATTTTGCTTTTGATGCAGGAGTTGAATGTTGTATTGTAATTCCTGTAAGGGGAGGCAATGGGGCAATGGAAGAGCTTTTGGCGGAGGGTGACTTTTCACCTCCTCAGTTAACATCACTTGAGAAGGTGCTGGAATATGGAATCGGACTTAAAAGGGGCAGAGTCTTTGCTGACACATGGGATCTTGGCCTCTTCTCAAATTGCGTTAAGTGTCTGAATATAAGAGCAGACAGAATAAGCAGGATGAACCTGACTCAGACAATTCCGGATCCGGTTAAATGTGAATGTATAAAATAGCTTTTACCTGCTCTGCAGTATTTCAATACACTTTCCTAAATTTTCTTTTATAGCACCGGTTTTGGATTTTTCAGCTGTACTCTTAAGTGATGTTAAAAGATAATCTTTGTTTTCACGATTCATCCATTCCTTGTTCCTGGTGAGCGATTCTGCTATGGCCAGACTTAATCTCTCCAGTCCATCAGGAGTGTAAGACTCAGATTCCAGAAGTTCATCGAGAAGTCTTGGAATAAGTCTCAGGTAGTTATATTGAACCGACTGCATTCCTCCTTTTAATCCCTCAGTTTCAGGATCTTCTGACCTGTCAATTATCCATCCAAGTTCAAGCATCCTGTCCTGAATATGAAGTCCGAAAATATGCAGATCGATTAATTCTTCAGAGTAATATGGTTTCCCCTTGTAGTCAATTGTATACATCTGTTCTATTTCAGTCTGAAATCTTGGATAATACTGGATAAAGTAAGCCTTTGTCCTTAATGGAAATACTGTATCATATATGAAGTTTAGATTCTCAGGTGAAACAAGTCTCTGGAATACTTCTCCTGATTTCCTGCTGTTCTTTCTTGGCAATGAGAGAGGATCATTCATTTTAAGGCTGCTGAGAGTAATGTTGACTGCAACATAGTCATCATTAGTCCAGACCTTGTTGTTATCGGGCATCCCGAGTTTAATATAATCATCAGGTTTAAGGGAGTGATCCCGTACAAGTAGATTACAGGAGGATGCAGAAATTATAATTGTAAATAATATGATCAGGTGTTTCAGATTTTGGTAATTCATAGTAATTGGTTGTAATTCAGTAGTAATTTATTGTTACTTATTGTTATTAATTGTATATGTCTTAGAGATGTTATTGTTGAGTGCGAAAATGAGGATCTGTTTACCATCAGCAAGTTTGACCTTCTCAATATCCCTTATCTCTCCTCTTATAAACAGCCCGCTCTGAATATCAGAGAGAGGAGTGAATCCTCCCTTGCCATCTCCTGAAAGCATCAGCCCTTTTCCGGCATCCTGTTCTCCGAATTTTATCCTGGTGCCGGTGAAGTTACCTCCGATTATAAGATCCTGATTTCCATCATTATTGTAATCTGCTGACTCTATTCCGTAAACAGGAAAATACTGGGCTTCTCCTGGTAGTGGTTTTACTTTGAACTGTCCGTTGCCAGTGTTCTCAATGTAACAGCTTTCGAAAAGTGTGGCTTTTAAAACCCTGGCACCTTTAAGCTCCTCAGGTGTAAAAATGTCTGTAAGTTTCTGGTCTGCATAGGATGTGTAAGTGGGATATTTTTTTCTTATAAATGGAAGCTGAGCCTGGAGATCATCCCTGGAATAGAAAGGATAACTTATACCGAGGATATAATAGCACATTATAGCATCAAGAGTTCCGTTATTATCAAAATCTTTTGCATGTATTGTAGCCGGTTCAGCCAAAGAAACCTTTATTCTGGTGTTTAGTCCCATATTTCCTGCGACAAAATCTATATCACCGTCTTTGTCAAAATCTCCGGCATGGATTGTATTCCACCAACCCTCTGTATCTTTAAGACCACAGCTATCAGTAATCTCCGAAAAACTGTTTCCGTTGTTTAAAAATACCCTGATTTTCATCCATTCACCGGCAAGGATGAGGTCAGGTCTTTTATCACCGTTTACATCCGACAGGCTGGCATCAGTTACCATTCCGGCTTCCAGAAGTGCTTTGCTGTATTTTTCTGTTGCATCCACAAAGAAACCTTTTCCGTTATTCTCGAGTATATAACTTCTGGGTGAAAGCGGGTATGATTCAGGAATGAGTCTGCCGCCCACAAAAAGATCCGAATCACCATCACTGTCGAGGTCAGCTGCTTTACACAGGAACCGCTGGTTAACATTACAGGCAGTCTGCCGGTTGATTTTGTGAATACTCCCTTCCCATTATTGAGGTAAAGCCTGTCCTGAAGTTCCGGCGATTTAGGCGTGTACTCATTTCCACCGCTGACTACATACAGATCCTGATCATTGTCACCATCCGCATCAAAGAAAAGTGCATCAGTATCCTCACAGTTGATATCCTCAGCAAAACAGGATTGAACATTTTCTTCAAATGCCCCGTCTTTTTTCTGAATGAAAAGTGCCCCGGATGATCCTTTTGCACCGCACAGATACAGATCTTCCAGTCCGTCATTATTTATATCTCCCTTTGCAATCCGGGGACCCTGAGTGGAAAGAAAATGCGGAAGAAGGATCTGTTTCCTGAAATCGACATACTCATTTTCAGTATGTCTGAAATTTATGCTGTTTCTTGAATCGGCAACACTCAAAAGCGGTTGCGGTAAAAGAACCTCTTCCGGTTTTACAGGCTGTGCTTCGCTGTTCTTCAGAATGATGGTCTGGTTTGTATTTAATCCGGTTATTATCTGTTCGCTCAGGTCGGGCCAGGTGATCTTTAGCTTATCTATGATCTTCGTTTCACCAACTCCAAAGATGATTTCATGATTCATCGATGACATATAGCCTCTCGATGGCTGGAATTCCTGCACCTGGAGTTTATCTCTGTACCTGATTTCAATCCTTGCACCAATTCCTTCGCGGTTTAGTCCGTTACCTTCTAATTTTATTTTCAGGAAGCGGTTTGGACTTATCTTTTCAGAATTGTTACGGTAAACACCTGCATAACCATTAATTACATTGGTCACCAGGTCAAGATCACCGTCATTATCCAGATCGGCATAGGCAGTACCGTTTGAGAGACTGGGTTTTTCATCACCCCACTCTTCAGTAACATTTGAAAAAGTATAGTTGCCGTTGTTTCTGAAAATATAATTTTTGATCATTGTGGCAGGAATTTTACTGACCACTTCCATTTTTGACATATGGGCTATGCCCTTCTGCTGTTGCGACATCTGACGGACAGATATCATAAGTGCATCCATGTGGGTGCTGTTCCTTCCATATCCGTTACTTATATAGATATCCTTCAGACCATCGTTGTCAAGGTCGCACATAAGAGGTGACCAGCTCCAGTTTGTTGCAAATATTGAAGCATACTGACCTATCTCTGTGAAGTATCTTCCTCCGTTATTGACCTGAAGCATATTCCTGGTTGTCTGATTATAAAACCCGGTTTTTTTCAGAATGGAATACATATCATAATTATCAGGTCCGGCAACAAGCTTGTTTTCATAGTTATCCTCAGGATCCATGTCCTGAGTGAAGAGATCTATAAATCCGTCATTATTAAAGTCGGCCGCATCACTTCCCATTGATGAGAGTGAGACATGGTCAAAATATTTTTCCAGCTCCTCTTTAAAAGTTCCGTCCTGCTGATTGATATAGAAATAGTCCTGTTCGTTATAATCGTTGCAGATATAAATATCGGGCCATTTGTCATTATTGAAATCGGCAATTGCCAGTCCGAGACCAAAATTCATAATATTGGTTTTCATTCCGGCCTCCTCATTGGCATTAATGAATCTATTGCCTGTGTTTTTGTATAGTTTGTGTTCATATACCGGATCATGCATATTTTTCTGAGCAGCAACCGGATGGGCAAATTTGTCAATTGAATGATTTATGACGAACAGATCAAGGTCCCCGTCTTTGTCGTAATCAAAAAACGCACTGTGAGTTGAATAGGAATCATCGTCAATACCCCAGGCAGCAGCACTTTCAGTAAAGGTAAGGTCACCGTTATTTATGTAAAGAAGATTCTTCCTGAACCTTGGTCTGCCATCGGTAGAGCTGACTACAAAAATATCAAGCCATCCGTCGGCATTGATATCAACCATGGTAACCCCGGTGTTCCAGTTACCGCCGCCGGTAGCATGTGATTTTTCAGTAATATCTTCAAACCTGAAATTACCCTTATTAAGGTAGAGCTTGCTCCCGGTGAAATTGCCGCAAAAGAATATATCAGGCAATCCGTCATTGTTAATGTCACCGGTTCCCACACCTCCTCCGTTATATAAATAACCATAATCAAGGATATTGAACTCCTCTGTTTCCTGTATCCTGTTGTTGAAATCAATCCCTGTCCTTTTATTTGAAAGGGAAGTAAAGAGTTTCTCCTTATCACCCACACAGGAAACATCAGCTAATACTACCAGAAGGACAAGGAAGCAGTTAAACAGTAAACGATTGTGCAATAATCTCATTTTGAATAAAGTTTATAAGTCACAATCCCCAGATTGCTTATTCCTCCCAGTATGTATCGGGAGTTCTTTACTGTTATAGCTTTTATAGATTTTACATCACCGCTCATTTTTAATCCGGAGGATGATTGCGGGATGTATCTGAAATTGCCTTTCCCGTCACCCTTAAACAACTGACCGTAACTGGCATCTATAACCCCGAGCCGGACACATGCCGCATTCTGATTGCCTGCAAGGATCAGGTCGGGATTTCCATCCTGGTCATAATCAACAGATTCAATCGCGAAAACTGGAGCAAACTGAGCCTGCACAGGGAGTGGCATTTTAGTAAATTTACCGCCGTCGTTTCTGAAGCAGACTGTACGGAGCTCGGAAACTGATAAGACCGTTGCCCCTTTCATATCACCTTCCTGGAAAATATCGTCTATCTGAGCTTCTGCATATGTTTTATAATCCTGGAATTTTCTTCTTAAAACCGGTATCTGAGCCAGCAGCTCATCGCGGGTTGGCCATGGAAATGATTTTCCGTCATTATAAAATGTGATGACAGGATCAACGGAGCCATTGTTGTCGAAATCTTTGAACGTAATCTGCAGAGGCTTATCTGCAGAGGCTTTGAACTGTGAATTAGTACCCCAGTTACCGGCTACCAGATCCATGTCACCATCCTTATCAAAATCAACAAGGCAAAGCCTGTTCCATAATCCACCTTCTGGTTGTGTAAAGAATGTTCTTGTAGCCTCTGTGAATTTTTTCCCTTTGTCATTCAGGAATACACGGACTGGCATAAACTCACCGCAGGTCACAAGGTCGGGCCAGCTGTCTTTGTTGAGATCGACCCAGACAGCATCAGTTATCATTCCACCCATTGATAATTCAGGTATCAGAATATCAATACTGTTGCTGAATTTTCCTGTACCGTCATTTGTAAGAAGAAAAGATTTCTGAGGTTTGGGATATTCACCGGGGATCATTCTTCCACCCACAAAAAGGTCGGTATCTCCGTCTTTGTCGAAGTCTGAAGGTTCTGCACATGACTTGGAAGCAAGCATTGGTGGCAGGGCATCGGTTCTTCGTGCAAAACGTCCTGACCCTGTATTGAAGTAGATACGGTCCTGCAGAGCGGGATCACTCCGTGAATAGTCGCCATAGCCTCCGCTTGCAATGTAGAGATCCTGGTCCCCATCCTTATCGGCATCAAAAAAAACGGCATCAGCATCAGTACAATTGATGTCTTCCTTGTAATTGAAGAAAGGAGATGGTCGGAACTTGCCATCTGCTGACTGGACGAAGAGTTTGCCGGGGGTTTCCCGTGCACCTCCTGTAAATATATCCTGAAGTTTGTCTCCGTTCACATCTGCAACTGCCATAACAGGACCGACAGGTGATGGCATATAATGAAGAAGAGTCTGGCGCTTAAAATCGTTTGTACCATATTCGGCATGCTCATATGGTATAAGTGATTCAATTTCACTGAGTACTGTACTGTTCTGTGTCTTCTTTTGAAGAGGGATTTTCTCTCCGGTCTCTTCAATGATAATTGCCTGGTTTGCCTTCACACCTTTGACCCTGCTTACTCTTCCTCCCGGCCATTCCACCCTGATTGAATCAGCAATATTCTTTTCCCCAAGTCCGAAGTGAAGGTTATTGCTCACTGTAGACTGATATCCATGGGTCGGCATCTGTTCAAGATATTGAACCATTCCTCCCGAGTAGAGATATATTTTACTGCCGAATCCAAGAGTGTTCTTTCCAGTACCCTTTAATTTTATTGTAAGATAATTGGCTTTAGGGTTTGTCTCACGAAGCATATTCCTGTAAACAGAGGCGGTTTCATTCTGGTTTGAGATCACCAGGTCGAGATCACCGTCATTGTCAAGATCCGAATATGCACTGCCTGTGGAAAATCCTTTCTTGTCAAATCCCCATTCCATCGTTTTATCAGTGAATGTGAGATCTTTATTGTTTTTAAAAATGAAGTTATGCAGCGGAGTCGATTTCATTTGTTTTGTCAGGGCAAAAGTGTCAGCTTTTTCCTTCGATCTTGCTGCCTGGTTGAAAGTATCGTTTTTATATTTCAGGAAATCCCTGTCGGTATAGTCCTTGAAATAGCCGTTTGAAATAAAGAAATCTTTCCAGCCGTCATTATCATAATCAGCAAAGAGGGGAGCCCAGCTCCAGTCGGTATTTGAAATACCTGCAAGCTGGCCTATTTCACTGAAAGTACCATTACCATTATTCAGCTGAAGCATATTTCTCATGCTTGAATGGTAATATCCGGCTATAACTGCCATGGCATATTGCATATAATTATCAGGGCCGTACAATAGTTTAAGGCGCCTGTTATCAGCAGGAAGCATATCGGCCGTAAAAATATCAGGCCAGGTATCATTGTTGAAATCAGCTATGTCGCAGCCCATGGCTGACTGGGAAATATGCTGAATGTGATCGGTGAGCCTGTTTGAAAAAGTCCCGTTCCCGTTATTGATATAGAAATAGTCTGGTTCGATATAGTCATTGGTAACATAAATGTCTGACAATCCATCCTTGTTCAGGTCACATATATTTACACCAAGTCCGTAACCCATGGCATTGGATATTATTCCTGATGAAAGGGTAATGTCGACAAACCTGTTGCCATCATTCCTGTAAAGCTTATCGCCGGCATATGGATCGTTTACCTTGCGTGCATCTTCAAAATCCATACCCCTGATGACTATTACATTTGTTGCTACCAGGAACAGGTCAAGATCTCCGTCAAGATCAAAATCAAAGAATGCACCTATTGTGGAATATGTCATGTCGTCCAGACCATATTCCTTTGATTTTTCTTCAAATCTCAGGTTTCCTTTGTTAATATAAAGCTCATTTCTCCTTTTCTCGGGTGCACCTTTACCCGAGAAGCAGACATAAATATCGAGAAGACCATCGCCATTTATATCAGCCATTGTAACTCCTGTTTTCCATCCTTCACGTCCTTCCACACCTGAACTCTTTGTTATATCTTTGAATTTCAGGTCGCCAAGGTTCTGGTAGAGCTTATTAAAGCCCATGTTAGAGATAAAGAAAATATCCTCCAGACCGTCATTGTTAATATCTCCAACAGCAACACCTCCTCCGTTATAGAGGTTTTCGTGAGTTAATGCATTCGCTTCTTCATCCTCGGTGATTACGTTCTTGAATGTTATTCCTGATTTCTGTGGAGGGACTGTCTGGAATAACTGTGTTCCCTGAGAAAAAGTATCCTGCAGGGAAAGAGTAAGTGACAATAATAATATTAGTATAAAGAATAATTCAATTTTTTGTTTCATGTTCCATGTTCCATGTTTACATCCTTTCGCCTTATGCCCTTAGCCTTCTGCCTTCCCTGCAAATATAACATGATTTTTTATCCGGCAGAAGTAAGTTCAGCCATGAGCCATATTGTATATGCAACCATTGGAGTCCAGTATTCGGATATCTGCCAGCTTCCGTTCCCTATCTCAGGCTGATCCTCCGGTGATCCTCCGAGTCCGTTTAGTACAGCACCGGGTATCACAGTAGTATTTGGAAGAAAAGTGCTTCCCGGAAAATGTTTAGGGTGATTATACCCGATACCGATAACAGTTGAACTGTTGAAAGGATTTATACCTGTTATCCAGTCCAGCTGATGCTGGGCAAGTGCTTTCAGCTTCGGATCATCCAGAACCTGTGAGGCTTTAAGAAGACCCACTCCGGCTGAAGCAAGATTTGAGTTTATTCCTACCCACCATTCAAGCTCCGGCTGCATAAAATATCGGTACCAGTACTGGCCGGCTTTCCTGTTTCCTCCGGGATCCTTCCCTGAATAAAGTCCGAACGGAACAATGCCAAAGCTGTTACGGGAAGTAATTACGCCAATATATTGGTTAGCCCAGTTTGATATTATCTCTTTCCATGAGGCAGAATCGCGGTGACCGGGAAACATTTTTACCATATCGCATAAGGAAATGATCTCAAGACATCCTTCCCAGATATTTTTATATGGCTCATTATTGTCACCAGAAATTCTGAAGAAACCACTGATTTCGCCTTCACCCCCTGTTACCTGTAGTTGTTTAAGGGTAGAAGCCTGAGAAACGGCAAAAGTCCTGAATTTTTCATCTCCGGTAGTTTTAAACAATTCAAGTGAAGCCTGCATAGAGGCTCCTATAATACCTGTTTCCTTGTTATATGTTTTAGTAAGGCACCAGTCAAAACATTTTTTTGCTGCATTAAGACATTTCTCGGAGTAGGCTTTATCAGACGATTTTGTAATTCTTGCCATGATGGCTTCGGCAGTTATAAAATTGTACTGACCGACCAGATCAAGCGGATCAGTATGAATTACCCGGTCATCATTTGATCCGAAAATAAGCATGTCGGATTTTGATTTGCCTGCAGTTGGTTTAACAAATTTAAGCTCGCCTCCGTCTGGTCCGATTTCATTGTTTGTCCACCTGTTGCTGTCGGAGTGTTTTTTTACATCACCACCGACATAATTCATTATATACCCCTGCGGTTCCTGCATTTTAAGGAAATACTGATTGCCCCAGAGCAGCTCCTCAAGGATTCTGTTCCTGTTGTTTTCTGACTTTGAATCAAGTTCGTATGTTTTTGAAAGTCCCACCATTCCGTATATTGTAGCTCCGACCCACTTTCTGAGATCACTTGCATCGTGCCATCCTCCTGAGACATCCTGGTGTTTCCCGTTATCCATCCTGATCCCGTCATCAACATGGCAGGGAGTGAGGTATCCTGTATTGCTTGCCCCGCAGCGCTGAAGTGAGAAGTACTTTACTATCAGATCCATTGCAGGTCTGTATGCCGTAGAACTGACAACAAAAGGAAAAGACCTGAGTGTATCAGACTTTATATAATAGTGTCCATCTTTTTTCAGGGAACTGAAGTCGCCGGATGAATAATCACCAAAATCCCCTTTGGCAGATTTAAACGATCCTGTAAAAACAGTTTTCATTGAAGATATATCAACTACATCAAATTTACCTGAAACGATACCTTTTGTGACAACCGTTTTTGATGCTTCAGGAACATATCCGGCATGGTTAACAAGAAGGTCAAGATTAAGGTCCCTTGAAATCTTTTGTGCTGACAATCCTGTAAATGTCAGGATTACAAGAAAAATGCCAGTCAGTTTCAGTGCGATCTCTTTCATAATAATAAGTGTTAATTATTGTTAATATGTTCTGTTTTCAGAATTTTCTTATTTTTAAATACCGGAGGATAACTTAAATTAGCTAGTATTACGTGATTGCCACTAATGTATAATATTCCCTGATATTACTGATATAAAAAACCAAAAACCATTAAACCATGAGAAAATATTTACTCTGTTCCACTTTGATCTCACTTGCCTGCTTACTTCTAATTTCATGCGGAGGCAGCAAGGATGCAGTTAAAGAGAAAGCATTTGCTAATGAGGCATTCCGGATCAAACGGGGAACTAACATAGCCCACTGGCTGTCGCAGAGCAAGAGAAGAGGAGCGGAGAGAGATGCTTTTATTACTGAAAAAGATATTAAATACATTGATTCATTGGGTTTCGATCACGTACGTCTGCCTATCGACGAGGAGCAGATGTGGGATGAAACCGGCAAAAGAAATGAGGATGCATTTGCCCTGATGAAAAACTGTCTCGACTGGTGCAGTGACGCAGGTCTTCGGGTCGTGATCGATCTGCATATTCTCCGCTCACATCATTTTAATGAAGGAGACAAGCCTTTATGGACCAAACCTGCAGAACAGGATAAATTTATAATGCTCTGGAAGGATCTTTCCTCATTTCTCAAAGAATATCCAAATGGCATGGTTGCGTATGAACCTATGAATGAACCTGTTGCTGACGATCCTGAACAATGGAACAACCTGCTGGCCAGACTTATAGATTCTGTGAGGATATGGGAACCTGCAAGGGTACTGGTATTAGGATCGAACAGATGGCAGTCAGCTGCTACATTTGATACATTCAGGGTACCTGAAAATGATACAAACCTAATTCTCAGTTACCATTTTTATGAACCATTCTTTCTGACACATTATAAAGCTGCCTGGACAAATCTCAAGGATTTTGAAGGAAAAGTGAATTACCCGGGACAGATCGTACTTGATGGTAAACTGCCGGAGCACAAGAAAATTTATACAATTGACACTCTGGAATATATGATGAGAAAACCTTTTGCAATGGCTGAAAAAATGAAACTGCCATTATATTGCGGTGAATTTGGTGTTTTCCTCGATCATTTTCCGGAGGCAAAGCTCTCCTGGTACAGGGATATGGTAACTATATTTGAGAAGCATAATGTTGCATATGCCAACTGGAACTACAAGTCAACAGCTTTCGGCATTGTCGATGATAAGGGATTGCCAACACCAAAAACGAATATATTACTTGGGAAAAAATAAAGAAATCCAACAAAAACCATAACCCTATGAAAAAGTTTATCACACTAGTTACTGTTGTCATCCTGCTGCTGATGTGGCGGACCGACACATTTGCACAGTATTCTGAGGATGCAGTTTTTCCTGTAAAGGGATTCTGTATCAATGCTCCTTCGCCTCAGGGAGTTGACCGTTTTGTAAAATTTATCGGTGATGAACTGGCTCCCAGAGGTGTAAATACTCTCTTCCTTCTGGGCGATTACAACTACAAGTTTGAAAGTTATCCTCAGCTTGCAGATTCCAATGCGCTTTCAAAGAGAGATGTCAAAAAAATTGTGGCTGCCTGCAAAAAATACAATATCAGGATCATACCGCAGATAAACCTGATCGGACATCAGTCATGGGCAGGAAACCTCGGAAACCTGCTTACCAAATTCCCTGAGTTTGATGAAACCCCGCATATCGAAATGCCTGAGAATTATAAATGGCCTAATGATGATTTCCTGTACTGCAAAAGCTATTGCCCTCTTCACCCTGATGTACACAAGGTGCTATTTGCCGTAATAGATGAGATATGCGATGCTTATGAAGCAGATGCTTTTCACGGAGGTATGGATGAGATCTTTTATCTGGGCGATGATAAGTGTCCACGCTGTAAAGGAATCGACAAGGCTGTCCTGTTTGCAGACGAAGTAAGATTGGTAAGGGACCATCTTGCAAAGAAAAACAGGGAGTTATGGATCTGGGGCGACCGCCTTATAGATGGCAAAACTACAGGTATCGGTTTCTGGGAGGCATCTTACAATTATACCTGGAGAGCAATAGATATGATACCAAAGGATGTTGTTATTTGTGACTGGCATTATGAAAGACCTGATCAGACACCTGTTTATTTTGCCATGAAGGGATTCAGGGTCGTGACATGTCCGTGGAGAACACCTCCGAGAGCTGTTATGCAGGCTGAAGATATGGCAAGATGGAAAAAGTATGCAACTCCCGAAATGAAGCCAAAATATTATGGGATGGTACTTACAACATGGATGGGTAATGGCGGGTTCATTGATGGTTTCTATGGCAATCTTTCCGATGATGCCAAAGGTGCTGTACACCCCAGAAATTCTGCTTATACCCCATGGGATACTTTCAGGGATATGTATAAGAGAATGGATGAACTTGAGAAAACGAAGTAATACTCTTTAAGATTGCCAAACCAACCATTTCAATGTTATGAAAACACGACATATATTTTTATCATTAATACTTCTGATGGGATACAGCATCCTTTCAGTAGCCCAGGAGACCTCAGATAAGCTGTTTCCGGTTAGAGGATTCTGCATAAGCGCTCCCAAGCCTTCCGGTGTTGACAGATTTGTCAAATTCATTAATGAGGAACTTGCCACACGCAAGGTAAATACCCTGGTACTTCTTGTTGGTTATAACTATCAGTATAAGAGTTATCCCCAGCTTCAGGATTCAGGAGCCCTTTCAAAGAAGGATGTAAAGAAGATAGTTGAAGCATGCAAAAAGAATAATATAAGGGTAATTCCGGATATAAATCTTTTAGGGCATCAGTCATCCGGGAACAAGATCAATAAGCTTCTCGAATTTTTTCCCGAGTTTGATGAGACACCTTATATAAAGATGCCTGAGAAATATGTCTGGCCAAACGAGGACAACCTCTACTGTAAAAGCTATTGTCCGCGTCATCCTGAAGTTCATAAGGTGATTTTTGCCTTAGTGGATGAACTGTGTGATGTATTCGAAGCAGACGCTTTCCATTCAGGAATGGATGAGATCTTTTACCTCGGCGATGATAAATGCCCCCGCTGCAAAGGGGTTGACAAAGCAATCCTGTTTGCAGATGAGGTCAACCTTGTAAGGAACCACCTTAAAGAGAAAAACCGTGAATTATGGCTGTGGGCTGACCGTTTTCTGGATGGAAGAGCAACAGGTTTAGGATTCTGGGAAGCATCATATAATTATACTTATCGTGCAATCGATATGGTTCCGAAAGATATAGTAATGTGCGACTGGCATTATGAGAGGCCGGATCAGACAGCTATCTATTTTGCCATGAACGGCTTCAGGGTTATTACCTGCCCGTGGAGAACACCTGAAACTGCTGTGATCCAGACTGAGGATATGGCAAGATGGGTTAAATATGCAACAAAAGAAATGAAACCCAGATATTATGGTATGATGCAGACATGCTGGACACAGACAGAGGGATTCATTGACGGATTCTATGGGACAATTAATGACAAAAACAAGAAGGCTGTACATCCAAGAAACAGTGCATGGACTCCGTGGGATACTTTCAGGGCCATGTATACAAAAATGGATGAACTCGAGGCTGTAAAATAACATTTCGCAGCTCTGCTCCCGCTGGTGCGGTCCCGAACGCTGGCGCGGATCTGTGATCCGTGCCAAATATCATAAGGCACCGATTGCAAATCGGCGCCAGCAGGGTAGCAATCGGGATGTGATCCGTGCCAATTATCATAAGGCACCGATTGCAAATCGGCGCCAGCAGGTAGGAAACAGGAATGCGGTCATTTTATGAGGTGCAGAGCACCGGAATATTAAAATAGGGAATTGTTATTTAATCTTTTAATAAAGACCAGAATTATGAAAACCAGGACCATTTTGTTTTTTGTGTTGATGCTCATTATGCAGATCGATGTGATCTCTGCTGCAGCACCTGAGATAATAAGGATCAGGCAGCGGCCAGATACCGTTGGCTTGTATGAGAAGTTTGAAATCTCCATGGAACTGAAATGCGAATTCCTGAATCCATTCGATCCTGATGAAATTGATATTCAGGCTGAGTTTACTGCTCCATCAGGTAAAAAGTGGAAGATCAACGGATTCTACTACCTGTCAATGTCAACCCTGTGGAAAGTAAGGTTTTCTCCGGATGAAACAGGAAAGTGGAGCTATACTGTTACCGTAAAAGACAAAAATGGAACAGTAACAGGATCCCCCCAGTCGTTTCTGGCTGTCAGTACCAAACATAATGGTCCGATAAGAGTTGCAGATAATAAAAGATACCTTGTACACAGCAACGGAAAAGATTTTTATGGAGTGGGTCTCTGGTATAATGATGGATATGAAGGTTATGGCAGCGGAAGAGTGGAGGCTGCTGAACTTGACAGGCTCAAATCACTGGGAGTGAATTTTATAAGTACTTATATCACGCCTCTGGAAACCTGGGCATCCGGCATTGGCAGATACGACCAGAACATAGCAGGCCGTATTGATGAACTTCTTGAAATGCTTGAGGAACGAGATATGGTATTGAGTCTTAATATGTGGTTCCATTCATATCTATCTGAAACTGTTTGGGGTGGTGGCAATGTGAGGTGGTATGTGAATCCTTATAAGCAGGTAACAGAAGTGAAGGATTTTTACAGGAGCGATGTAGCCTGGAAATATCAGGAGAAATTGTATCGTTATATGATAGCCAGGTATGGTTACAGCCGTTCCCTGGCACTATGGTTTATAATTGATGAGGTGAATGGTACTGATGGCTGGGTGAAGGGCGACAGTCTGAAAGCTGCAGAATGGATTGGCAAGGTGCATAAATATCTTAAAACCAATGATCCATGGAACAGACCAACAACAGGTACCCGAAGTGGTGGAATTAAAGAATTCTGGCACAGGGTTATCAGGTTACCGACATTGCAGCACGTGAAATATATGAAGCGCAGGGATTCCCGATAAACAATACCAGTACCATCGATTCAGCGAAAACAAATCCGCTTATTGACAGTTACCGGAATTATGCAGACCAGAACCAGAAACTCTGGCATGGTTATGGAAAACCGGTAATCAACGGTGAAACAGGGTACGCTCATACATTTTATGAACCAAGTATGCCAGGCTATCTTGCTCAGGTTCATAATGCAATGTGGGTCACTCTTGCTACCGGATCGTGCATGATGCCCTTCTGGTGGGCTCACTCAAGATTCATAAATGATAACGTAGTCAATAACCAGCTGACAAGTCTCAGAAGGTTCACTGACAGGATACCCGGCGGACATCTGACAGACATAAAACCTGCTGTTATTAAATGTGTTAAAGGTGGAGATGCTTATGCCATGCAAACCAATGAGATGGTGTTTGGCTGGATTGTTAACTCTGACGGTGATGTAGCCAACGAGAAAATTACTGTTTCTTCACTTAAAAATGGTAAATACAAGCTGTCGACTTTCCATACCTGGAGGGGAATGTTCCTGGAAGATACTGAGGTTACTGTAACTGATGGCAGTATCACATTCGGACCACCCTATATGCGGATTACAGGTTCACAGGCACGGTATATAGGTCAGGATATGGCATTTATACTTACATATATACCTGAGCCAGTGCCGCTGCCGGTTAAAGCCAAATCAGGGAAAGGGAATACTAAATAAATACTTACGAACGCTTCTAACTGCCCCCAACCCCAAGTGGGCTTTACAAAACATTGGGTTTTCATTAAGTCCCCCAGGAGTTACCATACCTAGACAGCCGGAGAGGGGGATCAAGGGGGTGAGTTCATGATTTATACAGGAAGGGATTTTTATTAATTTTAAACCAAATAACCTTTTCATTATGAATATTATATCAGTAAATGCAAGAGGATCAATAATATCTTTTTGGATGTTATTAATCTTTACAGGAATAATTATTCCTGTCCAGACAGCTTCAGCGCAGAAAAAAAAGAGCAAAAAAGAGGCCGCAGTACCTGTAAAGCCAAAAATTGTAATTGCAGATAAGGGGGCATCATTATATAGAATTGTATTGCCTTCATCATCAACTGAATATGAAAAGCAGGCTGCCCTGCTTCTGCAGGATTACCTGCTGCAGATTTCTAATACAGCCCTGCCGATTATAACTGCCGATAAACCGGGAAGTCCTTATGAGATTCTTCTTGGTCAGAACGACCGTCTTGGCGAACGTGGAATCAGTATTGATTTCAACGAGCTTGAAGCAGACGGATTCGTTATTAAAACAGACAGCATGAGGCTGATTATTGCAGGTGGAAACTTCAAGGGAACCATTTATGGTGTCTACACTTTTCTTGAAAAATTCCTGGGATGCAGAATGTATAGCCCGAAGGTTAAAGTTGTACCGAAGAGTGATTTTATTGCATTTGAAAGCATTGACATAAAGGAGATTCCTGTAATTAAGTTCAGGGATACCCATTACAGCGTTACATGGCATGATGAATATTCAGCATGGCACAAGCTTGATCATGACTCTAAAGGAGGAAGGCCTGCATGGGGATCGTGGTGCCACACCTTTAACTCACTGGTTCCACCTGAATTGTATTTTGATGCTCATCCTGAATACTTTGCCCTTCGAGATGGTAAACGCTTGCCGACACAACTTTGTCTGGCTAATCCTGATGTACTTAATATAACCATTCAGAATCTAAGGAAGCAGATAGCTGCTAATCCGGAAGCAAAATACTGGTCGGTAAGCCAGAATGATAACAGACTTTTTTGCCAGTGTGATAAGTGTCGTGCTCTTGATGAAAAGGAAGGTTCACCCTCCGGATCAATTATAAACTTTGTGAACAAGGTAGCTGACCAGTTCCCTGATCTCACTATTTCGACCCTTGCATATGAGTATGGAAGAAAAGCCCCGCTTACTATCATCCCAAGGAAAAATGTTAATATAATGCTTTGCAGTATCGAAGCCAGGCGCGATATTCCTGTTACAGAAGGTCAGGATGAGGAAAGCAGAAGCCTTGTAGAGGACTTCGAAGGTTGGGGAAAAATAGCCAGCGATATAATTGTATGGGACTATGTTATTCAGTTCACAAATCTGATCAGCCCGTTTCCGAATCTTCATATACTGCAGCCCAATATCAGGTTTTTTGTTAAAAATGGAGCTACCGCAATGTTCGAACAGGGCAACAGGGACGGTGGAGGTGAATTTGCCGAGCTGAGGAGTTACCTTTTATCGAAGCTTATGTGGAATCCAGAGGAAAATGTTGATACTCTGATGAATGACTTCCTGAGAGGGTACTATGGAGCTGCATCAGTTCCTATAAGGAAATACATTGATGAGATGCGCGGGGCCCTGCTTGCCTCCGGAAAACAACTTCGCATTTTCGGTTCTCCCAATGAAGCAGCTGTGAGCTATCTTACTCCGGAATTAATTCAAAGATACAAACAGCTTTTTGATGAAGCTGAAAAAGCTGTTGCAGCTGATCCTGAAGTGCTTGAAAGAGTACGGACAGCAAGGCTCCCGCTGAATTTTGCGATTATGGAACAGGCTAAAAAGAATTTTAGGGGAGACAATGGTGTTTTTGTAATGTCAGGAGGCAAATGGATGGTCAGGCCAGAGATTAGATCGATGGTTGATCCCTTTGTGGATCTCTGCATCCGCACAGGTATAAGCCAGGTGAAAGAATGGAGCACCACACCTGAGGCATACCGCTCGGCAATGTACCGGTTGTTCTATCTGGGAAAAAATGAACATCTTGCTGTAGGTAAGAGGCTTAAGCTGCTTAGTCCTGATACACTTACAATAAATAGTGAGAGAGCAAAACTGCTGAATGATGGTATAAGAGGCAGTCACGATAACAGTTATAACTGGCTCTCTTTTGCGGGCAAGGATCTTGATGTTGTAATTGACCTGGAAAGACCAACAATGATTCAGCATATTGAGTGTGCATTTTACCAGCGGGCTTTATGGCTTAGTATGTTCCCTGTTAAAGTCGAATTCTTTGTATCGGATGACGGTGTTAAATTTGAATATGCCGGGAGTATTGAAAATACCATGCCTATTGATCAGTGGGATGCGTTTCAGCGTGATTTTTCGGCAGACTTTAAGCCGCGCGAGGCAAGATACGTCAGAGTTATTGCTCATTCAATGGGTATAACCCCCGGTTCACATCCGGGAGCCGGCCGGCCGCCTTATATGCATATTGATGAGATTGTTGTTGAATGATGATAAAAAAAGTTAAGATGTGTTAAAATTAAGTTAAAAATAATTTGTTTTTATCAAACCTGTTTCTAATTTTGAGTGCAAACAATGGCATCATTTGAACGATGCCCTAAAAACTAAACCCTATGATGATAAAAAGAGTTTACAAAAATCTGAAGAGCACCATGCTTCTGTTTTTGTGGCTAGTCTGCTCTGTAGCAGTTCTGGCTCAGGACAGGCAGATTACTGGTACCGTTAAGGATGCCAATGGTGCAGGTTTACCTGGAGTAAGCGTTGTTGTGAAAGGAACAACATCAGGTACAACCACTAACGCTGAGGGAAAATACAGCATTAATGCTCCAAGCAATGCTACCCTCGTTCTTTCATTTATTGGTTATGTCACTCAGGAGGCTGCCGTTGGCAACCGTGGGTCTGTTGACATTACCCTTGCAGAAGATGTAATGCAGCTTGGCGAGGTTGTTGTAACCGCTCTCGGTGTTGAGAGAAGCCAGAAAGCACTGCAGTCTTCAATTACCAAGGTTCCGGGTATGAGCCTTACAGCTGCCCGCGAAAACAACGTTGGTAACTCAATGCAGGGACGCGTTGCCGGGGTTAACGTAACCAAGTCCTCATCAGGACCTGCCGGTTCATCCCGCGTAATTATCAGAGGTAACAAATCAATTGGCGGTAGCAACCAGCCATTGTATGTTATCGATGGTATCCCAATGGACAACACCCAGTTCGGCCAGGTTGGTGTATGGGGTGGTACTGACCAGGGTGATGGTCTTACCTCTCTCAACCCGGAAGATATTGAATCAGTTACAGTCCTTAAAGGTGCTGCTGCTGCTGCACTTTATGGTTCAAGGGGTGGTTTTGGTGTTATCAACATCACTACCAAAAGAGGATCAAATAAAAAAGGTTTGGGTATAGAGTTCAACTCGAACTATGTATTCGAAAAAGTTTACAGGTATGATGATACTCAGACAATCTACGGACCTGGTGGTCTAAAGGCTAATCCTGCTGACCCGACCGGGCCACAGATCTATGCTAAGCCTATAAGCCAGCTGGAAGCATGGAACTGGGGTAACGGTGCAATGTGGGGACCGAAATTTGACGGATCAATGGTTCCTCAGTTTGACGGCGTTTCAAGACCTTACTCATATGCAGGAGATAACTGGAGCCGTTTCTATGAAACAGGTTCCTCATGGACAAATAGTTTGGCAATCACCGGTGGTGGAAACAACCAGACATTCAGGTTCTCTTTCTCCGATATGAAAGATACTTTTGTTGTTCCTAATTCAAGTTTCGGAAGGAAGAATGCAGCCCTTTCCACTAACGGAAAATTTGGCAAGAAGATTACTTACAATGCCAAGGTGATGTATTCAAATGAAAAAATGAACAACAGGTCAATGCTTGGTGACTCACCAGGTAACGCACCTTATGCTATTTATGGTTTGGCTACCAATACCAATGTTATGGACCTTATGGGAGATCCAAATAAACCGGGAGCAGTTCCGGTAGGTGTTACAACCCCTGACCTCAAGTCAACAGGTGAAGAGTACCAGCAGGCAAATAACAACTGGTGCCAGAACCCATGGTGGGCAGCTTACCAGATTACAAACGAAAACATCAGGGACCGTTTCATAACATCCGCAAACCTCAGATATAATATCCTCGACTGGTTATATATCCAGGGCCAGATTGGTATGGACTACGCTGTAAGAAACAGTAACTCTCTTGTTCCCCAGGGTACAGGATACCAGCGTGGTGGTTCAAAAAGTGAAACTGGACAGTTCCAGAGGGAAATTAACCAGGAATGGACAATGGGCGCTGATCATGAATTCGGAAAGATCAGAGTTACCGGATTTGTCGGCGGAAACAAGATGACTAGGGAATATGAAAGAATAGCCGCTAGTGGTTCAAACTTTAACGTACCATTCTTCACCTCTGTTAACAATACCAGTTCTCAAAGCTTTAGCTATGGTTACAGTAAATCAGGTATCAACTCACTTTTCTATTCAGCTGAAGTTAGTTATGCAGGTTACCTTTACTTAACAACAACAGGTAGGGAAGACTGGTTCTCAGTTCTTAATCCTGCTAACAACCACAAATTCTATCCATCAGTCGGAGGTAGCTTTGTATTTACAGATGCATTCTCAACTCTTCCTGAATGGCTTAGCTTTGGTAAGTTAAGGGCAGCATGGGGACAGGTTGCTACAGCAAACGTAGGATCGTATGCAGTAGTTCCAACTTATGGCCTTCTCGGACAGGGACACCTTAGCCTCCCAATGGGAACATTTGCATTTGGAGACAATATTCCTAACCCGAATCTTAACCCTGCTCTCTCATCAGAGATTGAGTTTGGTACAGATTTGAAATTCCTTAACGGAAGGGCCGGAGTTGAATTCACATACTATACCCAGAAAACAACCGACGACATTCTTTCTGCTACAATATCACAGTCATCAGGTTTTAACTCAACATCAGTTAACATCGGTGAACTTACAAACAAAGGTATTGAGATTTTAGTGTCAGGAACACCGGTTCAAAAGGGTGATTTCTCATGGGACATCTCTGTTAACATTGCACATAACGAGAACAAGATCGTTACACTTGCTCCCGGGGTTACACGTCTTTTCATTGACGAACCTCGTACCAGGAATGCCGGTGTATACCAGGTTGCAGGAATGCCTTTTGGTATGATCCTTGGTTATATCCAGAAAGTTGATCCGGCATCAGGAAAGAAAGTATATGATGCTAACGGTTACCCTGTAAGATCAGATGTTATGGAGATACTTGGAAATGGTATTGCAAAAGTTACTGGTGGTTTAAGTAACACTTTCAGGTATAAGCGTTTCACTCTTGATGCACTTATTGACTACAAATTTGGTGGCGATATCTATTCAGGAACTGAAGTTAACCTTACCAGCTGGGGCTTGCATAAGCAGACTCTTGAGTATCGTGAAGGCGGAATGCCGATTGAAGGTGTAATTCAGACAGGTACGGAACCGATGGTAAACCAATTTATGGTCCGTTATCAATGACCCTCAACCAGCAGCAGACTCGTAACTACTGGAGCAACCTTGCTTCACGCGCCCAGGAGCAATTCGTATGATGCTTCTTATATCAAGCTGAGGCAGGTTTCTCTCGAATACAGTCTGCCAGCCAGCATAATTGACAAAACACCTCTCACCAATGTTTCAGTATCTGTTGTAGGAAGAAACCTCTGGTGTATGTTCAGGAACACTGATAACATTGATCCGGAAGCTTCATATACCAGTGGTGCAGGACAGGGTATTGATCAGTTCTCTATGCCGTCAACCCGTAGCTATGGATTTAATGTAAGGGTGACTTTCTAACCTGTTAAAACTTGATAAATATGAAACATCTTATAAAATTAATTTTAAGTACGCTGTTATTAGTAGTAATGATAGCGGGATGCGATACTGAAGATCTGCATGATATGAACATCAACCCCAATGCAGTTCAGGTAATCGATATGAACTACTTCTTTACTGCCGCCCAACTTGGTTTGGCCAGTAACGGGTCTTCAGGTGATAACAGGTATACTGACTGGAGAACCAATATCAACTTTGCCTCCCTGGCAATACAGCATACTGCTTCTTCAGGTGCTAATGCAGGTGAGAAATATTTCGACAATGACATGGAACCTCTGAATGCTCCATTCCAGTTCTATTACAGGGATGCTCTCAGAAGAACAACAGAGATTCTCAAGCAGACCAGTGAAGGCGGTTCTATGGAAGGAAGACTTGTTAATACAAGGCAGGCTGCACGTATTGTCGCAGTATTTGATTATCACCGTCTTACCGACTGGTACGGAAGTGTTCCTTATACAGAAGCCAACAAAGGGCTTGAAGGAATTTTCCAGCCAAAGTATGACAAGCAGAAACTTATCTATACCGACCTGCTGAAGGAACTTGATGAAGCTTGCGTCGCTTTCAACGGATCTGATGTTGATTATGCAGGTTTCAAGAAGGCTGATCTCATCTTCGGTGGTGATATTGCAAAGTGGAAAAAATTCGGTTATTCACTTATGCTCAGACTTGCAATGAGGGTATCTAATGTTGATGCTGCAATGGCTGCTACATATGTTACAAAGGCGGTTGCCGGCGGAACAATGGCAAGCAATGATGACAATGCATGGATTAAAATGTCTCTTACCCCAAGTGAATCGACCAACCAGAATGGTATCTCACGCGCATTATATCCGGGTGATGGTGGTGACTGGGCTAACAGACTCCTCAGTAAAAAACTTGTTGATCAGCTTAAGGGTACCAACGCTGCAAGTGCAGCTGATGACGATCCAAGGCTTACCATCTTCACACAGGGCCCGATTAAGTGGACCGCAAGTGATCTTGGTGTTGTTCTTGAAGCAGACCCAACCAAATGGATTGGTCAGCCTACAGGATATGACGGATCAATGTTAAATACTGAGTACGGAGGCGGAAGCCCTGTAACTCCTTATGAGAAATTTCCTGCAATCAACACAAAGATGCTTCAGGATGACGAGCCATACATGCTGATGTTTGCAGCTGAATCAGAATTACTGAAAGCTGAAGCAGTAGTAAGAGGTATTGGAACTGTTGGCGGTACAGCACAGAGTCATTATGATGCTGGTGTTAAGCTTGCAATGCAGATGTACACACCTTATGATGCATCACTTGTTGTTTCTGATGCTGCAGTAACCACATATCTTACAAACTATCCATTTGCTGCAGGAACTGCTCTTGAGCAGATTGGCACGCAGATGTGGTTAAGCAAATTCATGATGTGGTGGGAAGCTTGGTCAGACTGGAGAAGAACAGGTTTTCCTGTGTTAACAGCTACCAACTATCCTGGCAACGCAACAGGAGGAACAATTCCTGTGAAACTTGTTATCCCGGCTGCTGAAGCTGCAGGTAACCCGAATTACGCAGCTACTTCAACACAGCCTGATAAAATGACTACCAAAGTATGGTGGGACGGCGGTGCTGAGTAATTGATTATGTATTGTAATTCAATTAAATAATTAAACCCCCGGAATTTCCGGGGGTTTCTTTATGCATGAACTCACCAAAGATATGAGCGGAGCCTTGATTCATTAAAACTTGTTCTACCAATGCCTGTTAAGATCACCGTCATTCCGAATCCGCCAGCTGGCGGATGGAGGAATCTTAAAGGTGATGAACAATAGTCCCGTGAAGATTTATTACTATTATTTGGAGTGTACATTAAGGATTGCTTCCTCCTGCATTCGCAGGACTCGCAATGACGCAATAATTGATGTACCCCGGGGGTAAACAAATTTAATTCAATACTCCCAGCTGTCAGTCCTGAACGGTGCTACCGGCAAGCCCTCTTTGCTGAAGATATTTCCCATAGCATCATTCGAGAATGAGAACCTGACAGCCTCTGGTGCCTTGATTCCTTTTGCAGATACAATTACAGTATTCCCGTCTATTTTAGCTGAAGCAGGAACAAAGACTTTATCAGAACCGGCTATCTCAAAGTGCAAAAGTTCATCTCCTTTCATCACCAATCCATTCGGAACATTCTGAAATGAAATTCTGATTTTCGATTTTTCTGTCTTCATCGATTCATACATCGGAGACTTGTATGCAATTCCTTTTATTCCATAGGTTTCACTCAGGGCCCAGTTAGCAAGTCTTTTTCCTACATCCTGTTTATTTGCCGGATGTATATTTTTAATGTCATCAACCAGATCTGAAACAATTACCATTCCGGTTTTTGGAATATCGTACATAGTCTTCGTCTGCATCTCACGGATCATAGCAGCTTTTGTATCCTTTCCATAAGCGTAGGGTGCTATCTGAACAAAATAGAATGGGAATTCCTTCCCGAAATCACTGCGCCAGTTACCTATTAGAGTATTCATCAGTTTCCTGTAACTCTCAAAATTTATTGTATTTCCTTCACCCTGGTACCATATTGCACCTGCTATGCTATAAGGTATAAGAGGTTTGATCATTGAGTTATACGTAACACCCGGTTTGTTGGGCCACCAATCATATGTGATGAGTTTGGCTGCACTCGATTTTAAAAGAGGATCTGCTTCAATCAGATCAGATTTTACCCAAACTTCAGCAGGTGTTCCACCCCAGGCCACTTCAATAATTCCTACCGGGATATTCAGGTTCTGATGAAGTGTCCTGGAAAAAAAGTAACCAACAGAACTGAATGTACGCATCGAAGCAGGTGAGCACTCTTCCCATTCAGCAAAGCAATTATCCTGAGGTGTTTCACTTGCCAGTTTTTTTACGTGTAAAAGCCTGATATTCGGATAACTGGCATTCCTGATCTCTTCCTCAGCGTTTAAAAGGTTCTGACTGGCACTCCATTCCATATTTGACTGTCCTGAGCAGATCCACACTTCACCTATCATTACGTTTTTGAGAGTAAGCTCATTACCACTTTTAATGTTTACAGTATATGGGCCTCCGGCTGAAGGAGTCTTTAATTTTACACTCCAGAAAGAATGGTTGGAGATTTTAGTTTTAACTGTATCATTATTCCAGCTGCCTGTTACTTTAATCTCGGAACCAGGCTCACCCCAGCCCCAAACTGCTGCATCGCTTTTTTGCTGGAGCACCATGTTGTCACCTATTACGGCAGGTAATTTTATCTGGCTTAAAAGAGGTGTTGTTAATAAAATAACAATGGCAAGGGTGAAAATTTTGTTTCTCATATGATTGAATTTTTAATAATTGATTTTCTTCGTTTACCCCGTCCCCAAGGGGAGCGAAGAAAATCAATTTACTCCCCTTGGGGTAGGGGTAGATAAATTGATTTTCAAGCTCCTCTTTAGTTATATATTATGAAGATCTTAATATTTTGATTTAGGTTTAATTGTCTTAAAAACTATTTCAGAATAATTGTCTCTTTCATATAGAATCCCTATTCTTCCCTGTGAAAGACTTACCAAATCTGAATATGCCGTATAATTTTTTTTCTTGTCGGAGTCAGTCGATTTATCAATAATAAAGTCGTGGTCCCACGATTCGCCGTCATTATAACTCAGACGCAGGGTTAAATTGTTCCTGTCTGTTGTGTCAGCAGGATTTGAAAAGGCCAGGATGCTCTTTCCATTATAATCTCCAGTATTAAGTATACTGCCCTGACAAACGGGATCGGGAAGCATATGATCATAAAAAACCGGGTCCCAGCTTGAACCTCCGTCATTGCTGATAGCAACTATCCTGGCTCTGATATCCCCTTTCTGATTTCTTGCATTAAGCATGATCCTACCCTCTGATATCTCTGCTGCAGTAGCTTCATTGCTCCCGGGAACATTGACTGATTCTCCAAGTCCAAATGTTTTTCCATGATCATCCGTAAAGAAAGCGTGTGAGAAATTATCCCCCCAGTCAGCCTTTGGTTCACCGGCTGAATGATTGGCAGGAACCAATATCCGGCCACTAAACTTTCCATTCCTGATCTGAATAGCATGTCCGGGTGCATTTGCGTATAATCGCCAGTCTTCCGGGAAGTTGTATGAAGAATCAATCTCCGGCTTGTTCAGTTTGTGTACCTGTGCTGTTATATTTACCGGTTCCGACCAGCTAATACCATTATCAGCAGAGGTCTTGTACCATACTTCGCGGTAGCCATTCCCTTTTCTTACTTCCGATTCATGATTATTGCCTGTATTATAAAAAAGGAATATTCTTCCTTTGGGGTAATCCGGATCTGTTAAGTCAGCAACTGGTGCAGGATTGCCTGCCTGCAGTGAGTCATAATCAACTATTGTTGCCATTTTTCCCCATGTCTTGCCATTGTCACTGCTTCGTTTCAGTACTATGTTCACATCACCGAAATCATTGCTGCCCTTTACTCTTCCTTCAGCAAATGCCAGCAGGGTGCCATCAGGAAGTCCTATTACTGATGGAATCCGGTAGCTCTTATGACCGTCAGTACCGGAAATGAATACTTTAACAGCATCTTTCTGATTACATGAGATGTTAAATAAAAGAAAAGCAATAAAAATGATATGCAGCTTTCTCATGATTTGATTTTTTCAGTTATTCTCTGATGCCACTTAATATCGTCCCACATTCCCAGGAACTGAGGGTGGGTAAAATTGGAGGTGCAAATAAACTTGTAGTTTTCATGTCTTTTTGCAATATCGACACAGATTTCAGCACTCTCCTTAGTCCATTCCCATCCGAGTTCCGGATGATCGAACCAGGATATCGGGCCCCAGCCCTCTGTATTTCCGCAGACAATTTTATGTTTTGCAGCGACTGATGAGATATCTGAGAGCCTTCCTTCCATCCATTGCACAAGTGTAGTCCTGTTCTCTTTCCAGTAAGTCTGTAGTCCTTTGTAAACCTCTCTGTAATCCTGTGACTGGTCTCTTGCACCGACTTTATCGAGACCTGGAATTTTGCCTGTGTGAGCAAACCAGATGTGATAATCGAGGGCATCAAATTCCGAAAGGTCTATGCGATCAAGCTCCATCGATGAATCGAGTGATGCATAAAAATCCATATCCGGATATTTGGATTTAAGGGTCCTGATTGTGGAACCAATAAAATTGCTGTAAAACTTCTGTTGTTCCTGATTAGAGTTCTTGCCACTGATGATCTGATCGGGAACGTTTGCTTCAGGATTATCCAGCTTATACTGGTCAAGACCTGACAGTCTGTTCATGTTTTTTTTGAGCCAGTCGTATCCGTGCCAGTTGGGATATTCATTAAGGAGGTCAGTATAAATCACATTATCAAGGAGATTGTTAGTTTTAAGAAAGGATAATGTCTCTTCCCAGGCTCTTAATAGTCCTCCCGCTTCTTTAAAAATATCTCTCCGGCTTGTCCCGTGTTGCATGAACCAGGTGGCAAGTCCTACTTTAATGCCATATTTTTCACATTTTGGAAGGAACTCAAGCAATGCCTCTTTTGGTCTGAAGTTCATTGTGTAGTCATTTCCCCAGAGGGAGGGCTGCCATCCATTTTTAACGGAGCGGAATACGTTTTCTGATTTACCATCTGTATCGGCAGCAACAAACTGAGGCATGGCATCAATTCTTATGGCATTGTAACCCCTTTCTGCCAATCCTTCCAAAACATGGTCCCAGTTCTCAAACTCACCGTACCGGTGATGCCTCAGTATCCAGCTGAAGTCCCACATGGCTATCGCCACAGGCTTTTTGAAGTGATGATACTCTTACCGGGATCTTCAGATTTGATTCGGGATACTGAAGTGTAAGCGATGGGAGCATGCCAGGAATTGACATGATTCCTGCTCCTGCAGATAATTGCCTGATGAAGTTCCTTCTGTCAGTTGGCATTCTAATTAATAGTTATTATTTCTTCTTTTCACTCTTTGTTGCAGTTAATGTCACTGGTCCATCAGGAGTATCTGCTGTACCCGTAATTTTTGATCCTTCAAGCTTTCCTTTTATAACTACCTCATAACCTTCAACATATATCGACATTGTAACCTCTTTGTCATTCTGCTTCACATAGTTTAGATTGACCATTGTTCCATTCTCAAATTTCACTGATCCTTCAAGTTTTCCTTCTTTTTCAGTAATTGAAATAATACTGTTTTTATATTCATCAGGAACATCATTTGCAACACACTTCCATGACCCTGTCAGTGAACTCTTTTGCAGAGCTGCTGCATTTGCCGATATTATTAGTATTCCAAGAATCAGGCTTAATAGAAATTCTTTTTTCATAATGAATTAGGTTTGGTTTAACGATTTATAAAAATAATAATTAACCACAGAGTTCACAAAGAAATAACACAGAGATCACAAAGAAATAATAATCAAAGTTTTACCTTTGTGAACTTTGTACAAAATGTCAATGGGCACAGGACTCTGTGTCCTCTGTGGTTAAATTTTTTTATTCAACCCTCTCAATTTACTCTCAGCTTCATACATCTTTGAAATCAATCTTTGCAGCTTGTTTACTGAATCCCCTGGTAGATATTGCCAGGTATATAAAACCAGCTACGAGCCAGATACCTCCTATAATCTTAGGGCTCCCGGGCAGACTGATCCATATCCAGAGGCAGAAGAGAAAACCTGCTGACGGGATTATTAAATTAGTCAGAGGATTTCTTTCCTCCTTTGAAGACCTGAACCAGAACTGACCAATTGCAGAAAGGTTAACTCCCATGAAAGCAATAAGTGCTGCAAAGTTTATCAGTTCAGCAGTTCTCTGGTAGTTCAGTGCAATAACTCCTATAACAGAAAGTGCAGCAATTATATACAGATTATATACCGGGGCATTGTGCTTTGAGCCAAGGTGTCCGAAGATTCTTCTTGGTAGTACATTGTCTTTGCCCATTCCATACAGAAGCCTTGCCGCACCAAGCTGTCCGGCCATGCCGCTTCCCAGACATGCAACAAACATTGTAATTGTCATGGCATTGAAGAGCAGCGGTCCTCCAACCTGGCTGCATACTGTCATAAATGCTGTTTCGATATGCGCCTCCGGTATTCTTTCATAAAAAGGTAAGGCATCACTAATTCCGCCTGTTAGCCACATAGTATTGGCAGTCACCTGTGCAAGATACATTTGCAGCGCACTGAACAATCCGGTAAAAAGGCAGACAATTAAAACTGCCAGAAGAATATTCCGTGAAGGATTTTTTGCATCCTCAGCAAGAGTTGTTATTCCGTCAAAACCAACATATGTCAGAGCTACAAGGGCTGTACCTGAAGCTATTGATCCGATATCAAATGTACGGCTGTTATATAACGAAGAACCGTCAAATAGTCCCTGAAGTCCGAACCTGCCTGTAATATATCTTATTGCCATTACCAGGAAGGCGCCGATTATTATCAGCATCAGGTAGAGCATGATCTTGTTTGCATTCATGCTTGACCTGACTCCCAGAAGATTCAGAAATGTAATAAAGGCCACAAAGGCCACTGATGCTGCAATATATGGTGTACCGGGAAACAATCTCTGAAAGCTCAGAACTCCGTAAACAGTATTGATTACAGGTATAATAAGGTAACAAAGTACCATGGCCCATCCTGCAAGGAATCCGAAAGAGGGATTTATGCCCTTACTTACATAAGTATAGGCTGATCCGGCTGCAGGAAACCTGGCCGCCATCCTGCCATAACTTATTGCAGTCAACGACATGGCAACCATGCTTAAAAGAAGGGTGGTAACCATATGCCCTTTTGAAATCTGTGAAACCAGACCGAAAAGGCCAACTGCGGCTACAGGCTGATTAAGAACTATTCCATAGAAAACCAGGTCTCCAAGTCCAAGAACACGTTTAAGCTGTGGTGTTGAAGGACTATTCGAAGATAAGTTTGCCGAACGATTGGGGGACATGGAAATCTGGTTTTGGTTTATCGATTTTCGACCATGTAATATAATGAGGATTAGAGCTGTTTTCAGCTATTTTGTAGAAGTTAGCCCTCCATTCAACCCCTTTTGCTGGACGGCTCACTTTCGAATACTTTTCAAGCAAGGACAACGGAATCCGGTATTCCAGCGTCCATGTTACAGGTTCTTTGATTTCAGGATCGGTAATTTCCGGGAGTGAATGTGCGATTTCGATCTGCTTTATCTCTTCTTCAGTAAGTCTTTTGGACTCTCTTCTTGGAATCACATTATAGTGAAGAAGAGGTGTTCCTCCACAGTTGGTTTCAAGATTGAAGTAGAGAAGGGGAGAAGCCCCGTCAGGAGCGAAGAAGAATTCTACTGCCGAATCCTGCCAGACTGGTCCGTTGATTTTGTTTGTTATGCACCTGACATTGCGATCTTTTACTCTGAATATCAAATAAATATTGTCTTTGTCATACATCATTTTAACCTGTGCTTCAGGTTTGAATTCAGGAACTTTACCCATGTAATTGACTATATCTGCCGGAACTACCTTTTTCCATTCCTTCTTATCCCATTTGGCGTCAATCTTCATGGGCTTTTTTGCCATTGCTACTCTATATACTGATACATCCTGTGCCTCAGTTTTAGTTGAAAGTGATGTGAAAATGAATGTTAAAATGATCAGCAAAATGATAGATTTTTTCATGGGTTTCTAAGATTTTTTTAAACACAGAGTGCACAAAGAAAGACTCAGAGTGCACAGAGGTCAGAACATTTTTAAAAGATTTTTTTTAACTGATTTATTGCAGATTTTGCAAGCTTTTCACCTGATCCGATCTCATATAGTGTTGACCCGGGAGTTGTTTCATATCCTGTTATGTAAGGAGTAAAACCTTCAGGTCCCTGGGTGAAACTGACTTTAGTGGGGAAATACGACCGTTTGTCATTTGTATTCCCGGTAACTATTGTGTTTCTGCAAGGTGACTTAGCTTTAATTTCAATTCCGAATTCATTGAAGATTTCTCCGGGTAATCCAACGAATGCAAGATCTCCGATTCTTATTACCATCACTTCTGCACTGTCGATAATATCCTGTTTCTCACGCATCTCGATCCAGCTTTTTGCATAATATGCATCTGGCATTCCGTCGGCCTGAATTGGTGGCATCCCCTCTTTTTCCACGATTTTCATTAATTTTTTTGCCCATTCAATGCGCTCATCAGAAATATTAATCCTGTCAAGTGCAACCATCTCACGTGAAGCAGTAACAATATCTCCCTGCAGCTGAACACTGTTCTCCATTGCTTCCATTGCTGAAACACCAAGCATGTAACCTATCCTCTGGCACTCCTGGAAAGTGTCAGGGAATCCGATCCTGTAATCGACCTGGGTTACATTACCACAGCATCCATTGCAGAACATCGATACAAAATCTTTTCCTTTTACCCTTTTTACTGATTCGGCCAGGTACCCGGGATAGTCGGCTGAATAAAGCCAGTTATTACCTGTAAGTGTTGTGGCATGGCAGCCGAAATTCACGAGCACTCCTGTCTCCCTGCCTTCCTGTTCAAAAGTGAGGGTTATCACTTCAGGATCTATCAATCCCCAGGGTTCAATAATATACCCCGGTTCAAGCTTTTCCCAGCACATATGCGTTGTTCCGTCTTTGGCTTTTAACCTCCTGTTGTGTGATATCCTTGATTCACGACTTCTTCCTGCAGATATTATTGTTGGCATAAGTCTTTCGTTTGCCAGAAAAACAGCACCGGCTGCCCTGGTAAGAAACTCTTTGGCTTTTGGATTATTCAGATCTGGTTTAGGGCCACTGTGAGTATGCGTTGCCATTATCATTATATTTTCGGCTTTAATATCACTTCCTGATGTGATGATTTCCCTCAGGAAATAAATACTCTCTTTTGGCAGCATGCAAATATCAATACTCAGGATGGCAACTTTTTCTCCTCTCTTATCCTTTGCAACCAGAGCTTTTGCATATAATGAGTCGTGAATACCGCGTGAAGCATAATCATCTCCCCTGTAGTTGCCGACAAGATCAAGACCCACATCAGGTTTGTAATTGACTTCTGCAAGACCGATCATTATCTCATTGCCAGACTTTTTGTTGTTGCATGAAGAGATAAAAACAAGCCCTGCAATTGCAAGGAAGCTTGTTATCAAGAGCTTTGGAAGTTTAAAATACTGATTCATATAATATTGTATTAATTTTTAATGAGTATCTGCAATGATTAAGAAAGTTGATTTTTTGTGTGTTCCTAACCCCTCCCTAACCCTCCCCTTAAACAAATAAGGGGAGGGAACAAAACCGTAAATTCTGTAATGGCTCGCCCCTTCCCTTACTTTTTAAGGGAAGGGGTTGGGGGATGGGTTCATAAAAAATTCAATTCTTAATTTGCAATACTAAATTTCAGAAAGACTAATTTCTATACTGTTTGTTGCACTCTCACCCGGTTCCAGCATTGGTAATAATTTCTGTTCTTTGAGTACAACCCTGTTCCTGGTTGGGACATTGCACGGTTCAAGGCCCAGGACATAATCACCCTGACCCATCATCTTCCATTCGGTAAGCCATTGTAACTGTTTGACATTGAATTTAATATCCAGTGCTATGTGCTCCTTTTTGTTCATCAGCCTGACTCCTGTACTTCCATCTTTTTCTGCTTTGAGCTTATGATAGAACACATGTTCAAAAAAACCTGGCTGAGGTTTCGTAAAAACTCTGAAATCACCAATTGCTGAAGCCGCAATATCAGTGGCAGGAATTGTTTCGACAGGATCGATTACAAGACTTGCATGCTCACTCAACAGTGGATATCCAAGATTGATATGATATAGAATTGTATAAGGTGTGGGTTTGTATCCGAAATTTGTGACAACATCTGTAATTTTTATGGAGTTGCTTCCAACAACACTGGAGATTTCCCTTTCAAGTCTCATTTTGGTGCCAAAAAGCTGTGCCTCTTCCGTGGTACCCCGTAGTTTTATCTGGTAGTCATCACCAACCCATTGCGACATATCTGCAACCAGCTTTGAAGGTATAGTTGAGTATCTTCCATGTAATCCCAGCTCTTCATCACCGTCTTTAACAGGAGGGCCAAGCCAGGTAAGACCGCAGGTTGTAAGCAGTCCTCCGGTAAAAGTACGCAGCCATCCGATACCCTGTGGTTCATAGAAAGCAGGATGTGTCTCTCCGTTTGGTGTGAGGAAAGCCAGGTTGGTTCCCCTGAATGATGCAAAGGAGATATCCATTCCCCTGTCAGGAAGAACTGTATATGTCAGTCCTGCTCCGGTATTAACATCAATGGCTCTCATGTTCAAACCTGGTCCGTCTGAAAGATTATAATGCCTTGTTCCTCCCAATTGTGCACGGTTACCGATATACTGCAGCAAATCTTCTTTTTTCATATCAATCTGAGATATTAAATTACATTATCCATCTGACTATTTCCGCACTTTCTTCACAGTATTCTTAATTCCGGTCACCATCATCTTAAGATCATCTTTGGTAAGTCTTGGATTCATTGGCAGGTTAGTCTGTTCATTATAAAAGAAACTTTCGGCGACAGGACATAATTTATCAGGGTATTTATACATCTTTTTAAGCCCTGAGAAATGATAGTTTGGCTGATAGTGCTGAATACCCTGTATTCCTTCCTCCTGGTACATCACTCTCATAAAGTCATCCCTTGAGCAGCCAAGTTCATCCTCCTTAATAAGAAGAGTATAAAGATGATATGAATGATAGCAGTTTGGATCTTCATAAACACCTCTGATTCCCTTAATGTTTTTAAAGGCATCATTAAGGAAGTGACTGTTTTCCCTTCTTTTGTCAATGAGCATATCAAGCTTCCTCAACTGCGCTCTTCCTACTGCTGCCTGTGACTCATTCATCCTGTAATTGCAGCCCCATTTGCCATTGTCGTCTGTTACATCAAAATGGGAGGGGAGCCAGTAATCCTTCTCGCTTTTTTTCTCCTTTTTATATCCTGCAAAGTTCCAAACTGTTTGTTTCGGATCCCAATGGGTAATACTCATAACTCTCATGCGCTGAAGTTTGTCAGCCAGGTCGTCATTGTTTGTGGTGATCATACCTCCTTCACCGAGAGTAGTAATATTCTTCAGCGAGTGGAAACTGAAGCAGCCCACATCTCCTATACTACCTGCCGGCCGGCCCTTGTATTTTGATCCGGTTGCATGGGCACAATCTTCAAGCACATAAAGCTTATGTTTCTTTGCGATCTTCATGATGGGATCCATATCGCACATCTGACCGGCGTAGTGAACAACGTATATCGCTTTGGTCTTCGAAGTTATTTTGCTTTCGATCTGTTTCGGATCGATATTGAATGTGCGGGGATCGATATCTGCATATACAGGTTTTGCTCCCTCTTTAAGAATTACCAGTGAGGTGGCAATGAATGTATTAGGTGTTACTATTACTTCATCTCCCTTGCCTATTCCGAATGCCTGGGTAGCAGCATGCATTGCGGTTGTACAATTACTGGCAGCAAGAGCATGCTTAACCTCAAACAGTTTTGCAAATTCACGCTGGAAAAGGGTCACCTGCGGTCCCATGGTCTGTGATTCCTGTGCCATCGCCATTTTAACAGCCTTAGCCTCTTCTTCATCGTATATTGATCCGAAGAATGAATAAGGTACTTTGAGTTTTACACCATCATTCATCTGGTAACCGGAAGTTATTCCTCCCTCAGTATCTGATCCTGTGAATTTTATGTCCTCTTTCTTTTTCATATTATATAATGTTTTGAAAATACTATTGTTACACTTTAATGCATTTCTGTTTCACAGACTCCAATTCCTCCACGGAAATAGTTAAACTGAACATTGGGATGGTCTGCCAAAAGCGACATAGGAACAGAGCTGTCAGTTATTTTCTTACTTATCATAAGTGCTGTAAGCCGCTGTCCGAATGCATTATCATGTGTGCCGGCATGCCATATTGAAACTTTTTCCGCTATCCAGGTCTGTACAGGTTTAACTGTAAGTGCCTGCATGGGAATACCAGTAACTACGCCACCGCCGCTTGTGCGTGCATTCTGCATGCATGTTACCGGATGCAGATCCACCACACGTGCTGTCAGTTTTCTGAATTCTTCAGGAGTAGGAGGAGTGTCTTTGTATTTTCCTTCTCTTTTTACAGGATCATTGAAAGCCCAGTGCTTTGTATCTCCCTGTCCTCCCTGCATTACAGCACATCTTATTCCCGATTCCCAGCTTTTAATATAGGGTGTAATATCTGCCTTTGGAAAGTGCATGTTGGAATCAGGCATTCTGAGATTCTTCTCAATCAGGTTAAAGCACATATCCCTGTCTGCTTTTTCAAAAGAGATCGGATTTGATGAATCAAGTTCTTTACCGTCAACATACCATTCATCCATCCCCCAGAAATGTGAATTGAAAAGATTGATCTTCAGTTCATTTACCATTCTGGCTACAAGCGGAAGCTGTTCTGTAGGACCAATAGGACCACAAATCCCGACAGGGTTATCAGCAGTAGACTGTTTCCATGCTGTAATATACTCAAGGGCTTCAGCAAGATAAAAATCCTCGATTGTGTCATAAAAATATACTTTGAATCCAGGCCTTGATAGCTGAAGGATATCTTTCGGGGTTAGTTTTGCTGCATCATTCAGCAGATCATCCGGCAGAGTTGTAAAATCCCACCAGTCCGGTGCCAGCATGCTTCGTTTTCGTGCCATTGATTTTCTAAATTTCTAAATATGTTCAACTAAAAATACATTCACTCAGGAACGCAGGCTTATATCCCTTATCTGCTGCCCACTTCACGGAAGTTTTGACCTTGTCTCTGAAATCGGGCTGATAATTAAAATATGATGAATAAAAATACTGTTCATGAATCATGAGATCGGCATAAGGAGGGCGGTGTCCGTTGCTTCTGAGACTCTCAAGATACGGCACTATCTCCTCAAGCTTTAAAGTATTTATGATGATTGCCATTCTCGATAAGATTATTTCCTCCATGTTGTCTTTCCACATGAATCTATCGTTAATATGAAGTCTTTTTTGGTCGTTCAGGTAATATGAAACAGTGTCAGGACCTTCTGCATTGAAATAGCCGGCCAGCGCTTTATATCCCTGGTCTTTCAGCGCTCTGCAGCCCTCTGCATTAGCTGCACCCCAATGGAGAGTTGTAACGGGACCCATCAGTTCCTCCCCGGCAAATCTTCTGATCTGATCCTTTACGAGTATGCAGTCATTCTTAACCTGATCATAACCAGCATTCAGATATGGCCTGTCGGGGAATTCCTGAAGGGCATGAAAACTTAGTCTGAGCCACCCTGCATTATCTTTCCATTCACTTTTGTATTTATCGGTCATCTGAGAAAGATTAAAACCGTCAGTCTGATAGAAAAGATTAAGATGGATCTTTGTGCCGAACTGATTATGCACCTCTTTAAGAAAATTCAGGTATGGATTTTCAAATATCGATTTGTATTTTGAGGAATTGACTGAAATATCTTTCAGGAACCAGATATTGTCATCAATCGACAGCCTGTATTTATCCACAACATTTTTCAGCCAGAATACTTTGATTTTCTGTTTTTCTCCTGTTCTAATATCTGCTGCCTCTATTATATTTTCATATCCTGTCAGTTCAATATCAGTATAATAAATACTTCCATCAGATTTTGCCTCTTTCCCGTTAATCTTAATCAGTTGTCCTGAAGGTGCAGATATACTGACTTTTATCAACAGTTTTCCGCCAGTTTCTTTTCCGTCGTATTTACTAAGCATATCTCCGTCAACAGGAGAAATAAAAGAGATATTCTCTTCCGGTTTATTTTCTTTAATCATTTCATTAAGTGCTGTGCGGATTGGTGTAGTTGAAACTGCCAATCCTGCCATTCCTGTCTTTTTGATAAACTCTCTTCTGTTATTTTTCATCTGGTATGTCTTACTGGCATGTCACGACAGCATTTCCAAGCAATTCCTTCAGAATATTGTCCTGGGGAAAGCCATGTCCGAGATGCTGTCTGAATCCTTCTGCATAATCAGTTCCGGCCTCTTTTCCCCTCAGTGCGGCGAACCTTTTCATTGCAAGGATATACTCATCCATTTTATGGTGTAACATCAGCCAGTCTCTCTGGCTCGCATGACACGAAAGCATCTTCTCCTTAATACTGATCTCTGAGGTGATGTCAACATAAATGGCGGGTAAAACGGGCTTTCCAAAAATATCTTTTCCCTCCATAGGGTCACAGTAATAAAGGTAAGGTATTGGTTCATATGGTGTTACATTGATATCCAGGTTCTTTACTCCGGATGCAAAACATGCTGCCTGAACTATAATGCCGGTAAGTTCATGGTCAGGCATATAGTCTGTGGGACTGGCTGTAAATACTATTGAAGGTTGTACAGATCGTATAATAGCTGTAGTTCTGTTTAATGAATCACGATCGTATTTTATATAAAGATCTTCAAATTCGAGACAATGATATGTTGCCCCTATTATTGATGCAGAGGTGGCAGCTTCATTTTTTCTTATGCGGCTGATATCCTCTCTCGAAAGTGATGCGGTTCCCTTGTCTCCCGGAGCCATTGTAACAATATGTACCTCCCAGCCTGCTTTGCTGAACAATGAAAGTGTTCCAGCGCACATTAATTCTGCATCATCAGGATGGGCAAATATTCCCATTACAGTTTTTATCATAGGTTAAATTTAGCTAATTTCAATTACTTTTCCTTTTTCTGCCGATTCGTAGCATGCTGCAAGGATTCTTTGACTTCTGAGTCCCAGGGAGACACTGTTTTCAGGCTCTCTTTTTTCAAGGATTGCGCAGCTGAATTCTTCAATTTCAGCTCGATATGTATTTATTGGTACAGGTGAGATAATTTCACCACCGGTTTCATTCCTTTTCTGTGCAGCATCATAACCGGATGTGCTGCCTTCGAGATACGCGGTCATCTGCCCTGAATCGCCCTGACCAATAGTACCACTTGCTATAATACTTCCTTTCGATCCGTAAAGTTCGAGTACATTTTTACTGCTGTTATCGGGGATGCAGAAAAAAGTGTCGACTGTAGCCAAAGCTCCGTTTTCAAAGTATAATGATACAATCGCACTGTCTTCCGATTTGTATTCATGGATAGTGTTATTTATATAACAGCTGACGCTTTTATGTTGCCGAAAAACATTTCGAGGAGATCTATGCAATGACTTCCCATATCCATTAGCGAACCGCCTCCACCGGTTGCAGGATCCTGTCTCCATGCTCCTGCCATCGGAGGATACCAGCACGACAACTGGGCCCGTCCATAGACAGGTTTTCCGATTTTGCCCTCTTTTATCATTTTAAGAGCTGCCCGGTGTTGTGTATTAAATCTCATCATGAATGATGTTCCCAGTAAAACGTCTCTTTTTTTGCAAACGGAAATCATTTTTTCAGTTTCAGTTACTGTCATGCCAAGTGGTTTCTCGCATAGCACATGTTTTATTCCGGCAGCACATGCTATCACATGATCAAAGTGCAGGCTGACAGGTGAAGCGATATAAACTGCATCAATACCTGATTCAAGAAGTTCTTTTATGCTTTCGGCAGGTTTTGCGTTGAATATTTTTGCAACTTCTTTATTTACAGGTTGATTAATATCATACACTGAAATCAGACTTGCATGTTCTGCTGTAATGATCCCTTCAGGGATTGTTCTTCTCCGGGCTATGCCTCCTGATCCGATAACACCCCATTTGATTTTGTCTTCCATGATTTTATCTTATTTATTATCAATTAGTTCTTTTGCAGTAAAAATCATTTCTGTCCTTGTGACCTGACAGTTGAAGCCCGGCTCATCCTGTAATCTGCTATCGTTATAATAATTGTAGATGTCAGAACCATTATTCCTCCTGCTATTGCCATATTGCCAAGCTTTTCCCCAAGAAAGATTGCTGCCACAGGAAGTCCGAAAAATGAAACAAGGTAATTTGATAATGCAACCTGCATTGCATCAAGCATTTTCAGCGCTTTGAAGAACAGAATCATGGAGAGGAAATTGTGAAATACTGAAAGCAGGGCCATTCCTGTCCATGTCTGAAGAGTAAATGATTGAATTCTCCCGAATACATCCGGTTCGTAAATAATAACCAG
>JADKBL010000017.1 GCA_016718875.1 Bacteroidota bacterium
ATACCTGCAAATAGTCTGTGATCGGAAGGAAAAGCCGACAACCCGAGAAGCGTTGATGCTACAGGAATTCCGTTTTTTCAGGCAAACTCCAAAAGCTTTTTTCCTCCACCTGAGAGCAATACTCCATGTCCTGCCAGAATCAGTGGCCTTTCGGCATGATTTATCATTATAGCAGCCGATTCGAGAGCCTTTGTTTTAAGGGGGAGTCTTGGATTATAGCTTCTCAGATAATCACACTTCCTGTAATTAAAGTCCAGCTTTTCAACCTGTGCATCTTTTGTTATGTCTACAAGAACCGGACCCGGACGGCCTGTTTTGGCAATGTAAAATGCCTTGGCAAGAGTATCCGGAATATCCGCTGCATTTTTGACCTGGCAGTTCCATTTTGTAACAGGCATTGATATACCTATTATATCTGTTTCCTGAAAAGCGTCAGAACCGATAAGGTATGAAACGACCTGGGCTGTAATGAAAACAGTAGGAACTGAATCGAGGAAAGCATTTGCTATTCCGGTAATGAGGTTCGTTGCACCTGGTCCTGATGTGGCAAGACAGACACCGGGTTTTCCCGATACCATTCCAAAAGCCTGGGCTGCATGAGCTGCACCCTGTTCGTGTCTCACAAGGATATGTTTTATACTGTCTTCATAGTCAAGAAGTTTATCATAGAGAGGCATTATTGCCCCGCCCGGATAACCGAAAACAGTATCTACTCCCTCAATGATGAGGCTCTGGAGTATTGCATCTGCACCTGAGATCCTGGTATCTGTTTCAACTTGTGTTGTCTTGTTAGTTTTTTCTTTAACCTTTGCAGTCTTCATACTATATTGTCTAATTGTCTTGCGGTCCTGCATTCTTGCGGTCCTGCAGTCCTTTAATTTATTTAAATTTTACTATCAGCCATTAGCTTATAATCCTTACAGCTCCGGTGTCAGCCGAACTGACAAATGCTGCGTAGATTTTAAGAGCCTGAGATATCTCACGTTTTCTGTCTGATGGGGTGAAAGCCTTATCTCCCTTTTTTAATTCAACATTTCTTCTTTCATTAAGTTCATTTTCGGAGATCAATACATTGATTTTTCTTTCAGTGATGTCAATCTCAATTTTATCTCCGTCGCGCAGCAGGGCTATTTCTCCTCCTGATGCAGCTTCCGGTGAAACATGTCCGATTGACAGTCCGGATGTGCCTCCGGAGAATCTTCCGTCAGTTATGAGAGCACATTTTTTTCCTAGTCCCATTGATTTTATGTAAGATGTAGGATATAGCATCTCCTGCATTCCGGGACCTCCCTTAGGTCCTTCATATCTTAGAATAACTACATCACCGGCCTGAACCTTTCCGTTAAGGATACCTTCAACACCTTCTTCCTGTGATTCAAAAATCACAGCTTTTCCCGTAAATTTAAAAAGGGATGAATCAACACCTGCTGTTTTTACTATGCAGCCTTTTCTTGCAATATTACCAAAGAGAACAGCAAGTCCTCCGTCTTTATCGTAGGGGTGGGAAAGATCCCTTATACATCCGTTTTCACGATCGGTATCAAGCTCCTTGTAGGCAGTGCTGTGTGAGCCCATTGTAATGCTCCGCTTCATTGCCGGCCCGCTTTTATAATAGTCGTAAGCAACAGGCTTTGCCTTGCCTCCTGCTATATCCCAGTCAGCAATTGCCTCTCTGAGAGTGGGATAATCAATTCTTTTTACTGATGTGTCAATCAGCTTACCTCTTTCAAGCTCTCCCAGTATGCCGAGTATGCCTCCTGCACGGTTCACATCCTGAACATGGTAATGAGAGCTTGGAGCTACTTTGCAAATATTAGGGATCTTGCGTGAGAGTTCATCTATATCTTTCATTGTGAAATCAACGCCTGCCTCATGAGCTATTGCAAGCAGATGAAGTACTGTATTAGTAGAGCCTCCCATTGCTATATCAAGCGACATTGAATTAAGGAATGCCTGCCTGGTTGCTATTGAACGCGGGAGAACTGATTCATCACCTTCAGAATAATATTTGTTGGCCAGTTTTACAATCAGCCCTGCGGCTTCTTCGAAGAGTTTAATTCTGTTTGAATGAGTTGCAACAATAGTTCCGTTTCCTGGGAGTGCCAGTCCGAGAGCTTCGTTAAGGCAGTTCATTGAGTTTGCAGTAAACATGCCTGAGCATGAGCCACATGTTGGGCATGCTTCTTTTTCTATTTCGCTAAGTTCATCATCGCTGACTTTGCTGTCGGCAGCAGCTACCATGGCATCAATCAGGTCAAGAGCTCTGTCGCTGACCTTTCCGGCTTCCATGGGTCCGCCTGATACAAAAACGGCAGGAATATTAAGCCTCATGGCAGCCATCAGCATCCCGGGAGTTATCTTGTCGCAGTTGCTTATGCATATCATTGCATCAACAGTATGAGCATTACACATATACTCAACACTGTCAGCTATAAGATCCCTTGATGGCAGGGAGTAGAGCATACCGCCATGACCCATCGCAATACCGTCGTCAATTGCAATGGTATTGAATTCAGCAGCAAAGCAGCCTTGTTTTTCGATCTCTCTTTTGACGAACTGGCCTATCTCATGAAGATGTACATGACCCGGAACAAATTGTGTGAAAGAATTAACAACAGCTATTACAGGTTTACCCATCTGCTCCTGTTTCATTCCGTTGGCACGCCAGAGACTTCTTGCCCCTGCCATGTTTCTGCCGATTATTGACGTTGCGCTTCTGAGCTGCTTTTTCATGATATTTCCTTTTTATAAAAAAGGCTCTCCGGTCACCCGGAAAGCCTCTGTATTTTTATAGTATTACATATCATTTCCGGATCATTTGCCTGGAGCAATAATGAGGAGGACAATAATATTTAGTACGTTTAACATCATTTATTAACTATTGAGGGCAAAAGTATTTAATTTTTTAATATCTCAAAGGAAAAGTGTCATTTTTTTCAGTTTATATGCATAATATCATAAAACTATTAATCTATAATATGTTTTTTGTATAGGAAATTAACTAAAAGGTATAAAAAGAGAGCCAAACAAGGAGACAACATCGGTTGGATTTGTTGTAGAAAAGGATTGAAAAATTACCCACTCTCCAAAAGCTAATTTTAACACTTCTTCTTATAAAAAACTCGGAAGACAATCTAAACAGAAGAGAAGGGCTCTGAAAGAGCCAAAGAAAACCCCAGCGCAAACACCACCCAGCTGCAGGAGCTGAACAACAGTTAAGGAAAAACTTTTCACCAAAAGAAGTTGAACTTTAACACTCGAAACCATGGTGCAATTGAGGAGCAATCTGTAAGTATATGAAGTTGATTTTAAAGCCGTTAATATAACACCTCCTGGTGCTTTAGGTCAGTTGAGATTTCACCCCCAGCTAAGTATAAAGCCACAGGCTTGAAAAACAAAAGAAAATCTGAAAATGACTTCTAATCTGCGAGAGTAAATGTTGTCATTAGTATTCCAGCGGAGCAGGCGAGGAATCTCAATCCTTTTGCAATCCAGTTTTTTATTGTGTGTTTTTGGTGAATTTTTTGAAGCAGGAATTCAGACAAATCCAAATAGCCTGTTTGAATCTCACCATCTTAACTTATTACCCGAACATTAATTCCGGTCTTTTATACAATTTTCACCATGTCTCATTTATGATTGTATGAATATTGTAAGGTTTTGATTTTTATTGGAACATGTTCATTCCTGATCAGTAAAAAAATGATTATATTGTAAAAGGGTTTAAAATCTCTTAATATGCAGATAATGAGACCTGTAATTCTTGTAATTTGTCTTTTGTTGTCGTCTGCTTCCTCATTTTCACAGAAGAAGCAGAATCTTCAGCAGAACAACAGGAGAATTGAAAAGACAATTAGTTCCGGATGGACTTTTAATTATTTCCCCAAGGAAAATGCTCCGAAAAATTATGAAGCCTTCGGTTTTGATGATTCAAAGTGGCCGGTTGTTTCAATCCCTCATGTATGGAGAACATTTGAAACCACCGGAGAATTGCATCCATTTATTGTCAGCAGTTCTGAGGATGATAACATGTACTGGTGGACAGGCTGGGGCTGGTACAGAAAACGCTTTTCCTTAAATAAGGAGTTATACGGGAGGAAAGTCTTTCCTTGAGTTTGAGGGGGTACAGAAAAATTGTAAAGTATGGCTCAATGGAAAACTTCTGGGTGAGCATAAGGGATCATACGGCTCATTTGATTTTGATGTTACTTCTATTGTTAAACCTGAAGGATCCGAGAATGTACTTGTCGTTGCAGTAAACAACCTGCAGGAAGGTACTACACCTTATTTTTCAGATGCTGGCGGTGGTTACCATGAGTATGGCGGGATTATTCGTAATGTAAACCTGGTGGTTAAAGATCAGTTGTTCATACCTATGCAGGGCTCTGCTTCCCATGAAGGAGGAACTCTTATAACAACACCTTCGGTTAATGAAAAGGAGGCAGTGGTAAGAGTGCAGACATGGGTGAAGAATGATTATACGGTTAAGAAGAATTGCACTTTGCAGACAACAATCCTGGACGGCACAAATAAAGTAGTGCAGGTAGTCTCATCTCAGTCTTCGCTTAATCCGGGACAACTATTCATGTTCGATCAGACTTTTAAACCTGTTAAGCCACCAAAATTATGGTCCCCTGAAAATCCTTATCTCTATACTGTAAAATCAGAAGTAATCGATGGTACCAGCGTGGTTGATGTTTTTTCCGGTCCGCTTGGAATTCGGGTTGTTAACTGGGATAATAACAGCAAGACTCTCACAATTAATGGCAAAAAGGCTGATCTTAAAGGGGGCAACCGCCAGCAGGATTACCCATGGCTTGGAGGCGCAGTACCTGACTGGCTTATACTTATGGATATGCAGTTCAGGGATGAAAAGGAAGGCCATAATTTCATCAGAACAATTTACAATCAGGATAATAAACTTGTATATAATCAGGCTGATAAAGCAGGGTTGATTGTTGATGCTGAACTAATTGGGGCTAATAACAGAAATCTTTCAGCTCCTGATACCGAACAAATTATAAAAGAATTTATCAGATGCAACCGCAATCATCCTTCAATAGTATTCTGGAGTTTCGGAAGTGATCCAGCATTTGCTGCAGGCTCTAAAACAGCAATTGCTGAGGATGCCGGCAGGGCTGTAGTAAAGGGCAGGATCAATCCGGATGTTCCTGTAGCCCTTTTTGGATCAGTGGTAAAAAATACCCAGCCATCAGGTGAAGCTGCGAAGATCACTCTTACATCCACTCACAGCAAAATTTCTGCAGAAAAAGGTTCTGTGGTCATAATTTCGGCAAATATCACAGACCAGAATGGAAATCCGGTAAAAAGTGATCCGCGTAATCTTCGATGGACAGTTACCGGTCCGGCTGTACTTGCAGGGCCTTTTGATTTTGAAGCTCCCGGACCAGGTAAAACCTCTGATCCTAAAGGATGGTACAGCGGATTTCCTGCTACTAATATCATTAGGTCTTCAGGAATTGCAGGAAAAATAAAGATCACAGTATTTTCAAGCGGACTTGCCTCCGGTAACCTTGAAATAGCGGCAGAGGAATTTAAACCTGATTATTCAGTTTTCAGGAGCCCTGTGCTTGCCGATGAAGGACGTAAACCGGTGGCAAGACTAATAATCAACCTGAACAGGTTGGATGAAGTAAACAAAGAGATAGCTTTTATCCAGGAACCTGTCACCTTCACTATTTCAGGCAGGGAAGGACTGCGAAAGGCAATCAGGGATTTAATTTTTAAAAGCAATCCTGTTATTGATACAGCTTCTTTTGAGTTCAGTGCCCTGACTGAAATACTCTCGGCACAGCTTAACAGTAATGGTGGAAAGATGACACCTGAGGACTATAACTATAATGTTGATCACTTTAATAACTGCAGGCTCATATATTCCTATATAATGGCTACAAAGCTTCCTCCCTTGTACAAGGAGACCCTGAGGAAATATTATGCCAGATCAGTTATTTTACTGGGAAGTGAGAAGAATGCCGGTGATGAGATGAACTGGTTAAACTGGATACCTTCAGGGGGCCAGGTTGTTATAGTACAGAATGAATCAACAAAGACCGGAATAAAAGGAGTAGTCTATACCAGGAAAACTGCACTGGAAGATATTATAAGTACAATCTATCCTCAGTTTTCGGGGTTTTCCGATGATGGCAAGGAGAGAGCCCTGACCTTTACAGCTAAAATGAATCCATATGTAGATGCTGTTGAAACTGAAGGTAAGGTCTCATATATTGCCCGTCTGGGAGAAATGATCCTTATACCCCAGTACAAGTTTATAAGTGAGTAATTAAAAAGGCGTCGGGCTTCGGGCAACAGGCAACAGGTGAAATGTATTAAAGATAATGATCCTGACTTCTGTCGCCTGAAGCCTGAAGCCTGTGGTCTGATTATTATAAAAATTTCCTATATTCGAAAAAAATTAAAACCTGACCTATATGAAAAAAAGAACTCTTTTTGCAGTTGTTATGATACTGGCTGTTTCCGGCATGATCATGACATCACTAAATTCCTGTACTAAAGCACCTAAGAAAAACATTGGACTTCAGCTTTATTCACTTCGCGATTCAATCAAAAATGATGTACCCGGTACTATTGAAAAGGTTAGCAAAATGGGTTACACCTTTGTTGAGCCTGCAGGCTACCGTGATGGATTATTTTACGGAATGGCTCCAGCTGACTTCAAAGCTCTTTGTGATAAAAACGGACTGCCTGTTTTAAGTTCACATATGGGACGCCAGCTTCCTGATTCAGCCGGTTGGAATGAAGCTATGGCATGGTGGGATGCATGTATTGATGCACATGCAACTGTCGGTGTTAAGTTTATGGTTCAGCCATCTATTGGAGGCAATGCTTATCAGGACATTAATATTCTGAAAGGATATTGCAATTATTTCAATGCAATAGGAGAGAAATGCAAGGCAAAAGGAATCCGTTTCGGATATCATAATCATGATAAGGAATTTTCAACCATTCTTGATGGTCAGCCTGTTTATGACATAATGCTTGCCAATACTGATCCTTCACTTGTTACTTTCGAAATGGATCTTTACTGGACGGTTGTCGGCGGTGCAAACCCTGTCGACTATTTCAATAAGTATCCCGGCCGTTTTGAGTTGTGGCATATAAAAGATAAAAAGGAGATTGGTGAAAGCGGAATGATGGATTTCAAATCCATATGGGCCAATGCAGCCAAATCAGGAATGCAGTATGGAATTGTAGAGGTTGAAGAATATAACTTTGACCAGTTTACAAGCTGCAAGATGAGCGTTGATACTCTCAATGCTGCTCCATATGTTATTATGCCTAAATAAGGTTTAATTAATAGAATTCTTTTTTTAAACCACAGAGGACACAGGAGTGTATCAAAAGTCAATTTAAACCCCCCAACCCCCCCAAGGGGGGCTTTGAAAGACACTGATTTTCAATAAGTCCCCCTTGGGGGATTTAGGGGTGGTTTGAAATAAGAGGACTATTTTTTACATCCTTTTTGTGTCCTTTGTGTTTTTGGATTTAATTATCATTTTATAAGATACAATCATTATGAAGCAGTTGTTGTTATTTCCTTTATTATCAGCCATTCTTTTTATTGTTAATTCATGTAGCGATGGGTTTTACACTGAGGCTGATTTTAAGAAAGTCCTGAAGGTGGATACCCATGTCCATATTGTTACCGACAAAGGATTCTTTGAAGACCAGGCTGCCATAGATAATATGGCGCTTATAACAATAAATGTCGATCATTCTGATCCTGCAGTGCTTCAGTGGCAGCTTGATATGGCAACAAAGTCAGCTAAGAAATACCCGGGAAGGGTATTCTATGAACCTTCATTTTATTTTGATACGGCAGGCTGGGGTACTGAACAGTGGAGTGTAAAAGTGATTTCGGAACTTGAAAAGGGAATCGCTGAAGGACCTGTGGGAGTGAAGCTCTGGAAGAATATCGGGATGACTGTCCGGGACAGAAACGGCAGGTTCATTATGGTGGATGATCCCGGATTAAAACCTGTTATTGATTACATTAAAAGCAAAAACCTTCCTGTTACCGGTCACCTGGGTGAGCCGAGAAATTGCTGGCTGCCTCTTGAGAAAATGACAATAAAAGGTGACATGAATTATTTCAGGGAAAACCCTCAGTATCATATGTTTCTTCATCCTGAATACCCCTCTTACGAGGATCAGATAAATGCCCGCGATCACCTTCTGGAACTTAATCCTGATTTGAAATTCATAGGATGTCATCTCGGAAGCCTTGAGTACAATGTTGATGAACTGGCAAAGAGACTCGACCGGTTTCCAAATATGGCAGTTGATATGGCGGCTAGAATTTCGCATCTTCAGTATCAGTCTGTTACTGACAGGGAGAAAGTACGGAATTTCTGTATCAAATATCAGGACAGACTAATGTACGGTACTGATCTCGATGATGGTCGTGCAGACGACGGTGAAAAGCTTGGCAAAATCCTGCATGATACATGGCTTGCTGACTGGAAATTCTTTGTAACCGATGAGGAGATGTCAACAGGTCAGTTTGATGGTAAATTCAATGGTCTGAAACTACCTGCAGAGGTGATTGATAAGATATTCAGTGAGAATGCGATCAAATGGTATGGATTGAGCATAAAATAATTATATAATTTTCTGAATTTTTAATATTCAATCTATGAAGCAAATCATAATTCAGGTTTTATGTTTTTTGGTGCTTCTCATCAACGGATGCGGTGATAAGAATAAAGGTAAAAATAGTACTCATGGCTCTGTAACTGATAGTCTTCCTGATATACTTGCAGAAAATCACTCTGATCTCATTTACGCGAACATGAGGTATGAAGCAGCCTTGAAATTTGCTCAGCATGTCCTGCCTCTAGGTCCGGAAGAACTGATAAAGTACAAAATCGAACTGAGGAAAAAAATAATTGAAAAGGCCGGAATTATTATTGACCACGATCTGCCTCTGGAGATGAAAGAGACCGGTTCTGTAAAAATGGATGGTTACACTGTTAAGAATATTGTATTTCAAACACGTCCCGGAGTATTTGCTACAGCAAACCTTTATATTCCTGAAGGACAGGGACCTTTTCCCGGAGTAATCAATATGCTTGGACACTGGAGGAAAGGGAAAATTGATGCAACAGGTCCTCAGGCAGTGGGACATTCACTTGCATCAAACGGATATGTTTGTCTTACAGTCGATCCATGGGGGGCAGGTGAGCGGACCACAACCCATGGTGATTTTGAATACCATGGTTCCAATCTGGGTGCATCACTCATGAATATAGGAGAAAGTCTTCTTGGAGTGCAGGTTTCCGACAACATGAGAGGAGTTGATATGCTGTGTTCTTTGCCGCAGGTTGATCCAAAAAGGATTGGAGCAACCGGGGCCAGCGGTGGAGGCAATCAGACAATGTGGCTGTCGGCTGTTGATGAAAGGATTAAGGCCTCGGTGCCTGTTGTGAGTGTCGGATCATTTGAATCATATATTATGAGATCGAATTGCATTTGTGAACTGCTAATAGACGGATTTACATTTACCGAAGAGTCAGGCATACTTGTTCTTGCTAATGCTCCGATGATGATAAATCACTCCAGGGACGATAATCCTACATTCTTTCCGTCCGAAATGCTTAGGAGCTATTCAAACGCAAAGAAGGCATTTGCAGCAGCCGGGGTGGAAAATAGTATTTCATATACGATTGTTGATCAGCCGCATGGTTATATGACTGAGGACAGGGAGGCAATGCTGGGATGGTTTGGTCTGCACCTTAAAAATGAAGGTAACGGGTCACCTGTTAAAGAAAAGTCATTCACACAGCTTCCTGAAGAAAAACTTATGGTATTTCCATCAGGTCAGCGTGATAAGAATGTTGTATCAACTGATCAGTATTGTTTAATGCGCGGTACCTTACTGAAAGAAAAATTCATGAATTCAGGTACGATCAATGCCGAAAAGAAAAGGTCTGAGTTGAAAGAAATACTTCGTTCAGGCACACCTCTTGAAGTTGTAAAAGTCAATAATATTCCTTCAAAATCGGGATGGGAACGTCTGACAATTGAAACATCAGATAAAACATTAATTCCTCTTTTACTAAAAGAACCCGGCGGAAAAGAGTCAGTCTATACAATATTGTGTAATTCCGGAGGGAAGGACTCAATACCTCTCTCACTTATAGAAGAATACAGGAGTAAGGGCGAAGGGATTGTTGTTGTCGACCTTAGAGGAGTAGGTGAACAATCTTCTTCTGCTTCAAAACAATATGACGATATCGGGGCCTTGCATACACTATCACGGGCGGAACTCTGGCTGGGTCATTCAATTATGGGAGAATGGGTCAGGGAACTCAACCTTATTGCCCGATACCTTGCTTCTGATCTGAAAGCCACAAAGGTGAATATCGACGGAACAAAGGAGGCAGGCCTGGCAGCTCTTTTTCTTGCTGCAACTGATGGTAACGTAAAAAATGTTATTCTAAGAAAGTCTCCGGTAAGCTATGTATTCGATAATCGTGCAAATATTGATTTCTTCGGCATGGGTATTCATCTTCCAGGTTTTCTTGTTTGGGGTGATGTTTCACTGGCAGCCGCGCTTACCGGCAGTAATATTACATTTGTTGAACCTCTCACAATGTCAGGAGGTAGTCCAGGTGAAAATCAGCTAAAAGCAATCCAGGATGAATATGCAAGGGTGCGTCAGAGGACAGGCATGGAAGGCAGAACAGAATTCAAATAGTAAATGAATTACTCTGAAATTAAAAACACCGGGATCAAGATCCCGGCTATTATCTTTGGAACAAGCGCCCTTGGTAACCTGTACAGATCTCTTGAAAAAAAAACCAAGATGGCTATTGTCAGGGAAAGCCTCAATTCAATTGACGGACCAGTTGTTTTTGATACTGCTGGCAAGTATGGAGCAGGGCTGGCCCTGGAAGAACTCGGAAGAATACTGAATGAATTTGATGTATTACCTGGAAAAGTACTGATAAGCAATAAACTAGGATGGCTTCGAACGGAGCTTATTGAAGATGAACCAACTTTTGAAAAAGGGTGTTTGGAAAGAGATAAAATTTGATGCACGGCAGGAGATAAGTAAAGACGGAATTATCCGCTGCCTTGAGCAGGGAAACCAGCTTCTTGGTGAAAGATATCGCCCCGGGTTGCTTTCCGTACATGATCCGGATGAATACCTTGCACAGGCAATGGATGACATGGGCCTGAGAAAGAAACTATTTAATGATATCATTGAAGCTTATAAAACACTTTTTGAAATCAGGAAAAAAGATGGATCTATTGCAATAGGCGTAGGGGCAAAAGACTGGAAAACAATCCGGGAGATCACTGAACATATTAATCTTGACTGGATAATGATAGCCAACAGTCTTACACTCTACAGTCATCCTGATGAACTGGTCAGATTCATGTCAGACCAGAAAGATAAAGGTGTAACCATCATAAATTCAGCAGTTTTTAATGGTGGATTCCTTCTGGGAAGTGATTATTTTAACTATCGGCCAATGGACAGGAAAAATTATGAGGACCTGAAAGTGTTTAAGTGGAGGGAATCCTTTTTTAAAATATGTGAAGAGTTCAGGGTAAGACCTTCGCATGCCTGTATTCAATTTGGCAGAAGTCATCCGGCAGTCTCCTCAATTGCATTAAATACTTCAAATCCGGATCATGTGAAAAGAAATGTTTTTGAGGTGGAGAATGAAGTTCCTTCCGGATTTTTTTCAGCTATGAAGGAGAAAGGTCTTATTAATAAAAATTATTCATTTGTATAAAATATTACATTATGGAAACTATGAATGCTGCAGTACTTGAAGAATACAGGCGATTTAACTGGAAAAAAGTTAATCAGCCTGAAATTGCTGATAATGAGGCGCTTGTTAAAGTTGCTTTTGCGGGAATCTGTGGAAGCGATCAGCATATCTTTAAAGGAGAGTTTCATCCGCGGACTACGATCCCTTTTATTCCCGGCCACGAGTTTGCAGGAACCATTATAGCTACAGGACCAAATGTTGAGAAGTTCCATATTGGAGATCATGTTGCGGTTGATCCGATAATCTGGTGCGGAAAATGTCCTGCCTGCCTGAGACAGCATTATCCTGCATGTTCTTCCCTTAAACTTCTGGGAGTTGATGTTAACGGAGGATTCGGGGAGTATATAAATGTTCCTGAACATATGCTTTACAGGGTGGATAAATCAATTCCTATTCATCATGCAGCGCTTGTTGAAGTATTGTCAATCGGATTTCATGCCTGCAGGAGAGCAAATGTTCAGAAAGATGATACTGTTGTTATCTGGGGAGCAGGAAAGGTAGGACAGAGCATACTTCAGGCTGTCCGTACCAAAACTACCAATACAGTAATCATGATTGATATTCTGGATAAGCGGCTTAACCTTGCGAAATCGCATTATCCCGATATTTTTACTATAAATGCAACAAGGGAAAACCCTGTTGATAGAGTGAAGGAGATAACCGGAGGAAAAGGAGTTGATGTAGCTGTTGAAGCAGTCGGGCATCATGTTGAAATTGAAGGAAGGGTAAATCCTGTCAGGGGATGCATTCAGAGTATCCGTGGTGCAGGAACAGTATGTGTTCTGGGGCTGGGTGATGAGCCTCTTCCTTTGCTTATGAAAGAACTTATCTGGAAAGAAGCAAAAATTGTTGCATCCAGAGTTTCTCATGGTGAATTTGCTGAAGCCATTGAAAACCTTGAAAAGGGAACACTTAAGCCTGATGCACTTGTTACAGATGTCCTTAATCCTGCTCAGATCCAGGACGGATTCATGATGCTTGAAAATGAACCGGAAAATCATCTCAAAATACTTTTAAAATTTGACTGATCATTATGCGGATAGATGCCCACCAGCATTTCTGGAAATACAACACTTCTGATTATTCATGGATTTCAGATCAGATGGAAGTACTGAAAAGAGATTTTCTTCCAGACAATCTGTTTCAGGAACTAAAGGGTGTTAATTTTGACGGATCAATTGCTGTGCAGGCCCGGCAAAGTCTTGAAGAGACCAGGTGGCTTCTCGGAATCGCTGCAAAACATGAATTTGTTAGAGGAGTTGTTGGCTGGATCGACCTGTGTTCAGAGGATTCAGAGAAACAGTTAGATGAATTTACAGAAAACAGGAAGTTTGCGGGAGTAAGACATGTTCTTCAGGATGAACCTGACGACCGGTTCATGCTGAGCGATTCTTTCCTGAAAGGATTAGATATTCTTGGCAAATATAATATTGTATATGAGATACTTATTCTGCCAAAACACCTTGCAATTGCAGATAAGCTTGTCGAGCGTTATCCCGGACAGAAGTTTGTTCTTGACCACATTGCGAAACCATTAATAAAGGATGGAATTATTTCTCCATGGAAGGAGGAAATACAAAAACTTGCCAGACATCCTAACCTCTCCTGCAAACTGTCAGGTATGGTAACTGAGGCTGATTGGAAAGTCTGGAAAACGGAAGATTTTGTACCCTATCTTGATGTGGTATTTGAGGCATTTGGTCCTTCCCGGCTTATGATCGGATCAGACTGGCCTGTTTGTACAGTCTCCTCCACATATAATAAAACTATGAACCTTGTAATTGATTATATAAAGAACTTTAGTCAGACCGACAGGGATATGATTATGGGTAATAATGCAATGAGGATATATAAACTTCAAATTCCTTAGAAGAAATGAAAAAATGGAAGAACCATCGTATGATGCTGCTCCTGGCTCTCATGATTTTGCTGATTATTCAGAACCAGAATTTATTGAGCAACTCCACTTTACATGAAGAAGGAAACTCAATAAAACTTCAAATCTCTGTATTTGATATTGACGCAACACCAACTGTGGGGAGCCATATGGCCTACAATCCGGTTAAAAATACCTGGGATATGGGGCTCAGGGCCAGAGGTATAGTGCTGACAGGTTCAGGAAAGCCGATTGTATTGTGTTCTGTTGACTGGATTGGGATTGGCAATGACAGTCAGGATGAATTTAAAAGAGTGCTTGGAGATGCAGCTGGCACCACTCCTGATAGGGTGGCGGTTCATACTATTCACCAGCATGATGCTCCCATCTGTGATTTTGGAGCTGAGAAATACCTCTTGTCCAAAGGATTAAATCCAATGAGCTTCGAAAGTTCTTTCACTAGGAAAATAATGTACCAGCTTGCTGATGCAATTAAATCAGCCATGAAAGTTCAGCAGCCTGTAACTCATATAGGTATGGGAGAAGCCGATGTATATAAAGTGGCTTCCAACAGAAGAATTGCAGGCCCGGATGGAAAGATTAAGGCAACCCGTTATACTACCACGAAAGATTCAGCATTAAGGGCAGAACCGGAAGGATTGATTGATCCGAAAGTATCTGTGATAAGTTTCTGGAACGGAGAGAAGTCTCTTGCAGTTTTAAGTTATTATGCCTGTCATCCTCAGAGTTACTATCTTACAGGTCTGCCAAATCCTGATTATCCGGGTATTGCCAGGTTTTACAGGCAACTGGCTGTTCCCGATGCCCTTCATGTTCATTTCAATGGTGCGGGAGGAGACCTTGGTGCCGGAAAATACAACGATGGTTCAAAGGAGAACAGAGGGATCCTTGCTGAACGACTTGCCGATGGTATGAAAAGGGCATGGGAAGCAACCAGAAAAGAGCCTGTTACAGCAGGATCAGTTACCTGGAGTGTTGAACCGGTTTCTCTGCCACCGGCCATATTATCTGAAAATTTTGATGAAGATCTCAAGGCAAAAGGTACTGATGCTATTTTCCTTACCAATTCAATTCCAAAAATTATGTGGCTTGAAAGATGCAAACAGGGAAGGAAGATAGATGTCACCTGTCTCTCAATAGGGCACTCAAGGATACTGCATCTTCCGGGCGAACTTATGGTGGAATTTCAGCTTGCCGCAAAAGCTGAACGGCGCGATCTGTTTGTTGTGATGGCTGCCTATGGAGATTATGGTCCGGAATATATTTGTACTGATGCAGCTTATGTTGAAGGAGGCTATGAGGCCAGTGGAGCTTCAGGCGTTGCTCCTGGTTCAGAAAAGGTCGTTAAGGATGCCATAAAAAAACTTCTCAGGAAGTAACATTATCCCATAATTTACTACATTTAGGGAGTATTCCGGAATTATTCCTTAAATATTGACAGGATGAAAAACAGAGTTCTGTTCTCGGTTCTTTTATTATTAATCGTTTCTTATTGTTTTACCGGCAGTTATATCAGCGGACAGCCATCATCCGGGAAAGGATGGAAAGCAGGTCTTGCGCGGACGGTAATTACTCCGAAGGAGCCAATGTGGATGGCCGGTTATGCTTCACGCGATCATGAATCGGAAGGTGTACTTACAGATCTGTGGATCAAGGTTCTGGCAATTCAGGACGCAAAAGGGAAAAAGGCTGTCCTTATAACATCTGATCTTCTGGGCTTCCCGGCAAAAATGTCCGATAATATCCGTAATCAGTTAGCTGTAAAATACGGACTTACACGCTCACAGATTATTCTCAGTTGCTCACATACCCATACAGGACCGGTACTCGATGGTGCGCTGTATGATATCTATCCTCTTGATGCACATAAGCGGGAGGTTATCAGAAACTATTCGTCAAACCTTGAAAAAAAGATAGTTGAGTTGACCGGAGAAGCTCTCAGCAAAATGGCTCCGGCAAAAATTTTCTCGCAGAACGGGGTAACAAGGTTCCAGGTAAACAGGCGTAACAATACCGAAGCAACTATTAACCAGGCAAATGACCTGAAGGGACCGAATGATTATGCAGTACCGGTGCTCAAGGTTACTGACCGGGAGAATAATTTGATAGCTGTGGCATTCGGATATTCTTGTCATGCAACAGTGCTCAATTTTTATCTCTATTCAGGTGATTATCCGGGCTTTGCTCAGCTGGAACTGGAAAAACTATATCCCAGTACCACAGCCATGTTCTTCCAGGGAGCAGGAGCTGATCAGAACCCACTTCCGCGCCGGACGGTCCCGCTTGCAAAACAATACGGCAAAGAACTCGCTGCCGCGGTAGACAGGGTTTTAAATGAGGATATGAAGGAGCTTGAACCTTCATTGTCAACAGCATATTCTGAGGTTGATCTTAAGTTTGCAGCTCCCCCTTCAAAAGAAGAGCTCATAAAAATAGAAAATGAGGCAAAGGGATTTGAGAAGAGCTGGGCTACAAACCAGCTTAAGTATCTTAAAAATAACGGCCACCTGCTTTCATCATACCCATATCCGCTGCAGGTTTGGAAATTAGGGGACCAGCCCATAATGTCATTTGGAGGAGAACTGGTTGTTGAGTATGCCCTTGAAATGAAGAAAATATTCGGGCCTGAAACATTTATAATCGGATATGCCAATGAGGATATGGCATATATTCCTTCAGAGACCATTCTGCAGGAAGGAGGATATGAAGGGGAATCATCGATGAGAGTATACGGGTTGCCCGGTAAATGGGAGACCGGTATTGAAGCTTCCATAATAAATGAAATGAAGAGACTGGCTGCAAAAGCAGGAGTTAAGGAGGTTGCAGCAAAATAGAATGGAAATAATGAACAGGAGGAGTTTCTGTGCAAATACTGCTCTCTCTGCAGCAGGTATAATGCTGGGTGCGGGGCAGATTGAAAATGCGGATAATTATCCTCACTCTGATTCATCCTATAATATCATTAAGGAGGCAGCTAAATTCAGGAAGATCGATTCACACATGCACATTAACCTGGCATTGGATTCAGGTCCGGCTGCACAGATAGACATAGCCGACAGGCTTAGGAATCAATAAGTTAGTGGCATCAAAACCGGTTACTTTGCCTGACAGGCCTTTTCAGGATTATATTGATAATAACAATGAGATCCTGAGAGCAATGAAGCTATATCCCGACAGATTTCTGGGTCAGTTTACAATTAACCCGGTTTATGCAAGGGAATCGCTTGAAGAGATAAAACGATGCGTTGGTTCGGGTATGTCGGGGCTGAAAATATATTATGAAGTAAAGATCAATAATCCGCTCTACTATCCTGTCATTGAGAAGATGGCCGATCTTAAAATGGTGATTCTAATACACTCTTATTCGGGGATCGGGCGTGGAGGATACAGAACCAAATATGGTAATCTCTACCCAAATGAATCGACTCCTGAGGATTTTGCCGATATTGCATCAAGGTATCCGGAGGCTATATTTCAGTTTGCACACATTGGTGCCGGGTGCGACTGGCAGTATGAATGCAAAATTCTGAAGGATTTTCCCAATATCTATGTTGATGTCTCGGGAAGTAATAATGAGGCCGGAATGATCGATTATGCAATAAATTATCTTGGAGAGGACAGGCTTCTTTATGGAAGTGATAATTCTTATTACCAGAGTATCGGAAATATCCTTTCATCTGATCTGACTGATGCCCAGAGGCAAAAGATCTTTTTTGGAAATTATAATAAATTGTTAATTAAGGGAGGGTTCAATGCTGATTGATATCAATGCTCATGTCGGCCACTGGCCATTTAAGAAGATGAAGTACAATACATGTACATCTCTGCTTGAAAGGATGGATAAATTCAATGTGGAGATTTCGGTAGTAAGCAATCTCAATGGAATTTTCTATAAGGATACACAATCTGCCAATGAAGAATTGTTTGAAGAGCTGAAATCTGATAAAAAATTTTCAAACCGTTTCATTCCCTTCGCAGTACTTAATCCTATCTATGCAGGCTGGAATAATGATCTTAATACCTGTGCTGATAAATACGGAATGAAAGGGATTTGCCTTTATCCGCTATATCACGATTATGAAATTACCGATCCGTCATGCATTGAGCTTGTGAAAAGAGCCCGCGATAAAGGATTGATTGTAGTGTTCACCCATCGGATTGTCGATTCGAGGCAGAGATCCTGGATGGATATTTCCAAAGAATGGACAATGAAGGATATCATGCCAATAATAAGGGAAGTCAGGGATGCAAAATACTTCATTGCGAATCCTGCAAACAGCATGAATATGGAAGTGTCTGATAATGAGATTCTTAAAAACATTGATTTACTGATAGATACATCAGGCAGGTCGCTTTCGAATCCCGGTGAAATGATAAAAAAACTGGGGAAAGAGAAGTTTGCCTTCGGAACACATTCACCGATACTCGATTACCTTACTGGTCTGTTACGTATAGAATCACTGAGACCTGATGAGGCAGATGAGGCAACAAAGGAACTTATCAGGTCAGGCAATGCAAAAAGGTTATTAGGAATTTGAAAAAGATATTTTAAAACCAAAGAGAATGAAAGCAAAAGATTTTTCAAGAAGGAAGTTTATTGGAACAACTGCTGCCGGAACAGCAGCAGTAGCAGTTTCATCAGCTATTCCTGCATTCGGGAATATTACCCATGTCAGAAATGAGACTGGAAAACTGGCCATTTTTGGAGGAACTCCGGTTGCTCCTGATAAAAAGTGGCCCGACTGGCCATATGTTGACGAAAAGGTAGTGGAAGAGGTTGTTAAGACCACGCGCAGTGGTATATGGTGCAGGATACAGTCTCCCAACGGTACTGTACCTACTTTTGAGAAGGAACTTGCAAAGATCTATGGAATAAAATCGACCGTAAGTACAGGTTCAGGAACGCAATCACTCAATACCGTTGTGGAAGCACTTGGGATAGGGCCCGGTGATGAAATAATTACATCCCCTTATACTGACCCAGGAACAATTCAGAGTATACTGGTGAGCCGTGCACTTCCTGTAATGGCTGATCTTGATACCGAATCTTTCCAGATTGATCCCGATGATATTGAGAGGAAAATTACAAAGAAAACAAAAGCTCTCATGCCGGTGCATATTATGGGACAACCATGTAACATGCAGCGGATAATGGAGATAGCAAAGAAACATAACCTTTTTGTTATTGAAGATTCATGCCAGGCGATAATGGCAGAATACCAGGGCAAGATGGTAGGCCTGATAGGTGATGCAGGATGCCTTAGCTTCCAGACCAGCAAGGTATTCTGCTGCGGCGAGGGTGGTGCCATAATGAGTGCCAATGAGGAACTCATGGATAAATGCTATACGGTAATGAACCATGGTACAGCAAAAAACGGAAAGACAATGACAATCGGTTCCAAATACCGTATGAATGAGTTTGAAGGAGCAGTTTTACTTGGCCAGATGCCGGGTATGAAGGAACGGCATAATACCCGTAACCGGAATGCAAAATATCTTACAGAGCAGCTTAAGGATATTCCCGGACTTACTCCGCAGAAACTTTATGAAGGAACAACTGCAGGTTCGTTCTACCTTTATACATGGTCATACAAAAAGGAACACTGGAACAATGCTCCCCGTGAAAAATTCCTTAAGGCAGTTGCCGCAGAAGGAATCAGCCTTAGTCCCTATATTGCAAATGGTCTTCACAGGGAGCCATGGACCGATCATATTCAGACACTTCCTGAATACAAGACAATGTTCGGGGCTTCACGCCTTAAAAAATTCAAGGATGAACTGGTCCTTCCAAAGTGCGATCAGGTATGCCAGGAAATGGTTATGCTCTGGGCTTCCGGTCCGCTGCTTGGTTCACTGGCCGATATGGATGACGTTGTGAATGCAATAAAGAAAGTTTATGCCGGCAGGGATAAGCTGAATTCAATTTCATAAACAAAAACCAAAACACTATGGCCTCAAAGAACTATACACGTCGGGAATTTGTAAAACAGAATTCAATGGCAGGTATTGGTGCAGCTGTGGCAGTCGGACTTACTCCTGTCCTTGCAGCAAATTGTGCAACAGATACCGGAGTTCCGGCTATCCTTGGCGGTCAGAAAATCCATACTAAAGGATGGCCCGGGTGGCCCCAGTGGAAACCTGCTTATAACGAGAGTCTTCTTAATGTTATGCAGAGCGGAATCTGGTCGAGAGCAGAAGTAGTTACTGAGTTTGAAAAGAAATGGGCCGAGACTATCGGGAGCAAAAGGTGCCTTTCAGTTGTGAATGGGACAAATGCGCTTGTGACTGCTGTTGCCCAGAATGATATTGGTGCCGGTGATGAGGTTATTGTAACACCCTATACCTGGATTTCAACTGTTCAGTCTATTCTCCTCGCCGGGGCAATGCCTGTTTTTGCAGATATTGATCCGGAGACATACCAGATCGATCCTGAGAAAATTAAAGCGAAGATAACTCCGCGTACCAGGGCAATTTTGCCTGTACATATCCTAGGGATGCCTGCCGATATGGAAAGTATCATGAAGATTGGAAAGGAACATAATCTTATCGTAATTGAAGATGCCTGCCAGGCATGGCTTGCTGAAATAAACAATAAAAAAGTAGGTACATTCGGACAGTGCGGTTGTTTCAGCTTTCAGAACTCAAAACATCTGCCGCTTGGAGAAGGTGGCGCAGTAGTAAGTGATGATGAAGAGTTCATCGACAGATGCTACTCATATCATAATGTTGGATTTCCATATGGTACTGTAATCGGTGGTGTTGGTGCCGGATCAGTGATGCTTGCAACAAAGTTAAGGCTTACCGAATACCAGGCAGCTATCGGACTCGCACAGATTGGAGTCCTGGAGGAACAGACAACTCTGAGAAATCAGAATGCAAAATACCTGAGGGATCAGATCAAAGGGATCCCGGGTATCAAACCTTATAAGATGTATAAGAATGTTACCAGGGCTGCATTCCATATGTTCTGTTTCAGATATGATGAGAAGGAATTTAAAGGTCTGCCCAGGGATAAGTTCCTGAAGGCACTTTCTGCAGAAGGAATTCCAAACCTCAGCGGCTATGCACCTTTCCTTAACAAGCAGCCTTACCTGGAACATGCATTTAAAACGAAGAATTTCAAAAAGATGTATCCGGCTGAAGAGCTCGACTTCAATAAATTCAAGGAAGCCAACGAATGTCCGGAGAATGACAGGTTGTGTATGGAGTCAGTCTGGCTTCAGCAGAATATGCTGCTGGCTGAAAAGTCAGATCTAGATAACATTGCTCTTGCTATTGAGAGGATCAGGAAAATGCAGAACAGATCAAAAACAAAAATAATTAACCTTAACCCCCGATTTATTCCCCACGAAATGGACTAATTCGATTTCTATTTTACCGATTAATTTCTTTAATATTCATTGCATTTACTATTTCATCATGCAATCAGCCTGTACCGCAACAATCTGAACCTGTACTGCAGTCAACACCGGATGCAAAAATTACTGCAACTGTATATAATTCAGGTTTTGAACATGCACATGATACATATAACGGAATATCAACTGCAAGCGATGGCAAGGTATACTATGTTCTGTGTTCACAGTTGATGGATATAGCAGGACAGATGTATTCTTTTGATCCGAAAACCAATAGTACGGAACATCTTGGGGACCTTACCGAGATATGCGGAGAGAAGGGTATGAAGGTTGTAGCCCAGGGAAAAAGCCATGTGAACTTTGTTGAGATGAATGGGAAACTCTACTTTGCAACTCATCTCGGATATTACAGTATCATCGATGGCATGGAAAAGACAGGGCTGCCTACCGGTGATTATAATGCCTACAGGGGAGGACATCTGCTTTCATACGATAAAAACAAAGAAATTTGAAGACCTGGGCATCGGTCCAAACAAGGAGGGCATCATAACAATGAACATGGATCCGGTCAGGGAATTATTTATGGCCTCTCATGGCCAACCGGGATTTTCTTTCGTTATGATGTGGCATCAAAGAAGATGGATGATCTCGGACCAATAACAGGAAAAGGTGAAGATGGAATGGGTGAGAACTTCCGTGTTGTATGCCGCTCTCTTGCAATTAATCCTGAAGATGGTGCTGTTTATATGACAACCGCCGAAGGACATATCAAGTATCTGAAGCTTGGTTCAAATGTTGTTGAGACAATTGCAGGCGAGAATATGAAAAAGGATTACTTCGGTACATATGACATATTCACCTCCGGTAGTATGGCCTATAACTGGAGACAGGTTTTCTGGTACAAACCTGAAAATAAAGTTTACGGGGTGCATGGAAATTCAGGCTATCTTTTCCGTTTTGATCCCTCGGTTCCAAGGATCGACGTACTTGATAGGCTCACGTCAATACCATCAAAACTTACAGGAATGGGCGATCAGTTCAGTTATGGCTATCTGGGCTTTAAGCTTGGTCCCGATGGCAGGACTATTTACTATCTGACAGGCGGACCAATTTACATTGATGGACAACGGGTAAAGGGAGCAGAATCAACGGCCAAGGGTGAAGCAAAAGGACTTGAGGATCTGCATCTTGTAACTTATGATATTCCTACAGGCAGATATCTCGATCATGGAGCAGTTTTTTATCCTGATGGTCAGAGACCTCTGTATGTAAACTCTATTGCAATAGGTGATGACGGAACTGTTTATACACTTGCCAGGATAACTGAAAACGGAAAGACAAGAACTGACCTTATTAGTTTTCCGGGGCCATATAAAAAGTGAAATGGTTTACACGTTCTTATTCCCCCTTTGAAGGGGGCCAGGGGGATGTTTATTTTTGAAAAACTAATATACCATAAAATGAAAAAGAGCATACTGATGGTTTCACTATTATTGTTGTTATCATTCTTTACAACATTATCTGCCCAGATTAAGATCTTCATTGAAACGGACCTTGAAGGAGTCAGCGGTGTATTTAATTTTACCCAGACACGTGAGAAAGGTTCACCGGAAAACTTAAAAGCCTGTGAATACTTTATGGGAGATCTTGCTGCAGTTGTTAAAGGACTTAAGGATGGAGGTGCAGATGAGATCGTAATTATTGACGGCCATGGCAATCAGGCAATGGTTCCTCATCTGATGGTACCGGGGGCTGTTTATGTTACCGGAAAACCCAAGCCAAACGGAAATCACTGGAACCTTGACAAATCCTACTCGGGAATTGTAATGTTTGGCTTTCATGCCATGAACGGGACCAAAGATGGTGTTCTGAACCATACCCAATCATCCAAGACAGAGAATAAATACTGGTACAATGGTGTTGAGTCAGGTGAGCTGGCACAGACAGCAATAATTGCAGGTCATTTTGGTGTACCTCCGATTCTTGTCACCGGAGATGTTGCGACCTGCCGTGAAGCCGTTAGGTTTTTCGGCACCGGGATCGTTACAGTTGCAACAAAGGAAGGAGTCAGCAGGGAAGCTGCTGCACTTTATCCGTTTGAAGAAACCCGTCAGGCGCTGTATGAAGGTGCAAAAAAATCAATCGCCGCAATACCGAATTGCAAACCATATTTAGTCAGCACACCAATAAAAGCCCGAATGGAATACCTTGATCTTGATCCCTCTCAACCCAAGCCCCGGCTGGTTGGAAAGGAATGGGTTATACCGACCGCCCTTCAGCTTCTGGATCAGTAAAGGATTTAAATAATATTTATATTGCACAATTATTAAGTATATATCAGGAAATATATGAAGGACCTCAACAAAACCGCAACCTGGCTACTGACAATACTTCGGATTGTAATAGGCTGGCATTTTTTATATGAAGGAATTGCCAAAGTTTTTAATCCGAACTGGTCATCAGCACTTTATCTGATGGAATCGAAATGGTTCCTGTCAGGTTTTTTTCACTGGCTGATAAGTAACAATACCACTTTGCAGATTGTTGATTTTCTTAATATATGGGGACTTTTAATTATTGGATTATTTCTGTTTATCGGATTTTTGCCAAGAGCTGCAAGTATTGGCGGAGCTTTATTGCTTCTTCTTTATTATATAGCTAATCCGCCATTCGTTTACTCAACAGTTCCCACACAGAGCCACTTCTATATTATCAATTATAACCTTATAGAGGCATTTGTTCTGATTGTAATAGCTTCTCTGAACGGAGAGCAACTCTTTGGCATTCAGAGATATCTTGCGGTCAGAAACCGTGCAGAAAAAGAGAAGAAATTTCCGGCTGCTGAGAATCATGAAATACTTGAAACTGTTGATACTTCAAGAAGGGAGATGATTAAGAACCTGGCAGTATTGCCACTTTTCGGTGCAGTTTTTTTCGGTATGGCCAAAAAGAGAGGCTGGATAAGCTTTGAAGAAGAAAACCTTAAACCCCAGGCAGTAAGCGGTGCTTCCCTTCTTCTCGGGAAAACAATGTCGGTAAAGGAATTAAAAGGTAAGGTTCCGGCAGGAAAAATCAAAAATATTGAGCTCAGCCGTGTTATGATAGGCGGAAACCTTATAAGCGGATTTGCTCATTCAAGAGACCTGATTTATGTCTCAACATGGCTTAAGAAATACTTTTCTGATGAAAAGGTGATAGAAACCCTGTGGCTTTGTGAAGCCTGTGGAATAAATACTGCAATTTTCCGCTGTGATGAAAATACAATCAGGATTCTCGAGAAATACTGGAGCAGGGGTGGAAAGGTAAAATGGGTGGCCCAGACCTATCCGAAGGGGGATGATGTTTCCAATGTGCAGATGGCAATAGACCATGGCGCTATTGGAGCCTTTGTTATGGGTGGAATTGCTGATAAGATAGTGACAGACAATAAGATAGCTGATCTCAGGAAGCCAATTGAGCTGATACAGAAACAGGGTTTGATAGCTGGCACAGCTGCCCATTCAATGAGGGTGCCTGAAGCCTGTGTTGCCAATGGCATTAATCCTGATTTCTACATGAAGACCTTCCATAGTCACAAATACTGGTCAGCAACACCAATCGATCCGAATGATCCCGAATTGCCAAAGGATGGTGAGGATCATAATATGGCTCACGACAATATATGGTGTATGTCTGACAAGGCAGTTGCCGACTTCTTCAAAACCAACGAAACACCATGGATTGCCTATAAAGTTCTTGCTGCCGGTGCAATAAAACCGGAAGAGGGATTGAAACATGCGTTCACCAGCGGAGCTGATTTTGCCTGTGTTGGAATGTTCGATTTCCAGGTGGTGGAGAATGCGAATATCGCTTATAGCATTCTTAATGGTCCAATGGATCGGGAGAGAAAGTGGTATGCTTAATTTTCCTCATCCCCCGGCCCCTTCTCCCAGGGGAGAAGGGGAGGAGACTAAAGAAAATCAATTTGAGAAGTCCCTCTCCCCCGGGAGAGGGATTTAGGGAGAGGCAAATATTAAAGAGGGATGTAAATTTAAAAAACAGTATGTTAAGATTCTCAGTTTTCATACTTCTGATATTTAGTTTTTCAAGTAAATTGACAAGTCAGACTTTGGGAGGGCATAATGAAATTGAAAAATCTTCCTGGTCCGTTATCTCATCTTTCTTTTCTCCTCCACCTGAATACAATAATAATTTCGGCAACTACCGTTCTCCTCTTAAATTCTATAATGGCACTGAGGTAAAGAATGCTGCTGATTGGCAAAAAAGGAGGAGTGAGATACTCAGTACCTGGTTTGGAATGATTGGCGAATGGCCTCCTTTTATTAAAAACCAGAAGATGGAAGTGACTGAAAAGGTTAAGGTGGAAAATTATATAAGGTATAAGATAAAATTTAACTGGCTTCCCGATCAGTCTACAGAAGGTTATCTGCTGATACCTGAGGGGAAAGGAAAAAGACCGGCAGTAATAACTGTATACTATGAACCTGAAACTTCTGCAGGTATTGGTGATATGGAATACCGCGATTTTGCTCACCAGCTGGCAAAACGGGGTTTTGTTACTCTCTCAATCGGCACCTCAGAAACGACCAAAGCAAAAACATATTCCCTTTATTATCCTGATATTAAGAATTCTTCAATGCAGCCGCTTTCAGTACTTGCTTATGCTGCAGCAAATTCATGGTACATGCTTTCAGAACTTCCGGAAGTGGACCCTCAGAGGATCGGAATTATTGGACATTCCTACGGAGGCAAATGGGCCATGTTTGCATCATGCCTCTTTGAAAAGTTTGCATGCGCTGTTTGGTCCGATCCCGGAATTGTATTTGATGATTCCCGTCCTAATGTAAACTACTGGGAACCATGGTATCTCGGCTATTATCCGCCGCCGTGGAATAACACATGGAGGAAAACAGGCAATATTGAAGGTGCAAAAGGACTTTATCCAAAGCTGAGAAAGGAAGGTTATGATCTGCATGAGCTTCATGCCCTGATGGCTCCGCGACCTTTTCTGGTATCAGGTGGTTCTGAAGACGGACCTTCACGATGGATCCCTCTGAATCATTCAGTATCTGTAAACAGGATGCTTGGATATGAGAACAGGGTTGGAATGACGAATCGTCCTGAACATTCACCGAATGCTGAATCGAATGATATTGTTTTCCGGTTTTTTGAATTTTTTCTTGGAGACTGATATTATGAAAATTAGATCTGCAATAATTATTTCTTTACTGGCTTTTTTCTTTTATTCGTGTTCCGATAATGATTCATTAACTGACAATAATAGCAGATTATGGTACCGTTATCCGGCAAAATACTGGAACAGTCAGGCCTTGCACGTCGGTAACGGCTATTTTGGTGCCTCTTTTTTTGGTGGTGTTGAAGAAGAGGTAGTTGCATTATCTGAAAAAAGTATGTGGACAGGCGGACCGGCTGAAGGTGACTGGACCAGAGCAGGTGTTAACCCAGATGCTGCAAAATCACTTCCGTTGATCAGAAAAGCGGTTCTTGAAGGCGAATCCCAAAAAGCAGATAAACTGATTACTGATAGTTTTTTCGGCTCATCAGAATTGTTCGGCAATTTCACATCTGTTGGAAGCCTGGTAATTAAGTTTTTAAATCACGAAACCAGCGCGGAAAATTATCAGAGAGTCCTGGACCTCAATCGTTCACTTGGATTGATTCAGTATAATATCGGAGAAACTGCTTTTAAAAGGGAGTACTTTTGTTCTTATCCTGACAAGGTGCTGGCCATGCGGTTTTCATCCGGAGCCGCTAAAAAGATCTCATTCAATCTTACTATGAATATCATGCAGGATTCATCTGATATTGTTATTTCCGGAAACACATTTAAAGTCAGAGGAGTGATTAATAAAAACTTCAGGCCCTTTGTTGTTCTGATCCAGATTAAGAACGATGGAGGAGTTGTGAGCAAAGAGGGAGATTTTCTTACTGTCAGAGAGGCCGATGCGGTTGAGTTATATCTGACTGTCGCTACCAATTATGAGATGAAGTATCCTGATTATACAGGTGATGATCCTGAAAAAATTACCAACGACATCATAAATAGACTTAGTGATAGAAGTTTCGAAGATTTAAAAATGGATCATATTTATGATTACAGGTCATTATATGACAGGGTAAAGTTCTCAGTAGAAGGAAACACAGAAGCAGAGAAACTTCCGACAAATGAGAGGTATCAGAGATTGAAAACAGGGGAATCAGATCCCGGTTATAAAACACTTGCATTTAACCTGGGCAGGTATATGATTATCAGTTCATCCCGTCCTAAAACCCTTCCGGCAAATCTGCAGGGAGTCTGGAACGCATTTAAGGCTGCTCCATGGGCAGGTAATTATCAGAGCAATATAAACCTTCAGGAAATATACTGGTCGTGCGGACCAACTGATCTTGCGGAATGCCAGCAGTCTTATATCGACTGGATAGATAACCTCTCTATCTCCGGCAGAGAGATTGCAAAACGCATTTACGGAACGAACGGCTGGGTCAGCCATACCACCGGGAATATTTGGGGTCATGCGGCACCAATTGGCGGTCATCCATGGGGAATGTATCCGATGGGTGCAGCCTGGCATTGTCAGCATGTATGGGATCAATTTGCATTCACTCAGGATACTCAGTATCTGAAAGTTCAAGCCTATCCGCTTTTAAAAGAAGCATCAATATTCTGGCTGGAGAACCTGATCAAAGTAAATGGATATTATATTACAGCACCTACAGTTTCTGCCGAGCATGGTGCCCTGATGACGGATAAGGGACTTAATCCTGCTTTTCACGATTCAATAAGCAGTAAATATCATTATTCAATTCCCGGCGTTTACCAGGATATGGAAATGTTATGGGATCTGTTTACAAATACCTCATCAGCAGCCATGATTACAGGTGATAATATCTTTGCAGATTCTCTCCTGAAAATCCGACAGGATCTTATGCCTCTGAAAATAGGAAAATACGGACAGTTGCAGGAGTGGTTTGAGGATATTGATAATCCTGAATGTCACCACAGGCATATAGCACATTTGTATGCTGTCTGCCCCGGTAAACAAATTGATCCGTTTAAGACACCGGAGCTGGCTGCAGCTGCTAAGAAGTCATTGGACATGAGAGGTGACGGACGTTTTCCTGATCAGGAGCTTGCTGCCGGTGGCAATTGGGCCAGGGCTCACAGGATGTGGTGCTGGACGAGATTGCTCGACGGAAACAGGGCCAATAAAATTCTTTCAAGATGCTTAACGAAGAGGGTTTTGAAAACGGACTCACTTTTCAGCATGCGGAATATGGCTGGGAGCGTAAAGATTTTTTTATGGAAGGCGAATTATATTGTCATTTCCAGCTCGATGGTTCTGCTTCTGTTCCGGGGTGCATTGCCGAAATGCTTGTACAATCACATCTCGATGGGATAGATCTTTTGCCGGCCTTACCTGATGAATTAAAAACAGGACGGGTTTCAGGTCTGAAAGCCAGGGGCGGGTATAGTATCAATATGGAATGGAAGGATGGTGAACTGATTGGAGCTGAGATTATAACCAAAAGCAAAAAACCGGTACCTGCTATCAGGGTTAAGAATCAATTAATTGATCCGGAAGACTTTAAAAAGGTTAGTTTTAAAATAGTATCAAATTAAGGGGAAGGGATAAAATGAGTGTTGATTTTTCTTCAGGTAGAGTGGAAGGCATAAATTATCTTGACAACCAGCCGGTTGCAGTCTGGTTTGATGGGGGAATTATCACAAAAATTGAGAGGATTGAAAAGTTAAATAAAAGCTCGGAAATTCTGTATTTAGCTCCCGGATTTATTGATATTCAGGTAAATGGATATGATGGCGTGTCTTTTTCCCTTGAAGGAGCTGATGATTCTTCTTTGGAAGCTAAGCATCTGTCAGTTGAAGAAATAAGGAAGATAACAAAGGAACTTTGGGCACAGGGAGTTACAAGCTACTTCCCCACGCTTACAACAAATTCTCAGGAACTTTTCCTGCGCAATATAAGTATCCTGAAAGAAGCAATGAACGATCCGGAAAATATGGGTTCAATACCGGGCCTTCATTTTGAAGGACCCTATATATCTGCAGTTGATGGTTATCGTGGTGCTCATCCTAAGGAGCATGTCAGAATTCCTGACTGGAACGAATTCATGCAATTGTACGATAGTGCAGATGGCAAAATTTTGATTGTGACTATGGCCCCTGAGACAGAAGGAGCAACAGATTTTATTAGGAAGTGCAGAGAAAAGGGTATAGTCGTCTCACTTGGCCATCATAACGGCTCTGCTGATCAAATACATGAGGCCGCCGAAGCCGGGGCTCAGCTCTCGACACATCTCGGGAATGGATGTGCTACAACAATTAACAGGCACAGGAACCCATTATGGCCTCAGCTTACCGATGACCGCCTTATGGCAAGCATTATTTCCGACAGTTTTCATCTTCCTCCCGACGTACTTAAGGCTTTCTATAAGATTAAAGGTGCAGAAAAGACTATTATTATCTCAGATATGGTCAGTTATGCAGGACTACCTGCTGGGCTCTATAAAATCAAGACCGGGGAAACAATTGAAAAAGCACCTAATGGTCATCTCCGTTTTTCAGGTCAGGAAGCAGGATTGTACGGATCAGCCACACCTCTCCCGGAAGCCGTTTCACATATGATGCATGTTACCGGATGTTCACTTGGAGATATATTTAAAATGACAGCAGCAAATCCTGCAAAGCTTCATAATCTGAATGACAGAGGTGCTATTGAACCTGGCAAAAGAGCTGACTTCATTATGTTTTCAATGAATGATTCTAAATTGCAGATTGAAAGGACATTTGTTTGTGGAAACGAGGTTTATACCAGGTAAGAAATGATTAAACCTGTAACATATTTTAAAGATAGTCTTAAGGTAGAAATATTTAATTCTGCTGCTGAAATGGGCAAAGCATCGGCAGACTATGTTGCTGATGTTTTGCAAAAGGCAATTCATTCAAATGGTGTTGCAAATCTGATTCTTGGTACAGGAGCTTCACAATATCCGCTTCATGATGAATTACTTGGAAAGGATATTGACTGGAAAAAGATCAACCTGTTTCACCTCGATGAATATATTGGAATAGGAAACACTCATCCTGCCAGTTTCCGTCGTTTTCTCAGAGAAAGAATTGCAGAAAAAGTATTTCCAGGAAATGTTTACTACTTAAATGGGGATGCAGGAGACCTGAATGAGGAAATAAAACGTTATTCGGATCTTTTAAGAAGAAATCCGGTTGACATTGCATGTATAGGTATCGGTGAGAATGGTCATATCGCTTTTAACGACCCCGGGGTAGCCGATTTTAATGATCCTGAATATCTTAAAGTTGTGGAGATGGACGAAGCCTGCAGAAACCAGCAGGTTGGTGAGGGATGGTTTCCCACATTAAAAGATGTGCCTGTAAATGCTATAACTCTTACTGTGCCTGCAATTATGGATTGCAAATACCTGTGTTGTACTGTCCCCGACGAACGTAAATCTGATGCAGTCTTCAATACACTTGAAAAAAGAATAGATACTTCATGTCCCGCATCGGTTCTCAGGAGACATAAAAATGCAGTTTTATTCCTTGACAGATTCGCCGCATGTAAACTACCTCAGGTAAAACCTTCATAAATGTATTATGAAACGAAGATCATTCCTTAAAGAGACAATGGCAACAACTGCCGGACTTTTTGTTATTCCAACTATTATCCCGTCTCATGTAATAGGGAAGAATCCTCCGGGAGATAAGATAAATATCGGCCTTATCGGATGCGGAAGGATTGCCAGGGAACATAATCTCCCTGAGATTCTTAAGTATGATACTGCCAGGGTGATTGCAGTATCAGATCTCGACAGCAGGAGAATGGCTGAAGGAAAGAGAATGATCGAGGAGAGCTATGATAAGAGTACCGGCAGGAAAGGATCGGTGACAGTAAAGATGTACAAAGATTACCATGGAATACTAAGTGATAAATCGATAGATGCTGTTATTATCTGTACTCCTGATCAATGGCATATCCAGCCGGCAATTGAAGCAGCTTTGGCAGGAAAAGATATCTATATTCAGAAGCCTCTTTCACTTACAATTAAGGAAGGAAGACAATTAAGTGATGTTGTTAAAAAGACATCAGTTATTTTGCAGGTTGGTGCACAGTGCCGTTCCTCGGAACCGCGATACAGAAAGGCTGCTGAGCTAGTAAGAAATGGAAGGATAGGGAAATTGCATACAGTGAAAATAGGAATGCCCGGTGATCCCTCAGGACCTGAAGTTACAGCAATGCCTGTTCCGGAAAACTTCGATTACAAAACATGGCTGGGATCAACTCCGGAAGTGTTTTATAATGAACTGAGGGTGCATCCGCAGAGTGATTATTCAAGACCCGGATGGTTAAGGAATGAACAGTTTGGTGCAGGAATGATAACCGGATGGGGATCACATTTTTTCGATTACAGCGCATGGGGCATGGATACAGAATACACCGGTCCTGTTTCAGTTGAGGCAGTGGCACAATTTCCGCGGTCAGGGATTTGGAATGTACACGGGGATTTTATGCTTAAAGCCGAATACAGGAACGGGATCACAATGTTTGCCGGAACCGGTTATCCTTACGGAGTAAGATACGAAGGCGAGACCGGCTGGATATATGTCACACATGCAGGTACTCCCAAACTTGAAGCAAGTGATCCTGCAATACTTAGTTCAGAAATTAAAGAAAGTGAGATACATTTATACATGACAACCGAACATCATGGCAACTGGCTTGATTGTATCAGAAGCAGAAAGCAGACAATTTCGCCTGTGGAAGTTGGTCACAGGTCATGTTCACTATGCCTGATAAGCCATATTGCCATGAAAGTACCCGGAATACTGAAATGGGATCCGGAAAGTGAGAGATTTACCAACAATGAGCAGGCCAATTTATTTCTTAAAAGGGAGCAGAGAGCTCCTTTTGGAACTGATTATATAAAACTTTAAAGAATTGGGTTGTGTTGCTGGCGCGGATTTAGCGAAGCGTAATCCGTGCCATCTCTGGTGCTATCTTATGACTTTATTCAAAAACAACAGTCTTATTGTTGTAAACAAATACCCTGTCTTCAAATACAAGCTGCATTGCCCTGATCAGTGCAGCTGTCTCATTCTCCCGGCCTGCTTTAATAAGATCTGCAAGCCTGTATGAATGATTTATTGTGGTGGTCTTCTGAACAATAATTGGACCGTCATCAAGATCATTTGTAACAAAGTGAGCTGTTGCCCCGATAATTTTCACACCTCTTTTGTAAGCCTGACTATAAGGGTTAGCACCAATAAATGCAGGCAGAAATGAATGGTGAATATTAATGATTTTCAGTTTGAATGCATCAACAAATTCAGGTGACAGTATTCTCATGAATTTGGCCAGGATAAGATAATCAGGATTATACTGAATGATTGTTTTTAATAACTCAGATTCAAATTCCGCTTTGTCTTTGTTTTCGTGCGAAACAAAATGAAATGGGATATCAAATCGTTCAGTAATATTCTTCAGATCAGGGTGGTTGCCTATAACACAAAGTACCCTGGCCCCAAGAGTTTTGAAATGGTTTCTTGTAAGGATATCACTTAAACAGTGATACTCCTTTGTAACCAATACTACTATTTCCTTTTCAGGTTTTGGATCAACTCTCACAATGGCATTTTTGGGCAGTACAGACTTTATGGAATACTCCATTGAAGAAGGGTCAGTAATTCCATCAGCAATGATTCTGACAAAAAATTTATTCTCCTCCAGAATCCACATGTTCGCGCATGGAGATAATATTACATGCCGCATTTGCCAGAACAGATGCTATATCTGCAACCAGACCCACCCTGTCCTCGCACTGAATAATTATAACCATATGATATCCTCCTGTGTTTTCACAATTTTACGAATAAATTCATTCTTCAGGGAAGGTCAGATAGTTACTGAATAAGGAATTCTGCTATAACAGGTTCCTGTAGTTTAATTCTGTATCCGGGTTTCCCATTTATTGTAATTCTTTTTCCACCATTTTCAAGAATTACTTTTTCACAAACCCGCATAAGCAAATCAGCCTGATCAGAAACCTTCATCTCTCCGGGAAGTTGTGGTCTGGTATTGTTAAAAAAGATATCAGGCATATTGAAACCTTGAAGTGAACTGATTTTTTTAAATCCTGTATTAGCACCGGTTACAGCACCTGCAGTTGCAGCATTACATCGGCGTCGAGTCCCAGCCATTGCATACTGGAAGTGTTTGTAGAATCTCCATTTCCATAAAGAAGGGACAGAATTACCATTGCCCCGTTTGAAGGAGTGGAATTCCCATTCCAGTTGCGGTCCACTACCCACTTTTTGTACAATGACTGCCTTGCAGTTACCCAGTCATCCGGATTTTTATGATATAATTTTATTGCATCATTTACAACTTCTGCCATTGCACTGGCTGGATCAATCCCTTTTAGTGCACTTATGAGAACCTCTTCAATCGGTTTCTGTACTGACTAAATTGAGACTGATTAATGTGGTCCAGAATTGCTGACTGAATTGGTTCCCCGCTTACAGAAATATGGGCATACCAGATCCCTAAATGAGCAGCTGTCACCGGCATACCAGGGGAAATCATTCCATAAGCCTCTGTACAAAATTGTCCGGAGAGATTAAAAGCTGCAGGCTTGTTGTTCTCGACTGCACCGGTTGCAGGAGGTATAAATCCTTTGTCCATCAGGTCACGTGCATTCTTATTGGCAACCCATATTCCGGTATTCATATTGGCTTTCCAGATTTCTACGATTCTGGGATAACTGAGTTTTAGAGTATTCTCTTTATCCATAAAATAAAGATGAGTTAACTCAAAGTCATTATCATCATCTGTGCGGGCTCCTTCAGGTAAGTACTGAAAATCAGGGAGAGAGGACCTCGGTTCTTTATCATATTTGAACTCATGTGGCAAGCCTTCGAGCCCTCCGACTAACATTCCAGTCCAACTGCCATACAAACGATCGCGAAGCTCTTCTCTCGTAATCTCGATAGTATTTTTTGGAGGCACCTTTTTTACATAAGCGGAAGCTGAAATGATAATTGAAACAGACAGAATCAGCAGAAACTTATCAGAATGTTTTTTGAACATTATTTACTTGTATTTTGAGGGGTGTATGTTGGTCCGTCCGATGAAATTTTATCATTATCTACAAAAATCCGATCGATTCGGGGGTATCGTGCAGTATGCCCGGTATCCCATCCGTGATAAACAATCCAGTCTTTACCTGCCCGGTCAATAAATAAAGAATGATGACCAGGTCCTTTTACGACTGAATTTGATCTTAAAATGGTGTCACTTTTTTCAGTATAAGGTCCCATAGGATGAGAAGCAATTGCATATCGGACATGATAAGTGCTGTCCTGCCAGTTCCCACAACTATAGGTAAGAAAATACTTGTTGTCGCTAAGAAGAATGAATGGACCTTCCTGCCACGGATGATGGCTAATGATCTGAACCGGGTTTCCTTCAATCTGAGTCGGAGAGAGCAACTTATCGGCATAGATTTGCCCTGCTGCTAATCCATCCTTGTTGCCATGCTCGATGGTATAGAATATGTACATTGTACTGTCAGTATCAATGAATATATGTCCGTCGATGGAAGAATGTTGAACTATAACCCCAAAATTCCGGTATGGTCCCTGGATACTGTCAGCTATGGCCAAACCAACATGATTACCTGAGTTCATTGGCGATTCCCGGGGTGACGCAGTATAATAAAGATAAAATTTATTCCTGATTTTATAAACTTCAGGAGCCCAGAAGTGTTTAAAATTCCAATCTGTTTCAGCCCCCTTTTCTACAGCACCTCTTACAAACTCCCAGTTTGCCATATCTATGGAGCGGTGAATGGGAATGAACCTTCCATCCTCAGAGCCTCCGGTCGCAAACATGTAATAGTAACCGTTCTCGTATTTCATATAAGGATCTGCCAGATATTTGGAGATGATTGGATTGCAGTAAGTTAATGAATCTGAATGGCTGGAGTCCTTTTTTTCAGGAGCCAAATTACAGGAATAGAGGAATAATGAATATGCAAAAATAATGCTAGCAGCTATTTTCATTTTATAATTTATATGGGTTCCGGTATTCGTAGCTCAGTAGTTTATTTGCCTTGTCGGAATTGGTGAATACCTCCTTGTCCTTATCCCAGATCAGTCTCTCCCTTGTTATCATTGCAATTGTTGCAAGATGGGCCATACTTGTGGAGCGGTGACCAACTTCAGGGGTGGCATTAGGAACATTCCTTGACTTTATGCAATCGAGGAAGTTCCGGATATGGTTTGCTGTACTATTGAGAATACTTTTTTCTGTCTGAGTGTTTTCTTTTTCCTCAAGTTTAAACTCCTCAGGGTCAGTAAGTTTATCCCAATCCTGGAACTGTCCTGCTTTAGTCGGTACTATCTTATAATCATTTTCATTCGTATAGAGAGTTCCGTTTGTTCCTCTCATTTCAATAAAGCCATAGGGAACAAAGCTTCCCGAGGTTGCTTCGAGGACCTGCATGTTTATGATTTTACCCGAGGCAAATTCAAAAGTGGCATTCAGTGTGTCAGGGATTGTGCGGTCATCATCTATTGCAAATTTCCCCCCGTGAGCGCTTATTGAAACGGGTGCTTCCTCATTAAGCATCCATCTTATAAGGTCAAGATAATGAACTCCATTATTACTGATCTGATTGCAATATTCCTCCCACCATCTGAATTTATACGGAGCAATGTTATACTGATATGGTCTGAAGGCTCTTGGTCCCAGCCAGGCATCCCAGTTAAAGTTCTTTGGTGGCTCCTCAGGCTTCATTTTTCCGATGCCTGCCGGGAACATATTTGATACATGACATGCATTTGAATAAGTTATTTTTCCTAATCTTCCGGCCGGTATCTCTTTGCCAGTTTCAGGAATGTAGGTGCCGATCTTCTGTTCAGGCCTACTGTTACAATCTGTTTGCTTTCTTTCCATGCTTTAACAATTGCTTTTCCCTCTGCAATAGTTTTGGAAAACGGCTTCTCGATATATACATCTTTACCAGCCTTTATTGCCTCAATGGTCATTATTGCATGCCAGTGGTCAGGAGTTGCAATGCATACAGCATCTATGCTTTTATCCTCAAGTATTTTGTGATAATCGGAATATCTTGCGACCTTATTTGGGAAATTTTCTCCCATTTTGGGGATTTGTCCGGGCATATCCTTTATATACCTTGGTTCAACCTGCGACCGGTCGCGTGTGATGTATGGTTCGTATATATCGCACAGGGCAGCAATTTCACAATCAGGCTGGGCCATGAAAACCTGCAATAGCTGGCTTCCCCGGTTCCCCACTCCGATAAAACCAACACGGATTTTTTCATTCGCACCGTATATCCTGCTGAAGGATGATGCGTTTGCTGGATTTGCACCAAGAGCTATTCCTGCCGATACCATTCCGGTTGTTGCAATGAAAGTACGGCGTGATGTTTTGTTATCTGAGTTTTTCATGATAGGTATATTTATTACCAAACTTACATAAAAAACCATACTAGTAATTCCAATAATTAACTTAAATCAGTAAATTGTGGGAATTATTTAACAAATCACTATTACATAATTATAAAGTCATGAATAAAGAACTTAACCGTCGCGATTTTGTCAGAACAGCAACATTGGGAGGTATTGGACTTGGTTTGGCTGCAAAAGCTGAAACTCTTTTTGGAATGGGCAGCCAGGCATCAGGAAGGATTGGAATCATTGGTCTTGATACATCTCACAGCACTGCATTTACAAAGGCTCTTAACGGACCAGATGTTAAGCCGGAATTTTCCGGTTTCAGGATCGTTGCTGCTTATCCGAAAGGAAGCAATGATATCAAATCAAGCGTCGACAGGATCCCTGGTTATATCGAGGAGGTTAAGAAATATGGTGTGGAAATAGCAAATTCTATTGAAGAGCTGATTTCAAAGGTTGATTATCTTCTTCTTGAGACTAATGACGGACGAATTCATCTTGAACAGGCTTTACCTGTTTTCAAGGCAGGAAAAAGAATGTTTATTGATAAGCCTATTGCAGCAAGCCTTGAGCATGCAATTGCAATTTTCAATGCATCTGCCTTCTACAAAGTCCCTGTATTTTCTGCATCATCATTGAGATATATTTCAGGTATTAAAGATATTGAGAGTGGTAAAATAGGCAAGATACTTGGAGCTGATGCTTACTCACCCTGCAGCCTTGAAAAAAGCCATCCTGATCTGTTCTGGTATGGAATACACGGTGTTGAAACACTATTCACTGTCATGGGAACAGGCTGTAAAACAGTCACAAGGATCAGCACAGCCGATACAGATGTTGCAGTAGGAGTATGGAATGACGGGCGTATAGGTACTTTCAGGGGAACACGTTCAGGGGCACATGGTTATGGCGGTACCGCTTACGGGGAAAAAGGAGATCTTTCACTTGGAACTTATGCAGGTTATGATCCGCTTCTGGTCAGGATTCTCGAGTTCTTTAAAACAGGAGTTGTGCCTGTAAAGAAGGAAGAAACCCTTGAAATATTTGCATTTATGCAGGCGGCTGATATAAGCAAGCAAAAAGGCGGTGTTCCTGTTGATGTTGCAAAAGTTATGGCTGATGGCATTAAAAAGGCAGCCAAAATTAAATTCGTTTAATCTGAGTATTTACAATATAATTTTCGAATATTTATGACAACCAGTCGAAGATCTTTTATTAAAAAATCTGCCGCAGGTATTGCTGCAGTAAGTGTGGGCGGGATATTACCGGGTTTCAGTGCAAGAAGCTATTCATCGATAATAGGTGCAAATGACAAAGTTCTTCTGGCTGTTATGGGAGTCAACTCCCGCGGCAAAGCACTATCCGACACTTTTTCAAAACAGGAGAATGTAGAAATAGTTTATATCTGTGATGTTGATTCAAGGGCTGAAGCAGCATGTTCTGACGCAATTGAGAAACTGGGAAAGAAACGTCCATCGGCATGTCCCGATTTTCGTAAGGCACTCGATGATAAGAAAATAAATGCCCTCGTTGTTGCAGCTCCCGATCACTGGCATGCACCGGCTGCCATTCTGGCCTCAAAAGCAGGCAAGCATGTGTATCTTGAAAAACCCTGTAGTCATAATCCCAGAGAGGGGGAGTTACTGGTTGCAGCAGCTGAAAAGTACAAGACAATAATTCAGATGGGGAATCAGCGCCGTTCATTCCCTAACGTTGCCGCAGGTATAGCTGAACTAAAGTCAGGAATAATCGGACGACCTTATTTCGCCAAAACATGGTATACAAATAACAGACCTTCTATCGGAATCGGTAAGGAAGCTCCTGTTCCGGAGTGGCTGAATTACGATTTATGGCAGGGACCGGCACCAAGGAAACCATTCAAGGACAACCTTATACATTATAACTGGCACTGGTTCTGGAACTGGGGTACAGGAGAAGCACTTAATAACGGAACCCACTATTCCGACCTCGCACGCTGGGGGCTTGGAGTAGATTATCCTGTGAAAGTAAGCTCTTCCGGAGGCCGGTTCAGGTATAAAGATGACTGGGAAACACCTGACACCCAGGTTATATCAATGGAGTTCGATAATAATACCGCAATGACGTGGGAAGGTGTCAGCTGCAACGGCAGGAAAATAGAAGGCAGTGCGGTAGGTGTTATCTTCAGTGCAGAGAATGGTTCACTCAGGATCGATGCAGGTAATGCTTATACAATATATGACATTCAGGGTAAGATTATTAAGGATGTTACGGCTGATACTGTGATTGATTCCAGGAATCTGAGCAATCCGTCAGGCGGCCTCGATGCATTTCATATTGTCAACTTCCTCGATGCCATCAGGAAAGGAACAAAACTTAATGCAGATATTGTTAGCGGATATAAGAGTACTCTGCTTGTTCAGCTCGGCAATATAGCCCAGAGAACAGGTAAAACGCTGAATATCAATCCTGAAAATGGCCATATTATGGGTGATCCTGTAGCAGAGAAACTATGGTCACGGGAGTATGAAAAAGGGTGGGAACCGGTTATCTGACCCCCCATCCCCCCAAGAGGGGGCTTTAAGATCAAACGATAATGGCGGTATATTAATATTAAGTTCCGGAAATATTTTAATAATGAATTTTTTATATTCAATTTTACTTTAGTGATAAGTCCCCCTTGGGGGATTTAGGGGTAAGATTTAAAACAATTAACCAATTTATCATACAAGTAATGCCAAAAATTGAAACGGTAGATTCCTCATCATTGTCCACCAGGAAAACTGTAATCTCAGTCTCCATAATTGCCATGCTGTTTTTTATTTTTGGCATCACAACCTGGATAAATGCTATTCTTATCCCATATTTCAAAATATCATGTGAACTGAATAATGTCCAGTCGTTGCTGGTGGCATTCGCCTTTTATATTGCATATTTTGTTATGGCTGTCCCTGCAGCTCATCTGCTTGAGAAGGTTGGTTTCAAGAAAGGTATCATGATAGGTTTCTGGATAATGTCCCTGGGCGCATTGATATTTGTTCCCGCAGCTCTTACACGCACCTATGCAGTATTTCTTCTAGGACTCTTTTCAATAGGTACCGGACTCGCCATCCTGCAGCCTGCAGCCAATACCTATATTACTATGCTTGGTTCAAAGGAGAGGGCAGCCCAGAGGATGAGTATTATGGGCGTCTGCAATAAAACTGCAGGTATCATCGCACCTCTTCTTCTGGCTGCAGTCATACTCAAACCCACCGATACTGAGCTGTTCAACCAGCTTCCAAATATGGATGAAGCTGCCCGAAATGCTGCATTGGATGAAATGATTAAGAGAGTTATTATTCCATATTCGTGTATGGCGGCGGTCCTGTTCAGTCTGGGTATTTTTGTACGATATTCCATTCTTCCCGAGATAAATACCAGTCAGGATAATGCAGTGACCTCCGATAATCAATCGGAAAAAACAAGTATCCTGCAGTTTCCTCACACAATACTTGGTGCTTTTGCAATATTCCTGCATGTAGGTTCCCAGGTAACAGGTATAAACACTGTTATAAATTACGGGCAGTCACTTGGATTACCATTGCTTGAAGCAAAGGTTTTTCCTTCCTATATTCTTGGTGTAACAATGTTTGGATTTCTCCTTGGGATAGTATTGATCCCGAAATTCATAAACCATCTGAAAGTGCTCCGTATCTGCACCACTTCAGCTCTTTTGCTTACAATAGTATTTTTTATGGTTCATGGCAGAGAAGTAACATTTCTCAACCATAAAGCTGATATTTCCATTTGGGTGCTTGTGGTACTTGGACTTTCCAACTCGCTTATGTGGTCAACACTCTGGCCCCTTGCCCTTAACGGACTTGGAAAATTCACAAAGATGGGTGGGTCGATACTTATTATGGGACTATGCGGTAGTGCTATTGTACCTATCACATATGGCTATTTTGCAGACATTTACAGTCCGTTTGCAGGTTATGCGGTACTTTTCCCGTGTTATATCTATCTTGTATTTTATGCCTACAAAGGTTATCGTGTAAAGAGATGGTCATTAAAATCAGAAAAATAAAAGTATGGAGGTTAGAATCATCTTACCGTCGTACCGTCATACCGTCATACCGCCGTACCGTAATACCAACCCTTTTTATACCAGAAACCAACTCATAACAACATAAACTTTTAAATAACACATCATGACAAAACGAAGAGATTTCATTAAGACCGGAGTTCTGGGAACAGCCGGTCTGGCAATTGGGGGCCTTGGCTTCAGTGCAAGGTCATATTCCTCAATCCTTGGTGCAAATGACAGGATAAATATGGCAGTGATAGGCCTCAGAGGACGTGGAGGCGATCATATTAATTCATGGCTGGCACTTAAGGAGAACAGGAATGTATATCTGAAAACAATATGTGATGTAGATGAGCAGTTTTTTGCTGAGAAGGGAAAACCCATTCAGGAAAAGAACGGTGTTAAACCTGTCACTGAATGGGATATGCAGAAAGTATTTGCAGATAAGGAGATACACGCAGTTTCTATAGCAACTCCAAACCATTGGCATGCTCTGGCAACAATATGGGCCTGTCAGGCAGGGAAACATGTATTTGTTGAGAAGCCGGCATGCCATAATCTGTTTGAAGGAAGGAAGATGATCGAAGCTTCCAGAAAGTACAATGTAAGAGTACAGACCGGAACACAGAACCGCTCAATTCCTAACGTTCTGGCAGCAATGAAATTCCTTCATGATGGTGGTATAGGCGAAGTATTTATGGCCAAGGGTAATTGCTATAAACCCCGTGATTCATTCGGAATAGCTAAAGACGGAACTCCTCCTGATACCCTTCATTATGACAGATGGTTGGGGCCGGCACCATATCGTCCTTACAATGAAAAACGCCTGCACTATAACTGGCACTGGTTCTGGGATACAGGAAACGGTGATACAGGCAACCAGGGCCCTCATCAGTTCGACATAGCCCGCTGGGGCCTAAACAAAAATGAGCATCCTGTTTCAGTGTATTCAACAGGCGGAATATTCGGTATCGATCCTGATGAATGTGCTCAGGAGACACCGAATACCCAGACTTCAATCTTCAAATATACCGATGGTAAAATACTTGAATTTGAAACCCGGGGAAGATATACAAATGGCGAATCAAGTCTTGATATCAGAATTGGAAACACTTTCTATGGAACAGAAGGCTATATGGAGCTTAACGAGGGAACATGGAAGGCTTTCAGGAAGAGGGAAAAGGAACCTTTTGCAGGATCTGCCACAGCCGAAAAGAAAGCTGAACCAACCGGTTACCTGGCTTCTCCCGGTGGAACGGAACATTATGCCAACTTTATTGATGCAATCAGATCTGAAAAAAACGAGACTCTGCATGCAGATATTATTGAAGGACACATGTCTTCCTCACTTCCCATCCTGGCTAATATTTCATACAGACTTGGTCGAGAATTAAGATTTATGGGAGACTATGAGAAGTTTGCCAACGACCCGGAAGCAGATCTGATGCTTACAAGGGTTTACCGCAAACCTTATGTGATAGGTAACGAAATATAATCAGAAGGCACAAAGGCGCAACGGCTCAACGGCACAAGGGCAGCCAGGTTCCCCTCCTGGGAGAGCCTGTCCCGCGTTAGCGGGAGGCAAGGGGTGGGTTTTATTAATTGTATAACGCATACTAATAGTTCTTTATAATGGATAATAACAATAACTCTCGACGTAGTTTTATAAGAAAAGCAGCTATCGGCTCTTTGATGGCAGCATCTGTCCCTGAAATAGTTTCAGCGGCCATGGTAAAAGATACTGTAAAAAAGATTCCATTGCAAAAAGGCAATACAATACTATTTCAGGGCGATTCAATTACCGATGCAGGTCGAAACAAAGAAGATAATTCATTTAACACTTCAAAGGCACTGGGAACTGGTTATGCAATGCTTGCTGGGGCAGCCCTTCTTGAAAAGTATGCACCGCTGGATATTAAGGTTTATAATAAAGGTATTTCCGGGAACAAAGTTTACCAGCTGGCTGAGCGGTGGGATGCTGATTGCCTGAATATTAAACCCGATATTCTCCGTATACTAATTGGTGTTAATGATTTCTGGCATAAGCTTAACGGAAACTATGACGGGACCGTTGATGTTTACAGGAAAGATTTTATTTCTCTTCTGGAAAGGACTATTAAGGCATTACCGAATGTAAAACTGATTATATGCGAGCCATTTGCAGTAACAGGTGTTAAGGCAGTGGATGACAAATGGTTCCCTGAATTCTATGAATATCAGAAAGCAGCGAGGGAAATCGCACTCCAATTCAATGCCACATTCATTCCTTTTCAGAAAATTTATGATGAAGCCTGCAAAAGTGCCCCCGGTGCATATTGGACGCCAGACGGAGTACATGCTTCATTGGCCGGAGCACAGCTTATGGCTGAAGCATGGCGCAGTGCTATTAAGTAACTAATAAGAATTAAATGTTCATAAAATAAGCATCATGAAGAAAGTTTATTCGTTTTTTACAGCATTCATTATCATTTTCCTGATATCCTCAGGGAACCTCTTTTCACAACCAAAATTACCCTCAATCTTCGGAGATAATATGGTTCTGCAGCAGCAAACTGATGTTTCAATCTGGGGAACTGCAACAAACAATTCAACTGTAAAGGTTACTACTTCCTGGAATAAAAAGAGTTATACAGCCAAGGCAGGCAATGATGGCAAGTGGAAATTAAAAGTGTCAACTCCTTCGGCCGGTGGACCATATGAGGTTTCAATAAGTGAAGGAAAGACTGTTACACTGAAAAATGTTCTGATTGGTGAAGTCTGGGTATGTTCAGGACAATCAAATATGGAAATGCCTGTTAAAGGTTATATGAATCAGCCGATCATAGGTTCAAATGAAGCTATTGCAACTTCTAACAATCCTAAAATCAGGCTGTTTACCGTAACCAAGGCAACAAACCTGCTTCCTCAGGACGATTTTACAGGAAGCTGGAAACTATGTGAGCCGGAAAATGTAAGTCAGTTCAGTGCCACAGCATACTTCTTCGGATTAATGCTGAACAGGGCTCTTGATGTCCCGATAGGGCTTGTTAATACTAGCTGGGGAGGAACCCGTATCGAGCCATGGATCAGTGAGGATGGTATTAAGAAATTTGATTTTGTAACTCTCCCTGATAAGAATCAGACAGGCACTCTGTCACCACAGACCCCGACTGTTTTGTTCAATGGCATGATCAATCCCATGGTAGGCTATGGTATCAGGGGTGCAATCTGGTATCAGGGCGAATCAAACCGTAATGAACCCGACAAATATGTGAAGCTGCTTCCAGGAATGGTTGAAAACTGGAGATCGCTTTGGGGAGTGGGTGAATTTCCTTTTTATTATGTGCAGATTGCTCCGTATAATTATGGTCTTACCGGATTGAATTCGGCATATCTGCGTGAAGCTCAGCTTAAAGCAGCTTCTGCAAGTAAGAACATCGGAATGGCCGGTACAATGGATATAGGTGAGGAGTTCTGCATTCATCCTGCCGATAAAAAAGCTGGTGGTGACAGACTGGCTTATCAGGCACTTGCAAAAACATATGGTAAAAAAGGCTTTGCTGCCGAAGGTCCGGTACTTAAGGAGATGAAAATTGAAGGCCAGATGGTAAAGCTGACATTTGACAATGCTGTTAACGGATTAACAGCATTCGGCAAAGAACTTTCTTGTTTTGAAGTTGCCGGTGCAAATAAAATGTTTTATCCGGCAAAGGCCTTCTTTTCAGGAGGAGGAGTTGTTCTTATTTCGCAGTATGTTGGTACTCCGGTTGCAGTACGTTACGCTTTCAAGGATTTTATTATTGGCGACCTTTTTAATACTGAAGGACTGCCGGCTTCATCATTCCGCACTGATGACTGGCCCGTTGAATGACCCCCATTCCGATAGCTATCGGAACCCCAAGGGGGGCTTAAGGAGATGGCAAGTCCCCCTTGGGGGATTTTTTGGTAATTTTTTTATAAACATCTATAAATATCCGAATTATGAGTAAAAACAATCCTAAAACATTCAGCAGGAGAGGATTCATAGGAACCTCCTCTGCAGCACTTGCAGGACTTACAATAATTCCTTCTCGTGCTGTCTCCGGGCTGGGGCATATAGCCCCGATCGATAAGCTTAATATTGCCGGTGTGGGTATTGCCGGGATGGGTCGTGTCAATCTTGAAAATGTTGAGAAGACACAGAATATTGTTGCTCTGTGTGATGTTGACTGGAGAGAACCGACTCAGAAAATTTTCAAAAAGTATTCCGGTGCCAAACAGTACAAAGACTACCGGATTATGCTTGACAAGCAGAAAGATATTGATGCTGTAATAATAGCGACTCCTGATCATACTCATGCCATTATCAGTATGGAAGCCATGAGAAGAGGAAAGCATGTTTATACACAGAAGCCTCTTACCCAGACTGTCCATGAAGCCCGCGAGCTTGCCAAAGCAGCAAAACAGTATAAGGTTGCAACCCAGATGGGTAATCAGGGTCAGGCATCAGACGGACCAAGGCGTCTCAGGGAAATGATTTGGGATGGTGTTATTGGTCAGGTTCGTGAAGTCCATGTATGGACAGACAGGCCTAATAACGGATTCCTTAAGATATACTGGCCGCAGGGTGTTAAACGTCCTTTGGATACCCCTCCGGTACCTGCAGAGCTCGACTGGGATCTTTTCCTGGGACCTGCACCTGAAAGGCCATATCACCCTGCATACCATCCGTTCGTTTGGAGAGGTTGGTGGGATTATGGTTCCGGTTCTCTGGGGGATATAGGCTGCCATTCACTCGATCCGATATTCAGGGCATTAAAACTAAAGTACCCGACTACAGTTCAGGCTGTTTCAACACTTGTAAACCCCGATACCTATCCATCAGGCTCAATTGTAAAGTATGAGTTTCCTGCCAGGGAGAACATGGATCCCGTTACTCTTACCTGGTACGACGGAGGCTTAAGGCCAATGCTCCTTAAGGAGATGGACTCAGGAATGACACTGGGCGTTGGTGGAACATTATATGTTGGTGACAAGGGTTATATTCTTGATGACAAGATCCTTCCAAAATCACTGCGCGATTCTTATACACCGCCAAAACCATCAATTCCAGCTTCTCCCGGACATGAACAGGAATGGATAGATGCCTGCAAAGGCGGACCAGCAGCAGGCTCTGACTTTGAATGGGCAGGCCCTCTGACAGAGACAGTTCTTCTTGGAAATGTTTGTCTTCGCCCTGAACTGAAGGAGAAGCTTAGCGGAACGGTTCTGAGATTTGATCCTTCAAAACCTGGATTCACAAATATGCCCGAAGCTGATGCATTCCTGCACCATGAATACAGGAAGGGCTGGACATTGTAAACACAATTATCAGGCTATTAGTCAGATATTTGTATAAAAATTTGACATAATTAAAGTATTATTTGCAGCATTTGACGCTTGTAAACGTCATTATGCTGCATTTAATATTTTAAATCATGATCAGAAATTTCTTCCTCATCGCTTTCCGTAATATTTCAAGACAGCCTGGTTTTACAATAATAAATATAACGGGACTGGCGGTCGGACTTGCCTCTTCATTACTGCTGCTTTTATGGGTAATGGATGAACTCAGTTTTGAAAGGTTCAATGAAAAGGCTGACAGGATATACAGGGTGGAAGAAGATCAGTTTTATTCAGGTCAGCGGTATCACGTTACTGTCACTCCTTTTCCATGCGGCCCCGAATGGAATGAGAAAATACCTGAAATAGAGGAACATGTTCGCATACATCCATGGATGCCAAGGATGCTTTTCAGGAGCGGAGACAATGTTTTCTATGAGACATCTGTTGTTGCTGCTGATTCAACTCTTCTCAAAGTGTTTTCTTTCAAACTTTTATATGGTGATCCCTCAACTTTGCTCAATGATCCTCATTCGCTTGTAATCACGAAAAAGCTTGCACAAAAATATTTCGGAGAGGAAAATGCCGTCGGCAAATCAATGATAATTGAAAATAAGTACCAGTTTATGGTAACCGGTGTACTGGCTGACCTCCCGGGAAATTCAATGTTCAGTTTCGATGCTGTTTTTCCTTTTTCATTTTTGAAGGAGACCGGTTCATATGATCGTAACTGGGGGAATAATTCCATTTTTACATTTGTTCTTCTTTCAAATGGAGTCGATGTAAAAGGCATTGATAAGAAGCTCACCGACATTGTTATAGAGCATATGCCAGAGACTACAATTAAATACCTCCTGTTCCCTCTTACTGACATCCATCTTCATGGGCAATTCGGGTTCACCGAATCGAAGGGACCGGTAATAATTGTGATCATATTTTCACTAATTGCCCTCTTTATCCTGCTTATTGCCTGTATTAATTTCATCAACCTGGCCACTGCAAGGGCTGCATCGAGAGGCAGGGAAATAGGAATAAAGAAAGTATCAGGGTCAGATAAACGGTCACTTGTTTACCAGTTCATGATGGAATCAATGATGCATGTTTTTGCCGCAATGTTAATAGCTCTCATTCTAATTGGCCTGTCAATCGGACTGTTTAATAATATTTCGGGTAAACACTTTGCCCTCACTGATCTTTTGACGTTCCGCTTTATGGCATGTTTTATTCTAACAGGGTTGACAGCAGGTTTTATATCGGGTATATACCCAGCATTTTATATGTCTTCAATTAATCCTGTTAATGTCCTTAAAGTAGAGGCTCTGTCAGGCAGAGGTAATGGGCGACTCAGGCAGACACTTGTCGTTGTGCAGTTCACGCTGTCAGTTATTATTGCCATTGCAGCTGTTTTCATGTATCGTCAGCTGAAATATATGCAGGATAAAGATCTCGGGTTTGACAAGAATAATCTTATCGGTATTCAGATGGCCGGAAGCATGAGGTCAAAATATTACTCTCTTAAGAAAGAACTCCAAAAGGATAATCTTATACAGGGAGTTACAGCTTCATTATGGAATCCTGTGAATATCGGCAGTAACTCCGGGGGAGCAAGCTGGCCCGGCAAAGATCCTGACAAACATGTTCTTATAGGTACTTATGCAACTGATTATGACTATGTATCCACAATGAAGATGGAACTGGTCTCCGGTCGGGATTTCTCAAGAGATTTTACTTCAGATATGGCACGGGATACTACAGGCAATTTTCTTGTGAACGAAGAGGTCGTCAGAATAATGGATATAGGTGATCCTGTTGGCAAAAGCTTCAGATTCATGGGCCTTAACGGTACAATTGTCGGTGTAATGAAAAACTTTCACTTCAAGGGAGCTGACCAGCCTATTGAACCGGTTGCATTTGCCCTTACCGATACGAGTTATCTGCATATGATACTCATCCGTCTGACTCCCGGAAATATTCCGGGATCACTTAAGGCAGTAGAGAAAGTATGGAAGGATGTTATTCCTGAATATCCGCTTGAGTACACATTTATTGACCAGGACTATGAAAACCTTTTCAGATCGGAGTCACGCCTTTCAATGTTACTGAAATACTTTACTGTACTCGCACTTTTCATTGCCTGCATCGGATTATTTGGCCTGGCATCATATACAGCAGAAAGACGGACAAATGAAATAGGTATCAGAAAAGTAATGGGTGCCGGTAACTTATCGATCATCTATTCCGTCTCAAAAGAGTTCCTGTTACTTATTGTTATTTCATTAACAATAGCATTTCCGGCAGGATGGATCATTATGAAGAAACTACTGGCACAATTCCCGTACAGAATCGATCTTGACTTTATGATCTTCCTGCTTATTGCTGCAGCATCAGTAGCAATTGCTATGCTCACAGTAAGTTTTCAGGCATTCAGAGCTGCAAGGATCAATCCTTCAGAGGCACTTAAAATTGAAAAATAATCTTACTGCATCATTTATGTTTTTTTTCTGTCTTTAAATAAAAATAGTAAAAAGTGTAAAAGAATTTAACATCAGAATAACCCTAAAACCACCTTACAAATGTTTAGCAATCTTTTTAAGCATAGCATAAGATCCCTTAAGAGACAGCGTGCATACATAATAATCAATATTCTTGGTCTTTCAATAGGAATAGCCTGTACACTTCTGATTGGCCTTTTTGTTATAAATGAAGCAAGCTATGACAGGTTTAATGAGAAAAAGGAGAGGATCGTCAGGGTAGTTCTGACAGGTAAGATAGGAGGACAGGAAATAATCGGCGCCTTTACCTGCGCACCAATAGGACCTACAATGGTTAGGGAATTTCCTGAAGTCGAAAACTTTGTGAGAATGAATGGATGGGGACCGAGTGTAATAGAATATGAAAAGAAAACATTTACTGAAGATCATTTCATTGAGGTGGATTCAAGTTTCTTTGATATTTTTTCCATACCTGTTTTAAAAGGGGACAAAGGCAATTTGCTTAATTCACCCAGGAAGGTCGTTCTGTCTGAATCGACCGCCTTAAAAATATTTGGTAATGAGAACCCTATTGACAAACAGATCAAAATAGGTAACGACACATCCAAATATACAGTTAGCGGTGTATTCGGGGATGTTCCAGCAAATTCTCATTTTGAGGCAAATATCCTCGGATCTTTCATGACAAATCAGCGGTCGCAGAATCCGGTATGGCTAAGCAACAGCTTCAGTACGTATATTCTTCTTAAACCCAATACCAACTGGGTGGATGTGGACGCCAAGATACCTGCACTCCTCGAGAAATATGTGGGACCTGAGGTGCAGCGATTCATGGGGATCTCCCTGGAGGATTTTCTCGCTCAGGGAAACAGGTACAGGTATTTTCTGCAGCCGCTAACAGAGGTTCACCTCGATCCTTCCATTCAGCAGCAGTTTAAGGCAGCCAGTGATCCCAAATACCTGTGGATCTTTGGTAGCGTAGCTATGCTGATAGTACTTATAGCTGCAATAAATTTTATGAACCTCTCTACAGCTCAATCTGCCAGGAGAGCCAAGGAGGTGGGAATAAAAAAGATAGGAGGCAGCTCAAAAGGGATGCTTATTGCACAGTTCCTGACAGAATCATTTATCCTGTCATTTATTTCCTTAATCATAGCTGTGATAATTGTGAAAATAGCACTTCCCTATTTTAGTAACCTTCTGGGGATAACACTTGAGCTAAAACTTCTGAACAACATTTTTACAATACCTGCTCTTATACTTTTTGCAATTTTCGTTGGTTTGCTCGCAGGCAGTTATCCTGCATTTTTTCTTTCCTCTTTCAGCCCGTATGAAGTATTGAAGGGAGAGATAAAAAATAGTATGCAGAGTGGCCGCCTGAGAAAGGTGCTTGTAGTATTCCAGTTTGCTGTTTCCATTCTCCTGATTATTGGTACAATGATAATGTACAGGCAGATAAGCTTTATGGTGAACAAGGATGTGGGATTTACTAAGGAGAACCTTGTTGTAATAAACCGTGCAGGTGCCTTGGGCAACAAAGTTAAGTCTTTTAAAGAATCAGTGAAAAAGATTCCCGGGGTGCTTAATATTGCCAGTTCTACAGCTGTGCCCGGCAGAAACAATAACAATAACGGTTACGGAATAGAAGGAAAGAAGGGTGAAAGCTTTCTTCTCATGACCAACTGGGTAGACTATGATTATATTGATACATATGGTATGACAATGGTTGATGGCAGGAGTTTCCAGGAATCCTATTCAACTGATCAGGATGCATGTCTCGTGAATGAATCCACTATAAAGAATTTCAGTATCAGTGATATAAGCCAGATCAGGTTTCTGCAGCCAAGGGATTCGGGCAGGTATGAAAACCGGCAGATAATAGGGGTTGTTAAGAATTTCAACTTTGAATCGCTCAGAAACCCGATAGGACCATATATGCTCCAGTTCAAAAAGGATAATATTCTTTGGGGATACCTGACTGTGAAACTTGACGGTAATAATACTTCAAAGACTATAAATGAAATAGAAAAAGTATGGAAGGAGTATCTCACTGATGATCCGCTTCAGTACTATTTTCTTGACCAGGACTTTGAACAGATGTATTCACAGGAAAAACAAAATGCCCAAATGGCGATTATTTTCTCTATTCTGGCAGTATTCATTGCAGGACTTGGTCTCTTCGGACTGACATCATTTACTGTGGAACAGCGCACAAAAGAAATAGGTGTAAGAAAAGCCATGGGTTCAACGGTGGCGGGAATTTATTATGAAATATCAAAAGAAATTTTGGTGCTTGTTACAATTTCTGCTGTAATATCCTGGCCGATAATCTATTACGTTGCAGGCAGGTGGCTGGAGAATTTCTATTACAGGATCAACCTCGGTTTTGTAAGCTTCTTTGCAGGTCTGGCTATTGCCATCAGCATAGCCCTTATTACTATAAGCTACAAAGTATTACAGGCAGCAAGGATTAATCCCGCTCAATCCCTTAAGTATGAATAGAAATCTGCTACATCCAGATTTTGTTATCAGCCATTTATAAATATATATACCCTGTTAATATGTTGCAGAATTTATTTAAATACACAGTTAGGTCTTTTAAAAGACAACGCACATATGTTATTATCAATATACTCGGGTTGTCCATAGGAATTGCCTGCAGCCTGCTGATAGCACTCTTTGTGATTAACGAATCAGGCTATGATAACTATAATGTGAAAAAGGACAGGATATTCAGGGTGATCTTAAATGGTAAAATCGGAGGTCAGGAGGTTACGACTACTTCCTCTCCGGCTATTATGGGGCCAACACTGCTGAAAGAATTTCCGGAAATTGAAGATTATACGAGAATGTCAGGAAGAGGTCCAACCGTTATTGAGTATAATAACCAGACCTTTACTGAAGAACACATGATTGAAGTTGATTCATCCTTCTTCAATATCTTTTCAATACCTGTCCTTAAAGGAGATATTCAGAACCTGCTGAACGCTCCCAGAAAAGCTGTATTGTCTGAATCAACGGCAAGGAAAATCTTCGGTGAGGAAAACCCTGTTGACAAAACGATAAAAATCGGAACGGATTCAATAAGATACACTGTATCGGGTGTTATGGGTGATATCCCTGCAAATACACATTTTGAGGCCAATATCCTGACATCATTCATGACAAATCCAAGATCGGCAAGTCCCGTCTGGATGAACAACAGCTTCAGTACATATTTTTTATTAAAGCCAAATACCACCTATAAAACTGTTGATGAAAAGTTTCCTGACCTTCTGATTAAGTATGTCGGACCTGAACTTCAGCAATATATGGGTATTTCAATGGAAGATCTTATAAAGCAGGGGAATAAATACAGATTTTATCTCCAGAGCCTTACGGATATCCATCTTGATCCAACGATTCAGCAGGAGTTTAAGACTTCAAGTGATCCCAAATTCCTGGTAATATTTGGCAGTATTGCGGTACTGATAGTGCTTATTGCTGCAATAAATTTTATGAACCTTTCGACAGCCCAGGCCTCAAAAAGAGCAAAGGAGGTAGGCATAAAGAAGATAGGAGGTTCCACCCAGGGAATGCTTATAACACAGTTCCTTACTGAGGCATGCCTTTTGTCTTTTGTTTCACTGATACTGGCAATAATTTTTATTAAAGCTTCACTTCCATTCTTCAGTAATTTGCTGGGAATAAATCTGGAATTGAATCTTTTTGGAAGCATGTTTACAATTCCTGCTTTGATACTCTTCTCAATATTTGTTGGCTTTATTGCCGGCAGTTATCCTGCTTTCTACCTTTCATCCTTCAGCCCTTATGAGGTTTTGAAGGGGGATGTAAAGAACAATATGAAAAACGGGATGCTGAGAAAAGTGCTTGTCGTCTTCCAGTTTTCAGTATCAATTCTGCTGATTATCGGAACAATGATAATGTACAGGCAGATCCATTATATGCTTAATAAGGATTTGGGTTTCAGCAAGGAGCAGTTACTGGTGATAAACAGGGCCGGTGCACTGGGACAAAAGATGAAAACATTTAAGACAGCGGTGAAAGAGATCCCGGGGGTAATCAATATTACCAGCTCCACTGCTATACCTGGCCGGACAAATAATACGAACGGATACCGAATTGAAGGTAGAAAAGATGAACCGGTAATTATGTCTACAGCATGGGTTGATTACAATTATCTGGATACCTACGGCATGTCACTGGTTTCCGGTAGATTTTTTGATGAGTCATATACAAGCGATCAGCAGGCATGTCTCGTAAATGAGGCTGCAATCAAGAATTTCGGAATAACCGATGTTCAGGGAACCAGGTTCTTTCAGCCCGATGATTCAGGCAAAATGGAATATCTTCCGATTCTTGGTGTTGTAAAGAACTTCAATTTCGAATCACTCCGTAACCCGATTGAACCATATATCCTGAAATTTCAGAATGATGGAATGCTGTGGGGATATGTTACTGTGAAGATCTCTGCATTGAATTATACAAACACAATAAGCCAGATTGAAAAAGTTTGGAAAGAATTTATGTCAAACGATCCTCTTCAGTACTACTTCCTTGAAGAGGATTTTGAACAGATGTATTCACAGGAGAAGCAAAATGCCCAGATGGCTGTGATATTTTCTATACTGGCTATGTTTATTGCAGGTCTTGGCCTTTTCGGGCTTACATCATTTACTGTTGAACAGAGAACAAAGGAGATAGGAGTAAGGAAAGCGATGGGATCAAGTGTTGCCGGAATATATTATGAGATATCGAAGGAAATTATTGTGCTGGTATCTGTTTCAGCATTAATATCATGGCCAATAATTTATTACATTGCAGGAACCTGGCTTGAGAATTTCTACTACAGGATAAGTCTGGGAGCTTTTAGTTTTATAGCCGGTCTTGCGATTGCCCTTACAATAGCCCTGCTTACAATAAGCTATCGTGTATTGCAGGCTGCAAGGGTTAATCCGGCCCAATCGCTTAAGTACGAATAAAAAAAGAATCCCGTTTTCACGGGATTCTTTTTTTTTGATTTGCGGGTATATATATTGAGTTTGGATTGCCTAGTACATTTTGTTGATCAGCTGCCCGAATTCATCTCTCTTCTTGAGCGGGAACATAAGGCTTCTTCCGTCACGTGTAACAACATTCAATCCTTTTGCAGCAAAAAAACCTTTGCTGTAGAAGATAACTTCAAGTATGTTTTCAAAAAGGATCTCAAGGTTGAATTTTGTGAGTTCCTCACTGACTGGTTTGAAGTATATGCGCTGGTTTGTTACAATAAATTTGCCTTCTATTGTCTTGTTCTCAATTACCTGATTTGTATCTCCTGCTTTGAGAACAACTTCGTTTGCTGCTAATTTAACTGTCATGGCTTTTTATTTTCTGTTCTGCATTAAAGACGTACAGGTTAACCAAATGTTGCATGTTTAGTGAGGAAGTTTATAATTATTTTTATATAACATAAAAAATGTCTATTTTTTTGACACATTTGGAGATTTGTGCCGTCTTTGAAACAAAATGACATAAAATGAAAGGATCAGTCCTTATTGTCGATGATAACCGTGAGATACTTTCTGCCCTTGAAAAGGTGGTAAGGAAGGAATTTGAAAAGGTAATTACGCTGACAAATCCCAACCGTATTCCCGAAGCATTAGGCCGTAATGATATTGATATAGTGATGCTTGATATGAATTACAGATCAGGCAATCACAATGGTAACGAAGGTCTCTTCTGGATGAAAGAGATCTTCAGTCATGAAAGGAATATAAGTGTGGTGATCGTAACTGATTCTGCTGACATTGAGCTTGCTGTCAAAGCGATAAGAGAGGGAGCCGTTGACTATATTCTAAAACCATGGGACGATTTAAAGCTTATTTCGACTTTAAATGCAGCAATGCAGCTTAGAAGTTCCAGGCTTGAGGCTAACTCTCTTAAGCAGGATAACATCCTGTTAAAAAGAAGGAGATCAACAGGGGCGGAGAGAAGATTGTCCTTGGTGCCTCACCAACGATGATCAATGTGATGAATATTGTCCGCAAGGTTGCATCAACCGATGCCAATGTGCTGATTACAGGTGAAAACGGTACGGGCAAAGAGCTTGTTGCCAGGGAAATACATAATCTTTCAAAACGGTCAGGCGAGCTGATGGCCACTGTTGATATGGGTTCCATTACCGAAACACTTTTCGAGAGCGAACTCTTCGGTCATGTCAAAGGGGCATTCACCGATGCCAGGGAGGACCGCAAGGGAAAGTTCGAGACTGCTGATAAAAGCACGCTTTTTCTTGATGAGATAGGAAACCTCACACTCTCCGCGCAGGCCAAACTACTGAGTGTTCTGCAGAACAGATACATTGTCAGAGTAGGATCGAACAAACAGATTCCGGTTGATATCAGGCTTATCTGTGCAACAAACCGCAACCTTATGCAGATGGTCAGGGATGGTGAGTTCAGGGAAGATCTTCTATACAGGATCAATACAATCCTTATAGAAGTACCCCCATTGCGCGACAGGGTTGATGATATTCCGATCCTTGCAAATTATTTCCTAAAGATAAACAGTGAGCGTTATTGTAAGGAAGGAATGCGTTTCAATACCCATACTCTGGAAAAGCTGGCTAACCACGACTGGCCGGGGAATGTCCGTGAGTTGCAGCATGCTGTGGAAAAAGCTGTAATATTAAGTGAATCAGATATATTGAAGCCTTCCGATTTCATGTTTGCTTCTTCAGGAAGAGGCTCATCATCAGTTGAAATGACTCTTGATGAAATGGAGAAGAAGATAATACTCGAGAGCCTGAAAAAATACAGCAATAACCTGAGTATGTCAGCATCCAAACTCGGTATTACCCGCCAGACTCTTTATAATAAGATGAAGAAATACGGGATTTGATTACCTACTGGATCAATAAAATCACAGAGGCCAAGGGGGAAAATCAGAGATAAGGAATGTTAATCCACCTTTGGGGGTGGATACCCTAGGGTTAAAACCAGAATTATACTACCTGACCGTCAAACAGGTTGATTACGCGGTGAGCATATCCTGAATCCCTGTCGGAGTGGGTTACCATTATAATGGTTGTTCCCTCTTTGTTCAGTTCAGTCAGAAGGTTGATCACTTCAATACCGTTTTTTGAATCAAGGTTACCTGTAGGCTCATCGGCAAGGATAAGCTTTGTATTTGCCACAACAGCACGGGCAATTGCCACCCTCTGCTGCTGACCTCCCGAAAGCTGCTGCGGGAAATGTTTCGCCCTGTGGCTTATCTTCATCCTTTCCAGGACATCCTCAACCATCTTCTTCCTTTCACCTGACTTCATTTTAAGGTAAATGAGCGGAAGCTCAACATTCTCATAAACATTGAGTTCATCAATCAGGTTAAAACTCTGAAATACGAATCCAATGTTTCCTTTACGAAACATTGTCCTGTCGCGCTCCTTCAGGTTTGCTACTTCTGTACCGTTGAAGATATAGCTGCCTGAGGAAGGATTGTCAAGCAATCCGAGTATGTTAAGCAGGGTCGATTTGCCGCATCCTGACGGACCCATTACTGCAACGTATTCTCCCTCCTTAACTTCGATGTTAACTTTATTGAGAGCTGTTGTCTCAACCTCTTCAGTTCTGAAGACTTTTGTTAATGAATTTGTTTTGATCATGGCATTAATTATGAATGGTTAATACTTATTTCTTAAAAATCAGTTTCTCGTTTTTCCCAAAGGTTTCATAACCTGATACTATTACCTTTTCCCCTGGCTTTAGTCCTTCAAGTACTTCATAGAACCTCGGATTTTTTCTTCCTATGGAAATGTTCCTTCTTGTTGCAAAAGATTCAGATTCATCCAGTACGAATATCCATTGTCCTCCTGTCTCCTGGAAAAATCCCCCTATGGGTACAAGTACAGAAATCTTTGGCTGTCCAAGCTGCAGGCTGGTATAATAGGTCTGACCGGTCCTGATATTGTCAGGCATTGAATCCTGAAACACCATATCAATTTCAAAGGTTCCGTTCCTTACTTCAGGATACACTCTTTTTACAACGAGGTCGAATTCAGTTCCCTGCCTGTCGAGGGTTGCTGTAAGCTGTGTCCTTACCCTGTCAATATAATGTTCATCAATCTGGGCTGTAACTTTGTATGAGGTAAGAACATTTATCTGTCCCATGTTTGCTCCGCGCTGTATCGACTGACCTATTTCAGGAGTTAAAAGGCCTAGCTGGCCGTCAACAGGGGCCCTGACATTCAGGTTTTCCGCTCTCTGCCTTACAAGGTTCAGGTTTTTACGCATATTGTCGAGGTTGGCTATCATTGTGTTGATATTGATAGAATAGAATATTGAGTCCTGACGCTGGCGCTCAAGGAACAATTCCCTTGATTGGATGGCCATATCATAATCCTCTTTTGAACGTATGAATTCCTCTTTCGAGATAAGATTGTCTTTCATGAGGGTGACATTCTGCTGATAGTTGCGTTCCTTTCTCTCTATCTCATATTTGAGATTCACCAGTTCTCTTTTAATCTGCAGTCTTTGCTGCTCCATATTGATCTGTGTATTTCTCAGAAAGTTCTCCTTCTCAGCAAGTTGTGCCTCACTGTCAAGAATATTCAAATGAAGATCAGGATTAGAGAGTTTTAGTATAATATCTCCCTTCTTTACCATAGATCCTTCTTCAATAACTTTCTCTTCAACCCTTCCGCCTTCCTGCGCATCGAGGTAGATTATTGTTATAGGTTCAACAGTTCCAGGAACAGTTATATAATCATTGAACTGGTCTTCAGTTACATTTTCAATTATAAGCTTGTCTTTTTCAACCTTATATGTAGATGTACGGCTTGTAAAGAATGCCATGTAAATCAGGACTATAAATGCCAGCGCTGCCCCTGCATATAAAATATGCTTCTTCTGAATTCCTGTTTTCTTAGCAATTGGCCGGTCCATTTTTTCAAGTGGGGTATCCATTGTGTTATTGATTTTAGTTTAGTTATATATTATGTTTTGATAATCTCCTGTAGAATAAAGCTGAATTGTAAGCTTCCTGATCATTACCTGCAGTTTAGTTCTGAGCAACTCAGTTTCAGCTGTAAAAAGTGTTGTTTTTGCGGCTGCATAATCTGTTACATCAACCAGTCCTGATTCAAATTTCTTTTCAACAGCATTGAATGACTTCTTATTGAATTCAAGATTTGAAGATGCTGCCATATATTCATCTTTCCCTCTGTTGAAATCGAGGCATGCATTTTCTATCTCAGTAAAGAGATTGTTTTTCTCAAGTTCCAGTCTAAGGGAGGTATCATCCCTTTTTATTCTGGCAAGCTTAATATTTCTTCCTGTGGTGTAGTTGTTGAAAATTGGTATATAAAGTGAGAGGCTAACAGCCTGGCTGTTATTGTTTTTAAGTTGCGTTGTGAATGGGTCCTGTGCAAGACCAGCTTCATTCATGACTTTATAATATCCGGTATATATTGAACCGCTGACAGAAATCCTTGGTGAAACATAACCTTTTGAGGCTGCATACTGCTTATTGCTTGCCTGTAGCTCAAACTCGATGGCTCTAAGTCGTGGCAGTACTTGTGCTGCAACTGTATAAACACTATCTGCTCTATAATCGTTGTCAGTAATTATCATTGTATTCAGGTCAGGCATTACAACATCAAAATCGCTTCCGGCACTTATCTGGAGCATTTGTCTGAGTGTTGTCAGTGCCTGGCTTGCCTTACTCATCGAAACAGTATATGCGAGCCTGTCGGATGAAGCCCTGCTCTCCATCTCATATTGTTTTGATAATGCTTCTTTTCCTGTCTCTACCATCTTTGTGATCCTGAAAAGTTGTTTTTCAGATTGTTCCAGTTGCATTTTTGCCGCTTGTTCGAGACCTTTTGTATAAATTACCTGATAATATTGTCCAAGGATCTCAACTACAAGTGTATTCCTTGATACTTTTTCGGATTCCATACCTGCTTTCAGAAGAAACTTATTAGCCTGTATTGAATTAAGGGTTGTAAGCCCGTTAAACAGATCTACCGATGAGTTCAACGAGTAGTAATTGCTAAGGTTCTGTTTAAATGTAATCAGGTTTGTAACAGGGTTAACTGTTCTTCCGAACCCAAGATCAACATATGTTCCTGTGTTAAGGGTAGGCAGTACATCCAGTTTTGATTTGAGAAAGTTAACCTCTGCCTGTTCTGTAAGGAGTTGCTGTCTCTGAAGGTTTATATTGTTGGTTACAGCATAGTTTATGCAATCTTCCAGTGTCCATTTCTTATCCTGGGCTGTGACTTCCCCTGAAATAAGTACTATTGTCAGATTGATTAAGTATATCAGTCTTTTCATCTCTTAGTTTTGTTTCATACTATAGGCCAAAGATTGTGCCAATGTTGTATATAATTGTATATCAGAAATATGTAAATGATTGATGAATTGAGATTGTCTAAAAAATAGACACTATTCTGTTTAAAAAAAGTACACTCCTGCCGGTTAACAAATTTTAATACCAGATATTGCTCATATGTTAGGCATAATAATTAAATTTGGTTAGGCTATCACTTTATAATATACAGGCTTTCAGAAGTAATAAATTCAAAATCTGCAGATATGAAAACAAGAAAATTTACCCGTCGTGAAGTTATACTAACGACATCGGCAGGAGCAATAGGTACAATGATCAACTGGCCGCTCAATTCAATCGGCTCTCCTTCATTTGCAAAAGAGAAGCTGGCAGTTCTGGGCGGAGAAAAAATTCATAAGGGTACCTGGCCTGATTGGCCTGTATGGGACCCTACTGCAGAAAAGGAAATAGTAGATATGCTTCGTACCGGAAGATGGTGGAGGGGAAACGGAGAACATGTTGAAGTTTTTGAAAAGAAATATGCAGAGCTTATGGGAGCCAAAAGATGCCTGGCTACTGCCAGTGGCACAACTGCTCTTATTACTGCTCTCGATGTAATGGGTGTTGACGCCGGTGATGAGGTACTTGTTTCTCCTTATACTTTCATTGCAACTTACAATTCAGTATTTTTCCATAAAGCCCTTCCCGTATTTGTAGATACCGATCCTGAAACATTTCTTATGGATCCTTCAAAGATAGAGGCAAAGATTACTGACCGTACAGTTGCTATTCTGCCTGTACATATTTATGGTATGCCAGTTGATATGGACGGAGTAAACAAAGTTGCAAAGGCACATAATCTTGCAGTTGTTGAAGATGCATGTCAGGCATGGCTTGCTGAATACCGGGGCAAAAAAACAGGAACACTTGCTGACCTTGGATGCTTCAGCTTCCAGAATTCGAAACATCTCCCTGCCGGCGAAGGAGGAGCAATACTTGGTAATAATGAAGATCTTATGGACAGGGCTAATTCACGGCATAACTGTGGCCGGCCATTCGGAAATATGAAGTCGGGTCCGGGATATCTTTATCGAGGAGGCAATTTCAGGATGCAGCAGTCACAGGCATTGATTCTTCTCTCTCAGATGAAACGTATCATAAAGGACAATGATATCCGCCTCGAAAATGCATTGTATCTCGACAAAAAATTAAAGGAGATTCCTGGCATAATTCCTGTAAAAGCAGCAAATGGTGCAACAAGGGCAGTTTACCATCTCTATCCTTTCCGGTATAAAAAAGAGGTATTCAATAATATACCCAAGGAAAAATTTATGAATGCTGTTTCGGCTGAAGGTATTCCAATTATAGGCGGATATGGCAAACAAAACAAGGACCTCCTGTTTGAAGAGGCTTTCAATTCGAAGGGATACAAAAGATTATTCTCCGAAGCGCGTCTTAAAAAATGGAGAGATGAGAATAACCTTCCGGGAAATGACCAGGTTTGCGATGAGGTCGTTGCATTCTATCAGAGCACATTGCTTGGAAGCAGGAGCGATATGGACGATATCGTCAATGCAATTGCAAAGGTATACGAAAACCGCAATGAACTGGCAAAGGGTTAATTAACAGGTGAATAGACTCGACTAATTATTAATATTAAACATTTCAGATTTAAAAGATGAGTACATTCAGTCGCCGTAGTTTTATTAAAACTTCAGTTGCAGGTGGTTTGGCAGTCACTATAATCAGACCCTATGAGTCTTTGCCTCCTTTGGAATTCAGGATCAGTTTTCTCTCGGAGGTTTCTTTAACAACCGGTGATAACAGGGCCGATATGGCATTCCGGGCCTTAAAACCATTCTCAAAACAGATAGCACAGGCAATAGGCAAAAAGAGAGTTGTGCTTAAGCCAAACAACGTATCAATTGATATTCCTCTCTGTGCCACACATTTTGATACTCTCGAGGGTATTCTTGAATTCATGAAGTCTATCGGTAAAGCAGACCAGTGCATTATTGCCGAATCAGCAGCCGGTGGTCCGACTATGGATGGTTTCTCCAACTATGGCTATATGAAGCTTCTTCAGAAATACCCTGTAAAGCTCGTTGACCTCGATTCAGAGAAAATTGAGATGATGCATGTTTTTGATGAGAAAGACTTTAAACCTCATGCAGTGCGTGTCTCAGGTGTATTGCTCGACAAGGATTGCTATATTGTCTCCGTTGCAAGGATGAAAACACACGACCGTGTAATAGCCACTCTTTCACTAAAGAATATTGTTCTCGGAGCACCGGTCAAGGATATTGGTTTCTCATGGAGTCCTTCGAGAAAGCCGGGTACCGTTAATGACAAGCCTATTGTTCATGGTAGCGGATACAGAGGGCTAAACTATAACCTTTATGCAATGTCGCGTTACCTTCATCCTCATCTTGCTGTTATTGATGGTTTTGAAGGGATGGAAGGAAACGGTCCAAACAGAGGCACTCCTGTTGACCACAGGGTTTGTGTTGCTAGTACCGACTGGCTCGCTGCTGACCGTGTTGGCATTGAACTAATGGGAATTGATTTTGCTAAAGTAGGTTATCTCAATTATTGCGCGCAAACAGGCTCTGGTACTGCCGACCTTTCAAAAATTAAAATTGTGGGCGAACCAATTGCGGCTCATATTAAACCATATAAACTCAGTGATAACGTTGAGAAACAGTTGGTATGGATGAACCCTGCCTGAAAAAAATTGGGGATTTGTAAAAGAATTTAGTAATTTTGATAGGCCTCGGGATTATTGTGCAGAGTTGAATCAATATAATTCTGGTCTGACATGAAAAAGGATTCCTTCTTTTTTGAATTTATTAAAAGCGGTCCGTTTATTCTTTTACTGATACTCGCAATTATTATTCTTCTGGGAATACTGATTTCAAATCATCATGAAAAATCAGTCCAGATGAAGGAGGACGTTCTCTATATATCACCCAAACAAAAAAAATAATCCATTCTATGATTTCAAATTTTAAAGCAAAATACAACCTCATACTGATGGTTGTATTCCTGGCTTTTATGCCGGGCTGTTCGACTTCATCTGATAAAAATACTAAAGAAATGAATAAGGATAATGTAAAAGGAACTTATGGCTACGACGTGGCATTTTTTCAAAAACACAACATCAGTACAATTGAACTGAAAGACAAAGATTCACAGGCATGTCTCCTTTTAATACCTGGTTACCAGGGACGTGTAATGACCAGCAGTGTTGCAGGAAACGAAGGGGCCAGCTTCGGATGGATCAATTACAGGTTTATTGAAGCCGGAAAGCCAAGCACCCAGTTCAATCCTTTCGGCGGAGAAGAGAGACTATGGCTTGGTCCCGAGGGCGGACCATTTTCAATTTATTTCAAACAGGGATCAGAACAGGTTTTTGCCAACTGGATTGTACCAAAAGAGATTGATACAGAACCTTTTGATATCGTAGAACAATCTTCTGAAAAAGTAAGCTTCAGGAAAAACTTTACCCTGGCAAATGCTTCAGGGACAAAAATGGATATTGGCATAGAAAGAGTAGTTAAGCTTCTCAATTCCCCCGAGGCGGAAAGCGCACTTGGCATTTCAATCGACAAATCACTGGCCTATGTTGGCTACGAATCGGAAAATACACTAATTAACCGGGGACAGGAAGCATGGACTGAAAAAGGTGGTGCTTTATCTGTATGGATGCTTGCCATGTTCAATCCCTCACCTTCAGGTGTTGTTTTCATACCTTTTAAGAAAGGCAGCGAGGCTGAAGCGGGTAAGATTGTAAATGATGATTATTTCGGGAAGGTGCCTGCTGACAGACTCATTGTGAAAGATGGCATTCTTTTCTTCAGGACTGACGGTAAGCACCGCAGCAAAATCGGCATAACACCCAATCGTGCTTTACCTTTCTGCGGAAGTTACGATCCTGAAAAAATGGTTCTTACACTACTCTGGTACTCCGCTCCCGAAAATCCTTCAAAATATGTGAACAGCAAGTGGGGACAACAGGACGACCCTTTCAGCGGTGATGCTGTTAATTCATACAACGACGGACCGGTGGATGACGGAAGCATTATGGGGCCATTCTATGAGATAGAGAGCTCATCACCCGCAGCAATGCTTCCTTCCGGTGGAAAAATAACCCATAAACAGAGGATTTTCCATATTACAGGCAGCGAAGAGAAACTCAGTCTGATAACCGAAAAACTTTTCGGACAGAAATTAGCTGATATAGCAAAAGTCTTTTAATGATGCCCCGAAATATGAAGAAAACGCTTTCCCTTCTTACTGTTCTCATCCTGCTTTATGCGACAGGATGTGATCTAAGTAAAAGTCAGAAGGATACCGAGATCCTTTGGGATAAATTTGGAGTGCCTCATATTTATGCACCTGATGGAGCAGGAATGTATTATGCTTTCGGCAGGGCACAGATGGAAAGTCATTCAATACTCATGCTTAAACTCTATGCCCAGGCACGGGGCAGGGCTGCAGAGTACTTTGGAAGAAACTACCTCGAATCGGATAAGCTGATGCATCTTTTCGGGATTTCAGAAAAGGCTGAGGAGTGTTATAATACTCAGACTGGCGAGTATAAGTTATACCTCGACTCCTTTGTGAAAGGTATTAATGATTATGCTGCAGAGAACATAGCCTCAATCCCTGATGATTATAAGAAGATATTGCCCGTTACATCTTCTGATGTGATGGCTCATACTATCAGGGTTTTATGCATTGAATTCCTGGGAATGGAGGACATTGCTACTGTGAAAAGATTAACAGAACCGGGTTCGAATGCAATGGCTATATCTCCCGTCAGATCAGAATCGGGCAATTCAATACTGGTCAGCAACCCACATTTACCATGGTCAGATTTTTTCACATGGTACGAAGCTCACCTGGTTTCCAAAGACTTCAACCTTTATGGAGTATCCCTTGTAGGTATGCCTTCGGTAACAATTGCCTTTAATGAATATCTTGGCTGGACACACACGGTAAATACTATCGATGCATCCGACAGATATGAGCTGGAACTGAAAGATGGTGGCTATGTCCTCGATGGTAAGATCATACAATTTGAGAAGAAAACTGTATCAATAGGTATACTTGAAAATGATGGTTCAATATCAAAAGAGGAATTTGAATTCAGGTATTCAGAACATGGACCGGTTGTAGGTGAAAAGGGTGAAAAAGCCTGGGCCGTGAGAATTGCAGGTCTCGACAACGGTAGGATCTTTGAACAGTATCATAAAATGGGCAGGGCAAAAAGCCTTCCCGAGTTTGAGGAAGCGGTGAAGATGCTCCAGAATCCGATGTTCAATATCGTCTATGCCGACAGGGATGGAAATATTCTTTACCTGTTCAACGGGAATGTTCCTGTCAGAAAAAGCGGAGACTTTTCATTCTGGAGCGGAACGATAAACGGAACCAGTTCAGATCTGATATGGAAGGAATATCATACTTATGAATCCCTGCCAAAGGTTATAAATCCTCCTTCCGGATTTCTCCAGAACTGCAATGATCCTCCATGGAACTGCACCTGGCCCGCCGTACTGAAACCTGCTGATTTTCCTCCTTATATGTCACCTGTCAGAATGGGACTCAAACCTCAGAGGGCAGTGAACCTTATACGGGCTCATGAGAAACTTACATTCGATGATATGGTTGATATTAAGCTTAATACCGGGATGGAGTCGGCTGACAGATTTCTTGATGATCTTTTAAAAGCTGCCGAAAAGTCAACTGATAAAAATGTAACTGATGCTGCAGCCGTTCTCAGAAAGTGGGACCGGAAGTCTGATCCTGAAAGCAGGGGGGCAATTTTGTTTGCCGCGTGGTGGGATTCAAGGGTTGACCTGGCTGAAATACCATGGAGCAACGACGAACCTGTCACAACACCCCGCGGTATTAAGAATCCGGAGAAGGCAATTGAATTACTGGCAAAAGCAGCTGAAAATGTCACAAAAAAATATGGTTCTGCTGATGTCTCTATCGGAGAGGTATTCAGGCTCAGAATCAATGGTCATGATTATCCGTCAAACGGAGGACCTGAATATTACGGCATTCTGAGAGCGATATATTACACCCCTGATTCGGATGGCAAATTGAGTGCTGTTGCAGGTGATACTTATTATGCCGTAACTGAATTCGGGAAGAAAGTAAAAGCTGAGGTTCTGCTCAGCTATGGTAATTCCTCTCAGCCGGGAAGTAAACATGCGGGTGATCAGCTGCAGATGATGTCAGAAAAAAAGATGCGTCCGGCTTTGTTTTACAGGGAAGATGTTGAAAAAAGCATTGAGAAAAGTGAAAAGTTTCACAAATTTTATTAATAGAGGTCTTTTAAAGTTTTAATCCAGAATGCACCAATTGGGCTTATAATCCTTCCTTTTCAATGAGCCGGGTTAGGGGTGGGTGAAAAAATTTAGGTCAATACCCCATTTTTACCTAAATAAAATTCAATATCTATTTCTTAATCCTTCTTTTTCAGAACCTTCTGTTCAAAACACAGGGTTACTCTTGAATCCCTTCTTACTGAAATGACCGACAGGTCAGCTCTTACATATTTTCCTGATAAGCAATTTCAACATAAGCAATCCAGCAGCTACAACCGTGCCTCTGTCTCACCCGATACTGCCGGCTGGTTCGCCAATGCAGATATGTCACATTTCATCAGGGTTGAAGAAAACAGTGGCAGACGGGAGTTTGTGATGCTGGATGCCGAAGGCCCGGGAGCGATCGTGCGATGGTGGATGACTTTCTATAAAGCCCAGGATGGTATGATCCGTGTTTATATCGACAATGATTCGGTGCCTGTTCTCCTCGGAACGCCTAAAGAGCTTCTGAGAGGCAGCCTGGTTTGTAATCCTCCGCTTGCTGCTTCAGTTCAGGAAGGGGCACCTCTTGGTGAAGAAGGCCGTGATTATGACCATAATTTCTATGTTCCTATCCCCTTTGCAAAGCACTGTAAGATAACTTATGAATGCGATTCTCTAAGGCTTCTGTATGATTATGAGGGGATTAAAGTGCCTCAGGGGTACTACTGGCCTGATGTATTCTATAACATAGGTTACAGGGCATATTCAAAAAAAGTAAATGTAGAATCTGTTACAGCCGGTATTCTTGAATCGGCAAGACCCCTTTTTGAGAAATCCGGAGAAGAACTTCTCAATGAAATAATCCCATCAGGCTCTGAGGAGATGAATGGACAAAGATTGCCTCCAGGTGATTCTGTTTCTTTTGGTATAAAGCAGAAAAATTCTGCGGTTACAAAACTGGCTATATTGCTTGATGCAAAATATTTCAGTCAGGCACTGAGATCAGTCGTTGTAAAAATAACTTTCGACGGAAAGACCACAGTATGGGTTCCTGCCGGAGAGTTTTTTGGTACCGGTTATACTCTATATCCGCACAGGACCTGGATGAATACGAGCGATTCTTCACAACTTCTGCAGTCTTTCTGGGTAATGCCTTTCAAAGAGACCTGCAATATTGAATTAATTAATTATGGATATGATACGATTCATATCGATCTGGTAACAGGGATCAGTGAATATAAATGGCTGAAAAACAGTATGTATTTCGGTGCTTCGTGGCATGAGTATAACAGGATAAGGAGCAGGAGTAGTGATGGTTCTCCTTATGATCTTAATTTCATTGATATCAAGGGAAAAGGAGTTTATGCCGGTGACCAGGTAACATTGTATAATGATACATGGCACTGGTGGGGAGAAGGTGATGAGAAGATATTTGTCGATGGCGAATCATTTCCTTCAAGCTTCGGCACAGGCTCGGAAGATTACTATGGTTATTCTTTTGCCCGCAGGGAACCCTTCTCGCATCCTTTTATTTCTCAACCTGTAGGGATTGGAAACATGTCATATGGTGTTTCGGTGAATATGAGGCACCGGTCACTTGATGCAATTCCCTTTTCAAAATCCATAAGTTCAAATATTGAATTATGGCACTGGGCAGACATAAAAATGAATTATGCCCTTACAACCTATTATTATATCCGGGATCCGTTCGAAACCAATATTAAACCTGATATAGAAAGTGTGAGGCGTCGGGTAATTGTTTCGAAAAATGATTTTACCTTAGATGAGAAATAATCAATCGCACCGTCATACCGTCGTACCGTCGCACCGTAATACCGACAAACCGTTTAACCCTAAACCTTCAATAATATGAAAAACATTCTCATAACACTACTTTCCATAGTTATTCTTTTCTCATGCACAGGTCCGGATACAGCTCCGGTTCATAAGAATTCAGTCCCGTTAACCCCGGCTTCCCCTGAAAGCCAGGGTATGGCATCTGACAGACTTGCACGAATCGACGATATGCTTAAGCAGGCTGTTGATAACAAAGAAATCCCCGGGGTTGTTGCTCTTGTTGCACGAAATGGGAAAATTGTATATCACAAAGCATTTGGAATGGCAGACAATGCTTCAGGAAGAGAGATGAAGACCGATGATATTTTCAGGATCGCTTCACAGACGAAGGCAATTACCGGTACAGCGGTTATGATACTTTGGGAAGAAGGTAAATTCAGACTGGATGACCCAATCTCAAAGTACATTCCTGAATTTAAGAATCCGGGTGTACTTAAAACATTCAATCCAAAGGATTCATCTTTTACTACCGAACCTGCAAAAAGTGAGATAACAATCCGTCAGCTGCTTACACATACATCAGGAATTGGTTACGGAGTAATTGACGGCGATGACCGTTTCAGAATGATATACCATAAAGCAGGCATCACAGATGCATTTACTTCAGAACACGTGATACTTTCTGAAAACATAAAGAAGCTTGCCAGGATGCCGCTGCATCATAATCCCGGCGAAGCATTTACATACAGCGAGGGTCTTGATGTTCTGGGTTATCTTATAGAGATTACTTCAGGAATGCCTTTCGATAAATTTCTCAGGACAAGATTGTTTGATCCGCTGGGGATGAATGATACGTGGTTTTATCTTCCTGATGAAAAGGCATCAAGACTGGTTTCAGTTCAGGAACCCAAGGACGGAACATGGAAAAAGTTCCCCAAAACATTCTATGATACAGATTACCCTGTTACTGGAGCAAAGAGCTATTTCGCAGGTGGAGCCGGATTGTCAAGTACTGTTAGGGATTATGCCACATTCCTTCAGATGTACCTGAACGGAGGGGAGCTTAATGGTATAAGGATACTTAGCAGGACTACTGTTCAGTCCATTATGGGTAACCAGAATTATGGTGTCTGGGGTGAAGATGCTGAATCATATTATGGGCTTGCATTTGGTGTGCTTACAAAACGCGGGGCTGAAAAAGGAGGCCAGGGAAGTACCGGGACATTTAACTGGGGCGGATATTTCAATACATCCTATTTTGCCGACCCGGCAGAGAAGATAATTGGAGTAATCTTTAAACAGACACAGGGTCAGGTAAATGATAATACAGAATGGAAGTTTAAGGTTCTTACTGGTCAGGCGGTTAACGATTAATCATTGCAGTTTTATGATCTCTGGAATAAAATTGGCTTTCACTGCAACTCTCATTTTATTGCTGTTGTCATGCTGTGAAATTGATAACAATAGGAGGGTGACCACAGGAAAGCTCATTGAAGAAATGGCTGATCTGGAAAGACTTACGACACTGCCTTCGCAGAACTATAAAACTGTTCAGTTTTCTTCATATGACCGCAGGAGCAAAACGACTAATGACAGCTGCTGGTTCTCAAATGAAGATGGATTCGGAAATGAACCAATTCCCGCTTTTGAAGAGGTAATTTCGCAACCCGATTCCGGCGGCATTGGCAGATATCTTATTTGTGATGTCAAAGGTCCGGGTGCTATTGTCCGTTTATGGACAGCCAACATAAATGGTAATATCCGTTTGTTCCTTGATAACACTGATACTCCTGTTTTTGATGGTACTGCACAGGATTTCTTCTGGAAACCGCTGGTGCTGCTTTCAGGGAAAGATCCCGGATTTGATTATTCTTCAACAATAAGACAGTTTGACGCAAATTACTTTCCGGTTCCTTTTTCAGGCAGGTGCAGAATTGAGTGGACTGGAGATATCTCAAAGATCCATTTTTATCATGTCGGAATAAGAATTTATGATCCTGATGTAATGGTTGAAACTTATAAAGCATCAGAAGCTGACGATTATATTGAAAAGCTTAAGAAGGTGAACAACCTTCTTGAAAATCCGGGAAATATTGTTCAAAGTTCTGTTTCTGAAACAATAACCAATGACCATACTCTGGGTGATGGAAATAAAGCAGTGCTTTTTTCAGGTAAGGGGAGCAAAGCAATAAATGAATTTTCTGTCAGAATAAAATCACCGGATATTGAACAGGCTCTGAGAAAAAGTATCATTACTATGTGGTTTGATAATTCCTCTGGACCTCAGGTTGAGGCTCCGCTTGGTGATTTTTTTGGATCGGCACCCGGTCTGAATCAGTACCGGTCACTTCCATTTGAGGTTACCAGTGACAGTACATTGATCTGCCGTTTTATTATGCCTTACAGGGTGAATGCAAAGATTGAACTTGCGAACATGTCAGGTTCCGGGCTGACAATACATTCCTCAGTAAAGGTTGAAGACTTTAAATGGATTGAGGGGAGATCAATGCATTTCCGGGCAAGATGGAGCATTGATCATAGTCTTACAGCATCTTATTTTGATCAGGGCAATTATAATGTATCTGATATCCTTTATCTTATGACATCCGGCAAAGGCAGGATTGCAGGTGCTGCTGCTTTTATCTATAATCCAAGCAACGCAACTACCTCCTGGGGTAACTGGTGGGGTGAGGGTGATGAGAAGATCTTTGTGGATAATGATACTTTTCCTTCATTTTATGGAACAGGATCGGAAGACTATTTCAATTATTCCTGGTCGTCAACACGTATATTCTCTTATCCTTATTGTGGTCAGCCGCGAAATGATGGTCCCGGCAACAGGGGATATGTTTCAAATTACAGGTGGCATATAAGTGATGATATACTTTTCAGTGACAAGGCAGCTTTCTTTATGGAGCTTGGCCATCACGGGCTTGTTCATGAATTCTCATACGGAAGGATAGTTTATTTCTATGCACTTCCGGGAACTCTTGACAATTACAGCCGGATATCTGCCAGCGACATCAGAGATGTGATTTATCCTGACTGGCAGCCAATTGCATATCTTGGATCATCTGGTTACAGGTATACCCGGGCAGAGGAACTTATAAGCAAAAGTTCAGAGGTAAGGATTGAACCCTGCAGGATTTCTTCAGGGAATAAAATTCTGGTGTGGTATCCTGAAAATGGATCAGATCAGCTGAGTTTCAAAATACTCTGTGACAAGAGTTACGAAAAGACAAATATCGGATTCACATTAAGGCATGATCCTTCGGGTGGAACCGTGGCTGTTCATCTAAATGGCAAACCGGTAAAAATTGATGGTAAGGCAGAAATACAATTAAATGAACCTTTCCAGACATTCCTGGCTAATCACTTTACTGAAAAGGTTGATCTCATAAAGGGTATTAATGAAATTGTCCTTGAATCAAATGATAAGGGAGTTCAGGGAAAAGTAGGGATTGATTTTATTTGGATGAAAAAAGATTAGTGTTAATTTTAAATCCGCTTACAGAAAAAAATATTAACCATACCTAATAAATCCTATCATGAAAACCAACAGAAGAAGTTTCTTTAAAATTGCAGGAGTAGCTGGTGCAGGAGTGCTTGCCGGATCAGCATTAAGTTCATGTAAACCTGGCGATAAGAGTCAGCCTGCCGATCCGTTTGCATCAATAAAGGCGGCTGCTGAAAGAAAACGTACCCAGCTGTTCAATATGAGCGGGTATGCTGCACCAAAGATTGAAGTGGTGCGTGTGGGAGTTATCGGATTGGGTAGCCGTGGTCCCGGAGCAGTAGAAAGACTGTCAAAAATTGATGGAGTTGAAATCAAAGCTTTATGTGATAAATTGCCTGACCGTGTTGACAAGGCACAGAAAATACTTGAAAAAAATGGTTTACCTCCGGCCAAGGGATATACGGGGACACCTGAAATATGGAAGGAACTCTGTCAGAGTAATGACCTGGATCTGATATATATAACAACCCCCTGGGAATTTCATACTCCGATGGCGGTTTTTGCCCTGGAAAGTGGCAAACATGCAGTATCGGAAGTGCCTGCAGCAGTTACCGTCGATGAAGCCTGGCAACTGGTTGAAACTGCAGAAAAGACTAAAAAGCATTTCATGATGCTTGAAAACTGCTGTTATGATTTCTTTGAACTGCTGACACTTAACATGGCACGCCAGGGATTTTTCGGAGAACTTCTTCATGTTGAGGGTGCATATATTCACAACCTCCTGTCATCGAATTTTGATAAAGATGGTTATGTTGATATGTGGCGCCTGCGCCATAACCAGAAAAGAAGAGGAAATCTCTATCCAACCCACGGACTTGGCCCTGTATGCCAGGCCCTGAATATAAACAGGGGTGACCGTATGGATTACCTTACATCAATGTCGACAAACGACTTCCAGATGGCACCGATGGCTGTGGAGCTTTCAAAATCAGACCCTTTCTATAGTGAGTTTGTTACAAATGGTTATCGTGGTAATATGAATACCACAGTTATCAGGACTGAAAAGGGCAAAACAATGATGATTCAGCATGATGTGACCTCACCGCGTCCATATTCCAGGATACATCTTATCAGTGGAACAAAAGGAGTGGCTGTCAAATATCCTGAACCCGGACGTATAGCTACTTCTCATGAATGGTTAGATGAAGCCAAAATGAAGGAGATTGAAACTCAGTATACCCCTGAAATTGTAAAACGTATCGGAGAACTTGCAAAACAGATTGGCGGACATGGTGGTATGGATTTCATGATGGACTGGAGACTTATCGACTGCCTGAGAAATGGTCTTCCGCTTGATCAGGATGTTTATGATGCAGCTCTATGGAGTTCTGTTGCTCCTCTCAGCGAATGGTCTGTTGCGAACCGTTCTAATTCCATCACTATTCCTGATTTTACCGGCGGTTCATACAAGACAAACGTACCTGTTGACATTACTCTTTCAAAAGGAGGAAACACCGGTGTCAGAACAAATACCAAATCAGGCAGTCAGTTAACTCTTTAATATCATATTATTAAATTAAATGATAATTCAGTATGAAGACATTTAAAAGGATCAGTTTGCTGGCATTGACAACAGCCTTAATTTTTGGCTGCTCAGCGCCTAAATCCCAGGACCCTCAGAGTCTCTATTCCGAAATTGAAAAACAACCAGCCAATAATACTCTCACTGAAAAAGAGAAAAACAACGGATGGCAGATCTTATTTGACGGATCCACCACCTCTGGATGGCACGGATACAATATGGGAATCTTCCCCGATTGCTGGGCAATTGAAGATGGTTGTCTTACAATGAATACCACAGGGGGAGCTGAGAGTCAGGATATAATAACTGATAAAATTTACAGGAATTTTGCTTTCTCAGTTGACTACAAGACCGCTCCGGCAGCTAACAGTGGAATTATTTTCCAGGTAAAGGAGGATACAACATATAAGTTTCCTTATGAGACGGGTGCGGAAATGCAGATAATCGATGACGAAGGATGGCCTGGTAAATTGGAGGAGTGGCAAAAAAGCGGCGCAAACTATGCTATGTATACGGCAAAGGTAAAAGCTCATAAACCTGTGGGTGAATGGAACAGCCTGTTTATTGTTGTGAAGGACAATAAGGTTACTCAGATACTTAACGGCACTGTTGTTGTCGAGTATGAGAAATATACCGATGAGTGGACAAAGCTGCGAAACAGCGGAAAATGGGCTGATTACCCCGATTATGGCAAATATGATGAAGGGCATATTTCCCTTCAGAACCATGGCTCAAAAGTATGGTTCAGAAATATAAAGATCAAGGAGCTTTAAGACATTTTCAATAATCAATATTCCGGGAAAATGAAATACAATAATCTTTCTTTCCTGGTAATCCTGATTGTATCGGGGTTACTGGTTTCATGTTCTGAAGAGAAGTCCGGACCTGCCTCAACCGGACATGAATTCAACGGAGAATATTCGGGTAAATATCTCGACAGGGTTGCATTCCCAATCGGGGGTATTGGAGCCGGCATGTTCTGCATGGACGGGACAGGTTCAGTTTCACATCTTTCAATAAATAATAAGCCCGAACTGTTCAATGAACCATATGCCTTTGCCGCTATCAGCGTTAAAGGGTATACCGATGCTGCCAAAGTACTTGAGGCTCAGGTTCCGGATTGGAGAATGTTTGGCATGGGTGGATCAGGTAACGGTGGCGCAGGAAGAAACTATGGATATCCCCGGTTTAAGAACGGTAAATTTCTTCCACGGTTCCCGTTTGCTACACTGGTACTGGAGGATAAAGACATCCCCATGTCTGTTGAAGTTACTGGCTGGAGTCCTTTCATCCCCGGGGATAATGACAATTCAAGTTTGCCTGCCGGAGCCATGGAGTATAAATTCACAAATACTTCAGCCAGCGACCTTGAAGCAGTATTTTCATGGAATTCCCGGAATATCATTTCCGAGCGCACAGGAAGGATACTTGGAATGAAAAATGGTTTCGTTCTGACTGGTGATCCTGGCGTTGGATCAACAAAGGTTTCATCCGGCTATGCAGTTGCAGTAAATGACGACAATGCAGTGGTTGATCATTGCTGGTTCAGGGGATCATGGTTCGACCCTGCCATGATACTGTGGAAGAATATCCAAAATTGTACAATGGTGGCAAATGCTCCTGTTGATGATCCTGCTCCCGGAGCGTCAATATATGTACCCGTAAAACTGAAAGCAGGCGAAACCAAAACCGTTCAGGTTATGTTTACCTGGTACCTGCCTGATACAAAACTTACAATCGGTGTAACACCGGACAAGGGAAAACAGCCTCCGGTTTACAAACCATGGTATGCATCGAGGTTTGGCAGCCTGGCAGAGGTATCTGATTACTGGTCTGGCAATTATAATGAGCTCAGAAGAAAGAGTGAGCTTTTCAGGGATGCATTCTTCTCTTCAACTTTACCTCCCGAAGTAATAGAAGCAGTTGCTGCCAACCTTACAATTATCAAATCTCCGACAGTCCTTCGTCAGGATGACGGAAGGCTGTGGGCCTGGGAAGGCTGCGGCGATAACAGCGGTTGCTGTCACGGAACATGTACACATGTCTGGAATTATGCTCAGGCAATTCCTCATCTTTTCCCGTCACTCGAAAGGACTCTCCGTGAAACAGAATTCATGGTGAGCCAGGATGATAAAGGGCATCAGACCTTCAGGGCAAATATCCCTATTTCGGCACCTGCCCATACATTCTATGCTGCTGCCGATGGCCAGCTCGGAGGTATAATGAAAGTTTACAGGGAATGGCGCATAAGCGGCAATACCGAATGGATGAAGAAGCTTTATCCTCTGGTTAAGTCAAGCCTTGACTATTGCATCGAAACATGGGATCCAGGACATAAAGGTTATGTCGAGGAGCCGCATCATAATACATATGATATTGAGTTCTGGGGACCTGATGGTATGTGCACCAGTTTTTATCTGGGTGCTTTAACCTCATTTATTGAGATGAGCAAAGCTGCCGGCTCTCCATTTGAAGAATATGATACCCTGCTTAAGAAAGGGAAAGCTTTTATGGAAAGCGACCTTTATGATGGTGAATATTTTATCCAGAAGGTTGTTTGGGAAGGTCTTAAAGCTCCAAGTCCGGTAGAAGTTGCAAAAACAAGCCTGAATATAGGATACTCAGCTGAGGCTCTTGAACTTATGAAAAAGGAGGGCCCGAAATACCAGTATGGAAAGGGCTGTCTTTCAGACGGTGTTCTGGGAATGTGGATGGCATCGGTTTGCGGACTTGATGAAGCAGTTGATAACGAAAAGGTTAAAAGCCATCTCGTAGCTGTACATAAATATAACCTGATGAAGGTTCTGTATAACCACTCTAATCCACAACGGCCAACATATGCTGTAGGAAAGGACGGAGGATTGCTGCTGTGTACCTGGCCGAAAGAGGGAAAACTGTCTCTTCCTTTTGTTTACAGCAACGAGGTATGGACAGGTATTGAATACCAGGTTGCCAGTCACCTTATGTTTAAGGGTGAAGTCGAAAAAGGTCTTGAAATAGTTCGTCTCTGCAGGGAAAGATATGACGGCAGGGTACGTAATCCGTTCAATGAATATGAATGCGGCAGCTGGTATGCCAGGGCAATGTCAAGCTATGGCATGCTGCAGGGACTTACCGGTGTAAGGTATGATGCAGTTGACAATACCCTTTATATTGATTCCAGGATCGGTGATTTTACAAGCTTTATAGCAACCGAAACAGGCTTTGGAAATGTCGGCCTAAAGGATGGCAATCCATTCCTTAAGGTGGTCTATGGAAAGATTGAACCCGGAAAAATACTGGTATCAGGAACTGAAAAAGCACTGGTTAATTAAAAGGAGTATAAAGTGCTGATATCTTTTTGATTGGAACTTACTTTTTACTTAAAATATAAATCATTACTGAGATGACTAAATACATCCCGATTGTTGCACTTTGTTGCATTATTTTTGTCTCCTGCGGAGGATCAGAAAAAAAAGTTTCTGTACCGGAACGACTTACAGATTTTGTCGATCCGTTCATAGGAACAGCTTATCATGGACATACTTATCCGGGAGCGGCATACCCTTTCGGCCAGATTCAGCTGAGCCCCGATAATGGTACCCAGGGCTGGGACTGGTGCTCGGGTTATCATTACTCCGACAGTATTCTTTCCGGATTCAGCCACCTTCATCTCAGCGGAACCGGAATCGGTGACCTTGCCGATATATCTTTCCTTCCTGTTACAGTTCCTGTTACATTTATTGAAGGAGAAAAGAATGAAGATTTCGTGAAAAGATATTCCGGAAAATATAATCACAAAGACGAGTCAGCTTCTCCCGGATTCTATTCCGTGAAACTTCAGAATAATGATGTCAGGGCTGAACTGACAGTAACAGAAAGAGCAGGGCTTCACAGGTATTCTTTCCCGGTAAAAGGGGAGAAAACCATTATAATAAACCTTGGTTTTGCTATCAATTGGGATAAGCCATACAAGACAGATATTACTGTTGTTGATAATAAGCTTGTTACCGGTAGCAGACTTTCAACAGGATGGGCCAAAGATCAGCATGTCTATTTTGCTGTCAGGTTTTCAGAGCCATTCAAAAATACTACCCTTGGTAACGCAGGTGGCGAAGGAAGGTCTGTGGGTGTGATCTCATTCGAAACAAGCACAGTTCTTGCAAAGGTTGGCATTTCATCAGTAAGCGTTGAAAATGCAATTGCAAACCTCGATGCCTCTCTTCAGGGATGGGATTTTGAAGCTGTAAAGCAGTCTGCTTCGGATGTATGGGAAAAAGAACTCTCGAAAATACTCATTACTTCTGACGATCAGGATCAGAAAAAAATATTCTACACCTCGCTTTATCATACTATGGTAGCTCCTGCACTCTTCTCTGATTTAAATGGCCAGTTCAAAGGACTGAACGGGGATGTGCAGAAAGCAGAAGGATATAAGAGATATACAGTCTTCTCATTGTGGGACACTTACCGTGCTCTGCATCCCCTGTTTACTATTACAGATCCGGGCAGGGTAAATGATATGGTGAAGTCAATGCTCGATCATTACAAACAGTGCGGAATACTCCCGGTTTGGGAACTTGAAGGCAACGAAACATTCTGCATGGTTGGAAACCACTCAATTTCTGTCATCGCAGAAGCTATAATGAAGAACATTGGTGACTTTGATAAAGAGCTTGCCTTTGAAGCAATGAAGGCAACTTCCTTTAATGATCGCGATGGTATGGGACTCTACGATAAACTTGGGTATATGCCAGCCGATAAAGTACCTCAGTCGGTTGCAAAATCTCTTGAGGTAGCCGTTGATGACTGGGCTGTTGCAGCTGTTGCACAGAAACTTGGCAAGACCAAAGATGCTGAGTATTTTTTCAGGCGTGCAGAAAGTTACAGGCAGTATTTTGATAAGCAAACCGGATTTATGCGCGGCAAGCTCAGTAATGGAAAATGGACAGAGCCCTTTGATCCCATTTTTTCAAAACATGAGGGGAGTGATTATACTGAGGGAAATGCCTGGCAGTATGTTTGGATTGTTCCTCACAACCCCGAAGGACTAATTTCATTGTTCGGAGGCAAGGAGCCTTTCGCTGAAAAGCTGGACCAGCTCTTTAAGGTTGAACAGGGTGTTGCCGGGGAACAGGCTTCACCTGATATCTCAGGCCTTATCGGTGCTTACGCTCATGGTAATGAACCCGGTCACCATACAACCTTCCTCTTTAATTTCTGCGGCAGACCCTGGAGGACACAGGAGCTTAACCGCCAGATACAGACCACTATGTATACAACAGCTCCCGATGGACTCTGCGGTAATGAAGATTGCGGCCAGATGTCAGCATGGTATGTGTTGAGCGCTCTTGGCATCTATCCGGTAAATCCTTCCGACACGAAATACCAGTTTGGTTCTCCAATTGTTCAGGAAGCCAGGATTGAAACAGCTCCCGGTAAATTTTTTACCGTTAAAGCTCCGCTTGCATCAAAGGAGAATAAATATATTCAGGAGGTAAAGTTAAATGGCCAGGTGCTCAGCAGGTCATATATCACCCATGAAGAGATCGTAAACGGAGGAACCCTGGAATTTACAATGGGAAACATGCCAAATTTGAATTTATTTAATAAATAGATAATTGGTTGTATCAATAGTCCTATTTACCCCCAACCCCCCAAGGGGGGCTTTCAAATCCACCAATTTTTAATGAGTCCCTCCTGGGGTCCCGAGACTTCGGGATAGGGGTGGATTTAGAAAAAGGGAATATTGAAACAACACCTTAATAATATATTCTATGAAACGGATATTTCTGCTTTCACTATTCTTCGCATTGTGTTCGTTTTTATTAAACGCCTCCGTTTATAATGTAAAGGATTTTGGGGCAATCAGCAATGGAAAAGATCTTACAACTGTTCACATTCAGAATGCTATCGATAAATGCTTTGCCAATGGAGGTGGTATTGTCCTGGTACCAAAAGGGGAATACCTGGTCGGAACACTCAATCTGAAATCGAATGTTGAATTTCGTTTTGAAACCGGTGCAATTCTTAAAGCAACAACCGATCTTTCAAAATATCAGATACATAATGAACAACCTGCAGGTGTCTTTTACACTGAAGACAGTCATGATGTATCCATAACAGGGAATGGTAAGATTTTTGGTCAGGGCATGGAATTCATGTACAAAGACAGTGCAAAAGTCATCAGAGGCGATGTAAATAAATACATCAGACAAGGATACGATTTCCGGAAGGTGGAGTCAGGTCTCGGTGATGGACCTGTTATGCCAAAAGACAGATATCATCAGATGATTATCTTCAGTAACTGCACCAATGTTACAATTAAAGATTTTGAAGTAATTGATGCTCCCTACTGGACATTCCTTATTGTACATTGCGACAGAGTGAATGTAACCGGTATTTCAATCAATAATAATCTGCTGATCCCCAACAGTGACGGTCTGGACATTAATTCCAGCAGCAATGTAAATGTTTCCCAGTGTATAATAACCTGTGGAGATGATGCCATCGTATTTGCAGGATATGCACATCACTTTGGCGATCCGGGTTATAAAAACATCATTAAACCATCACAGAATATTAACATATCCAATTGTATTCTGCAGTCACGTTCCAGCGGTATCAGGATTGGAGGATGGGACCAGAATCATATGTCGAATTATAACTTTGATAATATCACTATTTTCGATTCCAATTGCGGAATAAACATTACCGTGAGAGATTCTGGTTCAGTACAGAATGTAAATTTTTCGAATATCCGGATCGAGACCAGAATGCATACCGGCGACTGGTGGGGTAATGGTGAACCGATAAAAATTTCTGCCCTGCGTGGAGTACCCGACAGTCCGATCGGGATCATAAAAAATATTCATTTTACCAATATTTCTTGCAGGGGAGAGAATGCAATTCTGATGTATGCATCAGAAGAGACAAAGATTCAGAACATCTACTTCACCAATTTTGATTTCGTCCTTAGAAAAAGTGCCCTGGACAAGGTTAGCGGAGGTAATTTCGACTTGAGGCCAAATACCGTAGCCGGGAAAGAAATATACAAATCAGATGTTCCTGTTGTATACATTGAGAATGCTGAAAACGTTTTCTTTAACCAGGGGAGCATCGAATGGGAAGGAGTGGAGGAGTTGTACTATACTTATGCCATTGAGGCCGTGAGGGTGAATAATATGAAGCTAAATAATATGACTGCATTTCCTTCACCTTCCCATCCTGAACTGAAAGCAGTATCCCTAAAACAGTGTGTTGGGGTCAGCGGAATTTTTTAGTTGTAACTAAATATTTTGGTATATGGGCACTTCAGGTTTTTCAGTCTTGAAAAATAGTATAACTATTTCCTGTTCACGTGTTTTTATAATCTGGTCACTTGTAATGACTCTGTCGGTTTTTACTTCCTGTTTGGATGTAAAATCAAGGAAAGTTGAGGCTGTAATTGAAGCTGAGGAGGAGGTTTATGATTATATTCCTGCAAATAATGGAGCAGGACCAATGTGGTGTCATGGCTCAACGAGCATTGTAAGGTTAGGCGAAAAAGTGTACGCCAGCGGACTTGAGACAGTTCCGGCGTGGAAAATCCTGAATAACTGCCGCTGGATGCTTTTTGAGAGATCCGACAGCGGATGGAAGAAGTTATACACAGATACTGTTGGCAGAACACGTGAGCCGGCACCAATGGCTGCCTATCACGACGGACATTTCTTCCTGTCAGCAAATCCTACCCTTACTGATACCGGTGCTTATAACGGACCGTCACGTCCAGAGATAAATCAGTTTAATTCAAATGGAGACATGATGCGGTTCGACCGCCTATTCCCCGAATGGGCTGATAACCCGCCATTTACAGAGCACTCATATAGAAGTCTGGCTGCAGATGGGCTTTCATCTGAACTGATACTTTTTCAGAATATCGGGTATACCCATGCCGAATATTCTTTTCTTGACAGGGATGGCAACTGGTCGGCAAAAGGTCAGCTAAAATGGCCATGGGGCTCAGATTATGAGGTGCCTGAACCTATCCGGGTCTGTTATCCGAATGTAATGTTGAAAGACAGGGCAGTTTATTTCTGCGGAGTAAGTGATATAATTGAACCGAAAAAAGCCTGGAGGGAGTTTAAGCGTGAGTTAACAGGAAACGAGTGGGATTATGATTTCAGAAGGCTTTTCTATACATGGAGCGATGATATTACAACAGGTAAATTTCACGACTGGATAGAGATTGCAAGCCGTGAGGAGACCTGTGGATGGATATACCCGGGTGACCTCTGGGTTGGTCCTGATGGATCAGTTCATATTCTCTGGACTGAAAAGGCTATTGATGAGCGATTGCGTGAAAAGTTTTTCCCTGAAGCCAGACAATCGCATTCCCTTAATTATGCATTAGTCAGAAATGGCAAGGTTGAGGTCAGAACAACCATAGAAATTGCTGAGGAAGGGAAAGGTAACCTTATACCGGGAAGAGGCCGTTTTCATATAACACCCGACAACAGAATTCTTGTGCTTTACTTTATAAGCGGAACCGATACGGCAGGAAATAAGATAGCAGAGAACCGTATTGTTGAGATCTTTCGGGGCGGTATTGCCGGAAAAGAAGTAGTGCTGCCACTCAGGAATCCGTTCACAAATTTCTTTACCTCCACAGTCAGGGCCGGTTCACAGCCTTCAAATCTGATTGATATTTTAGGAACTCCTGAAGGGATTAATAATTCAATCCGGTATGCGCGGATTTTGATTAGGTAAGGAATATTTAATACTTTTAGGGAAAGAAGAGAAATGGCCCGGTATAACTACCTTGTTACAAAACGAACACCCATTGTCAAAGCATCTTTCCCTGTTATTGATGCCCATAATCATTTGTGGGGTAACTGGCAGGCAGACAGGGTTGTAAGGACAATGGATGAGGTAGGAGTGGCGGCCTACTGTGATGTTACCGGTAGTGTTCTTATCGAATTCGCAGGAGGAGGTTACAGAATAAAACCAGGTGATATAGACGGTTTTATTGAAAATTGTTCGGCAAAATTTCCCGGTAGATTCTATTGCTTTACAATGGCTGGTTTTGCCCACCCCGCCGATAAACCCCTTTTTACTGATCATAAACGCTTTGTGGCTGATTGTATCACTGTTCTAAATGAACATGTCGGCAAGGGAGCAAAAGGACTTAAGGTACTGAAGGAGCTGGGTCTGCATTATCGAGATTCTTCAGGTAACCTTATAAACTGCAATGACGACAGACTTGCCCCGATATGGGAAGAAGCCGGCAGACTGAAAATCCCCGTTCTTATCCATCAGGCCGATCCTGCTGGTTTTTTTGAACCTGTCACCCCTGAAAATGAGCATTATGAGTCACTTGTCAAATATCCATCCTGGAGCTTTGCTGATAAAAAGTTTCCGCGTAAGATCGACTTACTGAAACGAAGAGATGATCTTGTTAGGAAACATCCTGGTACCGTTTTTATTTTACCTCACTTTGCCAATTATGCAGAGAACATTCAGTATGTGTCAGACCTTCTCGATGAATGTCCAAACGCCTATATAGATTTCTCAGCCCGGCTTGATGAGTTTGGCCGTCAGCCATATACCAGCAGGGAGTTCTTTATTAAGCATCAGGACCGGATCATATTCGGTTCCGATATGCCTGCAAATATCGAAACCTCAGTTGAAATGTACAGGACTTACTTCAGATTCCTCGAAACATTTGATGAGTCTTTTTATTCACCTGATTATGACGGTACTTTTGACAGGGCCAGATGGCCAATATGCGGAATAGGACTCCCGGAGGAGGTGCTTAGAAAAATATATTATGAGAACATTCTTAAAATAATCCCGTCACTGCGTTCTGTTATAAATTTAACACTAAAATAAAATTCAAATGATTAAGGCAAAGATTGGTTTCATTGTTTATGGAGTACATAAGGATGGTCTGAAAGATCCTATGGGGACACCATTTATTGATAATAAGATAGTTACCGAAGCAAAAAAAGCATTAAAAAGCAGTGGTCTCGAACTGGTGGAATACGATCTGGTTGTTGCTTCAAAAAAGGAAGCAAAGATTTGTTTCGATAAGTTTAAGAAGATGAATGATATCGATGCAATTGTTCTCTTCTCCGGCACATGGGTATGGGCTGCTCATTTGATTGCAGCAGTGCGTGATTTCGCTTCAACAGATAAGGGTATTGTACTCTGGACGAACCCCGGAAGTCAGGGATGGAGACCGGTGGGCGGACTAGTGATGCAGGGAGCTTTCAAGGAAATAGGCCTTAAGCACAGATTTGTTTATGGCAGCGCCAAAGACCCGGTCGAAATTGAAAAAGTCGTCTCTTATTGTCGTGCGAGTGCCATGAAAAACAGGCTTAATATGAGCACCATAGGCACATTCGGTGGAAGGGGCATGGGACAGACATGCGGTGCTGCCGATCCTTCCCAGTGGATGAAGATGTTCGGAACAGATATTGATTCCAGGGATACTTCCGAACTGCTTGCGACTGCAAAAAAGGTAACAAAGGCCGAAATAGCAGAAGCACGGAAAAAAATACAGAAGCTCTTCTCAAAACCAATTCCGGAAAATGAGCAGTCCGAAAAATCAATCCGTCTGTACCTTGCGATTAAGAAACTTGTTAAAAAGAATGAATGGGATTTCTATACTATACAGTCATTTCCCGGTCTCGGTGACGAGTACAGCGCTACATGCTTTGCACAAAGTATGATCCTTGAGGATGGAATGGGTACATCAACACTTGGCGACTTTAATACAGCGCTAACAGTTAAATGTCTTACCGATATGAGCAATGAGCCGGTATATTATGGTGACCTGCAGCATATTGACAAGTCAAATAATGAGATCAAGATTATCGGCGACGGCGCATGTCCCCCTTCACTGGCAGGAAAACTCGGACCGGCAGGATTTGCCGAACATGGTATTCCTACAGAAGGTGAAGCAGGTGGTATATCAGTTGATCTGGTTTGCAAAGTAGGAGAGGGCGTACTTGCCAGGCTTGGAAGGAATGATGGACAGTTTGAAATGGTAATTACAAGGTGTACGATATTTGAACCTCCGAAAAGCCAGATCGAAAAACGCAGACTCGAATGCGGCATTCCATTCTGGCCTCACGGTTTTGTAAAAGCTCATTGTGATATTGATGCACTGCTTCAGGCATGGAACAACGAATATGCATGCCTTGGCTATGGTGCCCATCTCTATGAAGAGCTGAAAGCTTTCTGTGAACTGACCGGTATAAGAGCGATAGCGTTATGACCAGTAATCAGTAATTGGTAATCGGTAAATGCTAGCGCGGATTTGTAATCCGTGCTTAATAAAATGGCACCGATTGCAAATCGGCGCCAGCCTTATTGACTAAACATCAACCAGCAACAAATTCTATAAAATGCCACTAATCCTCGACAGACAACAAGTTCTCGATATATACTCGGACGCCGCTACCCGGAAATGGGTAATACCTACATTCAACTCTGAAAACCTCACCACAACCGAGGCAATCCTTTCAGCAGCACTCGATTACAGCAGGAAGATCAGCAAGCCCGATCTGCCTGTCACAATCGGTATCACAAACCAGTACAGCCATCGCAGCCAGTCGGTTTATTACACTCATACACGGCAATGGGATATTGGTCTTAAACTGTTTATGGCCGACATTGGAGTGCTTACATCAAAAGGTTCTCCTTTTGAAAAGCTTAATGTGATGGTGCATCTCGATCATACTCAGTGGGACAGTGATAAGCCTTTGCTGGAATGGGATATGCATATGTTCTCGATGATAATGTACGATGCTTCTGCTCTTCCTTTCGATGAAAATATCAGGCTCACAGCTGAATTCATAGAGAAGCATGGAAAGATTATCGTTGTTGAAGGTGCCTGCGATGAGATAGTTGATGCAACAGGTGATGAGAGAAGTGATCTCACCACTCCGGAACAGGCTGTAAAATATCTTAACGGTACCGGCGCAGATTTTATAGTTGCCAATCTTGGAACTGAGCACAGGGCCAGCGCCGCCGACCTTAAGTATCATGGCGATATTGCCAGGGAGATCAGCAGGCTTACAGGTACAAAGCTTGTACTTCACGGAACTTCATCTGTAGGTAATGATCAGGTAAAACATCTTTTCAGCGATGGCATTGCCAAGGTCAATATCTGGACAATTCTCGAACGAAACACTGCACCTGTCCTTTTTGAAGATATGGTAAGAAATTCTGCCAGGATTACAGGCAGGGACAAGACTGAGCAGATGATCCGCGATGGTCTGCTTGGAGAGAAAGTTGAGCGATCATCAAAGGCCTCATTATCACATTATACCACTGTCTACCGGCAGGATATAATATTCGGTGAAATGAAAAGGATCGTGACGGCTTACTTTGATCTCTGGTATGTATAAATATTGATCTGATGCATAATTACCTTGGAATTGATATTGGCACCAGTGGCTGCAAAGCAGTTGTATTTGATGATTCAGGCACTCAGCTGTCTGCATCATACAGGGAGTACAATATCATTTCAACACATCCGGGTTGGGCTGAGCTTGATACTGATGAGGTCATAGGTAAATGTCTCGATGTGATCAGGGAAGCCTCCACAGCCGCCGGACCGGGTACTGTCAAAGGTATTGGCATTTCAAGTCAGGGTGAAGCCTTTACATTGATCGACAGTAATGGAAAAGCACTCTGTAATGCTCTTGTCTCTTCCGATATCAGGGCGAATGATATGATTGCTCCTTGGGTGAAGGAATTCGGAGAGGAGAAGCTCTACAACATCACAGGACACACTCCCCATCCGATGTTCTCCCTTTTTAAACTTTTGTGGATCAGAAAGAATAATCCGGATATTTGGGCACAAGCTCACCGCATTCTCTGCTTTGAAGATCTGCTGCAGTATCGGATGGGTATAAAGAATCCATCTATGGGATGGCCCATGGCCGGCAGGACGATGCTTTTTGATGTAAATATTCATAAATGGGACAGCCTGATTCTTGAAAAAACAGGTATACGGCAGGAACAGCTTTCAAAGCCTCTATGCTCCGGATCACTGGCCGGAACCATCAGCAGGGGTATTTGCCGTTCATTAAATCTCGCGGAAGATGCTTTTATTGTTACCGGCGGTCACGACCAGCCATGTTCCGGATTAGGTGCCGGTGCCGTTGAACCGGGTATAGCTGTATATTCATCAGGAACAGTGGAATGTATAACACCGGCATTCAGTAAACCTGTTTTTACCGATGACTTGCGTAAAAGTAATCTCTGCACCTACGACCATGCAGCACCGGGGATGTATGCAACAGTTGCCTTCAGCCTTACCGGTGGAAATATTCTGAAATGGTTCCGCGATCAGCTTGGCTTCCCTGAGATTGAGGAAGCCCGGAAATTAAACTGTGATCCTTATGAATTGCTGATGAAGCATCTTCCTGAGAATCCATCACGACTGATGGTGCTTCCATATTTCACAGCCTCAGGTACTCCCTATTTCGATGTGAGTGTAAAAGGCACAATACTTGGACTGGATATGTCGGTAACAAGAGAGGAGATTTTGAGAGCCCTTCTTGAAGGAGTTGCCTTCGAAATAAAACTGAACCTCGATATCCTCAAAAAGTCAGGATATGAAGTGAAAGAGCTCAGGATAATCGGTGGAGGTGCAAGGTCTCTTAAACATGTTCAGCTTAAGGCTGATGTGACTGGCATGCCAATCACGGTGCTGGATGTGACCGAAGCAGGTTGCATGGGGGTTGCAATGCTGGCAAAAGCTTTTCACAGCAGGCAGAATGTTAGTGAAATCGCAAAGCAGTGGGTAAAACCTCTTATGAAGATTGAGCCAAAACTTCATGATCATTATAACTCTAAGTTTGAGCAATATAGGAATCTGTACCATTCATTGAAAAATATTTACTGATGAAACCAGTTCATGACCGGTCATCCCGCGGGGGGTTTGATGAAATCTTAATATACTAATTTATATATAAAAAGAAAGTGTTAGAACAAACAAAACTTTTATATTTAAAATTGTAACTATATGAAAATAAGATTATTGTATGTATTGATAATCACTCTGTTATACAGCTGTAATTCTGGCAGGAATGAATCTTCATCGCATTCAGGCAGGATGCCGTCAGCCATCTATGAATATTCCGACTTCTCTGAGCCGCGTTGGGTGAGTTTTGAGAACATCTCAGGATCAAAAGGAGGGGGCGGCTTTGAGAATAACGGTGCCAAAGGTCATCCCTGCGACAGCATTGCTGCCGGAGCAACCAAGACACTGCTTAATATTAAAGGTCCGGGTATCATTAACAGAATGTGGATCACAATAAGCGACCGTTCACCTGAAATGCTCAGGAGTCTTGTGCTGAAAATCTACTGGGATAATGAAACAAAACCTGCTGTAAATGTTCCTTTCGGCGATTTCTTCGGTATTGGTCTTGGCAAGACCGCAGTTTACGAAAATGCCCTATTTGCCAATCCGGAAGGACGTTCCTTCAACTCCTTTGTTCAGATGCCCTTCAGGGAAGCTGCAAAAATCGAACTGGTAAATGAGTCGGATAAGGACCTGCTTATGATATTCTACGATGTGGACCTTCAGCTAATAAAGCAGTGGGATGAGAATTATCTCTATTTTCATTCTTACTGGCACAGGGATACCGCAACAAAGCTTGCAGAGGATTTTGAGATAATGCCCGGAGTAAAAGGAAAGGGGAGATTTCTCGGAACAAACATCTCCATCAATGCAAATCCTGAGTACAAGGATTGCTGGTGGGGTGAGGGAGAGGTTAAGATGTACCTCGATGGTGACAGGGATCTGCCAACACTGGTTGGTTCAGGGACAGAAGATTACATCGGTACAGCCTGGGGCCAGGGACAGTTCTTTAACAAGTATACAGGCTGCCTTATTGCCGACAGTAAAAACCTGCAATGGGCTTTTTACAGATATCATATAATTGATCCGGTGTATTTTAAGACAGACTGCAGGGTTACAATTCAGCAGATCGGCGGTAACAACAAGGATATTGTCATTGGTTTACAGAAACAGAAAGCTGACCTCATTCCGATTACAGTTCACCAGGCTCCACTTTTCATTCATATCTATAAAAAGGACAGCATTGTTGACCTGAATGACCCGAAACTTCCAAACGCCTGGACGAACTTCTACAGGTCAGATGACGTTGCAGCGACATCATATTTCTATTTAGACAAAGCTGCAAATGAATTACCTGATTTACAAGCTCGTTCACTCCGAAATATTAATACCAGATAGTTTATCTGCGATAATCTGCGTAATCTGCGGGAAAAATTAGTTTCTATTTCCCGCTGATCCCGCTGATTTACGCAGATCTTTATAAAGAATTAAAGAGTTTATAGATCAGCAACGCATCTGAATCCCACAGTTGAACACCTGTCGAGACCAGGGTACATCAGTAACATTTTTGCCAGGAACCTGTTTTTCTGAGGTCCGCCATCCATATACCATACTGACCCCTCAGCCCTGAAACAGGAACCACCCTTGAGCATAACAAAACGTGACCTGCCATCACTGTATACATCACGGGTAAGTTCCCATGTATTACCACACATATCGAGGCATCCGTAAGGTGAGGCGCCATCAGGATAGGCTCTTACTGATGTTGTCGTTCCATTTGTATTTGGATTACATCTATTCTCTTCCATTTTATTTCCCCAGGGATAGCTGAACCCTTCCGGCCCCTGGGCAGCCAGCTGCCATTCCTCTGCGGATGGTAAACGCTTTTCTGCCCACCCGACATAAGCTTTTGCATCTTCATGACTCACATAAACAACAGGATGGTCTTCAAAATCGGCCGGGATCTGGCCATTGTTCCAGTGTTTAAGAAAATTATCAGGAATAGCCGGTTTATAGCCAGTGGCTCTCAGGAATTCGCTGAACATGGTGTTGGTCACCGGAGTCTCATCAATTGCGAATCTGCTGATGTTTACCTTCTTATTAAAAATGCAGAGTGTATGAAGCTTATGTTTGGGAGCGAGTGACAGGTGCTCCTGAATGTTCCCGTATGCGCCGCATTCACGGAAAGTATACTCCATTTTCAACTCAGTGGATGATGCAGGTACAACAACCATCCCGGGTGTAACACTTGAATGTTTAACCTGGTCAGCTTTTACTTCAGAAACATTTTGAATTACCGGTGTAATTGTATCTGAAGAACTAATACTGGAATTTGCTTTCTGTAATTCCAGTAGCTTCATGAAGGACTTTTCAACCTTGTTTTCAGGCATGGCAGCAAAACATCCAATCCCTCTGCCTCCTATACTTCCCGATATTTCAATTACCCCGTTTTCAATCCTGCCTTTGATCTCTTGTCCGTTCAACATATTGTACCAGAGTTTTTTCCGGTCATAAACGGTTTTCATAAGTACCCCGTTCACAGGATAGTCATTCCTGTTTACCAGCGTCCAGAGTGTTATTCCATCTTTTTCCCACTGGCTCACAAAAACATCTTTGACATTTGATTCGACTGCAAGCGGTTTCCAGTTTTCTCCTGAAAAGTGATCTGAAAAATACCTCTGGATGGAACTCATTATACGGTATGTGCTTTTGTCTCTCTCATTCCATCCCAGCCATTGTCCGAAAATATTTTCCCAGATTAGCATTCCGCTTCCATTCATCCATGCTGTCTGGAGTTGTGCTGATTTATCCGTATCCCATCTTGCAATGGCATGTTGCATATGATTCCTTTCAAACCACTTATTCCTGTATACACCCGGAACGTAGCTGTCCTTGAACCATTGGGCCCAGGATAAATGGTGTGTCTGTACATCCTCCAGGGGAAGTGCAATTTCTCCTTCCATAACTATTCCCGGTCGTATCTGGTCTAGTTTTCCTCTGAAGTCAGGTGCGTTCCTCATTGTGTCGAGAAAGATCCCGTCCGTATCAGTTGCCCTGAGTATTTCTATAAGCAGATCGAGATCAGTCCTGTTTTCCCTCCTTGTTCCGGTATCCCACGGATTATAATTGATAAATACTTTGATGTTTGAATTATGAAACTGTTTTACAACATCTTTAAGACCAGGTAACCCATGTGGCATCTCCCTGTAAAAATCAAATTGGTTGCGGTTATCAAGACCGATCCTTGGATATGCATGCCACAGCACTACACTGTCATATCCTCCGTACTCTTTTTTACCTTTGTCGATCAGCATCCTGACATTATACTGATTCTTATTGTGATCATAAAAATCAGAATCACACATCATTACAAAGCAGCATGCAAAATCTGTTGTGACCCAGTTGAAAGCCTCAGTTCTGTAGGAACTCCCGTCATAATTAAGCTGCTTTTGTTTTTTTGTCCTCCAGTAAGAGAGATTATTGCGCCATTCTTCCCATAATTGAGGATTATCAGGTGCAGGAATTATGTCATTCGAATCAATTATTCCATCGGCGGAAGGTTCCTGAAGTTTTAAGGATGCAAGTGATTCCAGCGACCGCAATGAAACAAAGGATCCTATCCCGTTAATCAGTGTCTTATTCAGAAATGCCCTTCTTTTCATAACATTTCATTTATGTTTTCAGGTGGTTTCTTTTAAACAGCCAGACGCCTGCTGAGTAATATACAATTGTCAGAATAACAAGCATAAGCAATTCATAGCGGATATCTTTTAATCCTGCACCAAATGTAAATACTTTGTTGAGTGCTATTACAGCATGAGTAGGAGGGAGTATATCGTTTAAGGCAAATCCTGCAATGATCTCATTTCTGGGTAAAGGTATCATCGAACCGGTAAAGAACATTAGTATGAAAAGCGGAAAATTGCCGACAATCATTATCATCGTGGCAGTTTTGCAGAATGCGACCAGGATAAGACATATTGCAATTATGGATAGGATGGTTAATGAACATATTAATAAAATCAGAGAGAATGATCCCTGGCTGTTGAATCCCAGAAGGATTGCCAGCCACATTGTAAGACTGAAAGACAGAACCCCAACTGCCCACTGGACAATTGTATTGCCTAAGAGATAATCAAAGACAGTCATTTTGGTTAGTTTCAGCCTGATCATTGTTTTATCTTCTATGTCGCGGATAATTGATAATGAAGCTGAAAGAATGAGCATAATAATTGAAAAGATAAATATTCCAGGTGCATAGATATCAAATTCTGATTTTGTCATGGAATTACCCATGAATTTTTCCTGGAATGTATAAAGTGGTTTATTCCTTGTCAGTTTTTTTACAAGCGATTCAATAGCAGTAACCGTAAAGATTGTTCCTATAGTATATTTAGGATTACTTGCTTCTCCATAAATAATAAACTCAGGCGGATTGCCTTCCTTCAGACTATCTGTAAAACCCTGAGGTATTGTAAGAAGCAGATCAACTTTACGGTTTTTTATCAGATCTTTAACTGTCAGTGTATCATATATTTCAGATATGTCCAATGCGTTTTCACCATTAGTGTATTTAACCGCTTTTAGTTCGTTTGCCAGCTGATCCCTGATTATTGAAGAGCCATCTCTGTCCTCGAAGAAATAATTCACTGAATAGGTGGTTGAGCTTCCACCTGTCATCAGATAGTATATCAGAATAAAAAAAGGTGCAGACAGAATTGTAAGTAACAGAGCCCAGAAATCACGGAATTGCATGATAAGGGCTTTTTTTATGATTGCAAGTACTCTCATGACCTATTCTCTTAATTTTCTACCGGTTAATGAAATAAATACATCTTCGAGAGTGTTTTCACTTAAGTTCATTCCGGTTATGGTAATGTTCATGGTTTTTAATGATTCAAGTATCAGAGGAATTTTGTCAATAATCGCTTTTGATTTAAACAGAACAGAAGATTCTTTTAATTCAACCTCATCAGCCAGACCTGAAACATCTGTTAGTTGAGGAGCCTGGCCGGTAAAGAGAATTTCCAGTTTATCACTTATTCCGATTTTACGCTTAAGATTTTCAGGGGAATCCGAAACCAGTATTTTGCCATGATCCAAAATTGCAATCCGGTCACAAAGCCTGTCCGCCTCATCCATATTATGAGTTGTGAAAATCACTGTTTTGGTTTTCGATAATGAGTATATGAAATCCCTTACCATCACACGGCTTTGCGGATCAAGACCTGCTTCCGGTTCGTCCAGGATTAGAATCTCAGGGTCATGCATGAGTGCCATTATGAGATTCATTCTTCTTTGCATACCCCCGGAAAGCGTTTTTACAAGCTTTTTCCTTTTCTCCAGTAGCCCGATCTTCTCAAGCAGATTCTCCGCCCTTTTTCGTGCGACTTGGGTGGGTACATCATACATTTCTGCTATAAAAACCAGTTGTTCAAGGCATGTCAGGTTATTCCAAAGCACAATCTCCTGTGGGCACAATCCAACTTTTTGACTGTTGTTCAGATGATTATTGGTCCTGTCAAAGAATTCAACTCTCCCTGAATCGGGCTTCAGAAGTCCTGTGATCATCTTTATGGAAGTTGTTTTCCCTGCTCCGTTTGGTCCGAGCAGTCCGAATATCTCGCCTGATTCAATCTCAAGTGAGAGGTTTTCTACTGCTTTAAACCCATCAAATGACTTACAAAGATTTTCAGCTTTCAGGCTGATAGAATTGGAGTTCATATTGATATTAATGTCTTGTTAATTTGTTCAGTGTTGTCTTTTACCGGATAAATCCTTTATCGGCAAATTTCATTTTATAATCCTGAACCTAAGTACTGTCTTTAATTTTTCGGGTGATACTCTTCTGAAATCCGAAAGGTAAATCTCACGATGTAGTTTTGATTCCCGGTGATAGCCGTTTTGATTACAGAAATCCTCCATTTGTCTGAAGCTGCCAGGCTCGCTGTCGTAGCTTCCGATATGCATCATCTGGATACAAACGGAGTCATCTATTGTTTCGAATTTTACTTTTTCAAGCAGATGATGGAATTTCTTCTTTTTCGTCCTTTCAAGAGCTTCATTTGCGAATTCCGGAGTTACAAAATCCGGTTGCCTGATCATCAGGTTGAAAATTAACTGATTTTTATCCAGCTTTTCAGACATCGTTTTTTTGCCTTCATCTGATATATCCCAGATACCTTCCAATGGATAGACAGTATATTCAACATATTCCTTTGGGGCAAAATTGTTTTTAGGTGACATCTTTATAGCATATGCCAGGGAATAGAGCACTCCGATATATTCCTGAAATAGTTTGTCATTTGGATTTCCCTCTCCTTTTATGGAAAAAAACCTGAATGGCGGGACTTTTACCAGTTCCGGTTTTGGTTTTGGCAGGTAAAATTGTTTTTCTGTTTTTTTCCAGTCATGTTTCATTGGATTGATCATTTTCTATTACGAAATTTTTTTTTGTAAGGTCCTGGTAATTAATATTTACTGTTTCATGATAATTAATTCTTGTTACATTGAGTGCATCCCACTTTGTGAATGCATAGAACTGACCCGCAGACGGGACAGCTTCTTTTAATTTTCTCGAGGCGAAGGAATGTCGTCATTCCTTTGTCTTTTATCATGAGCAGGTTCTCTATTAGTCCGGTATTATATTTTGTCCGGTACCTTTTGTCAAGCTGTTTCAATCTCTTGCAGGGAAATTTCTCACAGTCATAGCAGAATCCTGATTCAGTCTTTGCAAGAAGTTCACAGTTTGCAATTATGCAACTCTTGCAATAAGTTGGTTTTGTTTCTGAAACAATCCTGCATCCGGAACATTTGTTTTTTATCCGCATATAGCCTGAGCATGCCCCGCAATAAATTCCACAGGAGCTGTAAGTATGCTTCGGGCTGCTTGATTTCATTTTTATATCGGTATTCACTGAACTGGGGAAATCTGCTTTTATGGTGCTACCTTTTTGCTGACAATTAGTCACAAGTTATTTCTCGCTGATATGAGCTCTTCTTATTTCAAGTCGCCACTTATAAAGTGTCTCAGTTTCTTCGCAATTTATAAAATTATTTCTTTCAAGAATTGCTGATGAATCAGGATTTGTTTTCTCTGTAGATGCAGTGATGACTTTAACATCAGGTTGTTTTTCAGCCCATCTAATCATTGCTCTGACTGCTTCAGTCATGAATCCTCTCTTCCTGAATCCCTCATAAACTCCATATCCAATTTCAACTTCTCCTTCAGAATTGGGTTCACCGACAAAACATAAATCACCAACCATTTTATTATCTGATTTGGATATTAAGGTCCATATTGTTGAGAACAGGTAGTTTCTTGTAGTATCAGCTACATTTGGAAGGATTGTTTGTTCCAGAGCTTCACTCAATTCGGAGGAGATTGTTCTTGTAGATGGAAATAAATTCAATTCTTTCTCAAGTGAGTTATCAAGCCGTATATATTTGGTAAGTTGTTCGTAATTCAGGCTTTAATAATAAGCCGTTC
>JADKBL010000018.1 GCA_016718875.1 Bacteroidota bacterium
GAACAGGACAATCACTTTTCCGGGGGTACCTCAGTATTCTCTTGTTAGTGATATTCTGCCTGACAAATTCAATGAAAATGTGGTTTATGCCTCATTCAATAACATGTTCGCTGATGATTTCAAACCATATATCCTTAAAAGCAGAGATAAAGGAAAGACATGGATTTCAATCACATCAAAACTACCTGACAACGGATCAATTCATACTATTGAACAGGATAATGTAAATCCAAATCTGCTCTTTGCCGGATCAGAATTCAGTTTCTTCTTCTCCATTGATGGAGGTAACGAATGGATTGAATTCAAATCAGGTTTGCCAACCATATCTGTTAAAGACATTGCCATACAGGAACGTGAGACAGATCTTGTCCTGGCAACTTTCGGAAGAGGTTTCTATGTACTGGATGATTATTCCCCTTTGCGAAATTTCAAAAAAGAAATGCTTGATAAAGAAGGATATATCTTCCCTGTCAGGGATGCTAAAATGTATGTTCAGGCCAGCGGATTTGATAACCAGGGTTCTACCTATTTTAAGGCTCCCAATCCTGAATTTGGAGCAACTTTTACTTACTATGTAAAAGATATTCCAAAAACTGCAAAAGCTATAAGGCAGGAGAAGGAGAAGGCATTGTTTGAAAAAGGTGAACCTATTCCGCAACCTTCGGGAGAGGATCTGCTCAGAGAAGATTCAGAGATTAAGCCTTATCTCATTTTTACGATTACTGATGAAAGCAATAATGTTGTGAAAAGGCTTTATAAATCAGCTTCAAAGGGTGTTAACAGAATAACCTGGAATTATGGTTATGAAGGCATTAATCCGGTGACAACTGAAAAATTTGAACCTGTCAGTACTGAGGGAAGAAGAGGTGGAGGTGGAATACAGGCTATGCCTGGTAATTATAAAGTATCGATGTCAATATATTCAAAAGGAGAAACCAGGGAACTGGCATCTGCAGAACAATTTATATGCAAACCGCTTAATCTCTCCACTTTCACTGCCATTGACCAGAATTCAAAATACAAATGGATAAAGGAAGCATCTGACTTCACCAGGAGTGTGTATGGTTCAATTAGTTACGCCAATGAGCTTCTGAAAAAAGTAAATTCGGTGATGCAGGCGATCCATCAGACTCCGGCCTCTACTCCAGAACTTATGAAAGAGGCATCCAGGATCAACACCGAGCTTAAGGACGTTCTTTCAATTTACAGCGGTCCAAGGGCTAAAGCCAGCTGGGAAGAACTGCCTCCGATGGATCTGCCTCTATCAGAAAGGCTTGATAATATGGCATCTGCGACATATGGCACCAGCGGAGTTATTTCAGCTACAGCCATTGAGCAGCTACGTATACTTCATGAGGAATTTCCTCCGCTTATGAACAGGATCAAAAAAGCGGGTGAAGACCTTCAGGCACTCGACAGGAAACTTGATGCAGTTAAGGCACCCTGGACACCCGGAAGGGTACCTGTTCTTTAAACAGGAAACTGTCACATTTATATTGCATTTGTGAAGAATGTTTGTTAAAATTGTTAGAAGAAACGGCTTGCGGCTACCGGTTACCGGTGACCGGGAGCCTTTAAGGATGAAAATATAATATTCGTAAAAGACCAATCACAAAATATATTAGTATTAACTTAAATAAAATATCATGAGCAGACCGGTAACACTTTTTACGGGACAATGGGCAGATTTGCCATTTGAAACTCTATGTCAGAAAGCCAAATCCTTTGGATATGACGGTTTGGAAATTGCCTGCTGGGGCGACCATATGGAAATAGATAAAGCCGATGAAGCATATTGCAGAAAGAAAAAGGATATTCTGGCAAAATACGGACTTAAAGTATATGCACTTGGAAACCATCTGGTTGGACAGGCTGTATGTGATAATATTGATGACCGCCACAAGAGTATTGTACCTGCTTATGTGTGGGGTGATGGCAAGCCTGAAGGTGTTAAGCAGCGTGCTGCACAGGAGATGATCCGCACAGCGGAAGTTGCTAAAAGAATGGGTGCATCAGTAGTTACCGGTTTCACCGGAAGTTCAATATGGCATCTTAATTATTCATTTCCTCCTGTTACTCCTGAAATGATCGAGAAGGGTTTTGCTGATTTTGCAGCAAGATGGACTCCTATCCTTGATAAATACCATGAGCTTGGTATCAATTTCGCACTTGAGGTACATCCCACAGAGATAGCGTTTGACATTGCATCGGCCCGCAGGGCACTCAAAGCAATTAAGAACCATTCAAATTTCGGATTCAACTTCGATCCTTCACATTTCGGCTATCAGGGTGTTGATTATGTAAAATATATCTATGAGTTTTCAGATAAGATATTCCATGTTCATATGAAGGATGTTGGCTGGTCTGATGTTCCAACGGAAGCCGGAGTGTTTGGAGGACATACTGATTTTGGCACCAGGGGACGCTTCTGGGATTTCAGGAGCCTTGGTCACGGAAATATTAAATTTGAAGAGATTATCAGGGCACTTAATCGTATAAAATATAACGGCCCTCTTTCAGTAGAATGGGAAGACAGTGGTATGGACAGGGAATTCGGAGCCAAAGAGGCATGCGAATTTGTAAGAAAGGTTGATTTCCCTCCTCAAACATTGCATTCGACGCTGCTTTTGAAAAAAAATAATTCTGAAATAATTTAATTTAAAACTAACCTTACCTAATTAAAAAAGGATGGATAACATTAAGAAGACTCAGCTTTTCAATGCAAGTTGTGTTGCATTGGTTGTTACAGCCCTTGCCTTTGCAACAAGAGGTTCATTCGTTGAAGCATGGGCTACGGAGTTCAATCTAACCCACACTCAGGTTGGATGGATTATCGGCACAGCCTTCTGGGGATTTACCCTGGCAATGGTTTTCGGAGGTCCGCTTGTTGATGTCATCGGATTGGGAAGAATCCTCTCAATAGCATTCTTCTGCCATGTTGCCGGGATTATTCTTACAATAATAGCCACAGGCTTCTGGACACTTTTTATTTCTACATTACTGGTAGGTATTGCAAACGGAAGCGTTGAAGCAGCTTGTAATCCACTCATAACCAGCATGTATACTGATGACAAGACCCGTCGTCTGAACAGGTTCCATGCCTGGTTCCCGACCGGAATTGTAATCGGAGGACTGGTGGTTTATCTGTTCAATAATATAGGACTGGACAACTGGCGTTATGCAATGGCAATAATGCTGCTGCCTACTTTTGCTTACGGATATATGTTCCTTAACAAACAATTTCCTCAGACAGAAAGAGTGGTTTCAGGATTCTCTTACAAGGATATGCTAAAAGCATGTATTAGTCCTCTTTTCCTGTTCATGGCAGCATCTATGCTGCTTACAGCGGCTACAGAACTGGGTACGAACCAGTGGATATCCGCGTTGCTTGCAAATGTATCTGATAATCCTATTCTTCTCCTGGTATGGATATCCGGTATAATGGCGCTTGCACGTCAGTTCGGGGGAACCGTAATTCACAACCTGAAATCAACTGTGGTCCTTCTTACATCATCCGTTCTTGCATTTATTGGATGTCTTCTTATGGGATACACCAATGGAGCCCTTGTATTCGCGTCAGCAGGCATATTTGCTCTCGGCATTGCTTTCTTCTGGCCCTCCATGCTTGGTTTTGTATCTGAGAATATACCTCAGAGCGGGGCTCTTGGACTCGCAATAATGGGAGGCATCGGTTTCCTCGGAGGTGCAATAGCACAACCTGTACTGGGAGCTATTTTCGATGCCCAGACAGCAGCTTCAGTCCCGGCAGGGCAGACACTTGAAGCACTGAAGGCAGCTGCAGCAGGAACACAGGAAGCAATGACATGGGCTGAGGTTCAGCTCAGAGGAGGTGCCCTTACACTCAGATCAGTTGCACTGATTCCGGCAGTTCTTATTATCGGATTCACCTTCCTGCATATATGGAAGAGGAAGCAGGTGTAAACGGATAACCATCCTTCGTCAGCTCATGGCAAGCAGGCGGACGGCTAGCCAAAGGAGGCTCAGTTCAGAATTTGAGAAGCTTACTGTTCCCCTGCGGGATGATGAAAATAAAATAAATTAAATATTTTGATTATGAAAAAGATAAGAATGGGAATGATTGGCGGTGGGTTCGGTGCATTCATAGGTGATGCTCACCGTCGTGCCTCAAGGATTTGCAATGACTTTGAACTTGTGGGTGGTGTTTTTGATGCAGACTATGAAAAGAGCAGGGAGTTTGCAAAAAAAGAAGGCATCGCTGCTGACAGGTGCTATAAAAGTGTTGAAGCACTGATTAAGGCTGAAAAAGCTTTGCCTCCCGACAAACGGATGCAGGTGGTTTCAATAGTCACTCCGAATGCACTGCATTTCCCCTTTGCAAAAGCTCTGCTAAATGCAGGTTTTCACCTTGTCTGTGAAAAACCTATGACAATGACTGTTAAGGAAGCTGTTGAGCTTGAAAAGCTGGTAGCAAAAACGAAACTGACATTCGCTCTCACCCATACTTATACTGGTTATCCGATGATAAGGCAAATGCGAGATATCATCGCCAGCGGAGCACTTGGAACAATCCAGCGAATAGATGCCCAGTACTACCAGGGTTGGATTAATTCAATAATTCACGGCACAGGAAGCAGAATCACAGGTGTATGGAGGCTTGATCCGAAACATGCCGGCGCCAGCAGCTGTATGGGTGATATAGGCGTGCATGCATTCAATCTTATCGAGTATACGACTGGAATCGAAATAAAAGAGGTACTATCCGATCTTAATCCTGTAAAAGAAGGAATCAAGCTTGACCTTGATGGTACAGTTCTGGTAAGATTCAATAAAAAACTCAAGGGAGTGATCAGGGCAAGCCAGGTTTGCGGAGGAGAGGAGAATAATCTGACTATTGCGGTATATGGTTCAAAAGCCAGTCTTAAATGGGGACAGGAAAATCCAAACTACCTCACAATGCTGAGTGATACCGAACCTACTAAAACCTTCAAACCTGCTCATGGCTATAATGATAAGTTTGCGGAATCAAGCCATACCATGCCATCAGGTCATCCTGAAGGCATTTATGAAGCACTTGCCAATATTTATAAAGGCACTGCGAAGTCTATCAGAGGAGAGAAGTTCACTCCTGGTGAATTCCCGACCGTTCATGACGGCGTAAGAGGAATGAAGTTCATTCATGCTGTTGTTGAGTCGAACAAAGGCGGAAACAAGTGGGTTAAGGTATAATGAAGGCGTCAGGCGTCAGGCGTAAGGCATTGACAGGTTCCCCTCCTGGGAGGGGCCAGGGGTGGGTTTTAATAGAAAGAACATTCCTGCTGTTACTAACAGTATTGACATATTAGACTAACTAATTAAATGATAGACACCCAAATGAAAAACACTAAAAATAACCTTTCAAGGCGTAAATTCCTTGGAATAACAACTGCTGCGGCAGGCCTTGCAATGGTATCGTGGAAAGATGGTATTGCATCCACTTCAGGGTTTCAGTCAGCCGGGAAACCAAACTCAAATTTTGGCGGAGTTCAGGTTGGGGCTATTACATACAGCTGGAGAAGTATGCCGGGGAAACCCGAAGATATCATCAGATACTGTCAGCAGACAGGGATCAGCTCAATCGAGCTTATGGGTGATGTTGCAGAAAAGTTTGCCGGCATCCCTGAGGGGAAAGAGGGTAGCGAGGAAAGGATTAAATGGCGTCTTGCAGCTCCTCTGAACAAATTCAAGGAGCTACGTAAAATGTTCGGCGATGCCGGAATTAAAATACATATTGCTAAATTCTCACCGGCAAACTGGACGGAAGCTGAAATAGACTATTCTTTCAAGGCAGCCAAAGCTCTGGGTGCCATTGGAGTATGCAACGAAATAGGTGACGATGCCTGCAAAAAGATGGGACCGATTGCAAAGTCGAACGGGATGGTGGCAATCTTCCATAACCATCTTCAACCAGGCGAACCGGGATGGAACTTTGAAAAATTCCTCGATTACTCCCTGCCTATATGCTGAATTTTGATGCCGGGCATTATTACGGAGCAACAGGCTTACATCCCAACGGAATAATTGAAAAACTGCACAGCAGGATTGTAAGCATTCACCTAAAGGATAAAACAGGACCAAAAGATGATCCGGCCAATACCAACATGCCATGGGGAAAAGGTAAAACTCCTATCAGTGATATTTTACTCCTGTTGAAAAAGAATAAATGGCCAATAAATACAGATATTGAGCTGGAATATCCTGTTCCTGAAGGTTCTGATGCAGTTGCAGAGGTAAAGAAATGCGTTGAATACTGCAGGAATATTCTAAGCTGAATATGAAACACAGAAGAATCCTGATTTGGCTTTCATTGGCTCTTTTCAATATTATTTTATTTTGGAGCTGTGAAATAAATAACAATAAAAGCCAGGTCAGGATTCTTATTTTAAGCGGACGAAACAATCATGAATGGAGTAAAACCACTCCCCTCCTTTCAGAGATTTACGGCAAGGCAAAACGCTTCTCCGTCAGCATCACTGAACAACCTGATACTCTTAAATATATTTCCTTAAAACAATTCGATGTAATAGTCAGCAACTGGAACACCTGGCCTGATAATGAAACAAGGTTTTCTTCAGAATGGGAAGCTGACTTCATAAGATTTGTAAATGAGGGAGGTGGTGTTGTGTTTATTCATGCAGGCGCCTCTTCATTTTACGGATGGGACGATTACCATAAGATAGGTACAGGCCGGTGGGGCAAAGAAACAAGTCACGGCAAACCACAAAAAGGAATGGTATGCGAACTCAGTCAGGATCATCCGGTTACAGAAGGCATCAATGATTTCTATATCACGGATGAATTATGGAAAAAAACGGATATCCATTCTGATGCAACAGCACTTGCCTCTGTCTCCTGGACAGATGATGTAACAGGAGAACAATTCAAAGAAAAAGCCGTTTTTACAACCCTGTACGGAAAGGGAAGGAGCTTCTACACAATCCTCGGACATGATGAAAGAGCAATGCTCAATTCAGGTTTTCAGACACTGCTTTTAAGAGGTACGCTATGGGCTGCCGGAAGTGAAGAGATAACAGAAATACCTGCTGAACTTCAGGCTTTCTCTACTGCTAAGGACTCCAGCCTGGTATTCAACCGGTCGGATTCAACAATCAGCCTTGCAAAAGGTCAGAACATTGTATGGAAATATAATTTTAACAACAGGTATGGAAAACAATATTTTCATCCTGTAAATGCCGGTACTTCAACCCTCACCTGTGTAAGTCCTCCGGACCACCCATGGCATATGGGATTATGGTTCTCATGGAAATTTATTAATGGAATAAACTACTGGGAATACATTAATGACTATAAATCAGAAAAGACCGGTTACAGATCTGCAGGAAAAACCCGGATAAATGATATGAAATTTCTGGAAGGGAAAGATTACTCTGCAGATATCAGCCTTAATATTCAGTATCAGCCTGACGGAGGTGAGGCAGTTATGTCAGAACTTTGCAATCTGCATATATCACCTCCATCAGATGGAAGCTATTACATCGACTTCGATCATACCTTTACTCCTCTTTCAGATGTAGTAGTCCTTGACAGAACTCCGATTACAGGAGAACCTGACGGACAATCATGGGGAGGGTATTCGGGATTATCGGTGAGGTTCAGCCAGGATTATACATCTGCTTCAATTATTGCACCGGATACTGCAAACAATCACAGAAAAAATCCCTGGGTTTATATGGGATTCAAAACACTCACAGGCAGAGATGCAGGTATTTGCATATTGCAGGACCCCGGATTTACAACAAACGTAACAAGCTGGTACATAATAAATGATCCGGCAGCACCTTTCTATTATTACAGTCCTGCTGCAATTTATGACGGGAAAATCATTCTCCGGCACGGTGAAAATCTGCGGTTAAAATACAGAGTATGGATTTTACAGGGAAATGTAACAATGACGAAGTTACAGGAAAAATATAATGAATATTTAAGAAAATAATAATATTAATACTGATCAAAAAATTCAGCTATGGAAAAGAAACGTCAATTCACCCGGAGGGATTTTGTTCAGAAGACAGCTATTGGTGCTGCAGGATTGGCAATATTGCCTACAATTCTTCCATCATGCAAAGACCGTAAACCTGCCAACAGCAGGATAAATATCGCTCACATTGGTGTCGGGGACAGGGGCACTGCTGAACTTGTTTATTATCTTCTTCCACTTAAGGACTGTAAATATTTCTGTATGTGATGTTTTTAAGGATCGCCGCGAAAAAGCCGCACAGACTATAGATAATTTCTACAGGACAAACAATGATCCGGTACCGCAATGTTCTGCTTATCTTGATTTTGAGGAGATACTTCAGCGCGATGACATTGACGCTGTTCACATAACAACACCTGACCACTGGCATGTTCCTGCAGCTATCAGGGCCGCAAGGGCTGGCAAGCATATTATGCTCGCAAAGCCTCTCGGATTGAGCTATCCTCAGAATCTTATACTGGCAAAAGAACTTGCGGCAAATAATGTACGTTTCCATTATGGCACACAGCAGAGAACTTCACCTCATATGAAACTTGGGTATGATATGATCAGGGAAGGTCTTCTCGGTGAGATTGAGCGTGTTGATGTCTGGGCGCCTGGAAAAAATCCGGTGGAAAGTCCTGTTTGCAATGAAGTTCCTGTACCGGCTGATTTTGATTTCGACAAATGGACAGGTCCTGCTCCGCTAAGCCCATACTGCCCCGACCGGGTAACTAATAACAGCTCATGGTTCAACTATGATTACAGTATTGGATTTCTTGGAGGTTGGGGTGCTCATCCTCTCGATATCCTTGTATGGATACTTAAGGAAAAAGTTTCAGGCATCTACTCCTGTGAAGGTACCGGTCAGTTTTGGGCACCGGGCGGCCTGTACAACAATATCTGGTCGTGGGATGTGAAATGCAAATACCAGAATGGCATAGAAGTCCACTTTGTAAGTGATGATATAGCTGTGAATGACGTACTAAACCACCGTGAAATAAAAGAAACCAACGGTACAACATTTTATGGGACAAAGGGATGGCTGTCGCTCAGTCGTTCTTCTGCACAATCAGATATTCCTGAGATAAATAAAAGGATCAATGAATTCCCAAAAACCAATGACGGATGGATAAAGAGTGAGCTCAACATTATGGGTCAGGCTTTTCTTGATGTCATCAATGGCAAAACAAAAGAGCTGTGTCCGCTGGAAGATGCAATTATCTCTGATACAATCAGTCATATGGGTGATATTGCAATCAGATCTGCAAGGAAAGTTACCTGGGATCCTGAAAAAGGTGAGGTATGGGGCGATCCTGAAGCAAACAATTTATATATCAGGGAGATGAGAAGTCCGTATACGGTATAGTATTTTAACCACAAAGGACACAAAGGAAAACACAAAGTTCACAGAGAGAAAACCATTAACAAATGAGAAAACACCTGGTTCTTATTGCATTGCTGGTTGTTTTTTTAAAAATGTGACTGTCAGGATACTGAGAAAGTGATTAAATCGATCTTTGATGCTGCACTGACCGATCAGACAGCTTACCGGAATCTTGAATATCTGTGCAAAAATACAAAGGGCCGTCTTCCAGGTTCACCTGCAGCAGCCGAAGCTGTCGAATATACTCGGCAGGAACTTATAAAGGCCGGTGCAGATACTGTCTGGCTTCAAAGAGTACCTGTCCCTCACTGGGAACGCGGATTTGAAGAATGCAAGGCAGTTTCTTCAATATTTGGAGTTACTGATCTTTCTATTTCAACGCTTGGATTTTCTGTTGGGACCACTGAAGATGGTATCATAGCCGGGGTCATTGAGGTTAAGGATTTTGATGAGTTGAAAAAACTTGGCAAACAGAAGATTGAAGGAAAAATTGTATTCTTTAACAGAGCAGCCGATAACACACTTGTAAATACATTTGCTGCCTATGGCGGAGCAGTGAGCCAGAGAACTCAGGGTGCCTCAGAGGCATCAAAATTCGGAGCTGCTGCTGTCATAGTACGTTCAGCTACTAATGCCCTTGACGATTTTCCGCACACGGGAGTTACAAGATATGCAGACGAAGTTACAAAGATCCCGGCTGTTGCTGTTTCAACTATCGACGCTGAACTTCTCAGCAAATGGCTCAGGAGAGATCCGGCAACCAGGATATCGCTTATCTCAACCTGCATGAATTACCCTGACACATGGTCCTATAATGTAATAGGGGAAATAAAAGGTTCCTTAAAACCAAATGAATACATCACTAACGGAGGTCACCTGGATGCATGGGATATAACCGAAGGTGCCCATGATGATGCAGGGGGATGTGTACAGGCAATAGAGATGATCAGGCTTTACAAGACACTTAATATCAAACCAAAACGAACAGTAAGGGCAGTTATGTTCATGAACGAGGAGATGTCGGGTACAGGTGGAAGAGGCTATGCCTCCGAGGCATCTGCAAAAGGAGAAGTTCATTATGCAGCAATTGAGTCTGACAGAGGTGTTATGAGCCCGAGAGGATTTGGTTTTGAGGCAGATGGTGAAAGACTTGAAAAACTGCAATCACTTGCTAAATGGTTTGCTCCATATAATATCCGCGATTTTGACAAAGGGGGAAGCGGATCAGATATCTCCCCGCTCCGTCCGTCAGGAACACTTTTGATAGGTTATATTCCTGACGTACAGAGGTATTTTTATTATCACCATTCGGCAAATGACACATTCGACAAAGTAAATATCAGGGAGCTTCAGATGGGCAGCGCAGCAAGTGCAGCACTGGTTTATCTGATTGATCTGCTGGATATCTGATCTATTTTCCTTTGTTAAGCCATGCCACTTTCTGTTCAGAAGTGTGAGGCTGGCCAATAATGTCTTTATAAAGCTCAGGCCTTCTGGCCTGCAGGTAACGGTATCCTCCTGCCTGAGTAAGCTTTTCCGGTGTTATAACTGCTGTCACAAAATCATCTCCGAGCTTCCGGCACTCTGCAATTATATCTCCGAAAGGATCTATTATCATTGAGCAGCCATTTTTTAGCTGATCGTCATCCATACCTACCGGATTAGAAAATATGACATAAATCCCATTATCATATGCCCTTGAAGGAAGCCACTTCATCAGCCAGCCCCGTCCTTTCATACCATCAAATTCAAGCCTCAGCGATGTGGAATCTTTTTCCCTGTTCTTCCATAGTTCCGGATCGCAAAAACCTGCACCCGGTCGCGGTGACGGGGTACACATTGTAACATGCGGCATAAAAATTATATCGGCACCCAGAAGCCTGGTAGCCCTTACATTTTCAATTATATTATTGTCATAGCAGATCAGTATACCGCACTTCCATCCAAGAAGATCAAAAACACAATATTCACTTCCCGGCGTAATATGCTCATTGACAAAGGGATGAAGCTTATGATATTTTGCCACAAGGCCATTCCTGTCGACACAAACATAGCTCTTGTATATTTTTCCGGCTTTGTCTTTCTCAAATAATCCCGCCAGAATGATAATATTGTTTGCAGCAGATATTTCAATAAGCTTCTGAATGCTCGGGCCATCAGGCACAATTTCAGAGATATCAAGCATCTGAGATTTTGAAAGCTTACGGGCAAATGTATATCCGGTAATTGAACATTCATGAAATGCAATCACATCCGATCCATCTGCAGCTGCCAATGAAGATAATTCTTCAATTCTTGAGAGATTGTACTCCTTGTCGCCGCTCCTGTTCTCAAACTGGGCGGAAGTAATTCTGATGTTTTCCATTTAGAAATTTTTCAGGCCAGAAGAGTTTTCAGGCTCCATGGTTCACGTTCCTGCCTTACAAGCATTGAATTGGCTTCATTATCATCTGGAAACTCCTCTTTTAAAGGATCCCATTTAAGCTTTCTCTTCAGTATCATTGCTATGTTACCGATATGGGCCATAGTGGCTGTACGATGCATATCCTCAACAGGGTGATAAGCCTCTTTACGTGACCTGATGCACTTTAAAAAATTTGCATGTTCACTTTCATCCGTATAAAGGCGGATCTCATTATCCCCAATCACTGAATTAAAAATCTCCTGTGAACTTGCTTGAAGTGTCCCTCTCCAGTCTTTCACATGCAGCCATCCACCAGTACCCTCAGCGTATATCTCAACAAAATCAGAATGGACATCAAGAATAACCCCGTTTTGGTAGGTATAAGTAAGCTTGAATTTATTGAAAGCATCATAGATCCCTGATTCAGGAGCTGAACCTTCCCCTACAACCTCAACCGGACCACTTTTCTCTGTACCATTGATCCACTGGGCATTATCAATCATATGGGCTCCCCAGTCAGCCAGACTTCCTCCGGAATAATCATTTATCCATCTGAAATTATAATGACACCTGCCTGGTGTGTATGGAGCATATGGTGCAGGACCAAGCCACATTTCATAGTTAAACCCTTTTGGAACAGGCTGCTCTGCAGGATCAGGACTATAATAATATTCCTGCGAGAAAGCACCAGGCAGTCCGACTCTTAATTTAAGCAGTTTCCCGATTCTACCATTCCGGACAAGCTCAGCCATCCTGTGATACTGGGCTATCGACCTGTCTTCAAGGCTCGACTGAAAAATTCGGGATGACCCGGCCACTGAATTACTTAGCAGTCTGCCCTGAGGTATTGTAAGCGTGGGTTTTTCACAACAGATATCTTTTCCCTTTTTCAATGCCAGTAATGAAATGGGAACATGCCAGTGGTCTGGTGTTGATATCTGAACTGCATCTATTTCACGCCTTTCAAGCAACTCCCTGAAGTCATCATAAATCACACAATACTTTTTTTCGTACTTCTCATCGATAATGGCTTTTGCTTTTTTCATCCGTGAAAGATCCACATCGCATGCTGCAATTACCCTGCATTCATCAAGCTTCAGATAGGCAGCAAGATTCCAGCTTATACCATGAGATCCGGTTCCTATCATTCCTATGGTTATCTTATCGTTTGAACCAAAGGCACACGATGGAATTATTGTCGGTAATACTATCGATCCGCCTGCCAGCAGACCACTGGTCCTGAGGAATTTTCTTCTGTTGATTGTCATGAATTTGAACAGTTAATTCTTATTGAGCTCACCTATATATTTATTCCAGGTTTTTATCGATTTATTAAGAAATACTGAAGGATCACCAGGTATGTTATAGCACTGAAGCCCCACAGGCCCATTGTAATTATTATCCCTCAACAATCTAAGGACATTCAGCACATCATAAGATCCCTCCCCTAAAGGCTGTATCAGACGGTTCCAGTCCATTTCATTGGTATTGCCATCATCAGCTCCATTTATTGAAACAGCTGCAAGATAAGGAATTGAACCAATCAGCTTTTTTTCAAGATCTGGTCTATTATCGGTTTTCAGGAAATGGCAAAGATTGAATACTGCACCAACATTCCGTCTGTTTATCTTCTCTGTCAGTCTAACACTGTCATCTATCTTTTCAAGCCAGAAGAAGGAATGAGGATAGAGGGCCAGGTTTACATCATATTGTTGCGCATAGTCGGCAAGCTTCTGAATCAGCGGGACAGCCAGCTTATCCCCCTCAGGATCAGAAGGCTTAAATTTATCACTGTGAATATGCAACCACAAGGTAACCCCGCTGTGACTGACAGATTTAATAAAATCATGCAACTTCGGGTCATATGGCTCCTCTTTGTCAATATCAATCTGAATATAAACCATATAGAGAGGCAACCTGAAATTCTTAAGAACCTTAAGCTTTTCCTCTGCCTTATCAAGTCCAAGCAGTTCAATCCCGTCAAAGCCAAGCCTCTTCAACATGTCTGCCTGATCCTCAAAAGGAACATTCTTTGTCTGCAAAAAAGCATCTTCGAAACAGAAAAAAGCAGGATCAAACCTCTGACCGCTAAGATTCAACGACAGAGTGAAAAACGTAACAAGTAGAATATAAGGTAATCTCATACTGTTGCAATAAGTGAATTTTTTGAGATGTCTTTCCCTGCCAATTACCGATTACCGGTTACCGATTACTTCTTCCTCTTAAGGACAAGAAAAAAACCTCCTGCAAGAATTACGGCAACACCGGCAATAATTACAATCGTTGTAGTATTACCCTTTGATTCAGCTGCTTCATCTTCCGCTGCATAGTAAAATGTCGGTTTGGCATCTGTATCAATGTTAACAGTATCCTTTTTTGGTTTTGGCTGATCCTGGCCTGTTGCTACACTTCCTGCCATTAACATCATGGCAAATGATAAAATTAATACTCTCTTCTTCATTTTGGTTTATTGTTATTTATTTAACACTATCTGCCAGTTTATCATATTTTGCGGCCACCTCCGGATCACTCTTCCTGTAAGTATCTGCCAAGGCAACAATTGCCGGCCGAAACCCCGGATTCATTGTGAGGCATCTCCTCAATAGCCTTCTGGTTCTCATTATATCCTGCTCCCCAATTAACCCGGCAAGTTCAACATAGGCTTCAAAATACTTTCTGCTTAATTCTATTACCCTTTCGTAGTAATTTTTCGCATCACTTATTCTGTTCTCCGATCCTGCTATATTGCCAAGATACATCAGGGAAAGTTCAAAATCAGGATTTACCTTCAGGGGATACCTTCAGAATTGAGTCAGCCTTCTGTTTTTCTCCAATATTATAAAGAGCTGCAGCAAAATTATAAAAAATCATTTCATCGCTGCCATCTGAGATCAAAGCCTTTTCATAGAATTTTACAGATTCAGCATAACGTCCCTCTGACAGAGATATAAAGCCATAATAATCATCCTTCGATTTTCGTTCAAGTACAGCACAGATTGGTACTTTGTCAGCATAAATTACTTTAATGGCATTCGCCGGCGGCCATGAACCATTCCTCAGTTTAAAAGGTGAAATATATCTGTTTGTTACTATGGCATAATCCCAGTCTGTCTGGCTACTTTCCTCATACCTGAAATAAGAAGTTTCAATATCCGGATGATTACGGAACTGCCAGCTGACTGAATATGTGGCATTTACTTTAACCCTACCGGTAATTTTTTTCTTTTCCAGATAGTCTATCAGCCATTCTGAAGCTTCAGTTTGACTCACATAATAATAATCTGTTTCATAATTTCCATAAGCCCCTTTCAATCCACCAACAATCTGGTTATAATACAGATAGAAGTAACGTGGATTATTTATCATATATCTGACCGGGTGAAAGGCAAGCAATACAAATACAATTGAAAGAATCCATTTCGGATATTTCGGAGGAATTAAACCATAAAGCACACTGTACCCGGAAGCAGCCAGAAGCACGAGAGCAGGATAAATAAACAGAAACTGCCTCCATGAGCTGTATAGATTAGACTTCTGAATTATTGCAAAGAAAACCGGAAACAAAATCGTGAAAATCAGCAGGTAAAAGGTCAGGGCTTTATCCTTACTGAAGATTTTTTTTGAAACGATGACAAATAAGAAAATTCCTGCCAGAACAATTACAGGTATTGTGATCAGCATTGACTTAGGCAGGTAGTACCATGGCATAAAATCTGACCACTCCACCCTCCCCTCGAAAATCTGCCGGAAGGTATCTGGAAAATGTGCCATTACCCTGTATGCTTCTGTAACATTCCTGATCGGATCCTGAAGGGCATATGGCCAGAGCAGGATGCTCAGGAAATATGCTGCGAATGAGATGCATGTTAACAGCAAAAACTTATAAATAATCTCCTTCCTGCCAAAAGTTACTTCTTTATAGTTTTTCATGACTATCAGTACAAGCATGAAAAAAAACATGTATAGTATCAGTACCGCTCCCGCGGCCCTTATACTAATTGTGAAAGCCACGCTTAAAGTCAGAAGAATTACTATATAATAAGGAATGCGCTTCCCTGACTTAAGAAATTTCAAAAAAAGAAAAGTGGCTGAAATATAGCCCAATGCAAAAGGGATGTCTTTCAGGTTATTATATGAATGGCCAATAAATGAAGGAGTTATTGAAAAAAGAAGAATAACCAGAATAGCAGTACGGTAACCCGAGATCCATATTGCGAAGAGTGCAGTGACCATAATTGTCATCCAACCGGCTATGGAACTCATGATATGTCGGAACCCGTAAACATTATCAATATCCAGCCAGTTAATCAGTATTGTAACAATATTGTCGAATGACTGTCCATAATACATAAGGTGCCATACCGGATTATGAAGAGCATCTCTGTCTTCTCCTCCAGTGGAAAAAAAACTGTAAACATCCTGTGATTGATTGTAATGAAGCACCTCATCACAAGTTATTCCTGCATTCCCGGAAGTGAACACGAGAAAAGCCAGAAGCATAAAAGAGAGTGACCAGAATAAATATTTAAGAGGGGCCTCTCTCATCATTTTTTATCTCTGTCGCTATAAATTTTCCTGATAAAATAAACCGGCCTGTTCTGGCTTTCTTTATAGCTTCGGTAGACATATTCACCAAGTATTCCGAGGAATACAAGCTGAATAGAACCAAGGAAATATATACTCAACAATATTGAAGACCATCCGGGAATGGCAAATCCATATGCTTTTGCAATCAGAACATAAATACCCACTACCATAAAGACTAGGGTTCCTATCGTTCCCAGTACAAGACACAATCTGATTGGAAACCTCGAGAAAGAAAAAATAGCATCGGTGGCAAGCATAAACAACCTTCCGAAATTCATTTTTGGCACTCCCCTGTACCTGTCATCCCTTACAAATTCAACATATCCCTGCCTGAATCCGATGAAAGTCCTTAAGCCGGGGAGATACCTCACTTTTTCCTTCATCATTAAAAGGGCATCAACAGCCTCACGTTTCATCATGGAGTAGTTCCCTGCGTTTTCCATGCTCTTGATCTCGCCTATATGTTTGAAAAAAAGGTGAAAGAGAGTTGATAAAAGATTTCTGTTCCTTGACCCTTTTCTTCCGGATTTCTTACCACTTACTATTTCAAGATCCTCTTGGTTGATCTTCCTGTACATTTCGGTGAGCAGTTCAGGCGGATCCTGAAGGTCTCCGTCCATCATGGCAACAATATCGCCTTTGGCGTATTCCAGTCCTGCAGTATAAGCTGCCTGATGACCGAAATTTTTTGAAAGGGAAATAACTGCGATTCTTTTATTTTTATTCTGCCAGTGCAACAGCATTTCAAGGCTCTTATCGGTGCTTCCATCATCAACAACAATAACCTCATAATCAGCAGTAAATGACTCGATTGAGGAGATAGTTCTGCTCAGAAGCTCATCTAAAAGCTTTTCCTCATTGAAAACAGGAATAACCAGTGAGAACATACTACATTTTTATTTCTCTGTGTCCCGATATCTATCGGGACTCTGTGAACCTCTGTGAACCTCTGTGTAAGTTCTTTTTATTACACAGAGAGACACTGAGAAGGCACAGAGATACACAGAGTATATAATTCTATTTAGATGACTGAAGCCTTGCAAGTGCAAATTCAGCTTCATCCTTAAGTTCACTGTTACTGACAAGGTCTTTTATAGCACTTACTGAATAATCACTACCCATCCAGCTAAGTTCTTTTAACAGAAGCTTCTTTGCCTCAATTGTTGTTTTATCATTGGTAAGTACCCCGACAATTGCTTTCTCAGTTTCAAGCAGACCTTTTTCATCACCTGCCAATTCAGTGATATGATGCTGAATACAGACAAGGTTTTTTGTACTCTTGCCAACATCATAATTACTAATATTTTCGAGGGCTTCTTCAAATGTAAGATCGGTATAATCAGGTCTGAGGACAACACCGGCAGCAGTTGGAAAGTCAAATGGTACCTTCTGGGTAACATTCCCTGTAACTGCCCATTCGGCACCCCTTTGCAGGGTCACAATAAATCCGGCGCACTGCATTGCCGGACCACCGTCTTTATCGGCATGTCCCATTGCTGTATGGAAAATTCTTCCGTTTCCATAAGTTATTGTCATAAGCATAGGCTCATCACGCATTGTCCCGCCGCCTGCAGCTGAATCAGCAAAAGCGGTTGCAAGTATCTGCATATTCTTTGCGGGCCCCCTGAGTTCGCTGTAAAGTTCATCATTTCCATGAATCCACCTTGCAGGTAATCCTTTTGTAATCGGATGATCAGCGATCCTTGTCCTTACGAGAAATTCCCTTCTCTTGCCATGATTGCCTCCCCTTCCAGGTGAGTTATCAACAATCATGGAATCGCGTCTGTAATAAATATATGGTCCGTCTTTTTCAGAACGGTCGCCCCAGCCCCCCAGTCCTGTCATTTCGTTGTACTCCTTCCATGCAGGAAATGAATTGTTTGCAGCATGATATATTACGACACCTCCTCCACTTTTTACAAAATCTGTAAAAGATGTATTAGTCTTATCAGACCAGGAGTCACCGTTATAATCTATAACAACAAGTTTGTACTTTGAAAAATCAGGATCAAAGGTTGTCATATCACCACCTTTTTCAGGAGTTGTCATTATTTCACAGGTAAATAGTCCTGATTCCTCAAGAATGGTCTTGAGTAACGGGGAACTTGCCTGCCAGTCGTGATTATTCTGCCCAGTGATTATCAATGTTTTAAACCCTGTCTCTTTTTTGCATCCATTAAAAAGAGATACCAGGAGGGCTAACGCTATTAAAAGAAAATATTGTTTTTTCATCATGTATCTTTTTAATAATTAAACTACTGGTAAGGTCCATGGCGCACGGTAAGGTCTGCTTAACAGTCTGCTGGCCCTGGGATTATCAAGGATAACCTCTTTGTCAGGATCCCATTTGATAGTCTGCCCTGTTGTCATGGCAATCTCTCCGAGCAATCCGACGGATATAGCCCTGTAAGCAACCTCAACAGGAGCAATTGTCTGATTACCGGAACGTATACAATCAATGAAATTCTGATAGTGATTATCACTCTTATAAAGATGAATCTCATTTTCACCGATAACCTCCTCAAGTATTTTCGGGTCAGAAGCAGTAAGTACATCTCCCCTGTCAACATGAATCCAGCCAAGATCTCCATACCAGGTTGTACCCATTTTGTGAGGCATCCTTGCAGCATTTGCAACTCTCATCTCTATGCCATTTGCATATTTGCAGAGAAAATCATATTCAACGGGTGCATTATACAATCCTTCGGGAGGATAAACACCATGACCTGAAATTTCAACAGGACCGGTATGTTCAAGTCCGGTACCCCAGTTGGCTATATCGATATGATGACCTGCCCAGTCGGTCATCTGACCTCCTGAATAGTCAAGTATCCAGCGCCAGTCCCAGTGAGAAACGCCACGGTACGGAACTTTCATTGCAGGACCAAGCCACATTTCCCAGTTAAGTTCAGGTGGTATTTCCATTACAGGTGGTGTCCCTATGCCTTTTCCTCCGTCAGGTAGTCCTACTTCAACATATTTAACTTTACCGGCTCTTCCATTAATTGCCAGCTCTGCTCCTCTTCTGAAATTAAACAGGGAACGCTGCCAGCTTCCGGTTTGCCAGATAATGTTGTTTTTCTTAACAGCACTTACAATAGTCTGACCATCCTTTATTGTCCTGCATATTGGTTTCTCCCCATAAACATTAAGCTTGTGATTAGCAGCCTCGGTATAGATAATGCCATGCCAGTGGTCGGGCAGGGCTATCGAAACAGCATCAAGTTTTTCCTTTTCTAGGAACTCCCTGTAATCACCGTAGATTCTGCAATCCGGGCTGCCATTTACTATATCAACCATTGATTTGGCATTTTCCAGGTGTTTTTTGTCGACATCACATAGAGCAACGAACTGAAGCTGTTTGTTAAACTTCAGCAATTCCCTCAGGTTTCCTGTTCCCTGTGAACCGGTGCCAATCGCTCCTATAACAATACGGTCACTTGGTGATAGTTTACCTCCCATCCCCAAAGCAGTAGATGGAATGATCTGGGGAAGAACGAATGTACCTGCAGCAACTGCTGCTGACCTTCGTATAAACTCCCTTCTTGATGATTTCATGGTCATTCTGATTTGATTTATTTTATTATTAACTTTCTGATCCTGAAGTAAGTACCGGTGTTCCCGGAACTGGTGTTTCAAATATCATATCCACTGGTCCCATCTCAATTTTTGATGGTCCCAGATCCATATCTGACTTGAAGATCTCATCCCAGGTGATAAGTCTGCCGGTATAGGCAGCTGTCCTGCCCATAATAGCTGTAAGGGTGGAAATAGCAGTCTGCTCAGCCTCATTGACATACTTGCCTGTTCTTATTGCATGAACCAGGTGCATATGCTCCTGGACATACGGAGGTATTTTGACCTGGTTCATCGGATTGCCGTTCTCATCTGTCGGGTATTTAAACTGCCATTTGATGTTACCGTCGAGGTCCCAGATTGTGTTCATGCAATTTGTATAGCCCTCAGTACCCATAATTAGTTCTCCTGTACTGTTGGCACAGCTGTCGATCTGGCGGCACATACTGTGTGAACTCACCCCGTTCCCATAATAGAAATCAACGCTGAAAAAATCATACTGGTCGCCTGTAACCCGCCTGTGCCTGCCACCATAACCTACGGCCCTTTCAGGCTGCTTGCCCATGAACCAGTTAATAACATCAATATTGTGCACATGTGTATCAAGGATATGATCGCCGCAGAGCCAGCAGAAATTGTTCCAGTTGCGGATCATATATTCCATATCATTCCAGCCCTTTTCTCTCTCACGGAACCATACATGATCCTGGTTCCAGTAGGCTTTTGCAGATGTGATCTTTCCTATGGCACCATTTTTTACCTGCTTGTATGTTTCGATATAGTCTTCCTGGTGACGACGTTGGGTACCCGTAACAACGTTCAGACCAATTGCCTGTGCTTTTTTTGCAGAGGTAATGACTGACCTGATGCCTACAGGGTCAACGGCAACCGGTTTCTCCATAAATACATGCTTATTGTTCATAACAGCCTCGAGGAAATGATCAGGCCTGAACTGCGGAGGAGTAGCCAGTATAACAACATCAACCTCAGGCAGAGCCATCAGTTTTTTGTAGCCGTCAAATCCTGCGAAGCAGTTCTCTGCTGCTATTGGAAGGTTGAATGATGCAAATCTTTCACGGCATGCATCTATCTTATCCTGAAATACATCTGCAAGGGCAACAATTTCGAGATCAGGGCCGGCACTGATAAAGTTTATGGCAGCACCTGTACCCCTTGCACCCGTACCAACCAGGCCTGCCTTCAGCTTTTTGCCCTTTGGTGCCCCTTTAAGAATCGGAGGAAGACCAAGCGACTCATTATCAACCTCTTTTTTGCAACTGTTAAATAATGCTGCAGCGCCGGCAACTGCGATACCTGCAGCTGCTGTCTTTCCAATGAATTTTCTCCTGTCTATATTTTGCATTTAAGTAAAATTTAATCAGATCAATTAATGCTGTCTGCTTCACAAACTACCCTGAATCCTACATCAATACAATCGGAATACCACCATATGCTCTTGGGAATTTGCGGGTCTGTCATCAGCCATGCCTTATTTTTGGTGAAGTCACGTGCAGCACTTCTCACCTCCCCAGCATCGCTTTTAAACGATCCGCCGCGGATAACATGCTCCTGACCGGTCTCAGGACCTCTTGGATTATAAAGACTTGTAGTATCATTCCTGTATGAATCCGGTGAATAAAAGTCGAGACAGAATTCATAGACATTTCCCGACATATTTAGAAGGCCGAATTGGTTACCGGTAACCGATGATGGCTCCTGTGTTTTGGAAGAGCTGTTCTCCTTATAAATAACCCTTGATGAGATAACAGCAGTATCGGGACCAAAAAACTTCTTCAGGAATCCATCCGAAGTGAAGTCTTTTGGACTTCCTTCAAAGAAATATGGAGTTTCGCTTCCTCCCCTGCATGCATATTCCCACTCGGCCTCTGTTGGAAGCCTGTATTTCTTACCTGTTACTTTTGTTAACCAGCGGCAATAAACATTTGCTGCATGCCACGACATTGTTATTGCCGGTCTTTTTCCCTTACCCCATCCCTGGTCAGGAGCACCCCATGGAGGAGTTGCCCCGCTGATGGCATCTGTATTCTTTCTTGTAATAATCTGGCCTTCAGTCCTCCCCTGTGAGCTGGTGGCCCTGAAAAAAGCAAGATACTCATCCCATGTCACTTCTGTTTTTGCAATCCAGAATTTTGAAAGGGTTACTTTTCTTACGGGGCTTTCATCAACGTCGCGCAAAGGTTCATTTTCATGACTTCCCATGTTGAAAGAGCCTTCAGGTATTGCAACCATGTCGAATGAAACAGTTGTTCCCGGTATCATTTCTGTAAAACTTTCAAACTTATCAACCTTTGCAGCTTCAGTATATAGAGTCTGATTGCCCGAAGCTATTACTCCAAAGCTCGAATCCTGTGCATGGACGGCATTCCGGTCATAATGACCAACATTAAGGTGGCAGTTTATACAACGCAGAGGTTCATTACCTGATATATAGGCAAGATGTGCATTACCGCCTTTAACGGACAGTGTTACCGGAAAAAGATTCTGATGGCACTTTAGGCATGATTTCTCATATACAAATCCCTTTGCATTCTCAAGAAGCTTCTTTTTCTCCCAGTTTATTTCTGAACTATCCTTGAAAAGAAAGCCATACACATCTTTAAACCCATGTTTTGCCTTGGAGAAGATATATCCCTCTCCTTCCGGGGGAAGGTGACACTCTGAACAATGTACAATGGTACCGGATTTATTATTGTAATGAGATGACAATTTCCAGCTCTGGTCGGCATGAGGATGAATATGGCACGACATGCAGTATTTATCGGCTGAAGTATATTTCATAACACCCTTTCCCGACTTCAGCAAAATCAGACAAACAATAAAACCTGCAAAAATGAACCAGAGTTTTTTACTTCTTGATATAGTTAACCGGCTTTGATATGTATTTAACTTCATATTAATCCCTGAAATCAATTAAACCTGATAAAGTTAATTGTTTAGGGAAATAATAAGCAAGCAGAAGTATTCTTTTTATCTTAAAAAATCACAAGTTGCTAAATTGTTCAGAACCTTTTTACATAACCATGGCAATATGGCACTTTACCATTCCTGAAGTAATAATCCTGGTGATATTCTTCAGCTGGATAAAACTCTGTGGCTTTTGTTACCGCTGTGGCAATTTTTAACCCTTTGGATTTCAGGATACCAAGGTTTTGTTCAGCAATTTTCTTCTGTTCATCATTCATATAGAAAATCTCTGAACGGTACTGGTCTCCGATGTCTGGTCCCTGCCTGTCAATCTGGGTAGGATCATGAATCTCAGGAACATTTTCAGCAGTTTTTCGTATGTAATCTTTTGTGGATCATAAATCACCCTGACTGTTTCTGCGTGCCCTGTGTTACCGGTACATACCTCCCTGTACGTTGGATTCTTAACTTCACCCCCCGTATAGCCTGATGTTACCGAAATCACCCCGGGCTCTTTCTGCAGGAAATACTCAACTCCCCAGAAGCAGCCTCCGGCAAAAAGAGCTGTCCCGTATCTGCCAGGTTCTACAACAGCCGGAACAAAATCGAGAGATATTGAATTGACACAATGTCGCACATTTTTTGAGGTGAGCCTTTCCCCTGCAAAAACATGACCAAGATGAGCGCCACAGGAAGCACACTCAATTTCTGTTCTCATTCCGTCAGGATCAGGAAGCCGGCGTACTGCACCTTTAATTTCATCATCAAAGCTGGGCCAGCCGCACTCGGATTCAAACTTGTCGGAAGAATGGTAGAGAGCTGCACCGCATTTTTTGCAGACATAAGTTCCTTTTTCCTTATGCTTATTATACTTACCTGTAAATGGACGTTCGGTGCCCTTATTGTTAATGACATATGATTCTTCTTTTGAAAGGTCGTTAAACTGAAGCCTTAACTGGGAACTGGCATTTTCACTCATAAAAACTATAATTACAGTTAGTATTGTATATAATTCTTTCTTCATCATCAATTAAGTTTACAACATATAAACAAAATCAGGCGAGAAATGTTATAATTACGAACAAAATAGTGAACTTTAATGTTTAATATGATAAGTTTTGAATATTAAAAGTTAATGTTCGAAACCTGTCAGAAATTTTATTTTTGGCATGAAGATTGTTTTTAGAATGAAAAGTTTATTTTTGTAATTAATTAATAATTTTATTTTGTATGAAAAAATTTGCTGTTTTACTTCTCGTTGTATTTGTTACAGCTATTGCTGCCAGTTCCTGCAGTCAGAAAGATTGCCCGGCTTATTCAAAAGCTGATACGGAGCAGGCTGGCAGAAATGTCTGATCTCTTTTTAGCCGTTACGGCACCTCAATTTATAAGTTAGCTTGAAGATGAGAAGGCTGCTTATATCAGCGGTGGCATTTGTATTTATTGCATTGTCACTTACTGGTCAGGGAGACCTGAACGAGCAGCAGAGAGTTTTTTTCAGAAATGAAAAATCCTTTGGTATTCAGCTCAATACTGATGGTATAGGTTTTAGTTACCGCACTGCAAAAAGAACTGATTATCTCAACAAGAACATAATCGAATACGAATTCGGAACAATCAAGCATCCGAAAGAGTATAAGCTTTCAAATATATATACTCAGGGTAGTTCTTTTGTATTCGGGAAACTGAATTTCCCAATGTATTTCAGGGCAAGTATAGGACGGCAGCATGAGCTATACAAAAAAGCTGATCTCGGTGGAGTATCTATAAGACTGTTTTATACCGGAGGACCTGTACTGGCTGTATACAAACCTATTTATTATAAGGTAATTTATCCTGTATCACTCACCGAGTTCTTTATTAAAGAAGAAAAGTTTAACACCAATATTGCAATTCCTCAGGATATATGGGGAAGGGCTTCTTTTACAAAGGGCCTTAACGAAATCGGGGTAATGCCAGGCCTTTATGCAAAGAGCGGATTCAGTTTTGAATACAGCAAGGAAGACAAGGTATTGCATGCTGTTGAGGTTGGTGCAACCCTTAGTGCCTTTCTCAAGGAGATACCCATTATGGCCAGTACTGATAATAAATCAATATTCTTTTCACTGTTTGTAAGCTACAGATTCGGGATGGTAGTTAATCCGCTTGATCCTGAATCAAATAAGATGGTAAATATTTTCAGGAGAAAAAAATAGTATAGATTTCTTCAACATATTGACTATTACTGTGAAAATATTAATTTTGTGTTCGTTTTATTAACCATATAATAATATAGTATGTCAAAAATTAAAGTAGGTATCAACGGTTTTGGCAGGATCGGCCGACTGGCCTTCAGGGCTGCCTTGAAGAGGAATGATATAGAAATAGTTGGAATCAACGACCTCCTCGAAGTGGAATATATTGCTTACATGCTTCGTTATGACACCGTTCACGGAAAATTCGACGGAAAAGTGGAAGTTAAAGATGGTAAGCTTATTGTAAATGGACAGAGTATACGAATTACATCTGAAAAAGATCCCGCTACACTGAAATGGAATGAAGTTGGCGCTGAGTATGTACTTGAATGTACAGGGCTGTTTCTGACAAAAGAAACCGCACTGGGTCATATCACTGCAGGTGCCAAGCGTGTTGTTATGTCAGCTCCTTCAAAAGATGATACTCCTATGTTCGTGATGGGAGTTAACAACAAAAAATATACAGCAGACATGCAGGTTGTTTCCAATGCATCATGCACAACCAACTGCTTAGCTCCTATTACAAAGGTTCTTCAGGATAATTTTGGTATTGTTGAAGGTCTGATGACAACTGTTCATGCAACCACTGCAACACAGAAAACAGTTGATGGTCCTTCCAAAAAAGACTGGAGAGGCGGACGCGCTGCAGCTGGAAATATAATTCCTTCTTCAACAGGCGCAGCCAAAGCTGTAACAAAAGTAATCCCTGAACTAAAAGGCAAACTTACCGGTATGGCTTTCAGGGTACCTACCCTCAACGTATCAGTTGTCGACCTTACATGCCGTCTTGAAAAACCAGCCAGTTACGATGCTATCAAAAAAGCTATGAAAGCTGCTGCTGATGGTCCACTGAACGGAATTCTGGGTTATACTGAAGATGCTGTTGTTTCAAGCGATTTCATAGGTGATTCACGCACCTCTATCTTTGATGCTGAAGCAGGTATTTCCCTTAATGATAATTTTGTTAAGGTTGTAGCATGGTACGATAACGAGTGGGGTTATTCATGCAAGCTTCTTGATCTGATTGCTCACATGAATACTGTGAAATAATCATACATGAATATAAATGAAAAGGGGTCTGAAATCAGACCCCTTTTTTTATACTACCATCTCAATTTTTAAAGGTATTCCTGCAGAATCACGGTAATGCTCACCCAATTCAAGCATCGCTTCATCATCCTCCTCATAGAGCCATTTAATCTCCACTTTCTTCCCTGATTTAATAAATCCTGTCAGACGTTTTAGTATTTCATAAAGGTATTTTGATGAACCACTGTTGATATACTCAAGCTGAATTGAGACATTGAGTCCGCCATTTTTTTCAAAATGTACTGTTATCCATTCATCAAGCCTTCTGAAGATCAGCTCCGGGTTTTCCGGAATGGACCGACCTACCATTTCAAGCTTGTCAGAATCAGGATAATAGGTAATACCCGGACAATTTTTTAACTCTTCCTGAATTATCTGTTTTTCCATAACATGAAAATTTTATTCATATCGTAAAGCTTCAATAGGATCGATGTTGGCTGCCTTAACTGCAGGAGCATAACCAGACACAACACCAACAACAAAACATACAAATATACCAGTAAAAACCCAAATCCAGGGTATAACAAAGCTTGATTTAAGCATCGTGGATACCAGATTTCCCATAAGAACTCCAAGAACGATCCCAAAAATGCCTCCCAACTGGCCAATGAGTACTGATTCAAAAAGGAACTGGTATTTTATTGTAATAGGTTGGCGCCAATGGCTTTCCTTACACCAATCTCCCGTGTCCTTTCTGTGACAGAAACAAGCATTATATTCATTAGTCCAACTGCAGCTCCAACCAGTGTTACGATTCCGATAAGGGTTGCGGCAAGAGTTACATACTTAAGATTCTCAATTAAAAGTTTTACAATATTATCACTTTTCGAAATATTGAAATCAGACTCGTCGCGTGGATTAAGATTTCTGACTATCCTGAAAACGGCTTCAGCCTCACCTGCCATAACGTCGAGATTGACAGGATTCATTGGCATGACAGCTATATTAAATGACTGGTTCGGTTGCGAAAAATACTGACGGGCGGTTGTAACAGGCATAAAACAAATCCTGTCGGGATTACCAATTCCCGAACCTTTACTTTTAAGAACTCCGGCAATCTTCAATTTCATACCTGCCACTGTTATAACCTGACCAATAGGGTCATTGCCTGTGGCAAACAAGTCTTTTACAATGTCTGAACCAATCAGTACAAAATGACGGGTCATTTCTATATCCTCGGTTGTGAAATTTCGACCGGATTCAATTTCATAACCAGCAACTGTGAGATGGTTCTCATCAACTCCCTGAAGAGTCACAGTTGGATTTGTTTCTTCTGACTTATATTTTACAGTTGCTCCACGGGATGCAACTACAGATACTGCAACCCAGGCTCCTTCATTGAAACGATCCTTAAACTCCATCGATTCTCTGTACGATATCCGTGAGAAATTTTTAGCTCTGTATTTATTATTCATAATTTGAATATTCATTCCTCTTGAAGTTATAGAGAATGAATTGGCGCCCATCATTGTGAACTGGTTCGTAATTGAATTTTTTATTGAGTCAATTGCCGTAAGTATCCCTACAAGTGCCATAATTCCAAAAGCAATAATGCATATGGTAAGTACGGTCCTTACTTTGTTAGAACGTATTGCCCTTATAGAAATTCTAAGGTTCTCCTTAAAAATACCTATCTTTTTTACAGTCTTAATCATCAATCCTCCCCTGATACATCACCATTAAGGAATAAAAATACACTTTTTTTTGATTCCATATTAATTTGAATCAACTAAGAGAGATAAAATAATGCACTATTTCCTTGCTTAACTAATTATTTCGTTGTATATTTGGGAGTATAATAATGGTAAAAAATCAGACAAACGGATAAAAATCAGAAATATGAGAGAACTGACAAGAGCAGAGGAACAGGTAATGCAGGTTTTATGGAAGATTAAGAAGGGATTCGTAAAGGATATTCTGGAACATTTTGATGATCCTAAGCCTGCCTACAATACTGTCAGTACAATAGTAAGAATACTTCAGGATAAAGGTTTTGTGACACATAAGGCATATGGAAGGACGCATGAATACTACCCGCTTGTTACAAAAAGCGACTACTCAAAGTCTCATCTCAAAACATTCGTAAACGATTATTTCTCAAACTCCTTTGAAAAAATGGTAAGTTTTTTTGCAAAGGAAAAAAGCATTTCAGTGAAAGAGATGGAAGAGATTATGAAAATAATGGAGAATGAAGTGAAAAAGCAAAAACCTCTCAGATGAACAGTTTAATTATATATACTGTTAAAGCAGCACTTTACCTGACTGCTTTTTATCTTGTATATTTTTTATTCCTCAGCAGGGATACATCATATGGAAGGAACAGGGCATATATAATTGTGGCCGGAGTGTTATCTCTTATCATGCCTTTGATCACTCTTCACACTTCCAGGCCTCTTGAGATTCAGTATTTCGGAAAAATGCTTAACGAAGTTTTTATAACTGCCACCCACGAAAAAACACTTGCATCAGGAGTGTGGTTTAAGGATGCAGGTACACTGCAGATTATTTTCGCTATATATATAATAGGTGCAGCAATTATTGTTTTAAAATTGATTGCTGATCTGCTGAATCTGCTCCTGCTTATTTCAAAACACAGAGAAAACGACAGCAGGATAATAAGGTTCCACAGCTTTAATACATCCGGATTCTCAGCAATGGGATATATTTTTATCAATTCCAGATTAAGCAATGATGAAACTGATGAGATAATAAAACATGAAACAAACCATCTAAGAATGAATCATTTCATCGATATTATTTTCATCGAACTGATAAAAGCCTTTCAGTGGTTTAACCCTACTGTCTATTTTTTCGACCGCTCCCTCAGGGCAATTCATGAATATCAGGCTGACAGGGAGTGTCTGAATTCAGGGATTCCAGTGGCTAATTACCAGAATCTTCTTCTTAACCAGGTTTTCAGGACAAAAGCATTTAATCTTACAAACAGCTTTTCAAATCCATCCCTGGTCAGAAAAAGAATGTTAATGATGACAAAGAAACCATCTTCAGCTCTTGCCGCAATAAAACTGGCAGCAGTAATACCCTTTGCAGGTTTTCTTCTGCTGGCCATTTCAGCATACAGGGAGATGCCTCAAACTGAGCAAAAGCTAAAGACAGAGAATAATTTTGGCAAAATACCGGTTGTATACGGAGAAAATGCTTATTCTGAGACATCAGAAGAATATAAAACTACACCATTTGTTGTGGTGGAAGAGATGCCCAGCTTTCCGGGAGGTGATACGGAGTTGCTTAAGTATCTTGGTTCAAACACCCAATACCCTGAAAAAGCAAAGATAAACGGAGTACAGGGAAGAGTGATCGTAAGGTTCTGTGTAAACGAAACAGGAGGAGTCGACAGAATAAGTGTTCTGAAAGGAGTTGATCCGGAACTTGATGCTGAAGCTGTCAGGGTAGTAAGCACTCTGCCTGCATTTATACCAGGCAAACAAGGTGGAGTGGCTGTACCAACCTGGTATATGGTTCCACTTACATTTACACTTAAGTAGGTATTAAAAAGATTCCTTATGAAAATGAATAAAGCATTTGGTGCTTTTACGATACTACTGAAATCGGTTTTGATTGTCTTGTCGGTTATATTTATGACTGCCTCAGCTTCCTGCGGCAGAAATAATAATAAACCGGGAACTGCAGATCCGCCCACCCTTGAGCCTCCCCAGCCTCCGAAACCCTCTATGACTGGATCCGACACTATCTGGAACTTTGCAGGGAAAATGCCTGTTCTGCCTGGCAATGAGGAAGCACTGTTTACATATATAGGAAAAAACCTGCGTTACCCTGAAACAGCAAAAATAAATTCTGTACAGGGGAGGGTAATAGTTAAGTTCTGTGTTACCAGGAAGGGCGACGTAAAGGATCATCAGGTAATCCAAAGCATCAGCCCCGACCTTGATGCCGAAGCTCTCAGAGTTATAAAAACCATCATCAGATTTGAACCCGGATATCAGAATGGAAAACCTGTATCTGTCTGGTATGAGGTTCCCATAAGTTTTAAACTGCAGTAACAGTTTATCTGGATCATTCGAAAAAAATATCCTTCTCTAAAAATTAAATTATCTATTTAGTTGCATAACTAATATATTAGTTGTATATTTGCTCTGATAATAATTCCTAAGCATTTAACCACTAAATACAAAAAAGATGAAATCTCAAAATCAATTCAGGAGTCAGTTAAGCAGGAACATTTTTATTGGCCTGTCTGCCATTGTTCTTTTAGCTTTTACAATTTCTTCATGCGGAAAGAATAAAACTAAAGCATCTGATGAAGGCATGGTTTATGCAGAAGTTGATACCCTGCCAGTCTTTAAAGGAGGTGATCAGGAAATCCTGAACTTCATTATGAATAATACTACTTACCCTGAAAAGGCAAAAGAGAATAACATCACCGGACGGGTTATTGTAAAATTTATTGTCGAAAAAGACTGTACGGTTTCAGGTGCTGAGGTACTGAAAGGTGTCGACCCTCTGCTCGATGCTGAGGCTCTGAGAGTTGTCAGCTCAATGCCAAAATTTGAAACTCCCGCAAAAAAAGACGGCAAAATAGTAAGGGTCTACTTTATGGTACCTATTACTTTCTCACTGCAATAAACTATATCTGTTTGAGAACAATCCTATCACTGAGGGATCATTATGACGAGGCTGTCTCATAAGACCTATCTTACCCCCAACCCCCAAGGGGGGCTTCCAAATTCACTGATTTTCAATAAGTCCCCCCTGGGGGATTTAGGGGTGGATATAGAAAAGGGGCTTTGAGACAGCCCCATAGTAATATCAGCCGATTTCCTTACTTTTGCATCTGAAAACTATTCAGATGGATCTTAAGGAAAGAATTGAATCATTTGCAGAACTGGGCCGCCTGCTCAGAGAATTACCTGTAAAAAACGGGGATAGGTACCTTTCAAACCTGACTGAATTAATTAATACCCAGCACCTTAAAAATGCCTGGTTCACACCTGCCTATGTAACTGAAGCAATAAGAGCAATTGGAAATGTGCTCACCTCCGAAAATCTTTTCAAATGGACCGGGATGTACCCGGAACTCAATTCTAAAAGAGATCTCAATAATATAGGTGTGATAATGGCAGGCAATATCCCGCTTGTCGGATTCCATGACTTTCTGTCTGTCCTGATAAGCGGTAACATTCTGAACGCAAAAGCAAGCTCTAAGGATTCTGATCTTATTATAAATATAAGCGATTTGCTTTGCACGATAAATCCGCATTTCAGGGATTTGGTACATTTCTCAGATGGAACTCTTTCCGGGTTTGATGCTGTTATAGCTACCGGCAGCAACAATACTTCAAGGTACTTTGAAAATTACTTCTCGAAATACCCAAACATTATCCGCAGAAACAGGAACAGCATTGCGATACTGACCGGGAGTGAAACTGATCAGGATCTAACAGACCTTGGAAAAGATATTTTCACATATTTCGGACTGGGTTGCAGAAATGTATCCAAAATATTCATACCTGAAGGCTATGATCTTAAGAATCTTCTAAACAAATGGGAACCTTTCTCGGATGTTATTAACAACAGCAAATACGCCAATAATTACGATTACAATAAGGCAATTTACCTCGTAAACAAGGAAAAATTTCTTGATACAGGCTACCTTCTGCTGAAAGAAGAAATGAGAATATCATCCCCTGTTTCCGTCCTCTACTATGAGCACTACAGCAACCACAGTGATTTGATACAAAATATTGATTACATTAAAGATAGCATACAATGTGTCGTTTCATCTGATATAATTCCTTTTGGCAGGGCACAGCAACCTGAATTATGGGATTATGCAGATGGAATTGACACAATAGAATTTCTTTTAAAAAAAAAATCACCGGGAATATTGTAATATAAAAAATATTATATTGCACCCATCGAATTCTAAAAAATTATGGTTTACAAATTTGTAGTGTTATCTGATGAGGATGAGTCTTTTGTAAGGGAGTTTGAATTTCTCGACACGCACACTTTGCTTGATTTTCACAACCTGGTGCAGGATGAACTTGAGTTTGACAAGTCACAAATGGCATCCTTTTTCATGGCTACCGACAACTGGGAGAAAGAAGAAGAGTTCACACTCTTTGATATGGGTACTGGTTCTTCCACTATGGAAACAGCAGTTCTTGAAGATATTATCTTCCGCAAGAACCAGAAATTACTATATATTTTTGATTTCTTCAATGAAAGGGCTCTCTTTGTTGAATATACAGGTGAGACTAAAGAGGTTGAAGGTCGTGAACTGCCTGCCTGTACTAACTCAAAAGGAGTTCCGCCCAAGCAGGTAATTTTCGGAGCCACTTCCCGGAAAATGTATAATAATATTGTCGTGGCTGAAGATGAGGACGAGGATGAAGCAGAAGTTGATGACCTTTTCCTCAACGGGGATGATGAAGAGACATTGCCTGATTTCGACAATATCGATAATATCACTGAGGAAGAGGAATAGTCCGTACAGGATCATATTCCAATGATAAACAATCTTATAGTTCTGTTAGGACCGACAGGTATCGGGAAGACTGATATTTCAATCGACCTTGCCCTGAAACTTGGTTGCGAAATAATTTCTGCCGATTCACGGCAGTTCTACAGGGATATGAAAATTGGAACAGCTGTTCCGACTGAAGACCAGCTTACAAGTGTAAAACACCACTTTGTAAGATTCCTGCCTGTTGATTCATATTACAGCTCCAGCTTGTTTGAAAGAGATGTAATGAATATCCTTCCTGAGCTTTTCCTCAGAAAGAATGTTGTTTTGATGGCAGGTGGCTCAGGAATGTATATTGATGCGGTATGCCATGGTATTGACGATATACCGGATGTTGAACAGGAAATAAGGGATAAGTTCAATGCCATGTATATTGAATCAGGAATAGAGGGCCTCCGGAGAGCTCTCAAATTAATGGACCCGGATCATTATAATAAGGTAGATCTTAAAAATCACAAACGAATCATCCGCGCTCTTGAGATATGCGAATCCACAGGCCGGCCATATTCCTCATTTCTCCAGAGCAATAAAAGAGAAAGGGATTTCAGAATAATTAAAATAGGACTTACCCGCGACAGGGATGAGCTTTATCAAAGAATAAATCTCAGAGTTGACAAGATGCTGTCTGAAGGACTTGAAGAAGAAGCGAGGAGACTTTACGGGTATAAAAATCTGAATGCACTCAATACAGTAGGATACAGGGAGTTCTTTGACTATTTTGACGGCAGGATATCAAAGGAAAAGGCAATTGAGCTTATAAAAAGGAACAGCCGCAGATATGCAAAAAGGCAAATCACATGGTGGGCAAAGGATAAAGAAATAAACTGGTTTCACTTTGGTGAGATGGATAAGATAATCCGTTTTGCAGAAGATTCAATATCAGGTAAGGTTCTTTAGTCTTTGAATTGTGCCGGCAGGGTCGGACGAGCTGAAAACTGAATTTCCAGCAACCAGTACATTTACTCCCGATTTAATAAGCTTTGCTGCATTACCGGTATCAATACCTCCGTCTACCTCAATCAGGACTTCATAACCTCCTGAATCGATCATCTCCCTTAACTCCTCAATTTTATTGTAACTCTCCATTATGAATTTCTGTCATCCGAAACCCGGATTAACAGTCATAACAAGAACCATATCAAGGTCACCAAGAATATTTTTCAGATGCGAAACAGGAGTATGCGGGTTTAGTGCAACACCTGCTTTCATACCCAATTCCCTTATCTCTGTTACTGTTCTTTGTAAATGTGTGCATGCCTCATACTGAACTGTCAGTATTGCAGCACCAGCATCCCTGAACCTTTTAAGATACCTGTCGGGATCTATTATCATAAGGTGTACATCAAGAGGTTTCTCCGATACCTTCTTCACGTATTCCAGAACAGGAAATCCGAATGATATATTAGGGACAAAGACTCCATCCATTATATCGAGATGCAGCCAGTCGGCCTGACTTTTATTAACCATCCGGATATCTTTCTCCAGATTGCCGAAATCAGCAGCGAGAAGAGACGGAGAAACAAGGTGATCCATCAGAGATTGTATTTGATTTGAATTCAACCCAGGTAAGTTTTTAGTATACGGCAACGGGTTGTGAATTGTATTCTTTTAATAGCTTTTTCTTTAATTTGTCTAACACGTTCGCGGGTAAGACTTAGCTCCTCTCCTATCTCCTCGAGGGTATAGGGGTGTTTCATACCCAGACCGAAATAAAGCTTAAGTACCTTTGCTTCCCTTGGAGAAAGGGTACACAGAGCTCTCTCTATCTCATAAGCCAGTGACTCATTAATAAGGTTTTTATCAGGACTTGGAGCATCATTACTGGCAATTACATCATACATGTTATTATCTTCCTCAGAGCTGATAGGAGCATCCATGCTAACTGTACGACCGTTAGTTTTCAGGGCTTCCTTAACATCTTCAGGCACCATCTCAAGCATATCTGCAATCTCCTGTGATGATGGTTCCCTTTCGTAGGTCTGTTCAAGCCTTGCAAATGCCCGGTTGATACGGTTTATTGATCCTATTTTGTTAACAGGTAACCTTACTATTCTCGACTGCTCGGCAAGAGCCTGAAGAATAGCCTGCCTGATCCACCATACAGCATAGGATATAAACTTGAAACCTCGTGTCTCATCAAAACGCTGGGCAGCTTTCATTAGTCCCAGGTTACCTTCATTTATAAGATCCGGTAAGGTGATCCCCTGGTTCTGATACTGTTTTGCAACAGATACTACAAAACGAAGATTTGCTTTAACAAGTTTTTTCAGGGCTTCATTATCGCCAGCCTTTATTTTCCTGGCCAGAACTACTTCATCCTCCGGGGATATCAGTTCCACCCGCCCAATCTCCTGAAGATATTTATCCAGAGAAGGAGTGTCGCGGTTAGTAACCTGTTTTGTAATCTTCAGCTGGCGCATAACACTGCAGCTTTTTTAGATTTAAGGAAATCCGAAGTCGATTCACAATTTTAATAAAAAAAACAGCTCTCCCGACACGAGTGCCTAAATATTTTTGCTATTCAAAATATAATTTGTATCTTGCAATGCTATTTCATTTACTGAATTTCAGATCTTTTATCGATTTGTAAAAATCCGTTGCATTTTTAACAATTTTTAACAGGAGTTTTATTAGTTATTTTTTTTAATATTGCAGCGGTTTTCGGGAATGTGAAATTTGTGCTTTATTTATTCAGCGGGTAAATCCGCGTTTCTTATCCCGTGTTTCCATAAAATCTATGCTATTTCTTATAATTCCATTTATCGTTAAATTATGTACGACATTCTTGAGCTAAGTAAGAAGCTGCTTCCTGAATTAAGGGATATTGCCAAGCAACTCAATATCAAAAAAGCAGAGGCTTTGAAAAAACAGGACCTGATCTACAAAATACTTGATCAGCAGGCAATTGAGGCAACTGACTCAAAGAAACCAGATCCTGTCGAAAAGGAGAGGTTTTCTTATGCCCCGACATTCACAACAATGAAGCCGAAGCCTTATTAAGAAGAGGCAAGCGCCCCAGGACCAGTAAACCTGGTCCGGCTCGTCCTGTTGAATCGGTGATGACCGTTTCCCCTGAAGGAATGAAGATTACAGAACAAAGACCTTATGAAAGACCTGAAAGGGAACCTAAGAGTGAAATACAGGAAGAAAAGAATGACAAACCAAAGCCTTTTGTGAAAATTATTGAAGAGCGTAAGGAAAACAAGTGGGCAGCAAGGCAGAATGAAAACTCAGGAAACCTGAGAAGAGAGAGTTTCGAGAAGCAGTCAGAACCGGCAGAGGAGAGGCCTGTTCCGGAACAGTCCACCGTTAAGGTATTGGATGATACTGCACCTCTGGCAGCCTCCGATCTGGGATTTGAAGAAAAAGCACCGGCAACCGATATATATTATGGCGACATAATTGTTGAATCCCCTGTTAAGGAAGTTCCTGCAGAGATAGTACGTCCAAAAGAGGAGAGAAAAGAAAAACCTTATGATTTCGAAGGTATAATATATAATACAGGAGTTCTTGAAATAATGCCGGATGGTTATGGTTTCCTGAGATCACCTGACTATAACTACCTGAACTCACCTGATGATATCTATGTTTCACAGTCTCAGATAAAACTTTTCGGCCTTAAAACAGGTGATACAATTAAAGGTTCTATCCGTCCTCCCAAAGAGGGAGAAAAGTACTTCCCTCTTATCAAGGTAGATGAAATTAACGGGAGAAGCCCTGATTTCATAAGGGACAGGGTGCCATTTGATTTCCTTACACCGCTTTTCCCAAATGAAAAATTCACACTTTGCCAGCCGGGCGAAGGCTCACTGTCTGTTAGGATAATTGATATGTTCACACCTCTGGGAAAAGGACAGAGAGGATTGATCGTTGCCCAGCCTAAAACAGGTAAGACAATTCTTCTTCAGGAGATCGCTAATGCAATTGCCCAGCATCATCCTGAAGTTTACCTAATGATTCTGCTTATCGATGAAAGACCTGAAGAGGTTACCGATATGGCCAGAAATGTTAAGGCAGAAGTTATTGCTTCTACTTTCGACGAACCGGCTGAACGTCACTGCCGTGTTGCCAATATTGTTCTCGAAAAGGCAAAACGTCTTGTGGAATGCGGACATGATGTCGTAATTCTTCTCGACTCAATAACAAGGCTTGCCAGGGCATTTAACACTACTGCTCCTGCCTCAGGGAAAGTTTTATCAGGAGGTGTTGACTCAAACGCTCTTCACAAACCAAAGAGATTCTTCGGTGCCGCCCGTAATATTGAAAACGGGGGCTCTCTTACAATACTTGCCACAGCTCTTACTGAAACCGGATCTAAAATGGATGATGTGATCTTTGAGGAATTCAAGGGAACCGGTAACATGGAACTTCAGCTTGACCGTAAACTCTCAAACAGAAGGATATTCCCTTCAATTGATATACCGGCTTCCAGTACCAGAAGAGAAGATCTTCTTCTCAACAAAACCATGCTTCAGAAGATTTGGGTTTTGCGCAATTTCCTTGCTGACATGAACTCGGTAGAAGCAATGGAGTTCCTCCGTGACAGGCTCTTACAGGCAAAATCGAATGAGGAGTTTCTTGTTTCAATGAATGGTAGTTAATTAATACTTTTTACTAGATTTGCACTTTAATTTCAAACCTTACTTAAATCAAATATAATTTTACAATGAAAACAAAAAAATTCATAACATGCGACGGCAACCATGCTGCAGCGCATGTTGCATATATGTTTAGCGAAGTCGCTTGCATATATCCCATCACACCTTCCTCAACTATGGCAGAATATGTTGATGAGTGGTCTGCCAACGGTCTTAAGAATATGTTCGGCGAGCAGCTTAAGGTGGTTGAGATGCAGTCGGAAGCAGGTGCTGCCGGTGCATTACACGGTGTCCTCCAGACAGGTGCACTATGTACTACTTTCACAGCATCACAGGGATTGCTTCTTATGATCCCTAACATGTACAAGATTGCCGGCGAACTTCTGCCCGGTGTTTTTCATGTGTCAGCACGTACAGTAGCTGCTCACTCACTTTCAATTTTTGGTGACCATGGTGATGTTTATGCAACACGCCAGACAGGCTTTGCGATGCTTGCAAGCGGAAGCGTTCAGGAAATAATGGACCTTGCCGGTATAGCACATTTAACAGCTATTAAGTCAAGAATTCCTTTCCTCCATTTCTTTGACGGATTCCGTTCATCTGCAGAGGTTCAGAAGATCGAAGTTCTTGAAATGGAAGATCTGACCAAACTTATCGATGTTGAAGCACTTAAGAGATTCCGTGAAAATGCACTGAATCCTGATCATCCCGTAACAAGAGGTACTGCTCAGAACCCTGATATATTCTTCCAGGCAAAAGAGGCTATTAATCCGTTCTATATGCCTATCCCTGATCTTGTTAACTCTTACATGGAAGAGATAAACAAGCTCACTGGAAGAGAATACAAACCATTCACATATTATGGTGCTCCTGATGCTGAGAATATCATCATCGCAATGGGCTCAATAACAGACACAACCAAGGAAACCATTGATTACCTGAGAGCTAAAGGTGAAAAAGTAGGACTTGTTACCTGCCATCTTTATCGTCCTTTCTCAGCAAAATACTTCTTCAATGTCCTTCCAAAGAGCGTGAAGAGAATTTCAGTTCTCGACAGAACAAAAGAACCCGGTGCAAACGGAGAACCTCTTTATCTTGATGTTGTTGAGTTATTCAAGGATAAAAAAGAGAGACCACTTATTGTTGGCGGTCGTTATGGTCTGAGTTCAAAAGACACAACACCTGCTATGGTTCTTTCAGTATTCGAAAATATGAAGCTTAATGAGCCTAAGAATCAATTCACAGTTGGTATAACAGATGATGTTACATTTACTTCACTTCCGCTGCTTCCTGACATCAATGTAGCATTACCTGGTACTTATTCAGCAAAATTCTACGGACTGGGTTCAGACGGAACTGTTGGAGCTAATAAAAACTCCATCAAGATTATTGGTGACACAACCGATAAGTATTGCCAGGCTTACTTTGCATATGACTCAAAAAAATCAGGCGGTATCACAACATCACACCTTCGTTTTGGTGATCAGCCAATACGTTCACCCTATCTTGTAAATACTCCTGATTTCGTAGCTTGCCATGTACCATCATATCTTACCAAGTATGATATGCTGAAGGGACTTAAAGAAAATGGCACATTCCTTCTTAACTCAATATGGGATAATGAGGAGACAAAAAATCGTATTCCCGACCATATGAAAAAATATATGGCCGACAAAAAGATCAACTTCTACGTTATCAATGCTACGGCTATTGCTGAAGAACTTGGACTTGGAACACGGACAAATACAATCATGCAGGCTGCATTCTTCAAGGTTGCCAATGTGATTCCTTATGAAAAAGCCGAATCAGAAATGAAGAAGGCTATTTATAAGTCATACGGCAAAAAAGGTGAAGATGTTGTTAATATGAACTATGCTGCAATTGATAAAGGCACACAGGTTCATAAGATTGAGATTCCAAAAGAATGGGCATCAGTAAAAGTTACAGCTGCTGCTGACGATCGCGATATCCCTGCCTTCATCCGCGAAGTTATGGAACCCATCAATGCCATGAAAGGTGATGATCTTCCTGTAAGTGCTTTCAGAGGCAGGGAAGATGGTACATTCCCGGCTGGTACCTCACAGTATGAAAAACGCGGTATAGCGGTAAACGTACCTGAGTGGCAGCCCAATGAGTGTATCCAGTGTAACCAGTGTGCATATGTTTGCCCTCACGCTGCAATACGTCCTTTCCTAATGACAGAGGAAGAGTTAAAAAATGCACCGGAAGGGACTCAGTCTATCCAGGGTATCCCGGGTGCGCTTAAGGCATACAAATTCAAAATACAGGTCAGTGTTCTCGACTGCACAGGTTGCAGCAACTGCGCCGATGTTTGTCCTGCAAAGAACAAAGCTCTCATTATGAAGCCGCTCGAGACACAGCAGAGCGAAGTTGACCGCTGGACATACATGCACGAAAAAGTAGGATACAAGGATACAGTTGTTGACAAATTCGTCAATGTTAAAAACAGTCAGTTCTCACAGCCATTGTTCGAGTTCTCAGGAGCTTGCGCTGGTTGCGGTGAAACACCTTATATCAAATCGATAACTCAGCTCTATGGTGACAGAATGATCGTTGCAAATGCAACAGGCTGTTCATCAATCTATGGCGGATCAGCTCCTTCCACTCCTTATGTTGCCAATAAGTTAGGTAAAGGTCCTGCATGGGCTAATTCACTTTTTGAAGACAATGCTGAATACGGCTACGGACAGATGCTCGGAGCTACAGCTCTAAGAGATAGAATTGCTACCCGCATGAACGCAGCTATTGCTGCTGGTTCATTAAGCGGAGAATTGAAAGCTGTATTCGAAGAATGGCTGAAAGAAATGAATAATGCCGAAGCATCAAAGGGTGCCTCAGCAAAAGTTATTGAAGCCTGCAAGAAGGATAACTCAGCTGTTGCAAAAGAGATCCTTAGCCTCGAGCAGTATCTTGTCAAAAAATCACACTGGATATTCGGTGGTGACGGTTGGGCATATGATATAGGTTACGGTGGTCTTGACCATGTTATAGCCTCAGGTGAGGATATCAACATTCTGGTTCTTGATACTGAAGTTTACTCAAATACCGGTGGTCAGGCATCAAAATCAACTCCTGCCGGAGCTGTAGCTAAATTTGCAGCTTCAGGTAAAAAAATCCGCAAGAAAGATCTTGGCCAGATGGCAATGACTTACGGTTATGTTTATGTTGCACAGGTTGCTATGGGTGCCAGCAATTCTCAATATTTCAAGGCAATCAAGGAAGCTGAAGCATATCCCGGACCATCACTCATTATCGCTTACTCTCCATGTATAAACCATGGTCTGAGAGACGGTATGGGCAAGACACAGGCACAGACAAAGCTTGCTGTTGAATCAGGTTACTGGCATACTTACAGGTACAACCCGCTTCTTGAAGCTGAAGGGAAGAATCCTTTCCAGCTCGATTCAAAAGAACCGGACTGGAGCAAGTTCCAGGATTTCCTGAAAACAGAAGTTCGCTACACTTCTCTTATCAAAGCGTTCCCGCACGAGGCTGAGGTACTTTTCAAAGCAGCTGAAGAGAATGCAAAATGGAGATATAAGTCCTACCAGCGCCTTGCTGCAATGGATTTCGCAAAAACGGTTTAAGATAATCCGATGATAACTAACCCCGGACTACAGTCCGGGGTTTTTTAAAATAATCATGGGAAGGATTTTGGGCATAGACTATGGAAATAAAAGGATCGGACTTGCAGTTACCGATCCCCTTCAGATGTTTGCCTCTCCACTTGCCACAGTCAAACCTGTTGAATTTGACAGTTATATTGACGACTATCTCAGGACAGAGAAAATTGATGCTTTTGTCGTAGGCTATCCCAGGCAATTGAACAACCAGCCCAGCGAATCTGTTAAATACATTGATCCATTTTTAAAAAAACTTAAAAAGAAATATCCGGATATTATTGTTCATTGTGTTGATGAGAGGTTTACTTCTCATATGGCAATGAGAAGTATGATTGAAGGTGGCGTAAAAAAAGGGGACCGGCAGGACAAATCGATGATCGACAGGATAAGTGCTTCAATCATCCTGCAGTCGTGGCTGGATTCCATGTTAAACAGGAAAAGTGAAATTAAATTATGATTTATCCGGTAGTTGTATACGGCCATCCGGTTTTAAGGAAAGTTGCCGAAGATATTGACAGTGATTACCCCGGTTTGAACCAACTTATCAATGATCTTTTTGAAACAATGTATCATGCTGATGGTATTGGACTTGCAGCGCCTCAGATTGGAAAATCGGTGAGAATATTTGTAATTGACGGTACTCCTGCCTCAGAGGATGATCCTTCCATGACCGGTTTCAAAAGGGCTTTCATAAATGCTCATATAACAGAAAAAAGCGGAGAACTGGTTCAAATGACTGAAGGGTGCCTGAGTATTCCCAACCTCAGGGAAGAGGTTAACCGCGAATCAAAAATAAGGATTGAATACTTCGACGAGAACTGGGAATTTCACGATGAAATACATGAAGGATACAAGGCCAGGGTAATCCTTCATGAATATGATCATCTCGACGGTGTAATGTTTACCGACAGGGTGAGTGCTCTCAGGAAAAGGCTTCTCAAAGGTAAGCTCACTGCAATTGGCAAAGGGATCTTCGAAGCTGACTATAAAACTATCCTCCCGGGCCAGAAGGTAAAAGCTTAATCTCCGGGAACATTAATAATTAAACTTACTTTTTTCTTATCTTAGTACTGTCTCTATAGCTGCAGACAGTGCTAAACAGGGAAATCCCATTCCTCCGGATTATCATTCCATTATGCGCCGGAGTAATATCAGGTCTTTATCTTAATCCTGATAATTGGGTGATTTTTACTGTTATCCTATCATGCATTTCACTGTTTTTTTTCTCGATCAGGTTTAACAAATCGCCTGCTAATAACCTTTTTGGCATATCATTTTTCATAGCATTAATGGTAAGTGGTTTTCTATTATACAAGATAGAGAAGAAAAATATTTCAATCCTTGATCAGGAGAAGTCTGATATCACAGTAACTGTAACGGATTTCCCGGAAGAGAGAGAAAACAGCTATCGTGCAAGGTTAAAGCTAAATTCGGTTATTACCAATGGGATACCTGTATCAGCCGGAGGGCATATAATGTTATACTTTAAAAAAGATTCAGCATTATCAGGAATACTTCCGGGAGATATACTGAAAATCCGCTGCACTCCTCAGGAAATCTTAAACAGGGGCAATCCTTGTGAGTTCGATTACAGGTTCTATCTGGAGAATCAGGGAGTACGGTATATGGCTTTTGCCTCAAAAAAAGATATAATAGCACATATTGTTCCTTTAAAGCGCAGTTTGAAATATAAAGCACTTATAATAAGGGAAAAGATAATTGATATGTACAGAAACAGAGGCATTACAGGACGTAATCTGGCTCTGGTAGCGGCGATGACTGTCGGAGAAAAAGCACTCCTGGAACAGGATCAGAAAGACATTTTCATCCGTGCCGGTATAATGCACATAATGGCAGTATCAGGTCTGCACGCAATAGTGTTAAGCATGTTTGTCTTTAACATGCTGTTTTTTCTGAAAAGAAGGTTTAATATTCTCAGAATAATAATCGCCATGATTGTCCTCTGGGGGTTTGCATTTATAACAGGCTTAACCCCTTCCGTAATGAGAGCCACCCTTATGTTTTCATTTATCCAGGCAGGAACCCTTTTAAAGAGGCCAGCAAATTCTATGAATTCTGTATTGGCATCGGCCTTCGTACTGATAATCAACAGGCCTTCAGTAATATTCGATGCGGGATTCCTCCTCTCCTATTCTGCTGTAATTTTCATCATTGCGTTTTACACCGACCTCTATTACAAGCTTCACTTTAAAAGATTTTTTGCAGACAAACTGTGGCAGTCAGCAGCAGTTACTATTGTTGCCCAGGCTGGTACATTATCATTGACAATTATGTTATTTAACAGATTCCCGGCTTATTTTCTTATTACAAATATTATAATTGTGCCTTTGTCATCACTTGTAATCATTGCCGGAAGTATCCTTCCTGTTTTATATCCTGTTATCTTTCTTTCACGGTTTCTTGCCTATATTCTAAATGCCCTGACCAGTCTTACTGAATACCTGACGGAAAAAGCTGCATCTCTTCCTGGATCAAGCATTGAAGAGCTGGGAATGACTTTACCTGAAGGGATAATTCTTACTTCAATAATTGCATTATCACTTACGGCAATTGTAAAAAAGGAATTCCGGTCCCAAAACATTCTGCTGGTTCTTATTCTTTCACTTGTCATAATATCTACCCAAAGAATTATTAAAACTGAAAGATCAAATGAACTGATTGTATATAATGTTCCGGGGGCAACAGTTACCGGGATCAGGACGGGCAGGACTCTCAAACTCATTTCACCTGAGAAAGAAATAAAGACTGAAGTAATGCGTCATTGTTCCACACTCGGGATCCGGATCGAAAGAATCAAAGCCGGCAACGGGCCGGTTTGCCTAATGGCCGGGACAAAAAAAATACTTATTGCAGGCGAAATCAATTCTGCCATTTTAAGGGCAACAACACCGGATATTATAATACTATCGGGGTCAAAACCAGTAATAAAAGATCTTTCCGTTCCTGCTAAATTACCTGAAATCATCATCACATCATCTGAAGTCATCTCCGGTTTCAAACTTCCGGATCACCTTAGTTCCCAATTAAAACAGCCGGTTCATTCCATCAGAAAATCAGGAGCTTTTTTGATGGATCTGATTTAATATTAAAAAAGATCGGAAAAATGTGATTATTAAGCGATTTATATAGTAATTTAGCATGTTTTTTTTCAATTTTCAATCTGATGAGAATAGTAATAGCAGGAGCTGGTGAAGTTGGAACGCATCTGGCAAAGATGCTTGCAAATGAGAATCATGAAATTGTGGTGATAGATCCTGAGGAAGCCAGGCTCAAACCCATTGATGCAACCCTTGATATACTGACACATGAAGGATCAGCAACCTCTGTCAGGTTACTCAGGGATACACTGGTTAAAAAGACCGACCTTTTCATAGCAGTAACCCATTCTGAGGATACAAACATAATCTCGGCAATAATGGCGAAGCGGTTCGGGGCAGTAAAAACTATTGCCAGGATCGATAACCTCGACTTTTTTGAATCTTCCACTCTAGACTTTTTCAAATCCATAGGCATTGATTCCCTTATTTATCCTGAGCTGATAGCAGCAAGGGAGGTACTAGGACTTCTTCATGAGACCGGAGCATCTGATTTTATGGAGTTTTGCGGTGGAAAACTTGCAATGTATGTTCAGAAGCTGGCAGAAAATGCTCCAATAATAAATAAAAGTCTTCAGGAGATAGCAACTACAAACCGGACAGATAAATACCGGGCAGTTGCAATTAAGAGAGAAGGTAAAACCATTATACCGCGAGGCAACGAGCATTTTCAGCTTTCAGATACTGTCTATGTCATTTCAACACATGAAGGGATGGACGAGATGATGAAAACTTCCGGTAAAAAGAACTTTGAAGCAAAGAACGTCATGATACTGGGAGGCAGCAGGATAGGTAAGCATATAGCACTGCATCTGCAGAAGTCGTGTGAAGTAAAGCTGATTGATATTGATACCAGAAAGTGTGAAGCACTTTCGGAAATACTTGATAATACACTCATTATCAACGGTGACGGACGTAATGTTGAGGTGCTTGAACAGGAAGGTATTACCAAGATGGATGCTTTTGTAGCTGTTACAGGTAACTCGGAAACTAATATCCTTTCATGTCTTCTTGCTAAAAAATATGGTGTAAAAAAGACATTTGCCGAAGTTGAAAACATTGAATATATAAGTCTTGCCGAAAAATCCGGCATCGATACTATTATCAACAAAAAGATTTCAGCAGCCAGCAGAATATTCAGGCATACTGTAAGTCCCATAATCACCCAGGTAAAATATATGGCAGGAACTGATGCTGAAGTACTTGAACTGATTGTTCCCGAGAATTCAAAAATTACAAAAGGGACACTCAGGAGCATTGATTTCCCGAAAGATGCAATTGTAGGAGGAGGATTGAGAGACGGAGAACCATATATTGCAACCGGCGATACCATTATTCATGCAAATGACAAAGTTGTGGTATTCACACTCCCTACAGCATATGAGAAGCTGAATAAATTCTTCACCTGATCTTATATGGTAAATTTCAGGATAATTGCCAGGATCCTTAGTCTGGTACTCATCATTGAAGGAATAATGATGCTTTTATCATCAGGCATATCTGTAATCCTGAAAGATGGTCTTGCATCCGCGTTTCTATATTCTGCTATTATTACAGTTGTCACCGGTATTATTGCATTTACGCCCCTGAGGGCTGATGAAAAAATTTATGGTAACCGTGAAGGATATCTTATTGTTACTGCAACATGGCTAATATTCAGCCTGTTCGGAACATTACCTTTTCTCTTCAGCGGATCAACCGACAATTTTGCAGATGCACTCTTTGAATCAATGTCAGGATTTACAACAACTGGCGCAACTATTCTGACTGATATTGAATCTCTTCCACGCGGTATACTCCTCTGGCGAAGTCTTACACAATGGATCGGTGGGATAGGGATAATATTCATATCCCTGACGGTTTTTCCAATAATTAAATCGGTGAATATTCAGCTTTCAGCATCAGAATTCTCAGGGCAGCTTGCTGACAAAATTCAGCCACGGTTTATAGAATCGGCAAAACGACTCGTTACTATATACATTCTGCTCACAGGCTTACAGGCTGGATTGTTGACGCTGGCAGGAATGCCATTTTTTGACTCAGTATGCCATTCATTATCAACACTTTCAACAGGAGGATTTTCAACCAGTAATTCCGGGATTGCAGCATTTGCAACACCAGGAATTAAAATAATAATTACCATCTTCATGTTCATTGCAGGTATCAACCTGCCTTTAATCTATTTCGCGCTTAAAGGAAATTTCAGGAAGATCGTTTTTAATAATGAATTTGGATTCTATATACTTCTTACAATAGCATTTATAATAATTGGCTCTGTTGTCCTCTTTCTGCAGAATGGGGCTATGCCAGGAAAAGCAATTTCGGACAGTGCATTTCATATTGTTTCCATAATATCAACAACAGGTTATTACACTACTGACTTCAATCAGTGGAGTAACCTTATGATCATGATAATGTTTATTTTGATGTTTACCGGTGGAACGGCAGGATCAACAAGCGGTGGAATTAAGATAATCAGGCTTTTACTGGTTACGAAAAATTACAGGAAGGAGCTTCACCGCGTTATACATCCAAATGCACTTATCCCTGTTCGTCTTGATGAGCATAATGTCAGTCAGAACAATATCTATTATCTGCTCATATTCATCACATTATATTTTATTGTGATCTGTGCCAGTGCTTTTATAATCTCCTTTATGGGTTATGATATTGTCACTTCGTTCAGTACAGCAGCTTCCATGCTGGCGAATATCGGCCCGTCTTTCGGTGAGTTTGGTCCATTCTCGAACTATTCAGAAGTCCCGGTTGCAGGTAAATACTTTTTATCAGGACTCATGCTCATAGGAAGGCTTGAATTACTGACATTCCTAATCCTGTTTAGTAAAAGCTTTTACCGACACTGATCTGTTTTTTTACAACTCCAGAATACCTAATCCCTGGCGGACAATTTCGATTTCATCACCAGTGCAGTCAACAATTGTTGATGGTTCGTTGTGACCATATCCTCCGTCAATAACAGCATCAGCGAAATCACTGTACTTCTCATATATGAGCTCCGGATCGGTTGTATATTCAATCAACTCATCAGGATCATGTATAGAAGTAGTAATTATCGGACGTCCAAGCTCCCTTACAATTTCCAGTACAATATTGTTATCCGGAATTCTGATCCCCACTGTTTTCTTTTTGTTCTTGAACATCCTTGGTATCTGACTATTTGCAGGAACTATGAAGGTGAAAGGGCCAGGAAGATTTCGTTTCAGAAGCTTGAAGATGTTGTTGTCCCTGATTATTGTGTATTCCGAAAGCTGGCTCATATCATGAAAGATAAGAGACAGTTCCGGGTTTTTGGGATTTAATCCTTTGAAGGCTGCAATCCGGTCGATTGTTTTAGTTGCTTTAATATCGCAACCCATAGCGTAAACTGTATCTGTAGGATATATAATAATATCTCCCTGTTCAAGCAGGTCAACAACTCTCCTGATCTGTTTCTGATTGGGATTTTCGTTATATATTTTTATGAGCATATATATCAAGAAAAAAGGGTAAGCTCCTTATATCGCACCGCTACAACTGCCTACCCTTGCTACCTTCCGATCCTGGGGGAGTTCAGCAGGAGCTGGTCGTATAAGACTTACCCTCAGCAAAAGTACTACAAATAAAGCATCCGGCAAAATTATTGCCCCATTTTAATACTGCATCTCTTATTTCTGTTTTTTCCACTATATTTGTTTAACCAATAACATATCAGAATATTTAAATCACTAAAATCATGGAAGAAAAAGTCAGTGTTTGGAAAGCAAATTTAACCAATGGTCTTATTCTGGGTCTTGTAGGAGTTGTTTACGCTCTTTTAATGTGGATCCTCGACCTCACGTTTAATCAGATACAGCAATATGCATATATGGTTATTCAGATAGCCTTGCTCTATTTCCTTTTAAAATCCTATCGTGACAATTCCATGCACGGTCAGATCACTTATGGTCAGTCGGTTGGTGCCGGTGTAGTTATGAGCTTATACAGTGCAATAATCGGAGCTGTTTTCATTTACATTCTTTATACAGTAATTGATTCCGGATTAACAGAAAAACAGCTTGCATTTGTCGAAGAGAAGATGCTTGAGAAAGGTGCACCACAGGAGGCTATAGATGCAGCAATGGGAATCCAGAGAAAGATTATGAAACCTGAAATAATGGCTCCTTTCAGCATCCTTGGCGGCATGTTCTGGGGTACAATATTATCTCTTATAACCAGCATATTCATCAAGAGGGAAGGTAATCCTCTGATTGACACTCCTGCAAATCAGCAATAATCCTATCCATGGATCTGTCTGTTGTCATACCTGCATATAATGAGGAAGAATCTGTTCAGGAACTTGCTGAATGGATACACCGGGTATGCTCTTCAAATAATATCAGTTATGAGATAATTTTTATCGATGACGGCAGTTCCGATTCAACATGGCAAAAGATAGCTGGCCTGTCAGCTGAAAACAACTCTGTAAAAGGATTCAGGTTCAGAAGGAACTATGGCAAAGCAGCAGCACTCCATACAGGGTTCAGCAATGCATCAGGAGATGTTGTGATTACAATGGACTCAGACCTTCAGGACAGCCCTGATGAGATCCCCGGACTAGTTGCCATGATCAGGGACGAAGGTTTTGATATTGTATCCGGCTGGAAAAAAAAGAGATATGATCCATTTATAAAAAGAACAACCAGCAGGTTTTATAACCGCACGGCAAGGTGGGCATCCGGTATCAAACTGCATGACTTTAACTGCGGACTTAAAGCCTACAGGAATGAAGTTGTAAAGAGCATAGAAGTATTCGGTGAAATGCACAGGTATATTCCTATGCTTGCAAAAGAGGCCGGTTTCAAAAAAATAGGAGAAAAAGTAGTTCAGCATCAGGCCAGAAAATATGGTGTAACCAAATATGGCCTCGACAGATTTGTAAAAGGTTATCTCGACCTTCTTACAATTGGCTTCATTACACGTTTTGGCAAAAACCCGATGCACCTGTTTGGCTTCCTTGGGACCATGATGTTTTTCATCGGGTTTGTGATGGCTGGCTATCTTGGCATCAGAAAACTTATTTTTATAAACCATGGACTGCGGGCACCGCTGGTAACCGACAGTCCCTGGTTTTTTATTGCCCTTACAGTAATGATTATAGGCTCAATACTGTTCCTTACCGGTTTCCTCGGTGAGCTGATCAACAGAAATTCTTCGGAAAGGAATAATTATCTTATCCGTGATAAGGCCAATTTCTGATTCTAGAATCTTCCGGGAAGTATATCCAAATTGTCTTTTGGCGTTCCATCAATAAGCAGCATGTTGCTGTCCGGAATACCTGCACGTCTCCCTGCTTCAAGGTCACTCTCCTTATCGCCGATCAGAACACATTCCGCTATCTGCAGATCCAGCTCTCTGATCGCACTGAGTATCATTCCCGGCTCAGGCTTGCGGCAGCTGCATGGACCGGTAAATTCAGGATGATGTGGACAATGATATACCTTTTCAATTCTGATTCCCTGTTCTTCAAATTGTTTTACCACCCACGACATCAGGATCTGAAAATCATTCAATGTATATAAGCCTTTTGCAATTCCAGCCTGGTTGGTAATAATAGCTATCAGATAGCCCGATTCAGAATATTTTCTGCAAAGGTCGAAAATACCATCAGTAAACTCAAACTGGTCAATCCTGCAAACATGTACTTTATCTACATTGATTACTCCATCCCGGTCTATGAAAAGGGCTTTATTCATACAATATGATTAATGGATCTCCTTCAGAAAATCCCCTGCCCTTTTATAATCTTCCGGAATACCAATATCAATAAAAGGCTTATCGGATACCATACATCTAAGAATTCCTGAACCTGTATTTTTCTCCAGCACATCTTTTTCAACAGAAAATACCTCAGGCAAATCAATTGATTCAAAAAATTTCCGGTTAATTATATATATACCTCCGTTTATGAGTCCTTCGGAACAGAATTTCTTCTCATTGAATCTTATAATGACATCACCCTTACACTCCACACTTCCATAGCGCGAAAAATCTTTCATTGGCTTAAGTGCAAGCGAGAACTTGCATTTCCTGTCGTCATGAAAACTTAAAAATCTGTCAAGTTCAATGGGAAAAAAGGTATCGCCATTTAGCACAAGGATATTCTCTCCGGCACATTTTTGCATCGCAAACCTGATAGCTCCCCCGGTTCCAAGAGGAGCCTCCTCGACAGTATACTCAACATTGATTCCGCAAAATGAACTGCCAAAGAATTCCACAATTGATTCTGACTTATAACCGGTTGACAATATTATCCGTTCAACAGGAAAATCTTTCAGCCAGTTAAGTACATGAAAGAGGAAAGGCTTGCCGTTAACAGGAGCCATTGGCTTGGGCAGGTCAGCTACTGCATAACGCAGCCTTGTGCCCATTCCTCCTGCTAGTACAATTGCTTCCATCTCTAAATACCAGATTTTAATACCATTGACTTAATCATTATTATTAATCTTCCAGCTCTGGCAGCCATTATCGCTGAAATGAAAATTCAGGACTCTTCCGCTGAACTGGTTCAAAGCATTAATCAGGTTAAGTTTCTTAACCGGATCAACTGTAAATATCATAAATCCACCGCCGCCTGCTCCGGAGACTTTACCACCGTAAGCTCCTGCTTTAATCGCAGCATCATAAATCTTATCGATATTTTTTGTCGTAATTGAGGAAGCCATATTTTTCTTGTTCTCCCAGTCTTTGCCAAGAGCTTTGCAGAATTGCAGAATATCTCCTTTAAGTAAAAGCTCTTTCATAACATAGGAGTTCTTTTTTATGTTATGTGTGGCTTCGACATGTACCTTTTTTCCTTCTGAAGTATTCTTCTGCTGTTCCCTTATGATCTTATCGGATGATCGTGAGTCTCCGGTATAGAATAGAACCATTGAAACCTCCAGCTCGTCTATTATCCATCGTTTTATCCTGAGTGGATTTACAATAACCCTGTCATTATCATGGAATTCTATAAAATTGAATCCGCCGAAAGTTGCTGCATACTGATCCTGCTTCCCTCCGCTTAGTCCAAGGTCTATTCTTTCAATTTCATATGCAAGACGTGCCATATCATAATCACCAAGAGGAAGATTCAGCCATTCGGTAAAAGCTTTAAGGATAGCCACAACCATTGTTGAAGATGTTCCCAGACCGCTCCCTGGAGGAACATCGCATGAAGTAAAAAGGTTGAATGACAATGGCCTTTTAATCCTGAACTGTTTCACTATCCTGTTGTATACACCCTTATGAAGATCGAGATGGCCGTCAACAGGCAGATTAGGCATGGCTTTATATTTTACCTTCTGATCAAGGTCATTCGCCTGGAACACAATCGATCCATTGTCTGTTTCCTCAATTGTGCAATAAGCATACTGATCGATTGTTGCATTCAGGACCGCCCCCCCGAAAAGTTCAGAATACGGTGAAACATCCGTTCCGCCGCCTGCAAGGCCAAGACGCAGCGGGGCTTTACTTCTTATTATCATAGTTTATGCATTTTTCGTACACTTCATTTACTGAAGCAGTCATCTTTGACCAGGAGAATTTTTCACGTTCGGACAAAACATTCCTGGTATACTCCTCTTTCCTGTTATTGACATAGAAGTCTGAAACAGCTTCAAAAATCGATACCGGATCAGGATTTACAACATAGCCGCATTTGCGGTCAGGCACTATCTCCCTCAGACCTCCAACATCTGTCACCAGCATTGGTTTGCCGAAGTGATAGGCAATTTGTGTAACTCCGCTCTGAGTTGCACTACGATAGGGCTGAACAATAAGATCGGCACAGCTGAAAAAGGCTGCAACCTCATCATCATTTATAAATCTGTCAAAAAATATTACTTCATTTTCAAGATTATACTCCTTCACAAGATCATGGTAAGGTGAATCATCTTCGTAGAACTCCCCTGCAATTATCAGCTTAATTTTCCTTGCACGAAGCTCTTTCCTTGCAAATGCATCCAGTAAAAGGTCAAGTCCCTTATATTTTCTTATGAAACCAAAAAATAGAAGGTAGGAATAAGATGGATCCAAGCCTAAGTGCCCTAATGCTTTATCCCTGTCAATCAGCGGGCCGAAATTATCGAATAAGGGATGCGGATTCAGCTTTACAGGAATATCATTTCTGAAATCTTCAAGGTCAGTGAGAACTGATGCCGACATGGCTATTGCACCATCAATTGAGGAAGTGTAGTATTTTGTCAGCAGCCTGTCACCTGGTCTTTTCTCATGCGGGATAACATTATCAAAGATTGTAATAACCTTAGTATGACCGTTCCCTTTTACCACCCTTGCTATTGTCCCAAAGCATGGTGCCATAAAGGGAAGCCAGTATTTAAAAATCAGAATGTCAGGTCTTTGTTTCCTAATCTGCAAACCTGTTCTGATCCAGTTGAAGGGATTAATGGAGTTAACCTTTCTGCTGATTTTCAAACCTTCCGGAGATGGTCCGTCAATATATTGTGATTTCCCGGGAAAAAGAAATGAAGGGTACTGAAGAGAAAATGTAACAATTGTTACATTTTTACCTTCTGCGATAAACTCCTTCGCCAGTCTCTCGTTATATGCAGCAAGTCCTCCCCTGTAGGGATAGGCTGTACCGATAATGGTTATATTCATTTAATCCCTCAATAATAAAGCAAAAATAAGAAATAATGGATTATATATTTTCTGCCCACTGTCTAAGCATAACTACTGCTTTGGCAAGAACCCCTGCTTCACCCCTGAAATCGCCTGATCCGTTTGGCTTGCCATCGATGCCATACCATTCATGGAATTTGCCATTGGCAATTACCCTGTCAAGCATCGGCCTTATTGCTTCGTAAGCCTCTTTCTCATAACCATTTGCCACAAGCTGCTGCACCATACGGCCTCCAAACCAGGTCCAGTCACCACCGTTCTGATAAATATATGGTTTACATGTACCTGACCCTTCAATAAGTCCGTCGGGATATGGAGGATATAAAGTAAGTCCTATTGTTGGAGCACCTGAAAGCCTTACATTCTCAAGCATCTGCATGTAAACAGTAAGTATTTCTTCCTTTGAAAGAATACCTGCCTCAATGGCTATTGCAGTTCCTCCGTGGAAATGGATTGCATTTTCGTTAAAATTTTCAGGGAAAGGTGAACCATTCAGGTAGATATGAGGAATAAATTTGCTTTTGCTTTCATCCCAGAGGTATTCCCTTATGTTTTTTCTTACGGACTCCCTCCTCTCTTCCCATTTTTTCTTTTCTGAAGGATCATCTTCAAAATCAATCATATATCCAAGGGAGATAACAAACATGGCATTGTCATAAATATCAACTGACCAGTGAGATTTCTCATCGATATCGACAACTGTTCCGCCTTCAACCTGGCAGTCTCCCCAGTCCTGGGTTGTGCCTCCGGTCAGCAAACCATATTTTTCCGAATACCGCTGTTTCATCAGAAAACCTATCGCCATCGACAATCTTTCCATGACCGTATAGCCGGCTATCTTCTCATCTAGGATTGACCTGTCTCCGGTTTTTATAATGTATTTCCCGATTGCCTGAATAAGGGATGTTTCCTGATCGGTTTCAACAGTATTCTTAAATCCGACGTGAATAGTGTCATTTACAGAGGTATAAATATTCGGATCATACCAGCTCACATGGCCTTTCAGAACATAACCGTCAACTATCTGGCTGTCGGGCTGCTGCATTGTAAAGAAAACAAGAAGCTTTTCCCTTATTACCGAAGGATCATATACATCACATGCTGTCTCAATAAAGGTATTCAGATCGCGGATCCAGACCTGGGGATAACCATCACCAGCTGTAAATCCCTTTTTCAATAGTCCGGCAGCCCTTACATAAACAGTATCAAGAGTTTTGTCAGACATTATCCTGGCTGCAAGTTCCCTGTCTTCTTTCCGCTCTGCCGAACATGAGAAAACAACCATCAAAAAAACAGGAATAATACAATTCCTTATCAGACTCATATACATTGGTTTATTAAATATTAAATCCATTAACCACAGAGTTCACGGAGGATTCACGAAGGACACAGAGTTAAATAACATTTAATATTTCTCTGTGTCCTTTGTGCAATTTCTTAGTGTCCTCTGTGGTTAAATAATTCAGAATTTCACATAAATACTTTCACCTGCAGCAATGTTAATCTTCTGGGTTTTCTCCTTATAAGTAACTTCACCTTTCCCTCCTTTTTCAGAAGAGATTTTTGCCATTTCAAGTTTTCCGTTGCTCCACTTCATATCTACCTCAAAACCACCCCTTGCACGCAAACCTTTTACCTCACCAGTGCTCCAGGCCGAAGGTAATGCCGGAAGCAGCCTGATGACTCCGTTATGCGATTGCAGAAGCATTTCTGCGATACCGGCAGCTCCTCCGAAATTTCCGTCAATCTGGAATGGAGGATGAGTATCAAAAAGGTTATTTAGCGTGCATTTCCTGAGCAGATCCATAACATTTTCATATGCCTTGTCGCCTTTCTGAAGCCTGGCAAAGAAACTGACCATCCAGGCTTTGCTCCAGCCTGTCTGACCACCTCCGAAAGATAATCTGCGTTCAATTGTTGCCTCGGCAGCCCTGAACAGTTCAGGCTTTTCGGGAGTAAAATGTGTAAGAGGATAGAGCCCAAGAAGATGAGACATATGGCGGTGTCCGGGTTCAGGTTCGTCATAGTCGTTGATCCACTCCTGAATCACTCCTTTTGAGTTAATTTTTACAGGAGGTAATCTCTTCTGAGCCTCTTTCAGTCTGGCAGAAAACTCCTTGTCGGTACCAAGTATTTCAGCAGCTTCTGTGCAATAATCAAACAGGGCATTGATAATCTCAATGTCAATAGTTGCAGCATATGTGAGTGCCGAAACCTCTCCTGTTTTGCTATCCCTGAAATTGTTTTCGGGAGAATGCGAAGGATTTGTAACAAGATAGCCTTCAGGCGATTCAACAAGGAAGCCAAGGACAAATTCAGCTCCGCCTTTCATCAATGGATATGCACGTTCTCTAAGATAGTTAGTATCCTGTGTAAAAAGAAAATGTTCATAGAGAGGGAATGTCATCCATGGACCATTGAGCGGAGTAATACCCCATACACCATCTGCTACCCCGGTTCGTCCAAAAGGATCAGTCAGGTGATGGAATGTCCAGCCGCCGGTGCCGTACATCTCTTTTGCAGTTACTGTTCCGGGGACAACAAGCTTCTCCATGAATGAAGTAAGGGCTTCCGTAGTTTCAGTAAGATTACCAACCTCTGCCGGCCAGTAATTCATCTGAAGGTTTATATTGGTATGAAAATCAGCATTCCACGGGGCCTTCATATCCTTGTTCCATATACCCTGAAGGTTTGCAGGCAGAATGGCAGGAGCTCTTGATGAGCCCATCAGCAGATATCTCCCATATTGGAAATAAAGTGCAATGAGTCCATTGTCAGTTCCTCCGTTCTTAACAGCAGCCAGACGCTCATCAGTTGGATTTACAGACAAGGTATCAGATCCGAAAGATAGGCTTACCCTGTTAAACATGCTGCTGTGTTCCATCACATGTTTTGCTTTTATCTTATCAAATGATTCTTCAGCCGAATTATCAAGGATAGTCTTGCAAACTGCTGCAGGGTCTATTGACCTGTCAACATCAAGCAGGTTTACATTATAGTCGGTAGCTGCTGTAAGCCTTACAAATACTTCCTCAGCGTTCCTTACCTCAAGAAAACCATCTTTTACTTCAACTAAACCATTTGTTGCGGAAAGTCTTAATTCACCTGCAAATTTCATATGTTCACCACCGGGGCCGGCCAAAGGATCATCTGTATCTATTATCTGACCGGTCAGTAAAAGAGTATTACCATCTACTGCTTTAACTACTGCATCCTGCTCTCGTGAAAGAGTAAATGAAGCATTTACAGGTCCCTTATCGGGAGACATAATGTGAACAACAATCATATTGTCCGGAGCAGATACAAAGACCTCCTGCACATAACTTTTTCCGTCAGCATTGAATGAATTTCTGGCAATACCTGTTACAAGATCCAGTTCTCTGCGGTAATTATCTGGTTTACCTGTCCAATTGTATCTTATAAGAAGGTCGCCCAAAGGCTGATACGATCTTATCCTGGGAGGTGTACCCAGCAGGTTCTTATCAGCAATCTTCAGGGCTTTGCTGTATTTGCTCTCAAACAATGCTTTCTGCAATTCCGGCAGGTTTTTTAGTGCATCAGGATTGTTATTATTGATCTTGCTCCCTGCCCAGATGCTCTCTTCATTTAGCTGAAGCCTTTCATTCACCGGATCACCGAAAACCATTGCTCCCAGCCTTCCGTTTCCGACAGGAAGGGCTTCTTCCCATGCATCAGCTGGTTGTTTATACCAAAGAGTCAGAGAGTTATCAGAATGTTCTGTCTCACTGCCACACCCGGCCAGAAGTGTAAGGAGAATGAAAAATACATTTTGTCTGTTCATATGGTTATTGTTGCTGGTTGCTTTTGTCTTTTAGAAACCCACCCCTGGCCCCTCCAGGGAGGGGAACCTCATTCCCTCACTTTTATCTTTTATTCCGCCATATTCTCATATTTTGCCTGAAACCTTCGGTAGAGTTGTTTATGTTTATTGTCAAGACTTATATTTCTTCCGGAAATAAATGCATATTCAACATTGTTTGTTGACATATCCAGAAGGTCTCCTGTCGAAACAACTATATTGGCATCCTTACCAGTTTCAATGGAACCTGTTTTATCATCAATTCCAAGTATTTTAGCTGTATTCAGAGTAACTGTCTGCAGTGCCTCTTCCTTTGTAAGACCGTAAGCGGCAGTCTGTCCTGCAGCGAAGGGAAGGTTTCCATAGGCCTGTTTTGAATAAGTCAGACCAACAAGAATACCCTCTTTTTTGAACATTGCGGCAAGTTTAAATGGCAGTTTCGTATCACTGTAATCATATTTTGGAATTCCCAATGGATCGGCGAGGATGACCGGAATGCTGTTTTCCTTCAGAAAGCTTCTTACTTCCCATGCTGATTCGTCAGCGTCTGACAATACCATCTTCTTCACTCCATGTCTTTTGCCAAAAGAGATAGCAGCAATTATACCTTTGGTTTCAGAAGCACTGATAAAGAGAATCTTGGAGCCGTCAAATAAACCTCTGAGAGACTCAAGTCTCAGATTGCCGTCTTTTGGCTTTTCAACTGCAGCATAGGCTGCTGCATCTGTGAATATCTCTTCCAGGGCTTCAACATTCTTATCATATGTGGAACTAGTGTTTTCACCAAACATAAAATATGCACCTCCTCTTCTTCCGCCGGCTGATGCTTTTCTTGGCCACACCAGCTGAATACCGTTATCCGCCTTGTATGCAGCGTCTTTCCAGTTCCATGCATCAAGCTGAACAACGCTTGAAGTTCCCGGCAGCAGGTTCCCGACAGGACAGATCTGTGCAAGCAGAATCCCGTTCGACCTTATTACAGGAATTACATGTGAATCAGTATTATAGGCTACCAGAGCTCTGACATTCGGATTCAGATCGCCTGTCTCACGGTTATCAGTGGCAACATCCACCCCACTGCCTATCTCAACCAGACCTAAGCTTGTTGCAGGAAATATCAGTCCCGGATAAACCTGCTTTCCGGATACATCTATCACATCTGATGCTGATTTGTCACCGCTGTAATCGCTGCTCTTTCCCACATAAGTTATTTTCCCTGAGGAAAATACAATAGTTCCGTTTTCAATAATACTACCGGTTCCAGTATGGATAGTACCTCCTGAGAGAATTACCGCTTTCTTTTGTGCCGGTGCTACGACCGGACTTTGTGCTATTGCCTTATTAAACAAGGCAAATAAAAATAAAACTGATATAATGATATACTTTTCATCGTCTTGGGAAATTAGGTGTTGTTGAACTGCTTGCAGGAGCTTCTTTCAGTATATCTGAAATAATCCGGTTACGCTCATTATCAATCTGATCTTTCAATTTAGCATCCTGATCCTCATCGAAATAGATAGTACCATCGACCATAGTTTTATTAGCGTGAGCATAAACTGAAAGAGGATAATCTGTCCATAGAACCAGATCAGCATCTTTGCCTTCTTTTATACTACCGATCCTGTCGTCGAGGTGGAGAATTTTTGCAGGATTAAGAGTTACAAGCTTCAGTGCATCGGTTTCGTTTACACCTCCGTATTTAATTGCCTTGCCTGCCTCCTGGTTGAGTCTTCTTCCCATCTCCGCATCATCTGAATGCAAGCATGTTAGTACACCCTGGCTCATTATCAGTGCGGCATTATATGTAATCCCCTCATACACCTCATATTTATAATCCCACCAGTCTGAAAATACAGAAGCGGCAGCCCCATGCGCTTTTATCTGATCTGCTATTTTGTAACCTTCATTGAAATGTATGAAAGTGTTCACTTTAATCCCAAAATCATTGGCAAAATTCATTAACATAGTACCTTCTGACTGGATATAAGTGTGGCAGGTTATGAAGCTTCTTTTCTCAAGAACATCAACAATAGCATCGAGTTCAAGATCTCTCCTCGGAGGCACCTTTCCGGCACGGTCCGCAGGTTTCAGTGCATTCCACGTTTTCCATTGATTATTATAATCTACTGCCCTCTGGTAAGCATCACGGATTATCTGTTCAACCCCCATCCTGGTATTCGGGTAACGGTTGACTGACCTTTTGACGTTTTCTCCAAGAGCATGTTTCAGGAATCCTACCTGGTTTTCGACTTTGAGCTCCTCTGCATTATGTCCCCATCGGTTTTTAATAATAACCGACTGACCTCCAATCGGATTGGCTGATCCATGCAATATATGAGAAGTTGTTACACCACCTGCCAGCTGCCTGTAGATAGTCTGGTCCTCAGGATCAACAACATCACCAGCTCTTACCTCAGAGGTAATGGCCTGCCCCATCTCATTGGTCGCATCAAGCGCCATATGGGAATGCTCATCAATAATACCCGGAGTAAGATGCATCCCGGTACCATCTATTGTCCTGGTTCCTGCAGGTGCTGCAAGATTCTTTCCTATTTTAGCAATCTTACCTTTCTGAACAAGTACATCTGTATTTGACAACTTCCCGTCCTTCTCATTTGTCCAGACAGTAGCATTTTTAAATAAAATATCCTCCTGTTTTGGCAATTCCTCACGTCCAAAAGCAGTAAAAGGATATAGGATTTTTCCGGGTTCAGGTATCTTTGATTCTGGTTTCTTTTTGCCACGTTCCGATTCAGCTGAAGGACCTTTATATCTGGCGGTCCAGTTTACCCACTTTCCATCAGATAATTGTCCCCTGCCTTCCAGATCATTTCCATTTATATATCCTGTGAGTCTGTATTTTCTTCCGCTTCTGTCAAAGCTGATACTGACCAGATCCTTTTCAACTGCAAAAACAGCACCTTTTACCTCAGTTGAATCAACCGATACTTTTACTGTTGGTTTTTCGGACTTTCCTGATAAAACCAGATTATAGGAAGATGTATCAACACTTAGCGAATATGTACCACGAAGGTCCTTCTGTCTCATATCGACAAACCTGTATGGCACACCCTGAACCCAGGTTTCAAATATTGTACAATCCTCATTGAAGATATTGCCCGAAGTCACAATCAGATTGGCTATCATATTTTTCTTAACTCCTCCAAGCAGTTCAGATGCCCCAACCATTGAAGCAGGTGTAAATGTAAGAGCCTTGATTGCCTCATTCTCAGGAAGACCATATTTAACAGATTTCCTGAGGTTTGTAAGGAAAGATGAACGCTGTTTAAGGTCTGAGGATGTAATTGCAAAAGTGAGACCGGCTCCGGACACTCTTGCCAGATTAAACGGAGCCAGCTCATAATGCCTGAGAGTTGAATAAGTTACAGCGGCAGCATCATATGGATCCTTAACATCAGGTGTTTCAGGAAAATTGACAGGAAGGATCAGTTTATTGCCTGACTTCTTTATATCAGGTATTGTCTGGTATTCGTCTCCTCCGCCTTTGATTATGTAGTTTATCCCAAACTCTTTTCCAAGCTTATCTGCTCTGAGAACTTCTATCTTATTTGTAACTTCAAATATCTGAGGAAGGGAGAGGTTTGCTGTATATGCCTCAATACCATCATCATGAAAATAACCTGAAGGTAATTGTTTGTACCACTGAGCGTCATAATTGAGCTGACGCAGCAAGGCAATAATTCCGAACAGCGAGGCAGGATACAGGTCGTTTGACCGTCCCCTTATAAATGAATAATTTGCTGAAGCCTTATTCTTAAGTACAAGATTATTGGTCTTACCATCACCGGTACTAACAAGTGCTGAAGTTCCGCGTGCAATACCATCGGCTTTGAATGCCACCACTGCTCCAAAACCTGCCTGGCGGAATTCCCCTGCCACTTTCGGATCGGGAATAAACTCTGAAGAAACATCATAAGAGGCATTTATGCCATCGTTCCAGTAATCGGCTACCCTGGGTTCAGGAGTGGCAGGACCCGAAGATCTTCCGCCCTGTGCCGGAACCATAAAAGCTGCATAGGGGTTTGCATTTGCAGATGATGCCTGCACCTTAATCCCATAATTTCCGGCATAGGCATCAATAAATGCAGGATATATTGTTTTTCCTGTCATGTCATAAATAATTGTCCCTTTGGGGAATACAAGATTTTTACCGACTGCTTCTATCCTTCCGTTTGAGATCAGGATATCGGTATTCTCTAGGGTGGTCTGATAATCGGCCACAACCCGGGCATTCTTAAGCCCGTAGACGTCGATCCTTTTATCGCTGACTCCGGCAACAGGGGCATTATCCTGCTGTGCCATTGCTCTCGTTGCGATTAGTAAAAGGATCAGGAAAAGTGTTTTTCGCATAGAAATAAAGGTTTAACGATTAGGGTTAATAGTTAAGGGTAAATATAGTTTTTAAATTTAAATGGCAGCAGGCAACAGGCAACAGGCGACAGGAAAAGTTTAAATTAATTAGATGCAGACTCCAATCAGACAGCCCTGCGCCCTGCGCCCTGAGCCTTGCGCCTGACTTATAAATTCAGATAATCGCCTAGATACGAGTATTTTGGAGTTAACTGGCCATCTCTAAGAATAGTGGCCCTGGTTATCATAGGGCTTTCGACACCCATGAGAAGATCATGCAAAACGTTGCTTATCAGCATCCTGCCGAAGTCATGAGAAGCATCACGGGGAAGCTCGCCGGGCAGATTATCGATCGACATAACCGTAATATTCGAAGGTCGTGAAAAGGCTGGTTCTTCAGTCTCCAGGTGGGGATTAAAGTCATAATAAGGATCGGAAATAGTTGTTACCCTGACGGATGAGGGCAATGGACCGGGAATATCGCAGCTTATATCGGCAATTATATTTATTCTGAAATCAGGTTTTTTCATTTCCTCTGCAGTAAGAAAATAAGGAGATCGGGGATCCCAGAAGTGACCTGTTATTAAAATATCAGTTAGCCTTGCAAAAGGAAAGAATGCCGGTTCGTACTCATCAGGAAATCTTACAAAATGTCTGAAATTAAACTCCTTACCATTCCTGTGCCGGGTATATTCCTGAGGTCCGATCTGGCAGAATACCGGTACATCAAACTCCCTGTTGAGATAATCTGAAGGATTTACCTGTACAACATTAGCGACATTAAGAGTCTCAATAGCTCCGGATGATACCCGTCCTTCACCGGTAACAAGGATCTTAAGTCCGGGTTTCAGCTCTATTTTCCTGAGACCGGCCCATACCTCATCAAGATCGTGACACTGGTAAGCAGGTTTAAGTCTGAAACGGTTTGTTGTGATGCCCCTTGCTCTGAGGGCGTTGTATGCACCCACAATACCGGCATGTCGGCCAAAAGCTACGACTCTCTGTCCACGGTCAGTTGTGAGTCGTTCAAAATCAATGAGTGTCAGGTTTTTCCTGACCATTTCCCTGAACATATCCTGATTATGGTGCTGTTCTTTGGCAACATGAGCAAAGAACATATAAGTTTTCCCGGGAATAAATGTTCGCTTATCGATCTCCTTAACACCTAGTAGTATATCGCATTCACGAAGGTCTTCTTTGAGAGGAATGTCGAGGTACTCATATTCCTCATTTGAATAGCATCTGAAGTCGCTTGGCTGAACAAAGAACTGGACATCGGGATAAGTCTCCTCGAGAGCTGTTATCTGTGGAGGAGTCAGAGGTACCCGGCGGTCGGGAGGATTTTTCGTCTCCCGCAATATTCCGACTTTTAGTCTATTTGTCATTATAACAAACAGTGAAAGATCATATGTGAAGGTACGAATTTTTCGTATCTTTGCAGTACATATTTCCATGGGGCTGACATGGTTTTGACAGCATGAGTGGTGTTATGTAAGCATGCAGGGTGTGGTGACGCGTCCCTTAAACAGAGTTACAAACCAATAAAAGGCGAAACTAATTACGCTCTCGCTGCTTAAGCGAATAAAGTAACTTAAGCTTCATCCAGGCACATGTGTCTGGACGAGACGTCTCCCGGGCGGTCAGGCCCTGATCCAACCCGATAGTGAGGCGCTATCAATCCGGGGCTAGTCTGAGGGTTGTTCCGACCTGATGGCGAAGCAACAGGAAATAAGGACAGGTTAGGTTGTTCTGCATCTGGCCGGTCACGAAAATCAAGCAGGACTACGCATGTAGAAAGCATATGACTTCCGTGTTTGGACGCGGGTTCGACTCAATGTGTTGATACATTGAGGTTTTTTATTTATATTTGATTTCATTTTATATCAAATAATGTCAGTTTATATCCATCTTATCGGTTACCTCAAAAGTAAAAATGCAAATAGGTAACCGAATTGTAATATATAGCATTGATAATATGCGTATTGTGACCAATAAAATAACAAAATAGTATATAAAAATGCCCTATAGGCGTAAAATTCACTTACCCATCTTACCCGAAATGATATAAACACCATATAAAGAGGGTTTGAATTGGGTAACTTAATTTTTTTAAAAGTTACCCCATCTTACCCGCTTTCGATATAACCAACTAAATTTCAATGCTATAATATGGGTAAGTAAATCTTTAACTGAAAATATGATATAAAATATAGAATGAAAAATTATAATACATATTCCGTTTTGTTTTTCATCAGGAATGAAAAACTTAATAAACATGGAAAAGTTCCTGTTTATATGCGTATTACCATTAACGGAAAACACGTCGAGATAAGTACCAGGCAATGGATTGAAGCGGCCCGCTGGAATAATGCAGGTGCGATAAAAGGGAACAAACCTGATGCTGAAACTATTAACACTACAATAGAGACTTATAGAAACAAGGCATGGAAAGCATACCTGCAGCTTGAGGAAAGATATCAATATGTAACGGCCGAGATGCTTAAACAGCACTTTAATAAGCAGGTTGGGGAAAGAAAAACGCTATCGGAGGTATTTAAGCAGCATATCAAAAAAAAAGAGCTTTTAGAAAAAGAGTATGCCCCGGCAACTCTGAAAAGATATGAAACAACATATAGTCACATTATCAGCTTCTTAAAGTTCAAATACAATAAATCAGATATTGAAACTAATAGAATTACAATATCAATTCATAACTGATTTCGAGCATTATTTAAAGACAGAAAAAGTTGTAACCACAACTCTACATTAAAATACATAAAGATGTTCAGACGGGTTATAAATGATTCTGTTAGAATGACTTGCTTTTAAAAGACCCATTTGGCAAATACTCATCAAAATTTATTGAAGTAAAACGTGGTTTTCTTACGGAGAAAGAACTTAATACTCTGATTAATAAAATATTTGCCATTCAAAGACTTGACCTGGTACGTGACATTTTTGTTTTCTCCTGCTTTACCGGACTAGCATATGTTGATGTTCAAAAACTAACCACTAACGATATTAAGAAGGATGAAGAAGGTGAATTATGGGTGATGACTGAAAGAACAAAAACAGAAACAGAATCAAATATTCCGTTACTGCCTAAAGCACTCGAAATAATTGAGAAGTACAAAGATTATCCATCAGATGAAAAGAAAGGGAAGCTTCTTCCAGTAATCAGCAATCAGAAAATGAACGCCTATTTGAAAGAGATTGCTACTTTATGCGGTATAGACAAAACCTTAACTTTTCATTTAGCCAGACACACATTTGCAACTTATGCCTTGAATAAGGATGTTCCTATTGAATCGGTTTCGAAAATGATGGGACATAAGAGCATCAGAACAACACAGATTTATGCTAAAGTCCTGAACAAAAAGGTTAGTAATGACATGAAACAACTTAAAAATAAAATCCATGAAAAGCAATCTAAACCTGATTGAATTTTTTCAATTACAAATAGAATCCAGGTTAAACGATTACAAAATCCTTAATGGCTTAACATTGTTATTTATAGGTTTTTGCATCTATTTTCTTCAGCTGGATAAATTCCCATTACACTTAAAGTTTGGGGTAGGTTTTTTTCTGCCATTATTCATAGCAATTCTTTTTGATAGTAAATTTATTTTAAATATTTATCATGAAATATTTAAAAGAGTTGATGAGAGAGAGTTCGAAAAATGTACTATTAGATTGAAATTGACAATAAAATTGTTTTTTGCATTTGCTATTCTCGCACTATCATTACTAACAATTATCTTAGAGAACATTATTGCTAACATCTTAACAGTCACTTTTATTTCATTTCAGGTATCTGCTTTTGTTATCGTTTCAATTCTACTGTTAAGCATTAAGAGTGCAGCTTATAATGAAAGGAACAAAACAAATGAATCTTTTTATAATATAATTTCAAATGAGATTCAATCAGAAGAGAATATAATTGAATCGTTACCTCCCCAACAAGTTGTTATTCAAAGAAACTCATTAGCAGGTGTTTTCAGAGGAAGAACTACAAAATACTATCTACCATTCTTTTGCTTGTTAGAAAATACATTTTTCGATTATAATAAGTCCAATAATGAAATAGGAAATTGGCATAAAGCAATTGCTGAGTTAATAGATAAAAAAAGTGGAACGGTTAAAATAACTAAGAATGAGAATGACTATAGTATCGATGCAGATATATTGAAAAGAATATGCGTTGCATTACAGATTCCGGGAACTTGTGATATTAATGATTATGAAATATATAATGGTGCAATAAATACTATAAAAAACACATTTAAAAACTACGGATTTATACTGGCAGAAAGCAAGATACAAGAATTAAAACTATTAGTAATTTTATATTTTTATTTTGAAAATAATAAGAAAGGTGATCCTAAAATTCCAGATGAACTTAATATTTCATCGATAAAGAATAATTTGTTGAAAAAAATAAAGACCCTCATTCCTAACGCATAATTCAGTATATCTTAATATTATGAAAAGCTATCGGTTATTATCGATAGCTTTTTTTTATTGATTCTGATATAGCTTTGGGACATAAAATAAACTTAAATCATTTCAATTATGAATTTTGAATTTGTTACCAAAGACGATTTTAAGTTGCTTGAAACTAATTTGCAAAATAAGTTCGAACAACTTATAAGCAGTAAAACTCTTGAATTCTCCAGGAAGTGGTACAAGACTAAAGATATTGAAGATCTTTTTGGAATTTCTAAAGGGAAACAGCAGCAGTTAAGGAACAGCAAGGAACTACCATTTACAAAAATTGGGAAAACCATTTATTATTCAAGTGCCGATATTGATCAAATCCTTGAAGCCAATAAATCGACCTTATAATTATGAATGAGCATGTTGTATCTTCTTCGATTCAGTTATTTCAAAACAAAAGACAGCAGATATCCCAATTGAAATTCTTTTGAATGATATTAGGAACGGAAAATGGGCAAAGCAATCTTAAAATCCGTTCTACGGCTGACAAGAAAGAGAGGGATCTCCTTAAACGTAAGTTGCCCGCATCTACAATTAGTTGCACTACAAATGGTTCACATAAAGCATCAGATGTTTTATGCCATTCCGGATTGATCCAAGTTGATATTGATGATATAAAACAACGGGAAGCTTATCAATTAAAAGAAGAACTATCAAAGGATCCTCTTATTCATTCATGTTTTTTATCTCCCAGTGAGAAGCTAAAGGGTACAATAAAAATTATTCCTGACATTAAACTTGAGGCACTTCAAGCCGAATCAATTGCGAAATATTTTCAGGATAAATACAAAGCAGGTAATTGATTTAGCCTGTGACATTACCCGGTTAATGTTCATGAGTTTTGACTCGGATTTGCATTTTAACTCAAATTCTTTAGTTTTTGATAAAATAGACAGTTATCCGAAAAGAAAAAACAATTACAACCAGCAACAACTTGAAGCTATCTGTTTAATAGAAGAAATAGAAAAGAAAAGTATTGACATAACCGAAAATTATAATAACTGGATCAAAATTATCTATTCTTTAAGATGCATTTTTGGTGATGAGAGTAAAGAATATATCCATCGGGTAAGTATTTTTTATCATGGCTATTCATATCTCGACACAGAGAACCAAATAGAAGCTTGTTTTAAATCAAATGGTGATGGAATTACAGGTAAAACCTTCTTCCACTTTGCCAAACAGCATGGATTTACAGTAAAGCAGGCAAAGCAAGAGAACAAAGAAGCTGGTCAAATATCTCAAATTACAAGAATCCAAAGACTACATAGCCTCAAAATATGAAGTTCGCTTCAACTCTGTTAGTCTTGAAATTGAATTTAGAGCAAAGATAATTCCGGAAAATTCAATCTTCTGAATGAAAATTCACTTTTCATAGAGTTACTTGAGAAAGGATTCTCACTCAGCATTAATACTCTTTACGCTTTACTCAAATCTGATTTTATCATATCGTATGATCCGTTTTGAAGAATATTTCCGGAATCTAAGTGCGTGGGATGGAACA
>JADKBL010000019.1 GCA_016718875.1 Bacteroidota bacterium
TGCCCAATGGGTGTTCTCTATTTCGGTGATCTGCTCGAGGATACTGTGACAAATGGTGTTGAAACAGTTCGTTTCAGCAAACTTATGGCTGACAGGGCTGGTTACAGATACAAGGAGGAGCTCGGTACCCTGCCAAGTGTTTATTATCTGCCTCCTTCAAACAGGGAGTTTCCTGTTGAAATGGGGTTGGAAGGAGCTGACGAATCAATTACCGGAAGGTATAAAAATGTTGGACCACGTTAGTTATTTAATTACCTAATCTTAAACATGATGGAAGCCGACAAGAAACTGATAGCCGATCTTACACCTGAAATTGAAAAGACAAGCATAAAATGGTATTTAACCTTTTTTGTCTTCTTCTTATTCTTTGTGGTTGGTATTTATGGACTTATCCAGCAGATCGACAAGGGCCATATTGTTACCGGTATGAGAGATAATGTTGTCTGGGGCTTCTATATCGTGAATTTTATATTTTTCATGGGGCTCAGCTATTCAGGCGCTCTTATCTCAGGAGTACTCCACCTCTTCCATACAGGATGGAGAAAACCAATTATAAGACTTGCAGAGCTCATTACGGTAATTTCCCTTGTGATAGGACCATTTTTTATTTTCTTTTGTATCGGGCGGCTTGACAGACTCCATTACCTGTTCATGTATCCGCGAATACAGTCGCCAATAACCTGGGACGTTATTGCAATATGTACTGACCTTGTGGGATGTTTTATTTACCTGTATCTCTCATTTATAGAGGATTTTGCAATTCTTCGTGACTATCCTGACCTGAAAGTGGCGCCCTGGAAAAAGAAACTTTACAGAATTCTTTCACTGGGCTTTACAGGTACCGAAAAAGAGAGAAAGATACTCGCGAATGCCAGAACAGTGATGTCGACAATGATTATTGCTATCGCAATCATAGTCTATTCAGTTTTGGCCTGGATCTTTGGAGTTACACTTCAGCCGGGCTGGCACTCAACAATTTTCGGACCCTATTTTGTTATTGCTGTCGTTTTTTCCGGAACCGGACTGCTTATTATTCTGATGTGGATCTTCAGAAGAATCTATCATCTTGAAGAATATATAACAAAACGGCATTTTGTGAATATAGGAGTACTACTGACAGTAATTGCAGCATTTTATGGATATTTCACCTTCAGCGATTACCTTACAAAATGGTATGGATCGATTAAGATGGACTCAATCCTGATCGATAAGTTGTTCACTGACTATTATTCAATGTTTATTTTCGCAAATTATATAGGGATACTTCTTCCGGGAATCATAATAGCTTTTCCAAGGTTCCGCACAATACCCAGTATAACCATTGCAGCAGTAATAGCGCTGCTTGCACTTTGGGTAAACCGCTATATAATTGTTATTCCCACTCTTGAAACGCCTTTCCTGCCTATTCAGGATGTACGGCCTGACTGGATTAATTACTCACCGACCTGGGTCGAATGGTCTCTGACTTTTGCCGGAGTGTCGATCTTTGCAATGCTGTTCATGCTTGTTTCAAAGATTGCCCCTATCATTTCAATTTCCGAAATGCAGGAGCAGGACAAGGTTGAAATTTTGAAGTAACTGACTAATCAATAACATCATGATGAAAAGAGCAGTGAAAATAGCAATGATTCTGGCAGGTCTGACCCTTGCATATAGTGTTTATGCACAGGAGGATGCTGCAGAGAATAGTTTTAAGGATGTTGTACTTAAGATGAATCTGACAGAAGTAGACAGCATCAGGACAGTCACCGTTACTGCCACGACCATGGATAATGGCAAGGAAATTCCTGTTGCTGGTGAGACTGTCAGTGTATTTGTCCCCAGGATGTTCAGCAACCTGCCGATTGGAGAAATTACACTTGATGATACAGGCTCCGGTACTCTTGAGTTTCCTTCAGACCTTCCCGGAGGCAAGGAAGGAAATCTTACAATAGTGGCGGCATTCATCGATAATGCTACATATGGTAATGCAGAAAAACGTGAAGAAATCCACTGGGGAGTTCCAACAGATTATCTCCCTGAAAGCCACAGGGCACTCTGGACCCAAAGGGCACCCGGATGGATGATATATACATTGTCTGTCCTTCTGGCGGGGGTTTGGGGCCATTACTTTTTTGCGATCATAAGCCTAATCAGGATAAGAATTGACGCTAAAAGGAAGGCAAAAGCTGAATACAGGCTGTAGTAACTTTTGTATAAATACAGTTTTAAAATATTACCAAAGGGGCTGTGAAAGGCCCCTTATTCTATATCCACCCCTATCCAGGCAGCTATTTAATTCTTCAGAATTCATGTGACAGTTTTATTTTTCATAGTATCCATGTTTTTATATAATAATTTGCACCCTCATCCTAAAGGGCTGTTGGAAAAGTCCTCTGTGGAACTTTGTGTATACTCTGTGCCCCTCTGTGTAAGTTCTTAAGAACTTGTTACACAGAGATCCACAAAGAATTCACAGAGTTACACAGAGAAAGAAAGCCTAGAAATCTCTACTTTTTCTACACCCCTAAAAATCCTGTCATTCCTGGTGAGCCTGTACATAGGTGGGATAATTAGATAAAGGGCAAAAGAAGTAAAGAACAAGACTATTTTTCTTACCAAAATTCTGAAGTGATTTATAATTTTCGACATTAACTCAGGGCTAACGAGTTAAATTTTTCCCCCCGTGGGGGGAAATTAAAAGGGGGGAAAATATAGATACAGAATGCTTGTTATTTGTTCCAATAATTCTAAAGAATTACACAAGGGAATCAATATCAAATAAAAAAGGGTGCCGTTGAGCACCCTTTTTATTTGATTATGCAGTTTATTAGATAGCTGCGATTGTATTTTCAAGAAGTTTCTTGATGTAAGGATAGTTGTGAACACCTGCTCCACCGCCTCTGAGAACTAACTGATAATTCAGGATAGCTCCGAACTGTGCATTGGTAACACCTGGGAATGTTGGTGTTGCAGTACCGGTTTTCCAGTAACCAGCAGGGTTGGAACCTGAATCATAAATGTTAAAATAACCTGTAGCCGGATCAATAATATTATTTCCTCCGCCTGCAGCATTTATTTTTGTTGCAAGAGATGCAAGAAGTGCAGTTACATCAGCTTTTGCAGCAGTAAATGTAGCATTGGTAGCACTCATTGTTGTGTGACATCCTGTTGCATTGCAGCCTTTGAAGTTGCCTGCAGCCGTAAATGAGTGTCCTCCTGCCATTCCGGTTGGAGAAGCCATATGGCATGTTGTACAAGCTGCACCAGTTACGTGTGCTGACTGTGTATAGTCTGTTCCGAACTCGATTGCACCAACACCTGCTGCCATTGCACCCTGTGCACCATAGTGTACACCGGTTCTGTAGCCAATTGATGAAAGAGCATAAGCTGTTGTAGGATCAGAAATAAGTTTAGAATAGTCAATTACATTACCAGTGGTTGCGGTAACAGGTCTTGGCTGATGACATTTTGCGCAGAGGTTACCATCGGTCTTTGTGAAATTGATCTCTTTGGCAGCTCCCCACATAGTCATTTTAACTGCTGCTGTTGTTGCAAGTGGAGTAAATTCAGTACCTGCATAGTTTGTGTGAAGTGCACTATGGCATGTGAAGCAGCCAATGCCTCCGGGTAAATTGAGGGCACTCGCTTCAGTAATGTAGTTGTTGACATACTTTCCTGCAGCGTCTGGTCCGGTAAATGTAGCAGGAGTAGCCTTTGTTACCACATTAAGAAATCCCTGGTGGGAATGGCAAGGCGCACAGCTGTTTCTGGTACCTTCTTCATATGCTGTACCAGTTGCATGAAGTGAATGTTCAAACTCAATTGCAACAGCCTCAACAATTGTTTTGTTGTGGCAGAGTTTGCAAGTCTCGTTGGCATCCTTACCGTCCTTACCGTTGGTACCGTTCGTACCGTTGGTACCGTTCGTACCGGCAGGCCCCTGAGGACCCATCGGACCTTCACAAGAGGTCAGGATGAACCCCGCAATTGTTAATAGCGACAAAATTTTAAGTAGGTTTTTCATATCAGGTTTGTTTAGTTAAAATTTTCTTTATGCAATTTACGGCTTTAATCTGTTATATTAATAACAGAAAAGTATGTTTTTTAAAACATTTTTTGTTGACACAAATGTGTTTTTGGATTGATAAATATCAATTATTATCATGATATTTGTACCTTATTTTACTAATAATTCTGTAAAATATGCACATAATAATTTGTAAATCAATATGGCGGGGTTGAACATGATAAACAGCTGTGAGAAGTGTACAGCCGGATGGAAGAACTTCAAACACTTATCAAAAAGCGAACTGGAAACAGTCAATTCCAACAGGTATGAAGCAACTTTCAAACCGGGTGAGATAATGATTAAACAGGGTTCGCCGGCTTCGAATGCACTTTTTATGGCAACAGGAATTGCCAAGAGTTATATAGAAGGTAATAATGGTAAAAATCTGATTCTTGACCTTGAAAAACCAGGGAGTATTGTTCTCGGACCCGGGGCTTATGTAAACTCACGTCATAATTATTCAGTTGCAGCAATAACCTCAATCCAGGCCTGTTTTATCAGTGCTGATATTATTAAGCAGATTTCCCGCACAAACAGCGCTTTTGCAGAAAGCCTTCTTGAAGATTTCTGCAGAAGGGCTGTCAGATCACATAACAGAATGGTGAGCATGGCCCATAAAAGAATGTCGGGCAGGCTGGCTGATATCCTGTTGTATTTGTCAAATGATATCTTTGGTAACGATGATTTTGATATGATTCTTACCCGTCAGGAGCTTGGCGAAATGACAAGCATGGCAAAAGAGTGTGTTGTAAGGATCATGAAGGAGATGGAAGATTCCGGTGTTATCAGTTCAGAGACATCCAGAATCAAAATTCTTGATAAAGGTAAGCTTATAAGCCTTTCCGAAAAAGGCTGAATCATTCCGGGCTTCAGCAAGAGGCAATAAAATGCTGATTGCAATAGTTCCATATATGTATTATGAATAAAACTATATTTGCGACCGGTTTAAAATCAACCAGCAACCAGCAACCAGTAACCAGTAACCAGTAACCAGTAACCAGCAACAACTTAAATATTAACAGCAACCGCAATTAACACGATTATGAAATATATCAAATACCTGTTTACGCCGGCAGCAATGGGAATACTCTTTGTAGTATTCGCGCTCTCAATGGCAATAGCCACTTTTCTTGAGAATGACTTCGGATCAGCAGCTGCATACAGCATGGTATATGATACCAGATGGTTTGAACTGATACTTATTCTCCTTTCAGCAAACATGATAGGAATGCTCATAATCTATAAGCTGTTCCGGAAACAGAGACTTCCTGTTGCCCTTTTCCATCTTGCATTTATTCTGATGATAGCAGGAGCCGGAATAACCCGTTATTTCGGATGGGAGGGTAGTATTCATATCCGTGAGGGTGAATCACAGGATGAATGCTATTCATCCGTAAAAAAAATTGGATATGTAGTTACCGGCAAAGATGGTAAAATGGTTTCATCCGACTCAAAAAAGTACTCCCTGACTTCTGTTTCTGCCGATAACTACAGCAGTGAAATACCCGTCAATAACCGTGTGTACCAGCTTGAGCTTTCAAGAATAATTCCAAATGCTGCTGAGGAATTAACAGCAAGTCCTGCCGGCGAGCCAATAATCTCATTAATGGTTACAAAGGACATGACATCAAACGAGAGCATTATTCTGAAAAGAGGTGAAAAAAAGAAAGCATATGGAATTGTAATAGGATTTGACGCAGGTGAAGCTGATATAAATATTTCCCATGAATCGGGAACTTTCTTTGCTGCTTCTGAAAATGAAATAGGAGTGATGACTATGATGGGCCATGGCGGATCACCCACTGAATCGTCTAAAAAAATTGCCCTTCAGCAGATGCAGATTCTTACTTATAAAGATCTGCGTATAGTGCCCGAAAAAATGTTCAGCACCGGCCAGTTCAAGGCTGTTGCAGTAAATCCAAAAGATACTGATACTGGTAAAAATGCCTTTATTTTTAATATTTTCAGCGGTAATGATTCAAAAACAGTATATCTCTGGGACAGGGCAGAGGCTGAGTTTACAGAGGGGTCATGTGAAATTGATGGTAACACTATTACAATTTGGTATGGTTCAGATAAAATAAAACTTCCATTCAGCCTGAAGCTTAATGATTTTATGCTTGAGAGATATCCGGGTTCATCGAGCCCATCGGGTTATAAGAGTGATGTTGTACTTATAGATAAGGAAAACAATGTGGAAAGATCATTTCTTATTTTCATGAATAATATTCTGAAATACAGGGGATACCGGTTCTATCAGTCCTCTTTTGACAGGGATGAAAAAGGCACTATCCTTTCAGTAAATCACGATATGGCAGGGATGCTGGTAACCTACACAGGTTATGCTATTATGATAATCTTTATCATTCTTGCACTTATCAGCAGGAAATCAATATTTTATAACATAACTGCAGGAAACTGGAATTCACTTATAAGAAAATCAACCCCGGTTATTCTATTGCTGTTTTTAATTGGCTTGCAGGGAGCAGAAGCCCAGAAGCTTGTCCCTGATAAAAAAGCTGCCGAGGAGTTCGGAAAGGTGCTTGTGCAGGATCAGAAGGGCAGAACAGAACCTCTGTTTACACTGAGTTATGACATTCTTAGAAAAGTTACCCGGGATAATAATTTTGAGGGTATGACGCCCATGCAGGTTTTCCTGGGTCTTTATCTCGATTTCGACAACTGGAAGGATTATCCTTTTATCCGAATCTCAAATGATGATGTTCGGAAGACGCTGGGAGTAAGAGGAAAATATGCTGCTTTTTCCAATATAGTTAATATCCAGGATGGTACATACAGGATTTCCGATGATGTTAATAATGCTTACGCAAAAGCTCCCGGAGAAAGAACAAGATATGACAAGGAGCTGATGAAGGTTGACGAGAGAGTGAATATTGTTTTTATGATCTATAATGGTGACTTTCTGAAGCTTTTTCCACTTAAAGACGGAACCAATGACTGGGGCAGTCCGAAAGCTGCACTGGCAAAGGCTGTAAGCAAAGATGACTCGACATACCTCAATGGGATTATGCCAATTTTTTCAGAAGCAGTTCATAATAATAATCTCAACACAGTAAAGCAGGTAACAAATTCCATTTCCGATTACCAGTCACGGTTTGCTGGTTATGAGCTCCCTTCAGCAGGAAGAACTAAAATTGAACTGGCATATTTTAAAATGAGTCCTTTTGAAAAGCTATTCCCTTTTTATGCAACTGTTGGTCTTGTGATGCTTATAGTGCTTATTACCATGGTTATCAGGGGAAGGAAAGGATCTGCCGGCTTAATTAAGATACTTGGATGGCTTCTTATTGCAGGATTTATTTTTCATACTGCAGGGCTTGGTCTCAGATGGTATATCTCAGGTCACTCGCCAATGAGTAACGGTTATGAATCAATGATATTCATATCGTGGGTTACCCTTCTTGCAGGTTTCATATTCAGCCGCAAATCTGCCTTTGCCTTATCAGCAACAGCTGTACTTGCATCAATGACATTGATGGTTGCACATCTCAGTTTTATGGATCCTGAAATTACAAACCTGGTACCCGTGCTCAAATCCTACTGGCTAACCCTTCATGTTTCTGTTATCACAGGCAGTTATGGATTTCTGGGACTTGGTGCAATATTGGGACTAATCTCAATGATTCTGCTTGTTCTGTCGAATAGCGGGAACCGTGAAAGAATTTCAAAAACAATTGATGAGCTGATAGTTATAAATTATAAGACACTCACACTCGGTCTTTATTTCCTTACAATCGGAACATTTCTCGGTGCTGTCTGGGCAAATGAGTCATGGGGCCGTTACTGGGGATGGGACCCGAAGGAGACTTGGTCGCTAATTACCATAATTGTATACAGTATAGTTGTTCACAGCCGCAATATACCGGGGATGAAGGATGTTTACACTTTTAACCTTATATCGCTGTTTGCATTCTCATCGGTGCTAATGACCTATTTCGGTGTCAATTATTACCTCTCGGGACTGCACTCATATGCTGCCGGTGATCCTGTTCCGGTGCCAACATTTGTATATGTTGCTGTTGTCTTACTCACAGGATTATCTGTTGCGGCTTATTATAAATATGCTGCGGTGAAAAAATAGGGACGCGCCATTATATTTCCACCCTGGTGTGTTCAAAAGAAAAAGGCCGTCCTCAGGACAGCCTTTTTTTATTGGGTGGAAGACCGGGTTCGAACCGGCGACCTTCGGAACCACAATCCGACGTTCTAACCAACTGAACTACATCCACCGTTTCAGGGTGCAAAATAAGGTCAAAAAATCTATTCCACAAAATTTTAGTTTTATTTTCTCTTCCACATGTCAATTAGTATCTTTGTCCGGTTCGGTAAAATTATTGATACTCAACATACAATTTTTCCGGAGAAAGATAGTTTTGATATCTGTAAATTAGTCTGGTTTGAGGAGAATAAAGCTGATAGATAATATTTCGGGACTCCAGCTGTTTCAGCTGATGAAGCCTGTCATTTTTCTGATAATCAGCATAGTTTTTACCAAAAGCCACCTTACCCGCTCCGAAATCGGGCAGTGGGAAATGTTCATGTTTATTGCCGGACTAATAACATTTTTCTGGGTTACCGGAATAATTCAGTCCCTTCTTCCCCTGTATCACAGAAATAGAACTTACCGTAAATTAGGTGATAACGGTTCTACAAAATCACCCGAAATATTCAATGCATTTCTGCTCTTATGCTTCTTCAGCCTTCTTGTTTTTGCTCTCGGACAAGGAGTAAAGAACCATTTTTCCGTTTTCCATTTCAGTGGTAATGTGCCATATCTTAACCTGCTGCTTCTGTATGTTCTCCTGAATAGTCCTGTCCAGCTCATAGAATATATTTATCTTCTTAATAACAGGGCCTACCGTATCTTTCAATACGGGCTCTACACTTTTACAGCCCAGCTGCTTTTTATAATTATTCCTTTGGTTCTTGAACAGGACCTTATCTGGTCTATATATGGATTACTGGCAATAACTTTTGTACGCTGGATCTGGCTGATCGTGCTTCTGAGGAGGTACACAGAAATGAGGATTTCTGTTGAATTCATGAAAGAGCATCTCTATCTTGCCACTCCCCTGATCCTTACAACACTTATCAGCGGATCGGCTCAGTATATTGACGGAGTAATAGTCTCAGTAGTATACCGCGACCCCGATCAGTTTGCACTTTTCAGGTATGGAGCAAAGGAATTTCCTCTGGTTCTGATGCTTGCAAACGGACTCAGCAATGCAATGCTTCCGGAGTTTTCCACACGCGAAAGGATGAAAGAGTCGCTTGCTAAAATCAGAGTAAAATCAGAACGTTTGATGCATATCCTTTTCCCTTCGGCAATTCTAATGATGATCTTTGCACGATGGATATATCCGCGTATGTTTAATCCTGAGTTTCATAAGAGCACTGACGTTTTTCTGATATATTCTCTTCTTATTATACCCAGACTTGTTTTTCCCCAGACAATAATTGTAGGCAGAAAAAAAACTCACATCACACTTTTTGCAGCTATAATTGAAATAGGTATTAATATCCCGTTAAGTCTTTTTATGATAAAATGGGGCTACAACCTTCCTGGGGTAGCGCTGTCAACATTTATCGTTTACCTTGTGAGTAAAGCATTTCTAATAGGATATCTGTGGTATAAGATGAAGATTAGACCTTCCGAATATATTCCACTCAGGCTTTATGCTTTTTATTCAGCTCTGATCGCAATAGTTTTTGTCCTGATCGACCACAGGATAATAGATATACGTTGAAAGAGGTGTCAGGCATCCGGTGTAAATTACAGACTTATGAAGATTCTTGAAGTTGCAACTAATGAGGACAAGAGGGAATTCATCGATCTTCCGAAAAGCATTTACAGGGATGATCCGTACTGGGTTTGCCCTCTTGATTTAAGTGTAGAGTCAGTTTTTAATCCTGAAATAAACCATACATTCAGACATGGTGTAGCAACCAGATGGATACTTAAGGATAACAGTAACAAAACGATTGGCAGGATTGCCGCTTTTATCGATAGTGTAAGGTCTGCAGCCAATAGCCAGCCTACAGGTGGGGTGGGTTATTTTGAGGTTATTGAATCGAAGGAAGCTGCATATATTCTTTTCGATACAGCCATTAAGTGGCTCGAAGAACATGGAATGCAGGCTGTTGACGGACCAATCAACTTTGGTGAGAATGACAATAACTGGGGACTGCTTGTTGACGGTTTTATGCAGCAGGGTTACGGGATGCCTTATAATAAGCAGTATTACAGAGGCTTTTTCGAAGAGTATGGATTCAGAAACTATTTTGAACAATACTCCTATCACAGGGTACTGAGAGATGAGAAAAACAGGATTATTGAGTTCCCGGAGAGAATAATGAAAATAGCTGAATGGCTTGCAAACCGTCCGGGTTATTCCTTCAGACATTTTGAGGTCAGAAATGCTGATAGATATGTAAATGATATAGTTGAGATATACAATTCGGCGTGGTCCGTTTTCAAACAGGATTTTACACCTCTTGAAAAGGCTTTTCTGTATGAATCACTCGAAAAAGCAAAACCTCTTATTGATGAGGAACTAATCTGGTTTGCCTACCATAATAATAAACCTGTTGCTTTTTTCATTCTCTTACCCGATGCGAACCAGATTTTCAGGCACCTCAATGGTAAACTGCACCTTTGGAATAAAATCAGGTTTCTATACTACAGGGAAACTCATAAAATGACAAGGATGAGGGCAATAGTGGGTGGAGTTCATCCTTCATACCATAACAGCGGGGTTGAATCGGCTATCTTCTATAATCTTTATAAAATGTTTGTAAAAAAGCCATGGTTCAGGGAACTGGAGCTATCGTGGACAGGCGATTTCAATCCTAAAATGATATCTATTTATGAAGCACTTGGGACCAAAAGGGCAAAAACACATATCACCTACCGCTATCTTATCAATAAAGAGCTGACCTTCATAAGATACAAGGATGAGATGTACAATAAGTTGCATAAGAATGAACATGAAAGATGAGTTCAATAAAATTGCAATTCTATTTGTATATTAAAATAAAGTAATTAATTTTGCAGTCCCTAATAAAAAGGAAATCGTTAAAGACGAATAAAGGAATTAAAAAAGATACAGCAATGAAAAATGGAATTCATCCCAGCACTTACAGGTTTGTGGTATTTCAGGATATGTCAAACGGACATGCATTTATGAGTAAGTCGACCGCACCTTCAAAAGATACAATTAAATGGGAAGATGGAAATGAATATCCGCTTCTAAAACTTGAAATTTCAAATACTTCACATCCTTTCTATACTGGTAAAATGAAGCTTGTAGATACCGCAGGAAGGGTTGATAAGTTCATGAACCGTTATAAGGATCATGTAGGTAAAAAGAAGTAACAGCATACTTTTCTTATGAATAGGGACATGCCATGGCATGTCTCTTTTTGTTTTTAATATTGTGGCACAATCATTGCTCAGCCTCTTTTCGTCCCGTATGCAAGAAAATATTTGTAAATTTGAAAGTAAGGAGTTAAAAGTAGATGGAAAAGAAATTCAGGAAACCGGCCAGTGAGATATTATTACCCGATATTCTTGACGGAGAGGGAGATATAATACCCATTATTGCTGATGGTGACGATGGAGAGCTGGATGATGTGGAGGTTCCGGAAATGCTGCCGATTCTTTCCCTGAGAAACACTGTACTTTTTCCGGGTGTTGTTCTGCCTATCTCAATTGGCCGCCCCAAATCCATTCAGCTTATTAAGGATGCCTACCGTTCCGACAAGATTGTTGGTACCGTTGCCCAGAAAGATCCCGATATGGAGAATCCTGAATACAGCGATCTGCATAATGTGGGAACAATTGGACAGATTGTCAAACTCCTGGAGATGCCTGACGGTTCAACAACTGCAATCATACAGGGAAGAAAGAGAATGGAACTTGCTGAACTTGTATCCAATGATCCCTATTTTGTAGCCAGGGTCCGTAACCTCCCTGAAACCAGACCTGAAGTCATAAACAAGGATTTTGATGCAATTGTTGGATCACTCAAAGATCTGTCACTCAAGATTATAAAGATTAATCCAAATATTAGTCCTGAAGCCTCTTTTGCAATAAAAAATATCGAGAATAATACATATCTGATCAACTTCATCTGTTCTAATACTGATATAAAAGTACAGGACAAACAAAAACTTCTGGAGATAAATACACTCAGAGACCGGGGTTTTGCTTTACTTGAATTCCTTGTACAGGAAATTCAGGTACTTGAGTTAAAAAACGAGCTGCAGTCGAAGGTAAAGAGTGATCTTGACCAGCAGCAGCGCGAATTTTTGCTTCACCAGCAGATGAAAACAATACAGAATGAGCTGGGAGGAAATCCTGTTGAAAAAGAGATAGAAGAGTATCGCAAGAGAGCAGAAGAAAAGAAGTGGGGAGATGATGTAAAAAAGGTATTCAATAAAGAGCTTGAAAAGCTCCACAGACTTAATCCTGCAGCAGCAGAGTATTCTGTTCAGGTGAATTATATACAGACTCTTCTGGACCTTCCATGGAATTTATATTCAACTGATAATCTTGATCTTAATAATGCACGAAGGGTCCTTGATGAAGACCATTTCGGTCTCGATGAGGTCAAGGAAAGAATTCTTGAACATCTTGCTGTACTGAAACTTAAAGGTGATCTTAAATCTCCTATACTTTGCCTTTACGGTCCCCCCGGAGTAGGTAAGACTTCACTTGGCAGATCTGTAGCCAAAGCACTTGGCAGAAAATATGTCAGAATGTCACTCGGAGGGTTACACGATGAGGCAGAGATCAGAGGGCACAGAAAAACATACATAGGAGCCATGCCCGGAAGGATTGTACAGAATATACGCAGGGCGGGCTCATCAAATCCGGTTTTCATTCTTGATGAAATAGATAAGGTTGGCCAGGATTTCAGGGAAGATCCCTCTTCTGCTCTTCTTGAAGTGCTCGATCCTGAACAGAACAGCACCTTCTTTGATAATTTTCTGGAGATGGAATATGACCTTTCGAAGGTCCTGTTTATTGCAACAGCAAATAATCTGGCAACCATAAGTCCTGCATTGCGCGACAGGATGGAACTGATTGAGATAACAGGTTATCTTGTTGAGGAGAAACTTGAAATTGCCAGGCGCCACCTCTTTCCCCGTCAGCTTGAAAACCATGGTGTAAAGCCTGAACAGATCACAATAGACAAGAAAGTGATGGAGGCTGTAATTGAAAAATATACAAGGGAATCAGGGGTAAGGGAACTCGACAAGAAACTTGCTAAGGTTGTCAGGGTTACTGCTAAAAGTATTGCCTCAGAAAACTACTACGACAAGGAGCTTAAGATTTCAAATCTTACTGACATTCTCGGACCTCCTAAGTTTACCCGCGACCTGTATTCAGGTAATGAGCAGGCAGGTGTTGTTACAGGTCTTGCCTGGACCGCAGCCGGTGGTGAAATACTATTTGTTGAAACCAGCCTGAGTAAAGGCACCGGAAAACTGACACTTACCGGGAACCTTGGTGACGTGATGAAGGAGTCGGCAGTTATTGCACTTGAATATCTTAAGTCAAATGCCTCAATGCTTGATCTGCCTGAGAATTTTTCAGAGAAGTGGAATATTCACATTCATGTGCCCGAAGGAGCAATCCCTAAGGATGGTCCCTCAGCCGGGATTACCATGGCAACCTCAATTGCATCGGCATTTACACAGCGCAAGATTAAGAAATACCTGGCAATGACCGGTGAGATAACACTAAGGGGCAAAGTACTGCCTGTCGGAGGTATCAAGGAAAAGATTCTTGCAGCCAAGCGTGCAAGTATCAGGGAGATAATTGTATCGGAGGATAACAGAAAAGACGTGGAAAATATCAATGCAAAATATATCAAGGGACTGAAATTTCATTATGTCGATACTATTATGGGAGTGCTGGAACTGGCACTTCTCAGACAGAAAGTGACAAACCCTAAAAAAATATCCTTCGAATGAAGAAAACAGCAGTATTTCCCGGGTCCTTTGATCCGTTTACAATCGGGCATGAAGCTATTGTAATGCGGGCCCTCAGCCTTTTCGATGAGATAATAATAGCAGTGGGAGCAAATGCACTCAAAAAGAGCTATTACTCTCTTGAAACCAGGGAAAAGATGATACGACTGGTTTTTAAGAATGAGCCAAGGATTAAAGTTTCACATTACGAGGGTCTTACAGTAGATTATTGTAAGAAATTCGGGATTGGTTATCTTGTAAGAGGACTGAGGACAGCCGCGGACTTCGAATTTGAAAGGGCAATAGCCCAGACAAACAAGGTACTGGCTCCGGATATTGAATCGGTATTCCTCCTGACTGTACCCGAGCACAGCCATATTAATTCAACAATAGTAAGAGATATTATCCGAAGCGGAGGTGATGCTTCCGTATTCGTGCCAAAATCAATTGATCTTAAGAAGTTTAAGGGAGCAGAGTAGTTTTTTTACTCTTTGAGCACCGAAGAGTTTATTACCTCCATCAGCGACAACCAGGCATCATTTTTCATTCTGCTGATCTCGTCAGGGTGAAGCCATTCAACATTTGTTATCCCTTCATCAGTCTGAGGTTCAATGATCATATTTCCGTCATATCCCATCAGAAACCAGCTGGTTTTTTTAAGATATGAAATCTTTTCCCAGGTGTAAGTGTGATATGTTGGCGCAATTGGCCTGATAATAAAGTGTCCTGTAATACCGCACTCTTCGCTTACTTCTCTGAGTGCACATTCATCTGCTTCTTCACCTGGCTCAACATGTCCTTTCGGGAGATCGAGTTTTCCCTTCTTTTCAATAAACAGGTAGCGACCGCCGGTATGCCTCACCAGGCCGCCTGCCGCCTCAACCTCATTAAAGTAAATCCTGAAGATCTTCCAGAGGTGTTTTATATCCGGACCGTAAATATTGATGCTGGATATTTTCTTATCTTCCTGAAAATCAGATATCAGTTTATAAAGTTCAGAAGTGTCATTGAATTTATGGAATAAGCCGTATTTTTGTAGCCTGTCAGGTTCAGGGCTAAGTACTATGAATCTGTTCTCGAAGTTAACTTTATAAATATCCATATGAACCAGTTTGCAAAAAAAACAGCCGAATATCTGTTACAAATTAAAGCAATTAAATTGCAACCGTCAAATCCTTTTACATGGGCCTCAGGATGGAAATCACCAATCTATTGCGATAACCGGAAGACTCTCTCATTTCCTGAAGTGAGATCTTATATACGCGATTCATTTGCCATAATGGTAAAGGAACTTTATCCCAACGCAGAAGTGATTGCCGGAGTTGCAACAGGGGCAATTGCCCACGGGGCCCTTGCAGCAGAAAAACTGGGGCTGCCTTTCATTTATGTCAGGTCGGAAGCAAAAGAACATGGACTTGGAAACCAGATAGAGGGATATTATGAAAAAGGGCAGAAGGTTGTAGTAATTGAGGATCTTATTTCAACAGGAGGAAGCAGCCTCAATGCTGTCAAAGCACTCAGAGATGCCGGCTGTGAGGTACTTGGCATGGCAGCAATTTTTACTTATGAATTCAGTAAAGCTTCCGAAGGATTTGAAGCCGCAGGCTGTAAACTGAATACTCTCAGTAACTATTCAGTACTTGTTGAGACTGCTGTTAAAACAGGTTATATAGGTGAATCGGAAGTTGAAACACTAAAGAAATGGAGAGTTGACCCGGCAAACTGGGGGAAATAATATTATGTCAGACCTATCATACTACGAGAGCCGTCCCGGTAAGCTGAGCTGCACAACTGATGTAGCCTTCAGCTTTATAACTGATCTCAGAAATTTTGGACGATTTGTCCGGGAGGGAACCATCACAAACTGGCAGGCCGACAAGGATTCCTGCAGCTTCAATGTGTCAGTAATAGGCACAGTGAGTGTTCGCCTCATTGAAAAAGTAGCTGGGAAAAAGGTTGTTTACCAGGGAGATGCCCTGAGTAAAAATGATTTTACAATTAATGTTGACCTCTCCGATTCCTCATTCGGCCCTGCTGATGTTAAACTTTATCTGAATGCAGACCTTAATCCAATGATGAAGATAATGGCCGATAAGCCAATAAGGCAGTTTATGGAGTTGCTTATGCAGGAGATTGAGAATTTCAGGGATTGGGATAATCTCAGAGAATAAAATCGACCTCTTTAAAAGCATACTCCCTTATTTTTCTGTCAGGGTGTTCAATAAGCAGCAACCCTTCTTCAGTAACCGACACTATCTTTCCCTTAAAAATTCCATCCTTATCTCGGAATCCGAACCATTCATTTTTTCTGTAAAGCTTTGATATATAGTCACTGCAGATAATTTCATTCTTTCCTTTCATAAGGAGGTCATATCTTTTATCAATAGCCATGGAAAGTTCTGTCAGGCAATTGTCAGTATCATATTCTTTACCGGTAAGGATAGTCATCGATACCGGATTAGGAGCGTTCCCTGTAAACTTTCGCTGGTTAATATTCAATCCTATTCCCACGATGGAGCTTACCAGTTTATTGTCCATCACCGAATTCTCAATCAGGATGCCTGCTATTTTGTCATTTCTGACATAAATGTCATTAGGCCATTTTATTTTGCACTCCTGAAGCTCTTTTCCCAGAAAGTCTGTGATCCCTAATGAAATTACCCTTGAGATCAGGAACTGATCAGCTGGCGATATTGCTGTCGGATATAGTATAATGCTGATTAACAGATTCTTTCCTGCTTCGCTTTCCCATCCGTTACCAGTCTGCCCTCTTCCTGCCGATTGAAAAGAAGCTCTGATAATTGTTCCTTCCTGCACAACTTCAGATTTTAGAAGTCCGGATGCATAGGTATTGGTTGATGTCAGGTTTTCAAAAGAAAGAATATTTGATCCTATCATTCTGATATTGAAGTGTGTGTGTAATATTAGTCACTAAAGTTCCAACTATAATGCAATGTTGTCAATATTGGCACTGAAATTGAGCAACGGTAATATGTCAAAAGTAAAGATAAAAGTGGTACTTTTGCGGCTTGGTATCAATGTATTAAAAAATTAATGAAGAAAAGATCGGACGGAGCAGAGTTGTTGCTGGCAAGTGCCATTAAAGGGATCCATGAAAAGAAGGGACATAATGTACTGAAGATTGATCTGAGGAAACTGGAAAACAGGATTACTGATTATTTCATAATCTGCCATGCCTCATCAACAACCCAGGTAAGTGCAATAAGTGATTCAATTGATGATATAGTCAGGAAGGAAGCAGGAGAAAAGCCCCTTCATATGGAAGGACTTGATAACTGTTTCTGGGTCTTGATTGATTATGGAAATGTAATCGTTCATGTTTTCCTTGAAGAGTACAGGAATTTCTACAGCCTTGAATCACTCTGGGCCGATGCTAAAATTGAATCAGTTGAAGACAAAAAAAAGCGGACTAAAAAATGGAGAACTCTGAAAATAATAAAGGACCAGAAAAGAAAACGGATAAAAATCTGAAACCACGTTTCAATTCAAACTGGATTTTTGCAATTATCGCACTCGTTTTTATTGGGGTTAATCTTCTTTATACAGGAAAAACTGTTCAGAAGACGACAACAAGCGGGATAAAGGAGATGATAGCCAGTCGCGATATTGATAAGATCGTGATTATTAACAAGGATCAGGCTGAGATTTATCTTAAAAAGGAAGCTCTTGAATCAGGACGGTATCCTAAGGTTCCCAAGCCGGGTACCGGATTCGGTATGACTGTGCCAAAGGCTCATTTTACATATACTATCGGTGATATAAGCAGTTTTGAACCATTCCTTCTGGAAGCACAGAAGAATGCCGGTTATACCGATAAGGACCTTATATATCCTGATTACCAGACAAGAAGAAACTGGATTGCAGATGCACTGTCATGGCTTCTTCTTCCTGCAATTCTTATTGCATTCTGGCTGTTCATGATGAGACGTATGTCGGGAGGCGGTGCAGGTGGTGCAGGAGGTATCTTCAATGTAGGTAAATCGAGGGCACAGATATTCGACAAGGATAACAATGTAAAACTTAATTTCAGTGATGTTGCCGGTCTTGAAGAGGCTAAAACTGAAGTTATGGAGATAGTTGACTTCCTTAAGAATCCAAAGAAATACACCCAGTTGGGCGGAAAAATTCCAAAGGGAGCACTTCTGATAGGACCTCCCGGAACAGGTAAAACTATGCTTGCAAAAGCTGTTGCAGGTGAGGCAAATGTTCCTTTCTTTTCTATATCGGGATCGGACTTTGTTGAAATGTTCGTTGGCGTTGGGGCTTCAAGGGTGAGAGACCTGTTCAAGCAGGCCAAGGAGAAAGCCCCGTGTATTGTCTTTATCGATGAAATCGATGCAGTTGGACGGGCCAGAGGACGAAATGCAAACTTTGGTTCAAATGATGAAAGGGAAAATACTCTTAACCAGCTTCTTACCGAGATGGATGGTTTTGGTACCAACCTGGGAGTCATTATTCTCGCTGCAACAAACCGTGCCGATATACTCGACCGTGCTTTGATGCGTGCCGGACGTTTCGACAGACAGATTCATGTTGAACTGCCGGACCTTACTGAAAGGGAAGCTATTTTTAAAGTACACCTGAGACCTATAAAGCTTGAAAAGGATTTTAATGTCGCTTTCCTTGCAAAACAGACACCCGGATTTTCAGGTGCAGATATTGCCAATGTATGTAATGAGGCAGCACTTATTGCTGCGAGAAAAAACAAGACTGTTGTTGAGAAACAGGATTTCCTTGATGCAGTCGACCGTATTGTCGGCGGACTTGAGAGAAAGACCAAGATAATTTCACCAATTGAGAAAAAGACTATTGCTTACCATGAGGCTGGACATGCAACTGTCAGCTGGCTTCTGGAACATGCAAGTCCGCTTCTTAAGGTTACTATTATTCCAAGGGGAAGAGCGCTGGGCGCAGCCTGGTACTTACCTGAGGAGAGACAGCTTACCACCAGGGAGCAGATACTTGATGAGATGGCCTATGCACTTGGCGGCAGAGCTGCTGAGGAACTTATTTTCGGTAAGATATCCACAGGCGCTCTGAGTGATCTTGAGAAGATAACAAAACAGGCATATGCAATGGTTTCATTCTTCGGGATGAGCGAAAAGGTAGGCAACATCAGCTTCTATGATTCATCAGGCCAGTCCGATTTTGGTTTCACCAAGCCTTACAGTGAAAAGACAGCTGAGATTATTGATCAGGAAGTAAAGGGTATAATTGATGAATCGTACCTGCGTGCCAAGGAAGTACTTAAGAATAACATGAAGGGTCTTAAAGAACTTGCAGAGATACTTCTTGAAAAAGAGGTTATTTTCAGTGAAGATCTTGAGAGGATATTCGGAAAGCGTAAAGCCGAACGACTCAAGGATGAGCGGGACAGGAAAAGTCTGCTTGCAGGTAATAACGGCAAGAAAGAGCTTAAGGAGGCGAAATCTGCTCCTGAACTAAAACCAGCTGATGAAATGCTCAGCGCGAGCCCAAAGAAAAAAGAAAAAAAACAGGAAAAGAAATCCAAAAACAAGACTAAATAACATTTGAGATCTTGAATAATTTTTCCAGGCGTACATTAACAGGTGCATACATTGTAATTTTTATACTGGGTGGATTCTGGCTTCACCCGGTATCTTTTTTTCTTGCAGGGCTGATAATCCTTACAGGTACCCAGTATGAATACTATATCATGATCAGGAACACAGGTGTAAAGCCACAGCTGGTCCCGGGTATGGTAACAGGAGTTGCAGCTTATGTGTTATCCACTCTTATAGCATCGGGGATGATTCCAATGAATTATTTCCTGATACTGATACCAATGATGCTTGTCATAATGGTTGTGGAACTTTACCGGAGACAGGAGAAACCATTTGATTCACTTGCACATACATTCTTCTGTGTGCTTTATACCGGAATACCTTTGTCGATGTTCCCCTTTTCAGCATTCTCAGGAAGTGGTCTTGAAACCCTGCTTCCTAATAATCTTGAATCGTTCTCACCGGGTATAGTAATTGGTTTTTTTCTGCTTATCTGGGCAAACGATACCGGTGCCTATCTTGTTGGTGTAACAATTGGCAGACACAGACTTTTTGAAAGAATATCCCCCAAGAAATCATGGGAAGGCTTTTTTGGCGGAGTGATTCTTGCAGCTGTCGCAGGTTGGTTCCTGGCAGGATGGCTCGGGGTTGTTGATCGTTATCATTGGGTAATTATAGCTCTGATTGTTTCGATAGCAGGAACATATGGAGACCTTGTTGAGTCAATGCTGAAAAGAAGTATTGGGGTTAAAGACTCAGGAACCATCATGCCGGGTCATGGTGGTTTTCTTGACAGGTTCGACAGTGCCATAATTTCTTTTCCTCTTGTATATCTTTTTATATCACTTTTTGGTTGATTAGCCAGACTTGATTAGTTTTGTGCAAATTTTTGTTAAATGAGTATTCACAAGGAAGGATATAAAATACTGGGATTCGGATTTATTGCACTCCTGGTACTGAATATTGTTATACAGGTATTTTGGGGAGATATAGAAGTTCTGAAATGGGGATTTCTTGTCTTATCATTCATGCTCTATGTTTTTCTTCTCTTTTTCTTCAGATGGCCGGAAAGGGAACTTCAACCGGATCATGGACTTGTATATGCACCGGCAGATGGTAAAGTAGTTGTTATTGAAGAGACTGAGGAGAATGAGTATTTTAAGGATACCAGGCTCCAGGTTTCCATCTTCATGTCACCTTTTAATGTTCACAGCAACAGATACCCTGTTTCAGGGAAGGTAAAATATGTCAGATACCATAAGGGCAGCTATATGGTGGCATGGCATCCTAAATCCTCAGAACTGAATGAGAGGAGTTCAATTGTAATTGAAACTAAAGAAGGTACTGAAATCCTTGTTCGACAGATTGCTGGTGCAGTTGCCAGGCGAATTGTTACATATGCCAAAGAGAATCAGGATGTTATGCAGGGCGATGAGTTGGGGTTCATTAAATTTGGATCGCGTGTTGATATTTTTTTGCCGGTTGGAACAGAGATCGAGATTCCTATACTCCAGCAGGTAAGGGCAAATAAGGACATTATTGCCAAAATCTGAAATTGTTTTGAAATGAAATTTACTGATGATGAGATTATTGATGTCACAAATGATGTCAAATGGATCGGGGTTCTTGATTATGACATAAGGACATTCGATATTGTAATGAAAACGGAATATGGGACTACATATAACTCATATTTCATCAATGCGGAAAAGAAAGCTATTGTTGAGCTGGCCAAGGAAAAATTCTCTTCAGTATATCTTGATAAACTAAAAAGGCTTACTGATCCCTCAGAGATTAAGTATATTATTCTTGACCATACTGAGCCTGATCATTCAGGAAGTCTTAAGATACTTCTTGAGCTTGCTCCCGAAGCTACTGTAGTAGGTTCCGGAAATGCAATCAGATATCTTGAAGATATTGTAAACAAACCGTTTAAGTCACTTATTGTTAAGCATGGAGACAAGCTTGACCTGGGAAACAAAACACTTTCTTTCATTGCAGCACCCAATCTCCACTGGCCCGATTCAATATATACCCTGCTTGAAGAGGATAAGGTATTATTTACCTGTGACTCATTCGGAGCACATTACTGTTCTGAAAATATGTTCAGCAGTTTCGATGAAACCTACACGGAGTCCTTCAAATATTACTTTGATGTGATACTGAAACCTTTCAGCAGGTTCATGATAAGGGCAATCGACTTTATTAAGCCTCTGGGAGTTGATTATATATGCACAGGACATGGACCTATACACCGTGGTGAGAGTATAACCAAAGCAATAAGTCTTTCAGAAAAATGGGCAAATGAATATGTCCGGATAACCACCGGTAAAACAGGATACGATATTCTGATTGCATATATTTCAGCTTATGGTTATACAAAAGAGTCTGCTGAAATAATAGGAAAAGGCATTGAAGAATCAGGAGAGATAAGAGCTGAAGTTATTGATATTGAGGAAATTGACCTGGGCGTTCTTGAAGAAAAAATAATTATGAGTGATGGTATAGTTGTTGGATCACCAACAATAAATCAGAATACTCTGCTGCCTGTTTATAAATTGTTTTCACTTATTAATCCTATTCGCGACAAAGGGAAACTGGCCGGATCATTCGGATCATACGGATGGAGCGGTGAATCATCAAAGATTATTCTCGAGAATTTCAGGATGCTTAAGTTCAAGATATTTGAAGAGTCAGGAGCGATAAAATTTGCCCCTGCCGGAGCCAAGGAAACTCAGCTTATTGAATACGGAAGAAAATTTGCCGTGATGTTCATGGCAGAATGCGGCAGAAAATAAAATCAAAATCAATTAACCACAGAGGAGGTAAGACGAAATCACAAGGCACTAAGGAATTGTGATTTGCTTTGTACTTTGCGTCTTCTTGATCCTGATAACAATGGACTCTTTGACCTCAGCCGCCAAAATTTAATTACCTGATTACGATATTGTAACCTGGCGTGAGAGATTTTTCTTCTCTTCTTCCATTTTTGGAAGTGATACGGTTAGTATACCATCCTTGTAGTTAGCCTCGATTTTATCCCTGTTTACATTTTCAGGAATATAGAAGCTTCTGCAGAATGATGAGTAGTTGAACTCCTTCTTTTTATATCCGTCAGCTTCTTCAGAGGTCTCATTTTTCGACTCGGATGAGATTGTAAGAACATCCTCATTGATGTCGATCTTGAGATTTTTCTTGTCCATTCCCGGTATCGCCAGATCAAGAATGTAATTCTTCTCGTCCTCTTTGATATTTACTGCAGGCAGGGAACTTGTCCTGTTGTTTAATACCGGTAAAAAATCGTCATCAAAAAAATTAGGCATGTAAAATGGCCTGAAACTTCTTCTCATAATTGTTGGTAACATAGCTTTGTCCTCCATTATTTTTAGTTTGACATTTATTGTTAATTTACGATTACCTGTTTTCAAACTCTGTTCCAAAACAGAAAACATGACATAATGACGTGATATGTCAAAATTAATCAGACATAATGGCAGTAAGCGTATTTCATTTTATCTTTTAGTGAATTATAAAAAATTAAATTAGGTTTGTAATTGAAATACAATCATAATGAGTACAACCTGGAGAAATATTCTGATAGTTGGCGGCGTCTTGTTGCTTTTGGCCTGCGCCTGGTACTTCAGGAATATTGTGGTATATATACTTATTTCAGGTGTACTGTCAATTATGGGTCGGCCACTGGTTGATCTGCTTTGCCGGATTCGTTTCAGAAAATGGCATTTCCCCAGGACTGTTAGCGCCCTTATAACCCTATTGATAATATGGGGTGTAATAATACTCTTTTTCTATATTTTCATTCCTCTTGTAACTACACAGCTCAATTATTTTTCAACAATTGACAGCGAGAAAGTAGTTCAGATTGTTGAGGCCCCTATTGCAAAGGTGGAACAGCTTTTCAGAGCATTTAACAAGGATATCTCAAACCAGATATCTATTGAATCATACATAAGTGAAAAGGTTTCAGGTGTTCTCAATATTAATATGATCCAGAATTTCCTTGGTTCAATTTTCGGAATACTGGGTAACCTGATGGTGGCGATTTTCTCTATTTCATTCATCACTTTCTTTTTCCTTAAGGATCAGCGCCTTTTCTTTGAATCAATACTGATGTGGGTACCTGACAAATACACTGAAAATGTAACAAGAGCCCTTCATTCAATTCAGAGGCTTCTTACCAGGTATTTTATCGGGATCATAATTCAGAGTACCTGTATACTGATACTCGTTACGATTGGTATGACTATCGTTGGAATAGAGTTCAGGCAGGCTCTTGTTATGGGTGTTATCCTGGGAATACTCAATGTCATTCCTTATGTTGGCCCTTGGCTGGGACTCTTTATAGCATTGATAATGGGTGTTGCATCACATATAAATATGGATTTTGAAACGGTTGTTATACCTCTCATTATTAATATGGTAATTGTAGAAGCTGTAACACATATGATTGATAATGTAGTATTTCAGCCTATTATTTTTTCGAGCAGTGTTAAGGCCCATCCCCTTGAAATATTTATTGTTGTGCTGGCATCAGGATTTGCTGCAGGCATTCCCGGTATGATACTGGGGATTCCTACATATACAGTTATAAGGGTTTTTGCAAAGGAATTTTTCTATAATTTCAAAGCAGTTCAGAAAATCACTTCAGGCTTGTCTCCTGATAATATCAAAGGCAGGAGCAGGATGCACATAAACCATGAAACTGATGAAACAAAAGACACCTGAAACTAAACTAATTTTCTACAGGCAGATAAGCTGATGAAGTTCGGACACCAGATGATAGCCAGATTTTTAAACCTTTATATTGACGGATTCAGGAATCTTTCCTCATGGGGAAGGAAACTGTGGATTATTATCCTTATCAAACTCTTTATTATGTTTGTAATACTTAAGGTGTTCTTTTTCCCTGATATACTTAAAGTGAAGTTCGACAACGATATAAAAAGAGCTGAACATGTTCGTGATCAATTAATTAACTCACCAGATAACCATGACTGAAAACATCGATTTGACACTACTGGACTGGTCGCGGGCCCAGTTTGCCCTGACAGCGATCTATCACTGGCTTTTTGTGCCGCTGACACTGGGATTATCATTCCTGGTGGCTATTATGGAAACTATTTATTTCAGGACAGGAAATGAGGAGTGGAGAAGGATAACACGTTTCTGGATGACTCTCTTCGGGATTAACTTTGCAATAGGTGTTGCAACAGGTATTATCCTTGAGTTTGAATTTGGAACCAACTGGTCGAATTACTCCTGGTTTGTCGGAGATATTTTCGGGGCTCCGCTTGCCGTAGAAGGTATAGTTGCCTTTTTCCTTGAATCAACATTTGTTGCCGTAATGTTTTTCGGTTGGAATAAAGTCAGCAAAAAATTCCATCTTCTCTCAACTTGGCTTGTTGCAGTCGGCTCAAATTTATCAGCACTCTGGATCCTGGTAGCTAACGGCTGGATGCAGAATCCTGTCGGGATGGCATTCAATCCTGATACTGCAAGAAATGAGATGGTCAGTTTCTGGGCAGTACTTTTTAATCAGGTTGCAGTCGACAAATTTCTTCATACTATATCTTCAGGATACCTGCTTGCGTCAATATTTGTACTGGGGATAAGTGCCTGGTTCGTATTAAAGAAAAGAGAAACATTCTTTGCAAAAAGAAGCATGCTTGTTGCAGCTGTTTTCGGAATACTTGCATCTCTGATGAATGCATATACCGGTGACTCTTCTGCGAGGACAATTGCCAAAGCTCAGCCTGTAAAGTTTGCAGCTATGGAAGCTCTGTCGGAAGGAAAAACCAATGCTGGACTAATTGCTTTCGGAGTTCTGAAGGATTCTGAGAATAAAATTGGTGAAACTGCACTAAAGGATTTTATTTTTAAAATAGAGTTCCCAAGTTTCCTTTCAATACTTACCTCAGGTGACAAAGATTCGTTTGTCCCGGGAATAACAGACCTTGTTAATGGTAATACCGGCTATAATGTAATGTCATTTGAGGAAAAGAAGTCACGTGGTGAAACAGCCAGGAAAGCTCTGATCGGGTATAAGGCTGCAGCTAAGGAGGGAAACATCCGGATGCGCGATTCGATAAAGACAATCTTTGCCACCCAGTCATTTCAGGATGATTATTTCAGATATTTCGGATATGCATCAATTGTAAAAGCTGAAGATATAATTCCGGATATTTCGGGTACTTTTTATTCGTTTCATTTTATGGTAATTCTGGGTTTCCTTTTCATTTTTCTGTTTGTTCTGGCCCTCTATTATCTCTTTAAAGACAAGTTGGTTCAGAATCGCTGGTTCCTTTGGTTATGCCTCTTTTCAATGCCGCTTCCATATATTGCCAGTGAGCTTGGATGGATTGTTGCCGAACTGGGTCGTCAGCCATGGATCATACAGGATCTGATGCCTGTTTCAACAGCAGTATCGAACATCGGCTCAGGTTCGGTTATGGCAACTTTCTTCATATTTGCAGTTCTTTTCACAACTCTGTTAATTGCAGAAGTATCAATAATGGTTAAACAGGTCAAAAACGGACCACAACATTAGGAGGATCATACAATGACAACAATAATGATATCACATCTATTTCTGCAGAACTACTGGTGGATCATAGTATCCCTGCTGGCCAGCCTTCTTGTATTCCTGATGTTTGTTCAGGGTGGACAGTCATTCATCTTTACCCTTCCCGGAAGTGAAATGCAGAAGACTATGATTGTCAATACAGTGGGAAGGAAATGGGACCTTACATTCACCACACTGGTTACCTTCGGCGGAGCTTTCTTTGCATCATTCCCGCTTTTTTATTCCACTAGCTTCGGAGGTGCTTACTGGGTATGGATCGCAATACTTTTCTGCTTTATTCTACAGGCTGTTGCCTTTGAATTCAGATCCAAACCAAACAATGTCTTCGGGCAAAAGACTTTTGATGTTTTTCTTCTGATTAACGGAGCACTCGGTCCTCTTCTTATAGGGACTGCAGTTGCCACATTTTTTACCGGATCACAGTTCAGCCTTAACGACATGAACAATGTAAAATGGGCATCACCATGGTATGGACTTGAAGCGGTTCTTGATGTAAGGAATCTTGCTCTCGGTCTGGCAGTGCTTTTCCTATCAAGAGTTAACGGTTTGCTTTATATTATAAACTCAATTGATGATGAGGATGTTAAGCAAAGGTCACTTAAGAAACTTCCGCTCAATGCAGTTTTGTTCCTTGTTCCATTTCTCTTTTTTGTGATTGCAATACTCTTATCACAGGGCTTTGCTGCCGATCCGGCAACAGGAACAATTTCAATGGAAAAATACAAGTATCTGCATAATCTTATTCAGATGCCCCTGGTGCTGATTCTTTTCCTTGCAGGTGTTGTTGGAGTTCTCTACGGCCTGTTCATTGCTATGTTCAAAAAGAGCAACAGCGGCATATGGTTCACTTCACTCGGGACAGTTCTGGCAGTTTTTGCTGTTTTTATGCTTGCAGGTTTTAATGGTACATCATTTTATCCTTCAGCATATGATCTTCAGAGCTCACTTACAATAAGGAATGCATCTTCAAGCCTCTTTACTCTGAAAACAATGATGTTTGTCTCCTTTCTCGTACCCTTCGTACTTGCTTATATCTGGTACGCTTGGAAGTCGATAAATGTGACAAGGATCACAAGCGAAGAAATGAATAACAATGAGCATAAATATTAATAGGCGATAGGCGACAGGCAACAGGCTTTCCTAATCGGAGTTCCTGACGCCCGACGCCCGACGCCCGACGCCTGACGCCTGAAACCTGAGGCCAAAATATATATAGAATAATTTTGTAATTAACTGAAACCATGTATATAACAGAATTTCTCGAATACCTGATCTGGCCGGCATTTATATTAATAAGCTGGTTTATGGTGAAGTTTGCCTTATCGCTTTACGATAAAAGTTTTCCTGAAAAGGAATAGACTGAATCAGAAATAGCGCGATACCACGGATGAGATAATATAAACAGGTATTATCAGAACCGTCGCATTTATTCCAAGGAAAACAAAGGATATAGCTATAAGAAGTATCATAAGGTATCTTCCTTCATTGCCCTTTATTTTAAGGTTTGAAATTTTTAGGGAAAAGAGGTCTAATCTGCTGACCATCAGCAGGGAAAGTCCAATTGTAAGCATTATAAGTGCAGCCGGAGAGGATATAAATGAGTCAATAAAACCGGATTCTGAATAATGTGATGCGATAACAAGAGATATCACGGCCATTGCATTGGCGGGTATTGGCAATCCCTTGAAATTTTTGGTCTGGCTTGAGTCGAGATTAAATATTGCAAGTCGAAGCGCCCCGCATACCGGCATTATAGATGCAATAATTGCTAAAAAAAGGTCTCTCTGGTCACTGATATAAACCTGTTTCATAGGAATGGAGGAGAATGCATCTGTAAGAAAGCTGAAAATTATTATTGCGGGTGCAACTCCAAAACTTACAACATCAGCAAGACTGTCAAGTTCTTTTCCTACGTCCGAATAAGCTTTCAGCATTCTTGCCGAAAAGCCGTCAAGAAAATCAAAGACCATTGCCGCTGCAATTAACCATGAAGCTGCAACAATGTTACCCTGAACTGCAAGAATAATAGCTATGAACCCTGATACGAGATTCAGGGATGTTATAAAATTGGGAATATGTTTCTTCATTAAATTGTCGATGTATCTGTGTTCGGAAAGTAAAATTAAGATAAATTTCGGCTTTATTATTAGTTTTGCACAATTAACAACCTTCATATGGTTGACTTAAGAGGCATCAAGATAGCAGTCGATTTCGACGGAACAATAGTGGATCATGAATATCCTGCAATAGGTAAGGAGAAACTATTTGCCTTTCAGACACTCAAAGAGTTTAATAAGATGGGTGCAAACCTCATACTCTGGACATTCAGAACAGGAAAGGAGCTTGATGAGGCTGTTGAATATTGCAGAAAGAACGGCATCGAATTCTATGCAGTTAATAAGAATTACCCTGAAGAGGTTTTTGATGAAACAGTTAGCCGCAAGATAGATGCCGATATTTTTATTGATGACAAGAATGTGGGCGGCTTCCCTGGCTGGAGTGAGATCTGGCAGATGATAAATCCGTATGAACTTCAGCAAATGCAGGCAGAAAAGAGGATCGCATCACCACGTAATATTATTAAGCGTCTTTTCGGTAAGAAAAATTTGAAAGATGAAAATGAATTATCCTAAATACCTGATCACAATATCGGTGTTGCTGCTTCTGGCCTGGACAATTTCGTGCTCCGGCAGAGCCGGCAACAGGGATGAGGGAAAAGCAACGGCAGCTGCTTTACCGCCGAAAGGTGAAGAGGCAGCGGTAAGTCTCGTCAAACTTGTTACTCCGGCTGAAAATACAGAATGTGTTCTTAATAAGCCAATTGAGGTGGAAATAGAGCTTGTATTTAAAAACAGGATTCCAGACTCGGTAGCTGTTTATTTTGACAGCAGGGCGGTTAAAACACTTAAATCGGAGCCCTGGAAATGTACTGTCCCCGGAAATATGGTGACAGGAACAGGACGAAAAGCCCTGAAAGTGATTGCTTTCAAAGATGGGAAGCTTCAAAATCCAATTGCCCGTTTTCTTGTAGTCTATTCAGATATTGTTCCTTCTCTTAATAAGTACAAGGTGGTTAACAGCTATCCGCATGATAAAAGGGCCTTTACCCAGGGGTTGTTCTATGACTCCGGATCACTCTTTGAAAGTACAGGACAGGAGACTGAGTCCTCGCTCAGGGAAGTAGAGATAACAACAGGCAGGGTGTTACGACAGCTTAATATTGATGCATCACTGTTTGGTGAAGGCATAACGTTGTGCAAGGGCAGGATATTCCAGGTTACGTGGAGGAGCAAGGTCGGCTTTGTTTATGAAAAGGAGACATTCAAACAGGTAAACAAGATTTATTATCCGACAGAGGGATGGGGACTTACAACTATTGGTGACAGGATTGTAATGAGTGACGGTACAAATATTATCTATTTCTATGAACCTGAAATGTTTACATCTGTATCGAGGATTGAAGTATTTGATAACGAGAAAAAAATCGACAGTCTGAATGAGCTGGAATATATTAATGGTGAAATCTGGGCCAATATCTGGATGGAGGACAGGATAGCCAGAATAGATCCGGTTTCGGGTAAGGTGAAGGCTTATATAGATCTGACAGGACTTTTTCCTCAGAATGAGAGAAATCCTGAAGCAGAAGTATTAAATGGTATTGCTTATGACCCGGCATCAAAAAGGATTTTTGTCACCGGCAAGCGGTGGTCAAAACTATATGAGATCAGGGTCATTGAATAATCCCGGACCCGTAAATGATATTAACAGCTGAAGGCAGAATGCTGAATTCAGCAGGAGTGTGTCCGAGTGATTCCCCATCAGCTTCCGTGTAAATTATTGAATCCGAAGTGACTTTAAGATTTTTGCATTTATAGCCATCAATAAGAGGATGGCTAAGTATTGTCCCGTCATAGAGGATTTTTAGTTTCCTGATGATTTCAAGTTTGCCAATGTCCTTAATGACAGTCACATCCAGCAATCCGTCATTTGGCAAAGCTCCGGGTGTTTGCCTCATACCTCCTCCACAGTATATTCCGTTGCCCACATTTACTGAAAAGATATTTGCGCTGGTTTTCACGCCGTCAATTATAAGTTCAGCTCTTGTGTTTTTATATGTTATCAGGCTCAGCAGGAGGCTGTAGAGATAGATGAGTTTACCGCCTCTGCCCTTGTCCTTCTGCAGGTTGGTTCTCTTTACAACAGCCGATTCGAATCCAAGTCCTGCTGTGTTGATGAAATATCTTTTTTTGATGCCTGTTCCGTCATTATATGTGATAAGTCCGACATCAAGAAGCATTGTTTTTCCCTCACTGATAATCCTTGCAGCCTGTTCATGGTCAAGAGGAATTGCAAACATCCTGCCCCAGTCATTTCCTGTTCCGACAGGGATGAGCGCAAGCATTACTTCCGATGCTATATTTTCACCGGAAGCAAATACACCATTAAGCACCTCATTCAGGGTTCCGTCACCACCAACAGTTATTATTTTCCGGATGCTTTCAGCAATTGCTTGGGCAGCAATATGGGTAGCTTCACCCTTTCCTGATGTGAACTTCAAATCAAATATAATCCCATTCTCATTAAGTGACCTGGAGATTAGATCCCACTCTTTCTTCCCTTTGCCGTTTCCGGCATTGGGGTTTACAATTACGAGCCATTGAGAGTGGTCAGAGTTTTTACTCATCATTATTAAATATTTTAATCGGTAAATATGTAAAATATTAATGTATTATTAATCAATGTAATATGAATTTATTTGGTTTTTTGTTATGTTAATAAAATGTTGAAAACCCCGAAAAAAATGTTTACAATTACATCTTTGAGTTCCGGCAGCAGACGATGCATATGTAGTAAATTTGAAGCTCAAAATAAACTACAAATTATTAATAGAAATACATGGGACGTATTATAGCTATAGCAAATCAGAAGGGCGGAGTAGGAAAAACAACAACGGCAATTAACCTTGCAGCCAGTCTGGCTGCACTCGAAAAAAAGGTTCTCATAGTTGATGGCGACCCTCAGGCCAACGCAACATCGGGAATTGGTATTGATACAAGGCAGATCAGGTGCACAATATATGATTGTCTGATAGATGGAAAAGAACCAAAGGAGGCCCTTATGGGAAGCGGAATTGATAACCTTACCATCATTCCATCCAATATTGACCTTGTTGGTGCTGAAATTGAAATGCTTGAGAGGCCTGAAAGAGAAAAGATTCTGAAGAATGTACTCAAAAAGATAGCAGATGAATATGATTATATTCTGATCGACTGCTCTCCGTCACTTGGACTGCTTACTGTTAATGCATTAACAGCATCCGATTCGGTTATTATACCAGTGCAGTGCGAATATTTTGCCCTCGAGGGACTCGGAAAGCTGCTCAATACAATTAAGATAATACAGAATAACCTCAACCCTGAACTTGAAATTGAGGGATTCCTCCTGACAATGTATGATGCCCGTCTAAGGTTATCTAACCAGGTAGCTGATGAGGTCAACAAACATTTCCAGCAGATGGTATTCAAGACTATTATTCAGAGGAATGTGAAACTGTCGGAGGCGCCAAGTTTTGGCCAGCCTGCAATTCTTTATGATGTTGACTCAAGAGGTACAGTCAACTACCTCAATCTTGCAAAAGAGCTTATTGAGAAGCAGGAAGAAAGAGTAAAAGCATAATGTACAGAACCTAGCAATACCGGAAAAATGAATACTATAAAGAAGAATGCGTTGGGAAGAGGTCTTGGTGCATTGATTGACGGAGTGGAGAAAGAGGTACTTGAAAAGAAAGTGGAAGCCAATATGGATATCCCGGTCGGATCCATTGAAGCCAATCCCTTCCAGCCCAGAACAACATTTGATGAGCAATCGCTTGAGGAACTGGCAGCTTCAATAAGAAAACTTGGTATTGTCCAGCCTCTCACAGTTCGTGATGCCGGAAATGGCAGGTACCAGCTTATTGCAGGTGAACGAAGACTGAGGGCAGCCAGGCTTGCAGGTCTATCCCATGTTCCGGCTTATATCAGAACTGCTGACGACCAGGCGATGCTTGAACTCGCACTTGTTGAAAATATTCAGCGTGAAGATCTTGATGCGGTGGAGGTTGCAATAAGCTTCCAGAGACTAATAGAAGAGTGTAAACTAACTCAGGAACAGCTTAGCGACAGGGTGGGGAAACAGCGTTCAACAGTCTCAAATTATCTTCGTCTTCTGAAGCTTCCGGCTGAAATTCAGCTTGGTATCAGGAATAAGCACCTTATGATGGGCCATGCCCGTACTCTTGTCAATATTGAGAATCCAAAACAGCAGATCGATGTTTATTATAAAATAATTGATGGTGATCTTTCTGTACGTCAGGCAGAAGAACTTGTAAGGCATCTTCAGTCGGAAAAAATAAAAGATCCGGGAAAAGCTGAAAAAAAGAAAAAACTCAATGAGGATTATCATCAGCTGTCAGAGCATCTGAATAAACTCTTTTCTGCAAACGTTAACTTCAGAATTAACGAAAAGGGGAAGGGCAAGATCGTAATTGCTTTCGATACAACTGAGGAGATGGAGCGCATTTTGGGAGTCTTTGACAGGCTGAACTCCTGAAAATAATTATCTTTATCGCGCGTTTATAGTTCCGGATGGTAAATACCGGAGAGATTTTGTATTGATGGAGTTTAAGAAAATATCAATATTCTTTGTTGCAATTATGTTTTGCGTTACGCATAACATTGTTGCCCAGGATACCCTGTCAGTTGAAAAAACTTCTCGTCGTGATAGAAAAGAGAAGAGTGAAGAAACCACAGTAATTGACGTCTCCAACGACACTTTGCCTGTAGTTGTAAAGTCTAAGGTAAAAAGAAAGGGCGATACGATGAAAGCAAGCATGATGTCGGTTGTTTTTCCCGGTGGGGGACAGATCTACAACAGGAAATACTGGAAGCTGCCTATTGTCTATGCAGGTTTCGGGGGGCTGATCTACTTCTTTAAATCTAATTCCACTAACTACCAGTTGTATTATAAAGGCTTTATGGATTTTACTGATGATATCCCTGAAACTGTCAGTTATCAAAAATTTATTTTTGATGACCCTAAAACCTATGATCCTGTCCTGGCCCCGAAACATATAACGCATCAAATAAGCAGCTTGTTGAAGAGAAGATGCTCCGGCTTGTGGATTACCACAAACGTTACCGTGATCTGTCTATTATTCTTACAGGTGTCTGGTATATGGCTCAGATACTTGATGCCAATGTTGATGCAAGTCTTATGGAATATGATGTAAGTGATAACCTTGAGCTGTCATTCTATCCGTCAATGATCACATTGCCAGGCCGGTCGCCGGGAACTGGTTTTAACCTTCACCTGACAATGGCTTTTTAACCTAAAATGAAATCATGAGAAAAACAGTTTTACTGATTATTCTGATAATAGCAACCATATTACCATCTTTTTCAACGGGATATGATACAATTATTATCAAATCAGACGACAGCTCGGAGAGAATAAACCGTGACCTTGACAGCCTGCTAAGCACATGGTATGTAAAACTGGCTGTTAAGAATGCTTCTGAAAAATTTACTGGTGACACTTCAGTCCTGATTTATCCCGATAGCTTATACAGAGACCGTCTTAGTAAAATCAATTCTGTAATTCAGCTTCCTTACAATAATATTATAAAGAACCATATCCACGTCTATACAGTCAGACAGAGAGAGAAGTTCTGTGCCGTACTTGGACTGATGGATTATTATTTCCCGATGTTTGAGGATGTTTTTGATTCGTACGGTCTTCCTGCAGAGCTGAAATATATGGCCATAATTGAATCTGCTCTTAATCCCAATGCTGTGAACTCACGTTCGCATGCAACAGGTCTGTGGCAATTTATGTACAGTACAGGCAGGATGTACGGACTTACAATAAATTCAGTTGTTGATGAGAGAAGAGATCCTATGAAATCGACTGTTGCAGCAGCGAAATACATCAGGGACCTTTACAAGATCTATAACGACTGGATGCTGGTCATTGCTGCATACAACTGCGGACCGGGTAATGTAAACAAAGCAATCAGGCGTTCAGGAAATAAGAAAGACTACTGGGAGATATATTACAGGCTTCCAAGGGAAACACGTGGTTATATCCCTCAATATATTGCAGCAGTGTATGGAGTCACCTATGCCAGAGAGCATGGTCTTAATCCATTGCCTCTCAATATCCCGGTTGCAGTCGACACAATAATGGTAAATAAGGATATTCACCTGGCACAGATATCTGAGGTAATGGGCATTCCTCTTGGAGAATTGAGGGCTCTGAATCCGCAGTACAGGACAGGTCTGGTGCCTGGTTCCTCAAAACCACTTGCACTTACACTACCGATGACACATCTTGGAGATTTTATTGATCTTAATGATACTATCAGACGCTACAAACCGGATGTATACCTTAACAAAGAAACTCAGATTGCTGATCCTACAAAATCATCATACCTGCCTGCTGATGTAAAAGGAAAAACAAAACTGATATATACAGTGCAGGAAGGTGATAATCTCGGATTTATTTCAGACTGGTACAGGGTAAGCCTCTCCGATATAAGATACTGGAATAATATCTACCGTAATACGATCCGGATTGGTCAGAAGCTGGTTGTTTATGTTGATCCGTCAAAATCGGAATACTTCTCAAAGATCAGTACGATGACTTTTGCCGAAAAACAGCAGATGACAGGCAAAACTGTTCCTGCAAATACTTCAGCCAAAACTGTCCTGGCCGGTTCATATGATACTGAAGGAGATTATATCGTGCATACAGTCCGGAATGGCGATACAATCTGGGACATAGTAAAAATGTATGATAATGTAACATCCACACAGGTTCTTTCATTGAACAATATTTCAGATCCGGGCAAGATAAAGATTGGACAAAAGCTGAAGATCAAGAAGAAGAGCTGATTCTTTTCAAAATATGCGCCCTTTAAGATCATTTTTAATAATACTGATCTTCCTGGTTTGTTTTATCGGATTACATTATGTAGCTCCGGTAAATAAATGGTTTCCTTCTGCTGAAGAATTTCTTCCAGGGTACCTGACGGACTTATTTATAAAAGATAGTGGTAAACATGTTGATACTACAGTATTTCAGTCTGATAAAACAGCTAAAATCCCTTCAGCTCCAGCAGATACATTTCCAATTCCGGATTCATCCTTAAATATAATTGATGCCGTTCCCGTCAAGCCTCTTCAAAAACTGCTTGATTCTCTGGACAGCTCTCATGGACAGACCAGAATAATATATTATGGTGATTCACAGATAGAAGGAGACAGGTTTACTTCCTATCTGCGTCATACTCTTCAGCAACGGTATTCCGGTACGGGCCCTGGTCTCTTTCTGCCTCTTATGCCGGTGATGTACACAAAATCAATTGTAATAAAGGCATCTTCGAACTGGAAGAAGTACAATTATCTCTCTTATAAGAACAGGGATTTGTCGCACAATAAACTTGGTCCCTTCATGGCCATCTGCAGGTATCTTCCGGAAGGAGTGTCTGCACCCGAACCTGTAACGGCCTCTGTAAATATAAAACCATCATCATTTGCCGACAGCGCCTCTTCAACATATGATTTGCTGAGGCTGTTTTACATCTGTCGTGAGGGATCGGTGGCATTTTCCGTAAAGGCTGATGGAGAATATATCTGCAGGGAAGCACTTCTCAGGACCAGTTTACTAAGCGAGGTATCATGCCGGTTGAACGGAGCAAAGGACATCACACTAGAATTCACCGGAAATGTAAGTCCGGAAATTTATGGTATAAGTATTGAAAGCGGCAGCGGTGTTATTGTCGACAATATTCCCCAACGGGGAAGTGCCGGACTTGAATTCACAATGGTTGACAGTGCCAATCTTGCCCGATCATACCAACTGTTGTCACCTGATCTGATAGTGTTGCAATACGGCCTGAACATAGTACGAAATGTACGAAAGGAATATAGTTATTACCAGCTCGGTCTTGAGAGACAGATCTCACTTTTAAATAAAATAGCACCTTCAGTACCGGTGCTGGTAGTGAGTGTAACAGATATGGCATCGGATGAAGAAGGCGTCATAAAGTCGTTCGCAAATATCCCTGCTATTATTGAAGCCCAGAAAAAGGCTACTGAAGAAACAGGTGCCGTATTCTGGAACTCATTTTCTGCAATGGGTGGTGATTCATCAATTATCAGATGGTCGGGAATGAGGCCTGCACTTGCTCAGAAGGATTATGTGCATTTTACTTATTCGGGTGCTGATACACTTTCCAGAATACTTGCTGATGATATTTTTCCTCTCATCAGGATGGATAGTGCTGTTAATTTATTAACAGCAGATTCACTTATGAGCACTGACACTGTTCCTGTAGCCCTTGTCATAAATGCTGAGAAGACAGATAACATTGCGACTCAGGTAATAGCTGACCTTTTCAGCTATGATTCCGACAGGCCAATGATCTTCTCAACTCCTGCATTCTGGTTTTTCCTGATGCTTGTCCTTTCAGGTTACAGTCTGATATACAAAAGAAAATTTCTGAGGAATTTTTATCTGCTTCTGATAAGCCTTTTCTTTTATTACAAGTCGGGAGGATTGTTTCTGATACTTCTTCTGCTGGTAACTCTGGTCGATTATACCTGTGGTCTGCTGATACATAACTCCGGTTCCAGATTCAATAGAAAGTTTTACATTCTTCTCAGCATCATCTCAAATCTGGGTATTCTTGCTTATTTCAAGTATACCGGATTCTTTGTGGAAACAGCCAATGAGATCTTTGGTACTGAAATACAGGTACATGATTACCTCGCTTCCCTTTCAAATAATTTGCTTGGGAGTAGATTCGATATAAGTAATATAGCCCTGCCGGTAGGAATCTCTTTCTTCACATTCCAGTCGCTCAGTTATACCTTCGATGTTTACAGGAAAAGGATGGAACCGGTAAGGAATGTAATTGATTTTGGTTTCTATGTTTCCTTCTTTCCGCAGCTCGTTGCCGGACCAATAGTAAGAGCATCGGAGTTCATTCCTCAGCTATACAGCGAATTTCATCTCTCAAAGAGGGAATTCAGTCATGCTCTATTTCTGATATTAAAAGGACTTATTAAGAAAGTTATCATTTCAGATTTCATTGCAGTCAATTTTGTCGACCGGGTATTTGATGCGCCGGCAATGTATTCAGGATTTGAGAATCTTATGGCTGTGTATGGCTATGGACTGCAGATATACTGCGATTTTTCAGGTTATACTGATATAGCAATAGGACTGGGGCTGATATTCGGTTTCCGTTTCCCGATAAATTTCAACTCACCTTATAAAGCAACCGGAATAACAGATTTCTGGAAAAGATGGCATATTTCATTATCACGATGGCTGAAAGATTACCTGTACATACCACTGGGCGGCAACAGGAAGGGCAGGATAAGAACCAATATCAACCTCATGCTGACAATGCTGCTCGGCGGATTATGGCATGGAGCTGCCCTTCGGTTTATGATCTGGGGGCTCTTCATGGATTGGGATTGGTAATAAACCGGTTTTGGGAATCCTTGACCGGGGGACGATTCCTAACGGGAAGGTTTGGTAATCTCATAGCGATATTGATAACATTCAACTTTGTTAGTTTTTGCTGGATTTTCTTCAGGGCACCTGATATGGATAGTGTTTTTATTATGCTGAACCAGATTTCATTTAGTTTTTCTCCGGGGTCTTATCTGGCTGTTCTGCCTGCATACAGCAGCGTATTCATGCTTATGGCTGCCGGATATTTCATTCATTTTCTCCCTGAAAATGTAAAAGAATCGTACAGGGGATTATTCATAAAGGTCCCGCTGGTAATGCAACTTACTGTAACAATGATTGTTGCAATACTCCTCTATTCAATGCGGACCACAGATGTTATGCCGTTTATCTATTTTCGGTTCTAGATAGCGGCTTTTACATTCTGTTTTGTTAATTTTAACCACAGAGGTCACAAAGAAAAAACACAGAGATCACAAAGAAATAATAATCAAAGCTTTATCTCTGTGCACTTTGTGAGAACTCTGTGTACTTTGTGGTTAAAAATAACTTTTTCAACAGCCCCTGGGGAAGGGTTTTTTGGACTTTAAAACATAGACATAATTATAAAATATCATTATGAAAAAGTACCTGCCTATTCTTTTGCTATCTGTTCTCTCCTGTAAATCCGAGGAGATTAAATACACAACAATTCCTGAAAGAATTGATTTCAGGGAGTTTGCAAATCCTTCCTCAAAATACAGGTCCGTACCTTTCTATTCACTTAACGACCTTCTCGATTCAGCTGAACTGGACAGACAGGTTGAGGAATTTGCCAAGGGAGGTTACGGTGGAGTATATCTTCACAGCCGTACAGGCCTGCTCACAGAATACCTCGGAACCAACTGGTGGAAGGTAATGGATGCCGGGTTTAAAAGCAGCTCAGAGAACTGGCACTTATGCCTGGTTTTATGATGAGGATAAATGGCCGAGTGGTTTTGCAGGAGGTCTGGTTCCTTTGAAAAGTGAAGATTTTCATGCCAGATGCCTGGTCCGGTTAAAACGGAGTGAAGCTTTGCCGGCAGGATCAAAAGTTCTGTCAAAAGACAGCACATACTATTATGTGGAATATAAAATGAAGAGTGGCAATGCATGGTACAATGGAACTTGTTATGTGGATCTGCTTAATCCTGAAACCGTAAAGGAATTCATTGCCTCAAGTTATGTGCCTTATGCTCAGCGATATGCCGGAGAGTATGGGAAGAGTGCCCTCGGGATATTTACCGATGAACCACAGATGATGTCAGCAACCGGTGATTTCAGCAATGACGGCGTAAGGCCATTTTCACCGGTACTGATTGAAAAGTTTCGTCAGGATAACGGATATGATCTGCTTCCTGTACTGGGATCACTTTTCGATACTCTACCTGGTTATGAGAAAGTACGTCTCGATTATTTCCGCACAATCTCAAAGCAGCTTGAAGCAAGTTTCAGCAGGCAGATAGGCGATTTTTGTGCTGCAAATAACATGCTCTGGACAGGACATTACAATGGTGAAGAAGCGCTTACAAGTGTTCGCAATAATGTCGGAAACCTTATGATGCAGCTCAGAAACATGCAACAGCCAGGGATGGACCACCTTGGATTACATATTGATTATGCTCTGAATGTTTCGCGTCAGATATCATCTGTTGCAAATCAATACGGAATAGCACGCCGCCTTTCGGAAGCTTACGGCATAAGCGGTCAGAACATGAATTTTGAGGACCGTGCATGGATAGCCTCATGGCACACTCTTACCGGGATTAATCACCTTTGTCCTCATCTTGCACTATACAGTATGAAGGGTACACGAAAAAGGGATTATCCGCCCACACTCAGTGCACAACAGCCATACTGGTCATACAACAAACTTCTTGAAGATTATACAGCACGTCTCAGCTATATTGCAACAGCCGGTAAATATGCTGCTGAATTCCTTGTTGTACATCCTCTTGAAAGTGAATATTTTGACCAGGTAAGCTTCAATGTAGGCTGGACTGAAAGAAACGGTAAATACCTCGGATTACTTAATACGCTCCAGGAAATTCACAGGGATTATGATCTAGGTGATGAGCAGATAATTTCTGAAATCGGAAGTATTTCAGGAGATAAGATTGTAGTCGGGAAGCAGTCTTACAGGGGTGTTATCCTTCCATATATGCTTACAATAAGACAGAGTACTGTTGATCTTCTTAAAAAATTTGAAGGTAACGGAGGTAAAATTATTGCCACCGAAATGCCTCTTTATATTGATGGAGTGAAGAATGCAGCGGGCCTGAGTGAGCTTAAGAACATTATAACTCTTGTTTCAGGTGATCAGATAGCCGGTGAAATAAACAACATTCTGCCTCCTGCTGTTTTTGTTTCAGGCGATGATGCAGAATCTGTATGGACAAGCCACAGGATTGCACAGGGCAAACAATTTCTACAGGTAACTAATACCTCGCGTCTGAAGACAATCAGATGCAAAGTCAGTTTTGCTGAGGGCTCTGAAAATATTGTCCTACTCGATCCCGCATATGGGAAATCATATGAAATATCAGACGAATCAGGATTTGAGCTACTTCTGCATCCGGCACAAAGTTATATTCTTGCCGACAAAAGGTTAATAGACGGGATTGAATCTTCCGGGGATTACAAGATACCTTCAGGAGATAAGGAGATAATGACTTTAGCTGGTGAATGGAGTGGCAAAAGACTGGATGTTAATTCATTAACACTTGATTTTGCAAAATATTCAGTTGATGGCGGCAAAACTTTCAGTAAACCTGAACCAATTATTGGTATTCATGAAAGATTTACTGCAAAGAGATACAATGGACCCCTCGTACTTTCGATTGATTTCAGCGCTGAGACTGTCCCTGCATTATGTAATATTGTCATGGAGCAGCCTGAGATGTGGTCAAAGATAGAAGTCAATGGTCAGCCTGTTAAGTTTGACGGAAAATCATTTTACAGGGATATGTCATTTAAGACAACGGGCATAACCAGCCTGCTTAAGAAAGGCAAGAATAATATATCTCTGTTTATTGATTTCAAGGCAGCAATTCCCGACAGCCGTGATCCATTTGAAAGGTATGGAAGTGAAATTGAGAGCATTTACCTTACGGGTGATTTTGGTGTGAGGCCTGAAGTATCAAAAGTGCCTGCAGAACCTTCTCAGCACAACCTGAGGGGATTCCTTATTCCAAAGCCTGTGCATCATTTTGAATCATTTGCTCTGACCGGTGAGAATCAGGCTTTTACAGGTGACCTCGTTCCCCAGGGTTATCCATTCTATAACGGTGGCTTTAAGCTTGAAAAAACTTTTGAAATCAGCGGAGTGGAAAAGGGGAGGAGATATATTCTGAAATTCCCTTTAAGTGAAGCAATAGTCATAAAAGTTAATCTTAACGGAAAAGAGCTGCCAGCGGTAGCCTGGTCGCCGTGGGAGACAGATATTACGGATGCTCTGGTTAACGGAAAGAATACAATAACACTTACACTCATCAACTCCCTTCGTAACCTGCTGGGGCCTCATCATAATGCTGAGGGAGAACTATTGTCACTTTCACCTGACAGCTTTATAGGACGGAGTACCTGGACAACAAGGCGTCAGGGAGAGAATGACTGGTATGAAAGGAGACTGAAAGGACCGGGTAATACAAATATCTGGAGGGATGATTATTGTGTTATTCCTTTTGGATTACTTGAAGATGCTGTTATTGCAGAAAGAAATTAATGACAAAAAATTTCTCGGATCACAGATCTTCTTTGTGTCCATAATTAAACATCTTGAGCTGGCGCCAAGCTATCTGAAATGCCCACCTTTATAAATAGAGGATTTTGTTAGTCTTTAACAAAGGGGGCAACAGCACGGTTGAAGATCCCCTGAACATAAGCTATTGCCATACCGTAATTGGTGACAGGAACACCTGCTTTTATTGCAGCAGAAAGCCTGTTATGAAGCTGGCGGCGAGTTATCATGCAACCGCCACACTGAATGATAAGAGAATAATCTGTGACAGGACGGGGAAGTTTGTCAAGACCTGCAACAACATCATATTCAATCTTTTTACCGGTGAAGTTTGATATCCATCTTGGTATCTTTACTCTTCCTATATCATCACATGCCACATGGTGGGTGCATGATTCAAGAAGTAATACCCTGTTGCCATCTTTCAGATCTGATATCGTTGGGGTTCCTTTCAGGTAATTTTCAAAATCGCCCTTGAAGCGGGCAAGCAATATACTGAAGCTGGTAAGTGGGATATCCCCGGGAACCGATGCATCAGCTTTGTTAAAGACCTGTGAATCAGTAACAGCAAGAGCAGGTTTTATTCCGGTCTTTTTCAGGAAAGCATCGACCTCAGTCTCTTTCAGGACTATAGCAACGGCATCATTGTCGAGTATATCCCTTATTGCCTGCACCTGAGGAAGGATGAGCCTTCCGGCAGGCGCCTCTATATCTATGGGAGTGATGAGTAGTACAATATCACCATAGGAGATCAGGTCGCCCAGCAAAGCAGGAGTCTTGTAGGAATGTTCAGGTATAGTTGTGCTTATCAGTGAAATAAGCTTTTCATAATTGCGTTTGTCAGCAGCAGAGAACTCAACAAGTGCTGTTCCTGTTACAACCGATATTCTTTCTGTGAAATCATCGGTGGGCTCCTCCAGATCTGATTTACTGTGAATGACAATGAAGGGCAGATCATTCTCATTGAATTTTTTTACAAGATCCTCTTCAAAGTCCCCCCATGAATTATTTGTTACCACCAGCAGGGCCAGGTCAATTATTTCCAGAGTCCTGAGTGTGCGTTCTATACGTTTTTCGCCAAGTTCACCCGAGTCATCTATTCCTGCAGTGTCAACCAGTATTACAGGACCGAAGCCTGTTATCTCAAATGATTTTTTTACAGGGTCAGTGGTGGTCCCGGCGTGATCTGAAACAATTGCTATGTCCTGACCGGCAAGGCAGTTGATGAGGCTGCTTTTGCCATTATTGCGGCGGCCATAGATTCCTATATGAGGTTTTGATTCTTTACCTTTTGACATTATTAAATAGTATCAGACAAAAATAAGAAATTAATGATCAATTTTTCAGCGCAAATCTGCGTGATCAGCGGGAAATTAAAACGATTTTTTCCCGCAGATTTCGCAGATATTCGCAGATTAATTTAATTAATGCTAAGTAAGGTCGTCGAGAGAGAAACCCTGTTTAAGAAGGTTGCCGGACTGAAGAACGGATTTCAGTTTTTCGTCGCCGATCAGTTTTAGTATTGAGTTGGCTTCGAAGATATCGATCTTTCTGTCTTTCATCAGCTTTGCAAGCTCTGCCGCTTTATGATATCCGATATGAGGAACCAGGGCAGTTGTTACAGAAGGGCTGAAAATCACTGCTTTATATCCGGCCGATTCGTTAATTACAATATCTCCGAACAGGTTATTCAGCAATGTGGCATCGCAGGCTGTCAAAAGCTTAAGACTATCAATCAGTGCACAACCTATTGAAGGCAGATAAGCATTCAGATCGAGTGTCCCCAATCCGCTCAGAGAGCTTATAAGCATATCATTTGCATAGATCCTGTGAGCTGCTGAAATAACAAACTCAGGGATTACAGGATTTATCTTCCCCGGCATAATTGAACTGCCGACCTGCCTTGAAGGTATTGTCAGCATTTTGTCTCCGGAGATATCTGATGACAGGAGCCTGATGTCGGAAGTGATCTTCTCAAGATTAACTGCATGAGCCTTAAGTGTTGCATGTACCTCCACCCATTTATCAAGGTTTGAGGTGGCATCAGGCATATTTTCGGCATGGGCAATAGGAAGGTTTGTAAGCTTCCGTAGCTCAGGTACAACTTCCATAATGAAGAATCTGGGTATACCAAGACCTGTACCTGCAGCTCCGCCACCCAGGTTAACATGTTTAATTCTTTCATTGCATTTTGATACTCTCCACCAGTCCCTTGAAAGGGCATTATTATATGTGCTGAACAGAATTCCAAAAGAAGACGGTACTGCCTCCTGCATTTGAGTATAACCTGGTCGGAGCTTGTCACGTGTTTCCTTTTCGAGCAGCTCAATCCTCTGCCGGAGCAAGTTGATCTTTTCTTCCAGTTCAATCAGGAGCTTCATTACAGCAACTGTAAGTGCCGTGGGGATAACATCATTTGTTGACTGAAAGATATTTGCGTGCTCTGTTGGGTCAATATAAGTGTATTCTCCACACTTATTTCCACTTTTCTGAAGGGCTGTGTTTGTGATTATCTCGTTGATATTCATGTTGATGCTAGTGCCGGCTCCCCCTTGTACTGCCGGGACTATGAAACTGCTGTAATGTTCTCCGTCAGCAACCTGTAATGCTGCATATATCAGAGGATCGAGTATATCGTCATTGATTGCCCTCAGGGATACTGTTTTGTCAGGATGTAATAATGCAGCATTCCTGAAATTTCTATAGGTATTGTAACATGCGAGTTTGGTGATACCAACCGCTTTGTACCATTCTATGGGGAATGGAGTGTTATCCGGGAAATTTTCTATTGCTCTGGAAGAATGAATTCCGTAAAGGGCATCTTTCGGAATCTCCTTTTCACCAAGACTATCTTTTTCTATACGGAACATTTTATTGGGTGTTTCCTGATACAGGTCTTGCATATGAAACGACATCGTTTCCGGTTATTTCATCCTGGCAGAGGATGATAAGCCTCTCAAGGACATTCCTGAATTCCCTGATATTGCCGGTCCACTCTATCTTCTGAAGTTCTTTGATTGCATCTTTCTTGAGGATCTTCTTACTCATCCCGTACTCACTGCAGATAAGGTTGTTGAAGTGCTCAGCCAGCAAGGGGATATCATCAGATCTTTCATTCACTGAGGCCACGTGGATCAGTATTACACTCAACCTGTGGTACAGATCCTCCCGGAAGTTATTTGCTTCGATCTCTTTCTTTATATTCTTGTTTGTGGCAGTTATCACCCTAACATTCACATGTATATCCTTATCTGATCCTACCCTTGTAATCTTGTTCTCCTGAAGAGCCCTCAGCACTTTAGCCTGGGCAGAGAGGCTCATATCGCCTATTTCATCAAGGAAGAGTGTTCCTCCATTAGCCTGTTCAAACTTTCCGATACGCTGTTTGATTGCAGAGGTGAATGAGCCCTTTTCATGACCAAAGAGTTCGCTCTCAATCAATTCTGAGGGAATAGCTGCACAGTTAACTTCCACAAAGGGACCTTTGACACGATAGCTTTTTTCATGAATCTGATGAGCAACAAGCTCTTTGCCTGTTCCGTTCGATCCGGTAATCAGCACCCTTGCTTCTGTAGCGGCTACCTTATCGATCATCTTCTTGACATTCTGTATTGCATCCGATTCGCCGACAATCTCATACATCTTGCTTACCTTGCTCTTCAGCACCTGTGTCTGGGTGATAAGAGTGGATTTGTCCATTGCATTCCTGATAGTGATGAGGAGCCTGTTGAGGTCGAGAGGTTTCTCTAGGAAATCATACGCCCCTTTTTTAATAGCTTCAACAGCGGTATCAATATTACCATGTCCTGAAATCATTATGACAGGGATATCAGTTGACTGTTCAGCGATTTTTCCAAGGACCTCAATGCCATCCATCTTAGCCATTTTAATATCGCAGAGTACTATGTCATAAGTGTTTGCTGTGAACATCTCAAGACCTTTCGGCCCGTCCTCAGCAAGATCGACCTCATGTTTCTCATATTCAAGAACCTCTTTCAGTGTATTCCTGATAGCCCGTTCGTCGTCGATTACAAGTATTTTTGACATAATTCCCGTAAGTTAAATTTTTCTATATAAATGTCAGGCTTCAGGCATCGGGCGTCAGGCGTCAGGCGTCAGGAAAACCAATAGCTAAGGCCTGTCGCCTGTTGCCCGTCGCCTGTCGCCTTTTTGTTATCCACTATATCTCAGCCACTTCCACATCTCTTTCCAGGATGTCTTCTTACCATACATAAGAATACCTGTGCGGTAAATCTTGGCAGCCATCCAGACGAAAAAGATGAAAGTAACTACCATCAGCAGCATTGAGATTCCAATCTGCCAGTATGGAACACCGAAAGGAATCCTGGCCATCATAACGATAGGAGAGGTCAGTGGTATTAACGAGCACCAGAATGCGACAGGACTTTCGGGGTTCTGCATTGTGCCCATTGCAACCATCAGACCTATAATAATAGGGATTGTCACTGGCAGCATAAACTGCTGTGTTTCTGTTTCATTATCGACAGCCGATCCGATGGCTGCAAACACTGAGGCATATAGAAGATAACCCGTTATAAAGTAGAATATAAAAGCAAATATTATAAGCAGCCATGGCTGGTTAAGCGCACTGTCGAAGAGCCTTGTAAATTCAATTAGTTCCGGTGATATTTCCTGAACAGCAGCCTGTCCTGCAACAGCCTGGTTTTCAGTCATCATATTCTGGGGCATCGATTGGGTTATTTCGGTAATTCCTGAATTCCCGAGCAAAGTTGTTTTTAATACCGTAGTTATTCCGGCAGTAAGAATCACCCACATAAGGAATTGTGTTAGTCCAACCAGTGCGATGCCAACGATTTTTCCCATCATAAGTTCAATAGGTTTGACGGAGGAGATTATTACCTCTACAACCCTGCTTGTTTTCTCCTCTATAACACCACGCATCACCTGTGATCCGAAGATGAAGACCAGCATATACATGAGCAGTCCGAAGATATAGGCCAGTGCCATTGAAATACCCGTACTTGTTTTTTGAACATTACCCAGATCATCCAGTTTTTTTGTCTGGACAGATACATCGGTCTGAATACTCTTCATGATTGCATCGAGATCACCAATACTGTAGGCAGCTAGTTTTTGCTTCTCGATATTTTTTTCGAGAGATCTTTCGATATGCTCGAGAAGACCTATCGGCGGTTGTTTTTTGGAAATAAGATCGATGGCATTTGGAGTATTAATGATCTCGGGATATATTATCAGTACTCCATAATAGCCTTCCTGTTCAAACTTGGTCTTGAATTCATTCAGATTAACATTGTCAAGGTAAACGAACTCAGCGTCCTTTGTATTTTTTATGACACCTTTAAACAGGTCTGATTTCTCTTCAATAACAGCAATTTTTTTAAAGTCACCCTTCTGGTTCATCATCAGAACGGTGGGGACTATTACAATAGCTGCCATAAGAAGCGGAGCAAGAAGGGTCATTATTATAAATGATTTTTTTCTTACCCTTGTAACATATTCTCTTTTTATTATGACTGATATTTTATTCATGACTAGGCAATTAAAAGGGTTAAATGATGATTAGTTACGGGCTTCAACCACTCTTATAAATATTTCATTCATCGACGGAAGAGCAGGATTGAAAGAGATGACAGTTCCGGATTTTATTGCTGTCTGAAGTATCTCATTGCTTTTTATGTCACCCGTTGTTTTCAGTCTGACAATGCTTTTGTTGTTCTCAAACTTTTGATCGAGGATATTATAATGTCCGTTTCCTTCGATTTTTACATTGCCGTCGAATACAAGGTCATATTCATTTGCTGCCCATTTAGTTCTGATTTCGTCAACGCTTCCCTCCAGAATTGTTTTTGCTTTGTCTATGAGGGTGATGTTGTCGCACAGTTCTTCAACTGATTCCATATTATGAGTAGAGAATATAATTGTTGCTCCTCTTTCTCTCAGGAAGAGTATTTCGTTCTTGATGATTTTTGCATTTACAGGGTCGAATCCGGTGAATGGTTCATCGAAGATAAGCAGCTTGGGTTCATGAAGAACAGTTGTTACAAACTGAACTTTCTGTGCCATTCCCTTTGATAGTTCTTCCACCTTTTTGCCCCACCAGTCAGTTATTTCAAGCTTGTTAAACCAGTATTTGAGTCTTTTCATTGCCTCTGCTTTTGAAAGGCCTTTCAGCTGCGCAAAGTAGAGAGCCTGTTCGCCAACCTTCATTTTTTTGTACAAGCCTCTTTCCTCAGGAAGGTATCCGATTCGCTGGACATCTTCGGGACATAGTTTCTTCCCATCCAGGAAAAGTTCACCTGAATCGGGGCCGGTGATCTGGTTGATTATCCTGATCAATGTGGTTTTTCCTGCACCGTTAGGACCGAGAAGCCCGTAGATGCTTTGCTGGGGTACAGCAATACTTACATTATCCAGAGCCAGTTGGGTACCATACTGCTTGGATACATTTTTTGCTTCAAAAAGAGCCATTGAGATTAATTTTAACTACAACTTGGAATTAAGTGTAAATATAGAAAAAGTATCAATTGCTTCCGATTAGAAATAAGAGATTCTTCGCTGCGCTCAGAATGACAATTACTTGATGAATATGTGGGTGAGGTGGAGGTGATTGGCGGCTCCGCCGCCAATCACCTCCACCTCAAAAACATAATTACATGTCATTCTGAGCGAAACGAAGTGAAGCGAAGAATCTCATGTTTATTTCAATCATTATCTGTTTAGTAGTGAAAAAGTATATGATAGTAATAATTACCCTTCAAAATACCCTCTCATCCTTTCGAAGAAACCTTTATCATTTTTATCGGGAGCAGGCTCAAATGATTTTGATTCCCTGAATTTTTCGAAAGCCTTCAACTCTTCCTTGGTCATACTTTTTGGAATCCAGACATTTACATTTACCAGCAGGTCGCCTCTTCCGTATCCGTTTACTTCCGGAAGACCTTTGCCTCTGAGTCTGAGAATCCTGCCGGGCTGGGTTCCCGGTTCTATTTTTATCTTGACATTAGTATCAACTGTTGGTATTTCAACATGAGTTCCGAGAATTGCATCGGGGATGCTGACGAAGAGGTTATATATCAGGTCATTTCCTTCCCTGATCAGGTCGGGATGTTCTTCTTCATCAATTACAACAAGCAGATCTCCGTTAACCCCGCCTCTTCTGGGGGCGTTTCCTTTTCCGCTGACAGTCATCTGCATTCCCTTGCCAACACCGGCAGGTATATTTATCTTAATGACCTCCTCTTTCTGGACGATTCCTTCGCCATAGCAGGATGTGCATTTGCTGGTAACAGTCTTGCCTTCACCACCGCAGGCCGGGCATACTGCAGTTGTCTGCATCTGTCCGAGCATTGTGTTTGTGATTCTTGTAACATGTCCTGAGCCCCTGCATGTAGAGCAGTCGGAAATTGCTGAAGCGTCTGCTGCACCTGTTCCGCCGCACGTGTCGCAGGTATTGTATTTGGTAACCTTTATTTTTTTCTCGCAGCCGGCGGCTATCTCCTGGAGGTTGAGCTTAACCTTTACTCGAAGGTTAGTGCCTTTGTTTACCCTTCTTCCTCTTCTTCCTCCTCCTCCAAAAGCACCAAATCCTCCAAATGCATCACCGAAGATATCACCGAACGAAGAGAAGATATCGTCCATTGTCATTGTATGACCGCTGAAACCGCCGCCGGAGTTTCCCATGCCGGCATGTCCATAACGATCGTACCGTGCTTTTTTTTCCTCATTGCTGAGAATTTCGTAAGCTTCAGCAGCCTCCTTAAAATGTTCTTCAGCTTTTTTGTCCCCCGGATTTTTATCTGGGTGATATTTGAGTGCCTGCTTGCGGTATGCTTTTTTGATCTCTTCCTTAGTGGCCTCTTTGGATACGCCAAGCACCTCATAAAAATCTCTTTTTCCCATCCTTTCTATATTTTTAGATTAGCCACTTTAATATCTGTTAAGCAACTGAATATTATTCACCAACAACTACTTTAGAAAATCTCAGGACCTTATCCTGCAGATAATAACCTTTTTCAAGAACATCAACCACTTTCCCTTTTTTGTCATCCTCGCCGGCAGGTACTTTTGCAACTGCCTCATGTATATCAACATTGAAGCTGTTATTCAGAGCTTCAATTTCAGTTACCCCGTTCTGTTTAAGGAACTCGTTGAATTTACTATATATGAGATCAATTCCGTTTTTCATAGCAGCGGAATCGGTTCCATCGTCCATATGTTTCAGGGCTCTTTCAAAATCGTCCATCAGGGGGATTATTTTAAGAAGGAGATTCTCACCGGCATATTTGGAGAGATCCATTTTTTCCCTGAGTGTCCTTTTTCTGTAATTATCAAACTCGGCTGAAAGACGGATATACTTATCCTGCATTTCTGCCAGTTTTGCAACTGTTTCCTTAAGTTCCTTTTCAACTTTGTCAGTTGAAGGAGATTCTTCCGTCTTATCTTCTGAAACCTTATGTTTATGCTGATCAATAGGAAGTTCATCATTATCACTTACCATCTGATCATCATGAGAAAATGTATTGTTCTTACTGTCAGCTGATTCGCCGCCAATATTAATATGATTTTCTTCCTGCTGCCTGTGCTTTTTTTTCATCATCATTCGCTCAGTTTCATAATTACAATAGCTTAGTAGCAAAATATTTGCCAAGAAAGGGGAGTTGACAAATTGACAGTCACGGCGCGATGGCACAATGGTGTAAGGGCTCAACGGCTCAATGGCGCAACGGCACAACGGCACAATGGACTGATAATAATGGGAATGATAAATAAGCTGGATTTGCCTTTACGCCTGTGAGCCTTAGAGCCCTTGCGCCATTTTTAATGCCTGCTGTATCCTTTTTTCTTATTGAATGGCTTATTCTGGTGCTTACCCTGAGGTTTGCCCATAGGTTTCTTTTTTGGAGGAGGCATGAGTTCTCTTACTTCGAGGATCCTGACGCCTTCAGTTATTTTAAGCTTGCCTTTCGATAAAACCCTTACATCGTTGATAATTGTTTCATCTGCCACCTGGCTGCGGTTCCAGGTGATATATGATTTCTTCATCTGGTTCACAATCAGTGTGGTAAGATATTCCTTCTCATCACCATCTTCAAGTTCTGTAGCAGCCTGTATCATAAGCTCAATGATACGGCCATAGTGAAGATACCTGATCTCGCCCTGCATATATGGTACTTCCCTGGGCTTTTCTCTCAGCTTTGTTATCTCAGGTACAGGATATGGAGAATCAATGTCGAGGTCAAATTCGGCTATTATGGCAAGGTGATCCCATAGCTTATGTTTGAAGTCACCTACATCGCGAAGGTGGGGATTGAGGTTCCCCATGATAGAGATAATGGTTTTAGCTGCACGGTTTCTTTCATCCCTGTCTTTAATAGTCTTTATATGATCAACCATCTTCTGGACATTCCTGCCATATTCTGGCAATTCCATCCTCTTTCTCTGTGTATTGTAATCGTAATTCATCATAATGCAAAAATATGTGCAAAGCTAATAATTAAATGTCATTTTAATAATGAGATTAATTACTTAGCATTCAGTTTATTGTTTTATATATTACCCGAGTACTTTAAAGAGGAGGGTTGTAAGGAAGCCTATAAGTGTAGACAACCCTGTAACTGAACCTCCGATATGAAATGCTTCGGGAAGCATTGTTTCAGCAATCATTGTCAGCATTGCACCTGCAGCCATTCCATCAACAAGAGCGAAAATATGAGGTTCGACATTTTCGAAAAATATATTTCCGGCAAAAGCTCCTATTCCAGTGACAATCATTATGGAAAGCCACATCATAAGGATCTTCATGTTGGACATTTTTTGTTTTCTCATTCCTACAGAGCTTGACAATGCCTCCGGAAAGTTTGAGAGAAAGAGTCCTGCGAGCAGTGATAAGCTCATTGACGGATGGAGCAGGAGACTTGATCCTATAACTATGGATTCAGGAATACCATCAAGCATGATACCCAGCCAGATAGCCATTGATGGATTGCCATGTTCAGAGACTTCTTCATTTATATCGGACTGGGTTATTGCAGACTTCTTTTCATCGAAGTTTTTCATGAGATCATTATACCAGACAGAGGCCTTTTCAGAACTGATGGCATGTTTTTCTTCAAGAAGGTGGATCTTTTCGGTAACCAGACTTTTTATTTCTGAAGCAAGTGATGGATTGAGTTTTATAAGATTGTCGAACGATTCCTTGTTGATGATCCAGACATGCATATCACTCTTAACCACGACGTTATAATTATGGGTGATACCAGTCATCATTTCAACCAGACCATAAATATCATTTGGTTTCAGAACACTTATTACGGAATTGGTATTGTCATCCATCACAATAGCTTCTCCGTTTTCAATCAGATAGAAGTTATCACCCGGATCACTTTCATGGACCATGATCTTACCCTCCCTGTAGCGGTACCTGTTCAGGTGGGGGATCAGAGACTGTGCTGAAGACGGTGACAGGTTATGAAAGAAACCTATCTTGCTTAATCTTTCATAAAGTTTCTTTTGACGGTCATTCTTTTTGCTGGTTATATGGGTGATTATTGTTGCAGTCTTACGCAAAAAGCCACCCTTGCTGTTTACAATTTTATTTAGTAAAACAAAGAATATCCCACCTATAACCATACCTATGGCAAGCGGATAGAAATGTCCCTTATCAACCGAAACTGCAACAAGATCAATTGTGAGGGCTGCAAGCAGAGCTCCGGCTCCGATAGCCATCATGGAAGCTATTACTTTTGGTTTGGGTGTCCATTTAAGTGCAAGTAAGGCACCCAGAGGCAGGGACACAGCGCTGATTATTCCGAAGAGGAATGCATCAAGTTCAATAATGCCAGTCATAATATTATATTAAAAAATTATAAACCCAGAAACTGGATTGCAATGCCTGAGAAAAATATCATTGCCCCGGCAATAAGGTGACTGTATTTCTCAAGCGGTTTAAGGTTAATCTTATTCAGCCCGAGTTTAAATGCAAGGACAATCGACATCATTGTTGCAATTGTTGTTACCGAAAAAAGTACCGAAACCAGAATTGACCCGCCGATATTACTTTCAGCTGCAGGATACATGAGTATTGGAATCAGTGGCTCACAAGGTCCGAAAACAAAAATCAGAAACAATATCCAGGGGGTTGTCTTCACTACATCAGTCTGATGAATATGCGTGTGTTCATCCTGATGGTCATGCTCATGTACATGCTTTTCACCTCCGAAGTGATGATGAGAGTGTGTATGTTTCTTTTTCCGCAGGAGATTCCTTAAACTTATGATCATATATACAAGGCCAAATGCAATAAAAAGCCAGGCAGCAATATTTCCCCTGAATGATTCCACATTGACAAGCCTGGTAACAGAGATACCAACCGCTATACCAAGCAGGCCAAGTACAACAGAACTGAGTACGTGGCCAAGTCCGCAAAGGAATGTTATCCACATGGTCTTTTTGAGGTTCCAGTTTTTTGCCTGACTCAGAACTATAAAAGGCAGGTAATGATCAGGTCCCAGCAGTGTGTGAAGGAATCCCAGCGAAACAGCTGTAACAGAAAGCAGAGCAATGGAATTATCCATGTATTAACCGTTTACTGTGGAGTAAAATATTTACAATACAATTATATCTATAAAATCCGAGACTTAATATCAGGCATGTTTAAAAAAGGTTAAAAAGATGAATATATCATATTAATAGTGTTAATAATTTAACAGCCAGGCTGAGCCGTTATAGATCATTTCATAGATATTAACATTCTGATTGTAAAGAAGTGACCTGGAATCCTTCAAAAAACTCTTCATTTTGTCGTATTGAACAGAATCACGGAAAAAGTATGCCTTGTTTTCATATTCAGAGCATGGTATCACATAAAACCTTTTCCTGTATTTTTCTATTGGGGAATATACCCATGTAAGATAATAGTCCGCATCAGTTATCACTACATCATTACCTGTTTTTGTAATCTCAATCCTGGCCATTGCGCCACCTCTGGTTTTGAGCTTTTGCTGATTCGAAATAAAATTGCCGAGCGAATAGACTGCCACTTTACCTTTCCGGTTGTAAGAATTTCTTGTCAGTATCATTTTTTGCAAAACATGAGGATGTGATCCGATAATAATATCTGCACCCTTTTCAAATAAAAAATCGGTAAGGTCATATTGTGATTTTGAAGGAATAGTCTCATATTCATTGCCCCAATGAAGAAAGACTATAACTATATCAGCTTTTTTGGCGGATGCTTTTTCTATATCCTTTGCAATTGTTTCTCTGTCAATAGTATTGATGACAGCAGGATTTTTAACTTTTATCCCGTTTGTTCCATAGGTATAATTCAGCAAAGCCAGAGTAATACCATTCTTATCAAGTAATAGGGGATATTCCTTTTCTTTTTCGCCTATATCAGTGAATGTTCCGGTATGTTTAATTCCAAGGCTGTCCAGAATATGAATTGTCTTAATAATACCTGAAGACCTTCTGTCGGCTGCATGATTGTTGGCAGTTACCATGCAGTCAATACCGGCATTTTTACAGGCTGCTGCAAGGGCAGATGGTGAGTTGAAACCCGGATATCCGGAGTAGGGCGGGCCTGCAAGTGTAACTTCCAGGTTGGCAATTGCAATATCTGCTTCGTCAATAACTTCTTTTATATATGTGAAAACTGTATCATAATCATAAATGTGTTTTACACGATCCTCCGCTGACCATATCTGTTCAATATGTCCCATAATATCACCCATGAAAAGAAGTGTCAGCCGGCTTGAATTGGCAGGCTGACCCTGGCAGTATAATGACAGGAGGAGTGGAAACAGAATAAGCAGGCGTGATTTTCCCAGCGACATCGGTAGCTTTTTTGATTTAAGCGAATATCAGACGATGATGAAAGTAAAGATACATTTATTTACTTTTGCGGATTCACAGCAAGGCAGGAATCTGATATGGATGCAAAAAAAGGGAAAGCAAAATTATTTAAACAGGCATGGCCATTTATTGTTGCGGCAGTTTTTTTCTTAATTGTCAGGATAGCAATAAAGAATCCTGCAGCTGTTGAAGAGTATTATTCAGACAGCTTTTATCTTCATTTTGCCAGAGCTATGTCTTCATTCAGCATGATTGTCCCGTTTTCAATGTGGGATATCTTCTGGTTGCTGGCTATTACTTCCCTCCTGGTTTGCATCGTGCTTGTAATTGTAAAAAGGCTTAGGCTTCTGACTTTTCTTCTGAGAATTGGTCAGATAGTGGCGCTTTTGTATGCTTATTTTTATCTCTCATGGGGCTTCAATTATTTCCGTCCGGCGATTGAAAAAAGGATAGGCCTTGAGATTAAGAGTGTTGACGCGAAACTTTTCAGATCGGTGCTTGATTCTGTTATTGTTAGGGTAAACAACAACTACATTGTTGTTAAGCATGATGACTACAGTGATATAGATTTTCTGGTAGAGGATTCATATTCAAAGAATTCAGTCATTCTCGATCTCAATTATCCGAATGGACACAGGCGTCCGAAGAAAATGGTCTTCAGCAATCTTATTTCAAAGTTCGGGATAAGCGGTTATTTCGGACCTTTTTTCAATGAGATAAACCTTAACCGGAGAATACTTCCGATGGATTATCCATTCCTTCTTGCTCATGAGAAAGCTCACCAGTTTGGTGTTTCAGGTGAATCAGAAGCAAACCTTACGGCATTTGTAGTTTGTACATTATCAGATGATAAGAGGCTTAACTATTCAGGATACCTGGCTCTTCTGCTTTACTTTCTGGAAGATGCCCAGTATTTCAGCGACTACAATGATTTTTTAAAGAAACTTGATAAGAAGGTACTTGAAGATATTCAGTTCAGGCAGCAGTACTATTTCGGTTTACAGAACGAAGCCATGGAACAGGTCCATGAATCAGTTTATGATGCTTACCTGAAGTCGAATCATGTGGCTCACGGGATAGAAAATTATAATGATGTTGTTGAACTTGCTATCAGCTGGCTTGGTCAGAAGTCAGAATTATCTCAATAACACTGTCTTCAGGATTGGTAAATTTTACTAACTTTCACTGTTTTAGTCAATTTTAAGAGTTTTCGTAAGGAGAAATTTTACAAGATGGGAGGAAATGGAAAACACCTGAATATTGGAAAGCTCTCAGCTGCAGGTGTATTGGTAACACTTGGAATTGTATTTGGTGATCTCGGGACAAGCCCTTTGTATGTGATGAAGGCCATTGTTAAAGGCGGTGCCGAGTTTAACGAGCTTTTAATCTATGGATCATTATCATGTATATTCTGGACATTAACTCTCCAGACAACTACAAAATATATCATAATTGCTCTCAGGGTTGACAATAAGGGTGAAGGCGGGATTCTTTCCCTTTTTGCCCTTATGCGGCGTAAAACTTCCTGGGCTGCCCTGCTTACCATGATGGGAGGCGCAGCATTACTGGCAGACGGGGTGATTACTCCGGCTATTACAGTTACATCATCAGTTGAAGGTCTGAAAATGCTGAATCCTGATATTCCAATAGTTCCGATTGTACTTTTAATTTTTGGAATTCTATTTTTCATTCAGCAATTCGGTTCAGCAAAAGTTGGCAGTTCGTTCGGACCGATCATGGTTATATGGTTCCTGATTCTTGGTATTATCGGAATTTCGCACCTGGTTTATAATCCGGGTATCCTGAAAGCAGTAAATCCTGTTTATGCTGCCCGTCTCCTTGGTGAGTACCCTGGCGGTTTCATTCTTCTTGGAGCTGTTTTCCTGTGTACCACCGGAGCAGAAGCTCTTTATGCTGATCTTGGACACTGTGGAAGATCGAACATACAGGTTGCGTGGATCTTTGTAAAAGTCTCACTTCTGCTGAACTATTTTGGTCAGGGAGCATGGCTGCTTGCCAATGGAGTTCCTGAAGCTGATCTGAATCCTTTCTTTGCAATTATGCCAAACTGGTTCCTGATCCCGGGAATACTGCTGGCTACAGCAGCCTCAATAATTGCCAGTCAGGCTATTATAAGCGGTTCATTTACAATAGTTAAGGAGGCTATTTCCCTTAATCTGTGGCCGAAAGTCAAAGTATTGAACCCAACACATGTCAAAGGTCAGGTTTACTTGCCTTTTGTCAACTGGTATCTGTGGTTTGCCTGCAGCCTGGTGGTTATTTTCTTCAGAGCTTCAGCAAATATGGAGGCTGCTTACGGTCTGGCTATAAACATTACAGAGATGATGACTACTTTTCTTCTGACATATTACCTGTATCAGAAAGGAGTTAATCACAGACTGGTTCTTGTTATCTTCATGGTTTATCTGACAATTGAAAGCAGTTTTCTTATCGCAAACCTTCATAAGTTTAATGAAGGAGGCTGGTTCACTTTGCTGCTGGCATCGATCTTCTTTATTATAATGTATGGCTGGTATTTTGGCAGAAAACTCAAGAACCGGTATGTTACATTTACAAATCTCGACAAATACATCGAACCGCTCAAGGACCTTTCGAAAGATGAGACTGTTCCTAGGACAGCCACAAACCTGGTTTATATTATCAAGGCAAATAAGCCTGACCAGGTTGAGTCGAAGGTTATTTATTCGATATTCCATAAACAGCCCAAACGTGCCGATACGTACTGGTTCTTGCATGTGGATGTTGTGGATGAACCAAACCGTTTTGAATACCAGGTTACCCAGATCATTCCGGGGATTCTGATCCGTATAGATTTTCATATGGGATTTAAGGTTGAACCAAAGATCAATCTCTACTTTAAGGAGATCCTTGAAGACCTTGTTAATTCCGGTGAAATCAAGCTTAAGAGCAGCTATGATTCCTTGAGAAAGCATGAGCTACCTGCAGATTTCAAGTTCGTGCTGATAGACAGGATTATGCCCCGTGATTATACGCTGTCGAACAGTGAGAATTTCACTCTTACATTACATGGATTGTCGCGACTGGTATGCATATCCGATATAAAAGCCCTGCATCTCGACAGCTGTAACACAATTGAAGAACAGGTGCCTATTACAATCAATCAGCCTATAAGCCAGCGAATAGTAAGGGCCAGGTAACAGCCCGTCATTTAAAGGCGTGCATATGACAGAATTCCTTAACCCTGATTCCTTTTCCTGAGAATGTTCATTGCACAGAGGTATCCTGAATATATTGCTCCTGAAAAACCACCTCCCGTTTTTCCCCATGCTGATGCAAAGTGAAGGTTATCAGGCAGATCTGCGGTATTAACCGGTGGCATTCCCGGAATTCTGGCGAAACCGTAAACTGCACCCTCCGGATTGAGAGTATACCTTTTTACCGTAACAGGTGTTCCAACTTCAAAGTATTCGATTTCAGCCCTGATTCCGGGTATGTGTTTTTCAAGCCTGCTGATAAAAATACTGGCAACATCTTTCTTTTTTGCAGTGTATTCATCTTTTGTCAGCTTCTCCCAGCCTGAACAGTAGTCAATGCAGCATATTGCTCCCACACTTTTTCCTTCAGGTGCCAGGCCTGAATCAACCTGGCCATAGTCTACAAATGTGAAACTCCTGTTTTTGAAGTCAGCCTGATTGTTATTATGAATATCGGCCTGAGATGTTATGGAATTATCGAAGAAAAAAGTTGAATAATGATTATTCCCGATTGTTTTCAGGTTATGCCTGAAACCAAAATAGATCGACAAAAGAGAAGCTCCAGGTCTGAAACCACTGATAGAATTATTCAATTTTACCCTAATGTTTTCAGGCAGCAGATCAGCAATCATTGGCATGGCGGCATTAGCAATAATCTCATTTCCAAAAGCTTCCTCTGCATCAGAATGTGCACCTGATTTTCTGAAAATAACACCAGTCAGCTTTTCATTTTCTGATGTGAATCCGGTAACGATATGATTCAGTATAACTTTGCCTCTGTGCTTTCTGATATAGGATGAAAGATAATCAGATAATTGCTGAGATCCCCCCCTGATAAAACTTGCTCCTCCATTGTAATAACTTCCCTGGGCAACAGAATAATATGCCAGTGAGAGAGAGTAAGGATCATCATGAAAGTATCCGAGATTTCCCAGCAGGACAAGTTTGAGGTCCTCATTGTCAATAACAGAATCGAGGTATTCTCCTATGCTCTGGTCTTTTGGAAGTTCATCAGCACTTTTCCTTTTTGGACTAAGAAGCTGACTGAAGTAGGCATCAATTCCGGAAGCATCATTTGGAAATCTCTCTTTTAGCAATGCTGATGCAGCTGTGGCGTCATGCGGAATTGTTATATCCACTCTGTCACTTACAAAGCGGTAAAACTCCGGCACTTTCAGGAATTGAATATTTCCAAAAACATCAAGCTCGGCGAAGATCCTGTTCTTCATGTCGCGGGCTGAAGGTCCGTCCATCTCATGAAGTCCCACTTCGAAAGTAAACCCCCTTCTGGTGAATGTTGTTGCGCATCCTCCCGGTTTTGTGTGCTGTTCAATAAGTAGCACGCTTTTTCCCTCTTTGGCAAGCTTGGCTCCGGCTGTTAAACCACCCAGCCCTCCTCCGATAATAATTACATCATATTTCATTTTGAGCAATAAGTACTTCAGGCGTTCTATATTCAGGCATTATCAATAACAGGTATTGGGTAGCGTTTGAATTCTTTAGTTCTGTCGAAAAGGTATCTGTATGTTATATAGTTTTTTACAGGAACGCTGCCTACCGAGATAAAGATTTTTCTCATCTTAGGATTGAAATCGGCTACCCAGGAGAACTCAACCTCCCGGTAATGTGGTTTTCTCCTGATTACTTCATTCACTTTCAGGATGAAGGCGGATTCAATGCCATGATTCTGGTATTTTGGGATGACACCCATGAGCAAACCTTTTGCCCTTGTCATGGTTTTCATTTTTTTCAGGTAAAGGAACTTAATCATGCTGAACAGGTTCAGTTTGCCATTCATATGTTTAAGAATCTGGTTAAGATCAGGGAACATCAGATAAATTGCAATTGGTTTTCCTTCAAAATAGGCATACCAGATAAATTCCTCATCTATAATGGCTTTGGCTTTTTTCAGAACTCCTTTGATATAAGCCGGTTCAAGCGGTTTAAAGTTTTTCTTGAAAGATGCCCAGGCTTCATTAAATACAGTAGCAAAGTCTTCTGTGAATTTATCTTCTTCTTTCCATGTAAAATGCCGGAATTCATAACCGGGTTTATTTGTGACCCATTCAGCAATCTTTATGAATCTTTCTGACAATGGTTTTGTAAGATCAAGGTGAAATCCCTCCATCTTATAATATGTCATGAAACCGTATGATTCAAATAACTCCTTGTAATACTTATGATTATAAGGCACTTCAAATGAGGGATGTGTGAATCCGTCAACAAGCAGGCCCCAGTATTTATCTGTTTCACCGAAGTTTATGGGTCCGTCCATGGCTTCCATGCCCCTTGATGCAAGCCAGTTTTTTGCTGTTTCGAAGAGGATAAATGCAGCATCCGGATCATTTATACATTCAAAAAAGCCTGTTCCGCCAGTTGGCTGTTCATAGCTGTATGCAAGGTTTCTGTCAATAAACGCAGCAATCCTTCCGATCAGGTTATTATCTCCATCAGTCAATATCCAGCGTTCGACCTCCCCGTGTTTGTGATAGGGATTCTTTTCAGGATCAAATATCGCCTCTATCTCATTATCGAAAGGGCACACCCATACGGGGTCATTCTTATAAATAATTTTTGCTACATCAAGGAATTGCTTCCTTGTCTTTTTGTTCTTTACCGGAATTATATTCATCAGGGTCTTATCAGTTTATTTTTACATAAACCTGTTCCAGCAGTTTCCGGTATTTCTCACTGATGTACCGGCGTCTGAGTTTCAGGGTGGGAGAGAGCTCTCCTGAAGCAGGACTCCATTCATCAGGTACCAGGCGGAACCGGTTTATTCTTTCCGGAGGACTAAGCTTCTTATTGTACTTCTCGATTTCAGAACTGAAGAATGATTGTATTTCCGGATTCCTGATAAGCTCTTCTGCATCGGAGAATCCTATTTTTCCTGATGATTTCAGTTCTTCAAAGTATTTAAAGTTGGGTGATATAAGTGCACTTGCAAATTTTTCATGCTCTCCGACGACCATAATCTGGTCAATTATGTTTGATTCCCTGAAGATATTTTCAATCAGCTGGGGTGCAATATACTTCCCGTTTGAAAGCTTGAAGATCTCCTTTTTCCTGTCGGTTACCATAAGGAATTTTCCCTCTTCAAGATAACCAATATCACCGGTATGAAACCAACCGTCACTGTCAAAGACTGAAGCTGTAAGTTCAGGGTCATTGTGATATCCAAGCATTACATCGGGACCCTTGCAAAGAATCTCTCCGTCATCAGCTATCTTAACCTCAACACCTTCAATTACATATCCTACTGAACCAAGTTTAGCACCTCCCTTGAAAGTCCTGTTGATTGTGATAACAGGAGAAGTTTCCGTGAGGCCGTACATATTTATAATTTTTATCCCTGCTGCCCAGAAAATTTTTTCAAGCCTGGGAGGCAGGCTGGCCCCTCCGCATCCTACTATTCTTACATTTCCTCCCAGTGCGGCCCTCCATTTGCTGAAGATCAGTTTGTCGGCCAGTTTTAATCTGCTTTCATAAAACCATCCGTTTTCCCCGAAAGGTTTATATTTTAATCCGAGTTTAACGGCCCAAAAGAAAATCATTTTTTTGATTCCTTTAAGTTTTTTACCTTTTGATATTATTACATCATAGAATTTTTCCAGTACTCTCGGAACAGCATCAAATCCGTCAGGTTTGATTTCCTGCATATTGGCGGCAATGCTACTCATGCTTTCAGCATAGTAAATACTTGCACCACTGTACTGTGTCTGGTAATTTCCCATTCTGCCGCCTACATGACAAAGCGGAAGTATGCTGAGGTATTTATCAGTTGGCTTCAGATTGAATACTGAGGCTGCAGATACAAAATTTGATACAAGGTTCCTGTGCGAAAGCATAACACCTTTTGGTCTGCCGGTTGTCCCGGAAGTGTAAATGAGTGTGGCAAAGCTGTTTTCTCCAATGGATGCTTTAATGTCTTCGATCTCTTTAAGAGTTTCGGCATCTGCCGACGTACCCATATCCAGGATCTCCGACCAGTTTTTTACTGCTGCAACACTATCAAAAGTGTACACCTGTGAAGAATATCCTTCAAGATCAATTGCCTGTCGGAAGCTTTTATAATGCTTTGAATCAGAAATAAGTATCATTTTAGCCCCTGAATCCCTGATTATATGCTGATATTCCGAGGTGCTGAGTGATGCAAAAACAGGGACATGCACAACACCGATCATTGCCATACCCAGATCGGCAAAGTTCCATTCAGGCCGGTTTGACGAGACTGTGATTACCTTGTCACCCTTTCTGAATCCCATCCTGTAAAGCCCCCTGCAGAAGTTATTGGAATAAGTTATATACTCCTCTGAACTGTACTTTTTCCATTTGCCCTCATGTTTGAAACAGAGAGCATCTTCTTTCTTAAATTTCTCCGCATATCTGCTGAGCAGGTCAAAATTTCTCTGTATTTCCATCTCATTCAGTTTTAACGGGTCTCTTATTATGCAATTTACTAAATATCCTGATAGATTGTTTCTGAACAAGTAGTATGGATTGCACATGAAAGAAGAAATGATTATTTTTCCGCTGCAATTACCTGAAATTCCTGTGGAATGAATGCGATGCCGTTTGTGATTGGTTCTGTGGCTCTGTTTGCACTTGCATACAGATTCTATTTCAGTTTTATTGCTGCAAAGGTAGCAGTGCGCAATGATCTGGCTACGACACCTGCTCACAGGCTTTATGATGGTCAGAATTATTATCCGATGAACAAATGGATACTGTTCGGACATCACTTCGCGGCTATTGCCGGAGCAGGACCTCTCGTTGGCCCGGTGCTGGCAGCTCAATTCGGATTTATGCCCGGGTTTTTATGGATGATAATCGGGGCTGTAATGGCTGGTGCAGTTCATGATTTTGTGATTCTTACAGCTTCCGTGCAGCATGATGGAAAATCACTTGCCGAAATTGCCAGAACTGAAATAAATAAATCGGCAGGCATTACAACTTCTGTTGCAATCATAATCATAATTATTGTTGCAATGGCTGGTCTCGGACTTGTTGTCGTCAATGCTCTGGCTGAGAGTTCATGGGGGACATTTACAATTGCAATGACTATTCCCATTGCCCTTTTGATGGGCGTCTGGATGTTTAAGATAAGGAAAGGCAAAACACTTGAAGGAACAATTGTTGGTGTAATACTTCTAATTCTGGCTGTTGTGCTGGGCAGGTATATTCCACAGTCGCAATATGCTTCATGGTTTACTTTCGATCATAAGACACTTACCATCCTGCTGGCAGTTTATGGTTTTTTTGCATCGGTATTGCCTGTGTGGCTTCTTTTATCTCCGCGCGATTATCTCAGTTCCATTATGAAGATATCAGTCATTGGACTGCTTGCTGTAGGTCTTATTATTGTTGCCCCTGAGATTAAAATGCCGGCTTTTACCGAGTTTACTCACGGTGGAGGACCAATAATTCCCGGCAAGCTCTTTCCTTACCTTTTTATTACGATAGCCTGCGGCGCCATTTCAGGATTCCACTCACTGGTGAGCTCCGGAACAACACCTAAAATGATAATGAAAGAGGCAGACATCAAGGTAATTGCTGTGGGATCCATGCTTGTTGAAGGAGCAGTAAGCATTATGGCCCTGATAGCAGCTACAAGCCTTCTGCCACTCGATTATTTCCAGATAAATGTACCTGTTGAAAAGTTTCAGGCACTGCTCCCAAAGCTTCATGCTATGGGTTTCACTGAGTCCAATCTTGATCAGCTTTCTGCAGCTGTGGGCGAAAAAATAGCAGGAAGGACGGGAGGTGCAGTATCACTTGGAGTTGGTATGGCATATATCTTTTCTTCAATACCGGGAATGAATCATTTAATGTCGTACTGGTATCATTTTGCGATAATGTTTGAGGCCCTTTTTATCCTCACCACAATAGATGCCGGCACAAGGATAGGCAGGTTCCTGCTTCAGGAAGCACTGGGCAGAGTATACAAGCCGTTTCAGCGGACCGACTGGCTTCCGGGCAATCTTCTGGCAAGTGCTGTAGTTGTATTTGCCTGGGCATATTTTATTTATACAGGTTCGGTATCAACTATATGGCCGATGTTTGGTACAGCCAATCAGCTTCTTGCCACAATAGCACTTTCAATAGGAACATCCTTTATTATAAACCGCGGAAGAATAAGATACGCCTGGATCACAATACTTCCAATGTTGTTTGTCGGGATAACAACAATAACAGCAGCCATTCTTAACATAAAGAATATTTATCTGCCACAGGCTTCAGATCCGTTAACTTCAGTCCCTGGACTTATAAACCTTGTACTAACTGTTGTAATTCTGATATGTGTTGTGATAATCTTTTACAATGCGGTTCCCGGATGGATCAGAGCATACAGGAAGGAAGTGCTGGCAGTTGATACAAAAATAAAATTGATAATTATAAAATCACTGAGCAGGTCTGGATCTTAAGGCCATAGGCCTGAAATTGAGGGGGGGCCCGGGGCGGCCGCCTACGGGCGGTGCCGCAATATATCAGCCTCTACGAGGCTTAACTCTTTCCAGAAATGAAAAAAGCTCCCTGAAATCAATCAGGGAGCCTTTTTGAGTACATAATTTTTTAATTTCTATATTTCGACCTAAAGAGCACATTGTCAATCTAATAATTTGAGGTATGTTGTGCTCAATATATCAAAGATACAAACTGATAATCATTTTTTCTTTGGATTAGCATCATCCTTATCATCCATATTGGCAACATATCCATCAGGAGCAGTACATGCCTGAAATGGTTTTGCCATATTCCCGAACCCGTCTCCATCCTCGTCCCTGAAAAAGGCTGTAACGGCACAATCGCCGGCTTTAATAGTCTGGTCCATAGCTCTGAGTAACGACAGGTCTCCTTTTGTGTCACAGGGAATCTCCCAGATCATAACTCCGCCAAGTGTTTTCTTGGCAAGCTCCACCTTTTTCACAATGATCGGGATACCATTGTAATAACGCATGCCAACAGAATCAACATAGGCAAGCGAAACATCATCCTTAATTACTTCACTGTAGTCGATGTACCTGGCAGGAGGAGTAAAATCAAATCCGTAAAAAGGAACTCCCAGCGTAATCTTTTTTGGAGGGATCTTCAGATCGACAGTCCAGTATTTAATTGATTCCTCAGCAAATGACCAGGGTGAATGCGGACCGATAATATTAGGTCTCCATACGCCGGTTTTGTCATAGACCATTACATTTATAAAATCGTATGCTTCAAGAGCTTCCTGGTGAACATTAGGATGAAAGCGGGTAGCCCCTAATGCTGCGGTAATGCCTTTCCCCTTTGAGTGGAGAGCTTCTCTGAGTTCAACAACAAAGGGATTGTAATTTACTCCTGTATAGGGGAGAAGATTTCCTTCAATGTCCACATCAACACCATCCAGATTATTTTCTTCCACATATTTGAGGATTTTTCCTATAAATTTTGTCCTGTTTTCAGGTAATAGCTGGGTTTTCCAGATCACAGTATCAGGTCTTCCTCCTCCGGCAAGTGATATGAAAACTTTAAGACCGGCATCATGTCCTTTTTTGATCACAGGTTTAACATCAAATCCTCCGTCAAAAACAAGGATGCCATCCTTGTCAGGATTTGCAAATGCAAGGTTGAGGTAAGTCAGCTTTTCAATTTCAAGTTCATCAATTTTATCAAAGCTCCAGCCTGATATGTATCCCACAACTTTAAAGGTTGTGTCAGGTTTATATATAAATCGGGCCCCCATTTATTTCGCCCTTATTGCAGGCTGTACAAAATACCAGAGTAATTGAAACTGCCAGTAATGATTTAAAAATCAGGTTTTTCATGATTCAGGTTTATTTGATTTAATAAAATTGAAGTTTATGGTTATAACCAAAGATACAAAATGATGAATTAAATATTGGAACGTACTGAACTTTATTGAACCAATAATGTTTCTATTGTGAAATAATTAACAGAGAAAAATAATAAATGAAGATATTGCTTCATGTTTAAGAAGCATGGCTTAACTTTATATTCAAATATCTTTTTATGCTTAATATTCCAGATAGCGGAAGAAAAAGGGTCGTGATTGCCGGTTGTGGATTTGCAGGACTTACAGTTGCAAAGAAACTTAAAAACTCCGGGTACCAGGTTGTAATAATCGACAAGCATAATTATCATCAGTTTCCACCCCTGTTCTATCAGGTGGCTTCAGCGGGACTCGATGCAAGTTCAATTCTCTTTCCCCTTAGAAAAATATTTCAGGACCATAATGATTATCACATCAGGAAAGCTGAAGTAAGATCTATCGACACTGAAGGAAAAAAACTTGTAACATCCGGAGGAACAATACGATATGATTACCTTGTGCTGGCGCATGGTGCTACAAATTCATTTTTTGGCTCAGCTCAGATGCAGCAGCATTCAAAGGCAATGAAGACTATTGCCGAGGTCATAGACCTCAGGAATAATCTGCTAATGAATTTTGAGAATGCGCTTACTGTAAGTGATGATGCTGAGAGAGAAAAATTCCTGAATATAGTTATCATTGGCGGAGGCCCATCGGGTGTGGAGATTGCCGGTGCCCTAGCTGAGATGAATAAGCATATTATTCCAAAGGATTATCCTGAGCTGAAGACAAACGGACCGAAAATCTTTCTGATTGAGGCTGCTGACAGAATTCTTAATATGATGTCTCCTAAATCTTCGCAGAAGGCCCGTGAATTTCTGGAAAAGTCAGGTGTAAGTGTTCTGGTTGGAACCAGGGCAACCGGCTGTGATGAAAATACTGTTTTCATACAACCCGGGAACAGTATAAAAACCAATATGATAATCTGGACCGCCGGAATTAAAGGTAATGTAATAGACGGGCTTGGTAATGAGGTGTATACAAAAAGCGGAAGGATTATTGTTGACAGATATAACAGGGTAAGCGGTTCTGGCGATATTTATGCAATAGGTGACATCTGCTTTATGACTGAGGAAAAATATCCAAAGGGGCATCCGCAGGTTGCACAGGTGGCCATACAGCAGGCAAATATTCTTGCACGTAATCTTAAATCAAAGCTAAAAGGTAAACCTGAGAAAGAGTTTCATTATACTGACCTTGGTTCAATGGCAACAATTGGAAGACATCTTGCAGTTGTAGAGCTTCCTTTTGTGCACTTTCAGGGAATTTTCGGGTGGTATGTCTGGATGTTTATACATCTGATGGGCATTGTTGGAGTGAGGAACAAATTAATCATTTTTGTTAACTGGGCATGGAAGTATATAACTTATGACCAGTCGACCCGGCTAATTCTCAGGCCTAAAGGGTATTCCTAGATGGACCATGGAGGCTTTGTTGTCAATCACATATAAAAAGCTTATTATTGCAACCAGACGGCATTCAGGCTAAAACTTTGTAAATTATTGATAATATGATGGATCTCTTTCAATCACTGTTTGAATGGTATATGGCCAATCTGAATTATTTTACAGTTGCATTGCTTATGGCGATTGAGAGCACCTTTATTCCATTGCCGTCGGAGGTTGTTGTCCCTTTTGCAGCCTACAAGGCAGCTCAGGGTGACCTGAATGTTTTCCTTGTAGTACTTTTTGGCACAATAGGCGCTTTGAGTGGCTCCCTGATAAACTATTCACTTGCCTATTATTTAGGCAGACCAATTGTCCATAAATTTGCTGCATCGAAGGTTGGCAAGTTATTTCTGTTGTCGGAAGAGAAGGTAATTCATGTAGAAGAGTATTTTGTAAAAAATGGCAGATCTTCAACTTTTATAGGCCGTCTTGTTCCCGGTGTACGTCACCTGATTTCAATACCTGCCGGTCTTGCCAAAATGAGCCTGCGCGACTTCATTTTATTCACATTTATTGGAGCCGGGTTATGGAATATATGTCTTGCTGTAATAGGTTATTATCTTTATGAGATAAGGGAGGAGATCTATCCCTACCTGGGTTATATAATGCTTGCCCTCGGTATTGGTTTTACAGTATACCTGATTATCAAAGCAAGACAGAACAAGAGGAAAAAAATCTAATCAGAAATGAAGCTTCTCATAGACACACTTCCATTCTGGATTGATTCATGTACAAAAGAAATTTCTTCATCATCTGAAATCATACCAAGAGTGTAAAGCATTGGAAGATAATGTTCGGCCGTGGGGACAGATCTCATGGCATTTTTACCTAATCCGGTATAATTGATCAGACTTTCAAACTCTTTGGCCTCCAATAGTTTTTTTACAACATTGTCAAAATCAACTGCCCATGGGTATGGATCAGCATTTTCGTTAAAGTCCACTTCATGAAGATTATGTACAATATTGCCGCTTCCTATAACAAGGATATTCATTTCGCGAAGTTTTGCCATCTTTTGTCCTGTTTCGAAATGGTACCGGGGTTCCCTGGCAATATCGAGGCTCAGTTCAAGGACAGGTATTTTCTGTTCGGGCCAGATATGTTTGAGAACTGCCCATGCAGCATGATCAATCCCTCTCTGACTATCAGGTACAATAAGGCCTGATCCTGCAGCCTCACAGATTTTTTCTGCAACTTCGGGTGACCCCGGAGCTTTGTAAACAAAATCATATAGAGCTTTCGGGAAGCCATAGAAATCATAGATCTGTTCAGGATCTGATCCGGCGGTTACCCTTGTCCCCCTGGTAAGCCAGTGTGCAGAAACAACCAGAATGGCTTCCGGGTCAGGAAGACGCTGTCTCAGCCTGACCATATCCGAAGAAAACTTGTTGTCAGCAATTATGTTCATAGGCGAACCATGGCCTATGAACATAACCGGATATCTGGCAGGAATTGTACTCATTCTCAGTCTTCCTCTCTTTTTACTAATTCAGGAGAAAACGCAGGAAGGCAAACTGCGATATACTCTGCGCCTCCTTCAAAAGGGGTACTGTATCTTACCCACTCATTTTGGATGTCAGAATTCCCTGTCCTTCAGAGATAATGTAATCCTTTTCCTTTGTGGAGATCTTGAGTTTTCCCTTCAGTACAACTGTGTATTCATTGAATTCGGGAGACTGGGCAGGCTCAACCCAGCCCTCAGGACTTTTCATATGAGCAATGCTTACCTCTGAAGTATTACTGTTCACATGTCCGAAATATTCTTCGATTATTTTGTTCTTAGTACCCGCAGCTTTAATAACTGAAGGTGATTTAACTACCTGAATCATATTATTATTTAATAAAATTAATCATCAAGGTGTCCGAATTTACCGTTGTAGTAATCTTCATAAGCAGCCTGTATCTCCTGCTTTGTATTCATAACAAAAGGACCATGTGGTACTATTGGTTCGTTTAGAGGTTCCCCGCTCATTACAAGGATAATGCTGTTGGTGGCTGCTTCAATTTTTAATGAATCACCCTTATGTCCGAAATAAACAAACTGATTTTCAGTAACTTTTTTTGAATCATTTAGTTTCACTTCCCCTTCAATTATAAGGATCCCGGTATTCCATGATGAGGGAAAGGAAAAGTCTGCCGTTCCGTCTTTCAGTAACCTGACATTAAAAAGGTTAACCGGCGAAAATGTCATTGCAGGTCCCCTGATGCCTTTATATTCACCGGCAATTATATCAGCACTGCATTTATTCTCACTGTCAATGAATTTTCCCATTGTCTCATTTTCAATCGCCTGATACCTTGCCGGTGTCATTTTATCTTTTGCAGGCAGGTTAACCCAGAGCTGTACCATCTGGAAGAGTCCTCCCTGTCTGCTGAATTCCTTTTCGTGATATTCCTTGTGCAGAACTCCCCCGCCGGCAGTCATCCATTGTACGTCACCTTCTCCGATTACACCGCTGTGGCCTGAGCTATCGTGATGAGCCACCCTGCCATGATAGGCAAGTGTCACAGTTTCAATTCCCCTGTGCGGGTGAACACCTACACCTCTCTGTTTTTCAGAAGGGGTAACATTCCATTTTGCACCATAATCCATCAGAAAGAAAGGGCTCATTCCCTGTAAACCTATCTGAGACTGTGAAGGGAAAAAATTGTGTACCCTGAATCCGTCACCTACCCAGTGGTATGCAGGTGGATCCATTACTGAGATAATATCTTTAAATACTTTTGTCATAGTACTTTGTTAAACATTTTTATCTGTACAAAGTTCAATCCTCTCGCCTCACGCCTTCTACTTACTGGCATTACCCGACTGGTCAACAGCAATCACTTTGTAGTAATACTGAGGCATGTTATGTACAGAAATATCTGTAAATGCGTTGCTTATTGTTGATGCAATCTGCTTTCTTTCAGATATTTCCACTTCCGGTTTCTCTGATCTGTAGATACGATAATAGCAGAAATCTTTTTCATTGTTTGGTTCCCATGTGAGGAAAGCCCTTTCACGGCCGTTCTCCTTGCCTTTTTCAACTTTTAATCCTTTAATATCTGTGGGGGGATCTTCATCATAACATGTTGTATAAACGACCATTGATTGAGGGGGTATAACATCCGGAAGGTTCCTGTTTTTGAGAGCTATTTTACCGCATGGATCCTGAAGATCACCAAAATAGTTAAAAGGAACATTTGCAGGATCGTAAAGGTATTTTCTGAAAGATTTTTCACCTGCAAGTACACCCATATTTAATTTAATTTTTGTCGGGAGCTCATTTCTGTTTATTACTACCACCGAGACAGAGCCATTTTCTTTGTTCTTCACTGCAGCAATTCTTACCAGTGAATCTGAAGACACTATCTCATATGCTTCAGAGGGACCTCTGAAGAATTTGGTCAGAAGCCCTATGCAATAATATGATGGTTTGGTTGTATGATTATCAGCTTCCCATCTGTATAGTCCCCACTTATTGAGATAATTGCTTCTGTATTTTGATGGGAAATCGGCAAATGTCCAGTAACCGCAACCATATACACCGGCGTTTATCATGGCTGTAATTGCTTCTGCAACCTGTATACCCATATAGTTTTCGAGTGGAAGATTGTTGTACATGTTGCAATCATGATTAACTGAGTCAATGATATTGCTGTTTTGTTTCGCACCGAATTCTCCCACAATGAATTTCTTGTTTTTGCTGCGGGCTATATCTGTTCCCCACTTTATTTTTTCATAGAAATAACTATAGAATGAGTTATCGAAAAGATCCTTGTCATTAATATAGTGATGCCCTCCGTATACTCCTGTTATATCATCCATATTGTTAGCAGCCCATTCAATTGTATGCCAGTAGCTGAAAGGGGAAGCGTCGGATGCAAGAAGGCCAATGTCAAGATCCCTTGCTTTTATCTCATCATAAAAGAGTTTGTGTATCTTTTTGAAATATTCGAGGTCATTCACCATCGAAGCCCATTTATCGAGTGAAAGCTCGTTGGCCATACAGTAGTACCTGATATTGCTGAAACCTAGATTTTTCTTCCAGTACTCAAGGTTGTCAACCTCCTTTTTCACATAGTCAATCTCATTCTTAAAGCTTTTTATGTAATTGGTATTCCAGGATGTAAAATACATTTCAGTATTTGTGCCTTTCATAACCTCGAGATACTTTGAGACTTGATCAATTTTTGCGAAGTCCCATGCTGGATCATCGTTAATTCTGACAAATGAAGGATTCAGTTCACGCCATCTTTTAGCAAATATTTGTTCATAGATCCATTGCGGACCATTATGAACATGGTCAAAAACATGAAATCCAACTCCTCCGAATTCTTCATTGATAATGTTGTTCTTAATTTCTATGCTTGCCTCCAAAGGATTTAATTGCTGGTTCCCGCTCTGTGCGCAACCGTATAGAAGTATAATTAAAGGAAGAAGGATCCTTGTTTTCATTATGTCAAGGGATTAGTTAATAATCAGTAAGCTGCTATAAAAGTAATAAATTCAGTGATATTTGATAAACTGGTGGCAGCTGGCAAAAAAGTGAAAAGTGAGTATAAACTGAGCATACCAGCACCCAGCACCCGGCATCCAGCAACCAGGACCTATCAGCCATAAGCTACCTGCTTGTATTCCCCGACTGATCAACGGCTATGACCTTATAATAATACTGTGGCATGTTATGAACCGAAAGATCCCTGAAAGAGTTCACAACAGTCGTTCCAACCTCTTTTCTGGGAGAGATTTCAACTTCAGGGTTTTCAGATCTGTAAATGCGGTAGTAACAAAAATCCTTTTCAGTACTTGCTTCCCATGAGAGGAATGCTCTTTCACGTCCTCCTTCATCTTTCTTCCTTTCAACATTCATCCCTTTTATATCAGCAGGGGCTGCATCATCATAACATGTTGTATAAACGACAAGTGACTGGGGAGGAACAACATCTAACAGATTGTTGTTTTTAAGAGCGATTTTTCCACAAGGATCCTGTAAGTCTCCAAAATAGTTGAAAGGTACATTCTCAGGATCATACAGGTATTTTCTGAAAGGTTTATCTCCGGTAAGGGCACCCATGTTTATATTTACTTTGGTAGGAAGGTTGTTTCTGTTTACGAGTGCAACTGATATTGATCCGGTCTCCTTATTTTTAATTGCTGAAATTCTGATAAGAGAATCGGAAGTAACCACTTCATATGCTTCCGAAGGACCCCTGAAGAACTTGGTAAGAAGTCCAAGGCAATAGTAGCTTGGTTTTGTTGTATAATTATCTATTTCCCAGTGATACAGGCCCCACTTGTTTGTGCGGTGGCTTGTTGTCGGGAAAGGAAAGTCGCTGAAGGTCCAGTAACCGCAACCGTAAACCCCGGCATTGATTATTGCCATAATTGCTTCAGAAACCTGTATTCCCATGTAAGGTTCAAGGGGAGTGTGATTATACATGTTGGCATCATGCATAACAGAATCTATAATATTACTGTTCTGCTTAGCGCCGAATTCACCAACAATAAACATCTTGTTCTTGCTTTTTGCCAGATCAGTACCCGCTTTTACCTTTTTATAAAAGTAATTATAGAATGAATTATCAAAAAGGTCGTAATTATTAATGTAGTGATGTCCGCCATAGATTCCGGTTATGCTGTCCATATTGTTTGCCGACCAGTCTATAGTATGCCAGTATTCAAATGGAGAGGCATCAGATGCCAGAAGTTGGATATCCAGGCCTCTTGCATTTATCTCATTATAAAACATTCCGTGGATCTTTTTGAAAAATTCAAGGTCTTTTGTCATTGAAGCCCATTGCTCAAGTGACAATTCATTTGCCATGCAGTAATAAGTAATGTTTTTAAATCCCTTTACTTTCTTGATATATTCAAGGTTATCTACCTCATGTTTAACATATTCAGCTTCGTTTTTACCTTTTTGAAGGCAGTTATTTCTGAATGTAGTAATATAGATTTCGGTGTTTGTTTCCTTCATTACATCAAGGAACCAGATAAGGTCATCTATCTTTTTGAAATCCCATCCGCAATCATCAGGCACTCTCGCAAAGGATGGATTCAGTTCACGCCATCTCTTGGCAAAAACCTGTTCGTAGTTCCATCTTGAGGCTTTGTGCATGTGGTCAAATACATCAAATCCCACACCCCCGAAATTGGCATTGACAATTGTAGGTTTGATTTCAATATCTGCCTTTGCAGGATTGATTTTTTCAGTGTTACGGCTACAGCCGGCGATCAGAATAAGCAGGAGTAAGTAGCGAAGCGTTTTCATTTTCAGGATATTTTTAATTTAACCATTTGATTATATAAAAATAGTAAAAATGAATGACAGAAATATCACGACTACAGATAGTCGAAAATCTTGTCTATTATTTCGAGTCCTGCTCTCTGTGCTGAATCACTGTAGATTATATTTCCACTCTTATTAAAAAGAGTTAAAATAACTGTAGAATCAATACTTTCTTTTATTCTTCTGGTCATTTTACCTGAAACCGGAGCCATTAATTCTCCCGACTTGTTTTTTACAGCAGTAACTTTAAGAGTGGTTTCCTTATTTTTAAGTGTGAAGCTGATTGTTTTACCATCGTAATTTATCTCATTAAGAGCAGTATTATTATAGCTGCTGAAGAGGAAAAATCTCTTATCGAAGTACAGGAATGAAATAAATCCGGGAAAATGCCTTCCCATCCATGGGATCTTGGCGACTGAGAATGTAAAAGCCGTATCAGGATTATTGAAATTATTCGATTGAATCCATACCCATGCTTCAGGGAATGAAGTGCCCCAGTCTTTTTCTATATAACCTTTCCCTTCATTTAAATCAATTAGCTCGTTGTCAATGGTGAGAGTACCGGAAATTTTATGATTGACAGATACTATTCCGTGTTTGCATTCCATGAAAGGGATATATGAATACCAGCCCATTATCCCCGGAGAGCTGAGTGTCTTAGGATATTTTACGATGTTCCTGTATTCCAGTCGTCCGGATACATTGATCTTTTCATTTTCAATATTAAGCTCAATGAATTCGTCAGTAAATACAGAATTGCCGATTTTCAGAAAGAGTTTGTCCTTTTCCCATTTGAACTCATTCACCGGATATGTTATATAACATGTTTTTCCTGTTATACCATTTATTACCTGTATAAATGAATGGGGATCATTATCTGATAATGATATCCCGGGGATAAAGGAATAAACATTGTTAAGATTTTTTGAAACATGTTTAAAGTACCAGCCTTCAAAGTAGTTGTTCGTTTGAAGACTTCCCTGGAAAAGTTCAGGTTTGAATATTTTTAGCATTCTGTTAATATATGTAACAGACCGGAATCTGTTCATTTATTGGCAATATACTATATTTTGTAATTGAAAAATTGATACCTTGTAATCAATCAGGAAAAATCAGAAAATGAAATACTGTAAACTGCACTCTTTGATTATCGTTCTGTTTTTAAGTTTGTTATTCAGCTTTTGTCAGGCACAATCACTTATTGATACACATATTTACAGGAACCCTCTGTTTCCAACAGAGCAAAGGGTGAATGATCTGCTTTCTCGAATGACAATTGAGGAAAAGGTCGGACAAATGAACATGCCATGTGTATACAAACAAAGAATAGGTTGGGGGCTTGACCTGGGTCCTGTTTCTATTCACCGGCAAATGACTATGGAGGAGAGACTAAAGCAGATGGAGGGATGCAGAAAATTTGCCCGTGGAGATCACAATATTCAGATAGGGCAGGGAGGTGGGTTTTTTACCCTGGCTGACAGAATTATTTATGAGGGTACTTTAAAGCAGGCTGAGTTTTTTAACGAGCTTCAGAAAATCGCACTTACTGAATCCCGTTTAGGCATCCCGGTACTTCAGATTGAGGAGGGGACTCATGGATTCATGTGCGCCGGAGGTACTGTTTTTCCTGAAGGTCTGGCGATTGGCAGTACATGGAATATGGAACTGGTGAACAGGATGTACTCAGCCATAGCCAAAGAAGCCAGATCGACGGGTGTTCATGTATTGAGCACTCTTGTAGTTGAGCCAAACAGGGATCCCCGTTTGGGAAGGAACCAGGAAGGTTATTCAGAAGATCCGTATCTGTGTTCAGTTATCGCTGAAAATATCGTGGAAGCCATTCAGGGTTATGATGTCTCTGGCAAAGATAAAACTGTAGCTGCACTGTGCCATTTCCCCGGACAGAGTGAACCTGTCAGCGGACTTGAAAGGGGTTCCATGGAAATCTCGGAAAGAGAGCTGAGGGATGTTTTTTTGCCACCATGGGTTGCCGGTATCAAGAAACATGGTGCGTTATCAGTAATGGCTACTTATCCGGCAATTGATTATGTAACAGTTCACAGTTCTGAGAAAATTCTTAAAGGAATTCTCAGGGAAGAATTGGGATTTAAGGGCATAGTGCTTAGTGAAGGAATGGGTATAACTACCCTGATTGACGAGCATATGGTTGCTACCGAAAAAGAAGCAGGTCAGTTAGCTGCTATGGCTGGTGTTGATGTTGGAATATCAATGGAAGATGCCTATCTGGGTAAACTTGTTGAAAGCGTGAAAGAGGGGAGGATCCCTGTAAAAGCGATTGATGATGCTGTTCGTAATATTTTATACGTGAAATTTAAATTAGGGCTGTTTGAGAATCCTTTTGTTGATCCGGGATACGCCGATTCAGTTGTAAATTGTGAAGAGCATAAAATGCTTGCACTGCAGGTTGAAAGGGAAGGAATAGTACTTCTGAAAAATGAAAAAAATGTCTTACCGCTCATGAAAGATATAAAGTCAGTTGCAGTGATAGGTCCCCTGGCTGATGCTGATATGGACCAGATAGGTGATTATATACCGCATAATATTCCCCAGGATATAGTTACTCCGCTTGAGGGTATCAGGTCAAAAATTAAGGTTGGGGCAAAAGTAAATTATGTTAAAGGATGTGATGTAATCGGGTATGGACTTAATGAAATAAATAAGGCTAAGGAAATTGCCAGGAAGGCTGATGTTGCCATAGTTGTATTGGGAGAAGCCGGAAATAGTACAAACGGAGAAGGACATGATGTTGCCAGTCTCGATTTAACGGGGATGCAGGATGAATTGTTAAAGGCTGTACAAAGCACAGGAACTCCTGTTATTGTTGTGTTGATAAATGGCAGACCCCTTTCCATTAACCGGGCTGCAGAAAATTCACAGGCAATTGTTGAAGCATGGATGTGCGGGGAACAGGGCGGAAATGCAATTGCAGATGTGCTGTTCGGTGATTATAATCCTGGTGGAAAGCTTCCGGTAACAGTGCCCCGTCACTCAGGCCAGTTACCTTCATATTATAATCATTCAAAAACAAAAGCAGGAAAGAATTATGTCGACATGAAAGGTACTCCTTTATATGAATTTGGGTTTGGACTAAGCTATACTACATTTGAATACAGTAATCTGAATATCAGTCCACTGGAAATTAATTCCGGAGGTGAAATTGAGGTGTCAGTAGAGATAAAAAACACGGGTAAACTTAGAGGAGATGAAGTTGTTCAGCTCTATCTGAATGATGTTTTAAGCAGCGTTACCACACCAGTCAAAGAGCTTAAGCGATTTTCGAGAGTTACTCTTGTCCCGGGCGAAAAGAAAGAGGTAAAATTCAAACTTCTCCCTGAAGATCTGGCCCTCCTAAATGCTGAAATGAGATTCGAAGTTGAACCAGGGTCATTTGAAGTGGAGGTTGGAAGCTCGTCATATGATATAAAGCTTAAAGGTGTTTTTGATGTTAAAAAATAATTATCTTCGTTTTTACATGGTCCATAAACTGAAACCCCGCGAAAAATGAAAACTCCATTTACCCGACGCAGATTTCTTCAGACAGCTGCATTGTCATCTGCTGTTGCGATTGTACCAACTCTTGCCGGAAATGCAGCCGGTAAAAAAGCGTCAACTTCTGAACTTCCAGAAGGCCAGCTGCCTCAGCGAAGGCTTGGCCGGACAAACAGGATGGTTTCCTGCCTTGGTTTTGGCGGAGGATCGCAATGGTGCAACTGGCCGGTTAAGGATGAAATCCTGCAAAACCATATTGACCATGCAATAAAATTAGGAATTACATATTTTGATACAGCCCGTTCATATGGCAATGGACTTTCTGAAACACGCTACGGGAAATTTCTTACACCGAAGTACCGTAACCAGATATTCCTTAATTCCAAAACGGGTGAGAGGACATATGATGGTGTTATGAGGGATATTGAGACCTCTCTTGGACTTTTAAAGACCGATCACCTTGATAATTACTGCATTCATTCCCTCGATAAGATTGAAGATGTTAACACTTTACCTAGCCCGACAGGAGGGTATAAGGCTTTTTTAAAACTCAAAGAGCAGGGGGTTGTTAAAAATATCGGATTCTCATATCATAAATGGAATGACGCCTCCCAGAAAGCCCTGAAGGAATTTGATGTTGATATTGTGATGTGCCCAATGAATGCAACCAGATCAAACGGGAATGAAGACTATATGATTCCACTGGCTCAGAAAAGAGATCTTGGGATCATCGCGATAAAAATTATGGGACAGAATGTCCTGATAGGAATGTTTCGGTGTTGAGTCTCCTAGAATGTACAATGACCCTTCCGGTATCGGTTCTGAATATTGGCAGCAGGATAATTTTGCTTTTCTTGAATCCTGCGTTGAGGGTTACAAGACAGCAGTGAGCATTCTGCTGATGCAAAAAGATACAACAGCAGCGTTTTGATCGGCAGTACCCGTTACCCTATTTTACAGGATAGAATATTATAATTGGGATACAAAATAATCCCCGGATCACTATGATGCATTTATTCCGATATGATGTAATCAGTTCGGGGAATGACCGTTGTTGTATTTACATTTCGTCTATTTATAATCTGTTTTGTACTCTTTATTTGTATTTCATGCGAGCATGATGGACATTATATAATTGAGCCTAAGTCACTTACATGTGAATACAATGAAAGTCCTCTTGGAATTGAGACATTAAATCCACGGCTTGGCTGGACCCTCTGTTCCGCCAGACGTAATCAGAAACAAAGTGCCTACAGGATTCTTGTGGCAAGCAGTAAAGAAATTCTGAACAAGAATACAAAGGTTATGGGATAGTCAAAAGTACTCTCCGATGAGTCGGTTTAATATTCGAGTATAAGGGTAAAACACCAGTCACGGGTATGCGTTGCTGGTGGAAAGTTTCTCGTGTCTGGGATCAGGATAACCCAGGAAGTCGGGCTAAGGTAGAAATTTTCTTCATGGGAAATGGGACTTACTCAATCTGAGAGAACTGGAAGCTCAATGGATCGGTTATAATTGTAATTCAGCTCCATTGTTAAGGAAGGAAGTTGAGGTCAGAAATGAGATTAAGGAAGCCAGAATTTATATTTGCGGACTTGGATATTATGAGTTGCATCTGAATGGTTTGAAAATAGGTGATAATGTCCTGGATCCGGCACAGACAGATTATGAAAAGCGTACTTTTTATGTAGTTTATGATGTAACCGGCAATATATAAAAATGTGGTACAAATGCTATCGGTATTATACTGGGTAACG
>JADKBL010000020.1 GCA_016718875.1 Bacteroidota bacterium
CTCTGATATTATTATGTAGCAGATCAATGCGCATTGATTTTGACAGAGATGCAACAGCTGCCTTTGATGCACAATAAACATTACCGTTTTCATAGGCATCTTTTCCTGCTATAGAACCGATATTGAAAATGTGACCTTTGTTTCTGGCAACCATTAGTGGTGTCACAGCTCTTGTCACATAAAGCAATCCTTTCATATTCGTATCAATCATTCTTTCCCAGTCGTCGATATTGCCTTTATCAATATGATCCATGCCAACTGCCAGACCCGCATTATTTACAAGAATATCAATGGATTTCCATTCTTCTGCGAGATTGTTTACAGTTGAATTTACTTCCTCAAGCTTCCTGACATCGAAGTTTAATGACAATACTTTTATTTTACCGGTTTTAAGCAATTCCTTTTCCAGTTCATCAAGCCTTTCTTTCCTTCTGCCGGTAATAATTATGTTGTATCCGTTTTTTGCAAAAATCTCAGCAGTTGCTCTTCCGAATCCGGCAGTGGCGCCGGTGACCATTACGATCTTGTTCATTTTTGATCTTGTTTATACAGGGTAAAAGTAGGAAAAAATAGTAAACTAACTCACAATAAGTGCTAGCGGCATTTTGTAATCGGATCAAGTATAAAGACGGTACGCTTCGCTAAATCCGCGCCAGCAATCTTCATTACACCTCTAGCCGCTGGCGCCAATTTGTAATTGGTGCCCAGGGCTACACGGCACGGATTACGCTTCGCTAAATCCGCGTCAGCACAACATTTTTTCTATCTTTACACTTTTATTTCTCATGACCAATCAGAAACCAGTCAATAAAGACAAGAGAGAATTAGTGGAATCCATGTTTGATTCAATAGCATGGAGATACGATTTTCTTAACCATTTTCTTTCATTTGGAATTGATCATCTCTGGAGAAGAAGAGCAGTAAGGATAATCTCCCGGTCATTTAAAAAACCTTATATTCTTGATGTTGCAACAGGAACAGGGGATCTTGCTATTGCTGCAATGAAGATAGGTCCGGTTAAAATTGAGGGGATTGACATTTCTGCCGGGATGCTGGAAATCGGAAAAACGAAAATCGAAAAAAAAGGATTGATTGGGAAAATAAATCTACAGAGAGCTGATTCAGAGAAAATTCCGTTTGGAGATAGTACTTTTGATGTTACCATGGTTGCATTCGGAGTAAGGAATTTTGCAGACCCACTCAGAGGATTGACTGAAATGAAAAGAGTTACCAGGGAGGATGGGATGATTCTTGTTCTCGAATTTTCAAAACCCACTGCTTTTCCTTTCAGGCATATTTATAATTTTTATTTCAGAAGGATACTGCCTTTATTTGGCAGATTATTCTCAAAAGACAAATCAGCATACACTTATCTCCCTGATTCGGTAAGTAAATTCCCCGATAATGAAAATTTTCTTGCAATGTTAAATACAGCAGGGTTCCTGAACCCATCACAGGTGAAACTCAGCGGTGGAATAGCAAGTATTTATACTGCATATAAAAAAACGGGACAATAATAGTAATTCTGGTCAGTTTATTATCTTGGAGCAATTAATTTGAAATTTTAGAGTTTGAGGCGGCATATTAATCATATAGTTCTGGTAATCATTTTGTTGTTGATTAATTTGACTGCCAGCAGTCAAAAGCAAAAGCCTAAAAATGAATCATGGTATGATGAGAAAACTCTTCACTTCGGATTCAGCCTTGGCTTTAATACAATGGATTTCAAGATTACTCCTTCACAAAATTATCTGGTACAGGATTCTCTTTATCCGGAAGTTTCAATATTGAATCCTGGCATTAATATTCAGATAGTGACTGATCTTAGACCCGGAAAACATATGGATATAAGGTTTCTGCCTGGTGTCTCATTCGGACAGCGGGTTGTCAGGTATTACAAAGGCACCGAATTATTTAATACCAATCAAAGGCTTGAATCATCATTTCTGGAGTTTCCGGTACTCTTTAAGTTCAAAGGTGACCGGCTCAATAATGTTAGGCCATATGTGATTACCGGTTTAAATTTCAGATATGACCTGGCTGCAAAGAAGGAATATGACGAGGAGGAACCTATTTTTCTAAAACTTAAACGGCCTGATCTTTATTACGAAGTTGGAACAGGTCTCGATTTCTATCTCACATATTTCAAGCTTTCGGTCGAACTAAAAATGTCTACAGGCTTCAGGGATATTCTTGCTTCAGAAGCTCCTCCTTCTCACCCTGAGTTCAGAAATGCTATTGAGAAGATGAGGTCGCAGATATGGGTACTTGCATTTCATTTTGAATAGCAATGAGTAAACAGGTTCAGCTGAATCTTGACCCAAAGGCTGCCGCCGACGAGGCTCTGGTAAAAAAAGCTGCATCAGCTCAAGCAGGCTTGGATCCGGGAAAGATTTCCTCTATCCGTATTTTAAAAAGGTCTGTAGATGCAAGGCAGAAAAATATAAGGGTAAACCTTAGTGTTGAGGTCTTTATTTCAGACGAGCCGGCACAAAATTTCTTAAATCCCTTCAAAGCAATAGATGTTTCACTACAGAAGGAGGTCATTATTGTTGGTGCCGGTCCGGCAGGACTATTTTCAGCTCTGCGGCTTATTGAACTGGGATTGAGGCCTGTAATTATAGAGCGTGGCAGGGATGTTTCATCCCGTAAAATTGATATTGCCCGCATCAGCCGTGAACATATTGTTGATCCTGACAGTAATTATTGCTTCGGGGAAGGCGGTGCCGGGACTTACTCGGATGGCAAGCTTTATACCCGTTCAAAGAAAAGAGGCGACAATCAGAGAGTACTTGAGTTGCTCTGCCTTCATGGCGCAAACACTAATATTTTGTATGAAGCACATCCACATCTGGGAACCGATAAACTACCGGGTATAATATCAAATATCAGAAAAACAATTGTTGACTGTGGTGGTGTTTTTCTGCTTGGGCGCAAGGTAACTGATATTTTAATTGAAGGGGAAGAGGTAAAAGGTGTTGTGGCATCAGGTAATGAGAAATTTCTGTCTGATTATGTTATTCTGGCAACCGGCCATTCAGCCAGGGACATTTATGATATTTGCCTTTCGAGAGATATTGATATGGAAATGAAGTCATTTGCTGTGGGTGTCAGAGTTGAACATCCTCAGTCTCTTATCGACAGGATTCAATACCATGGCAGCGACAGGGGTAATTTCCTGCCGGCAGCTTCATATAATATTGCCAGGCAGGTTGATGGGAGAGGAGTATACTCATTCTGCATGTGTCCTGGCGGTTTTATAGTTCCCTCGGCAACATCACAGGAAGAGGTAGTAGTTAACGGTATGTCACCTTCAGGAAGGAATTCACCCTATGCAAATTCCGGCATTGTTGTGGAGATCAGGACAGAAGATCTTACCGGCTTCAGTTCACATGGAATTATGGCAGGAATTGAGCTGCAGAAGAAACTTGAAAATGATGCCTGGATCAACGGAGGAAGGACTCAGAACGCTCCTGCACAGCGTCTTGCTGACTTTGTAGCTGGCAGAACCTCAGGTTCATTGCCAAAAGTTTCATATTTCCCGGGTGTTACATCTTCACCTCTTCACCAATGGCTGCCTGAAGAAATAGGAAAACGGTTAAGAGAAGGTTTCATGCAGTTTGGTAAGAGCATGAACGGATACCTTACAAATGATGCTGTAATTCTTGGAGTTGAGTCAAGGACTTCTTCACCTTTAAGAATCCCGAGGGATGCAGAAAAGCTGAGGCATGTACGCATAAACGGGCTATATCCATGCGGAGAGGGATCGGGTTATTCAGGCGGTATCGTATCATCTGCTGTTGACGGGATGAATGTGGCTGATGCAATAGGAAGGCATCCGGCGACAGGCAACAGGCTACAGGCTGTAAGAGAGTAATAGGTGAAGGTTCCCCTCCTGGGAGGGGCAGGGGTGGGTTATTAAGGAGATAAAACAATTTTTTAAATCAATTATATGAGCTCCATTCAAAAAAACTATGTCCTGCTTATCAGTTCAATTGCTGCCCTGGGCGGTTTACTGTTCGGTTTCGATACAGCCGTAATTTCTGGAACAACACCTTTTATAAAACCATATTTTGGACTAGATGATATATGGCTTGGATGGACCGTAAGCAGTCTTTTGTTCGGATGTATCATAGGTGTGATATCTGCAGGAAAGCCAAGTGATATTTTCGGTCGTAAGAAGACACTTATGGCTGCGGCTTTTCTCTTTTTAGTCTCGGCTATCGGATCAGCTCTGGCATCAGAACTTGTAGTTTTTATACTTTACAGGATACTTGGAGGGCTGGGAGTTGGCATAGCTTCAATGTTGTCGCCGATGTATATTTCTGAAATTTCTCCCGCTGAACGAAGGGGAAGACTTGTTTCCTTCAATCAGCTTGCAATAGTAATAGGAATACTGCTAGCATTTATTTCTAATGCTTTACTGGTTGATACCGGTGAAAATAACTGGCGCTGGATGTTAGCTGTGATGGGAATTCCGGCACTCCTGTTCTTCATATTTCTGTTCTTTGCACCGGAGAGCCCAAGATGGCTGGTACAGAAAGGATTTTCAGAGAAGGCTTTTATTATTCTGGAAAAAATCAATGGCGATGAGAAGGCAAGGAATGAACTGAAAGTAATTGAAGAGTCGATAACTGAAGAAGAAGACACCGGAACTTTCAGAGAAGTATTTTCACCGAGGATGAGACCCGTATTGTTAATGGGAGTATTTCTTTGTGTTTTTAGCCAAATCACTGGGATTAATTCTATAATGTACTATGCCCCGGTAATTTTCCAGAGTATAGGAGCCGCAGCAAGCAGTGCTGTTACTCAGACAGCTATTATAGGAGGAGGAAATCTGATTTTTACATTTGTGGCAATTTCACTTGTTGACAGGCTTGGAAGAAAACCTCTGCTGATCGGAGGTGTTACAGGAATGATAGTATCGCTGACATCAATTGCCACCGCTTTTTACCTGAAAAGGACAGATGGATATATCATCCTTGTGCTTATTCTTATGTATATAGCCTCTTTCTCTGCTTCGGTGGGAGCTGTAACCTGGGTTATAGTTTCTGAGATATTCCCGAACAAACTTCGCAGCAAGGCAATGTCCATATCTATTGTATCACTCTGGCTGGCAAATTTTTTCCTGATTCTTGTATTTCCTTTGATGCTTAACAGGCTGGGAGGGGCTGCATCCTTTCTCTTTTTTGATGCAATGTGCGTTTTGCTGCTTCTTTTCACAATAATAAAGCTGCCGGAAACTAAAGGAAAAAGCCTGGAAGAGCTGGAAAAAATACTGGTTAAAAAAAGTTAAGAGCAAAAGGGTTTCAGACAATAGTTGAATTCATCCTGCGGGCGAATTCGGAAAAAACTATTGATGCAGCCATTCCGACATTAAGCGACTCTATCCCGGGTTTGGAAGAGCCAATCCCTGGTATGAAAATCCTGTCAGTGATGAAAGGAATCAGGTCATTTGAGATTCCTTTTGATTCATTCCCTAGAAGAATGACCCCATTTTTCTCAAGTTTATGACTGTAAATAGAATCGCCCTCAAGCATTGTTCCAAATACATGGATCTCTTTCTTTACGGCCCCGGAAAGGAATTCTGAAAGGTCTGTATAATATACATTTACATGGAGGATGGCACCCATTGTAGACTGGATGACTTTTGGATTGTAAACATCAACACAGTCTTTTGAACAAATTACATTAGAAATGCCAAACCAGGCTGCAGCCCTGATAATAGTACCAAGGTTTCCCGGATCCTGAACCCCATCAAGAGCAACCGACAACTGACCGAAAATGCCGGACAGCTCAAATTTGGGTTCCTGTTTTTTTACAACAGCAAGGGCGTTATGAGGAGTTTTTAATGAACTTAATTGCCTGAGTTCCTCAAAACTTACACTTTCTGTTTCATCAACCAGAAGTAGTTTTTCAGCAGGCAGAGAGTTAATGAATTCAGGTTTTGCAGCAAGGATCTCTAAACGGATATCTGCATTTAGGAATTCTCTGATCAGCTTGTCTCCTTCTATTACAAAAAGGTTTTCCTCATCCCTGTTCTTCTTTTTCTGTAGAGAAATAATAAACTTTGATTTGTTTTTGCTGATCATGTCAGGAATCTGATAAAAGTATTTAAAGCTTTAAAATTACACAAAGTTTATTTAAATGTTGAATCACAGGTTGACCTGTTTTGTGAATGAATAAGATTATTATTGATATATTTGAATGCCAATCTATCAGGTGATTCAGGCAGAATTTTATAGAACAATATGAGGAGGATAAAGGTCTGTTTATTTATTTCGCTGACACTATCGGCCATATTTCTATTCTTCTGTAATCCAACAAAGTATGTTCCGGAAGGAGAATCTCTTCTGGAAGATAATCATATAAAGGTAAATAATGATGGTATAAAGCCTTCCGATCTTCAACCTTATCTCAAACAGAAACCCAATAAGAAAATTTTTGGAGCCAGGTTTCATCTTGGCCTCTATAATATTTCTAAGCTAGAAAAGGAAAAAGGCATTAACAAATGGCTTCGTGATATTGGTGAGGAACCTGTTGTATTTGATCAGTTTGCTGCAACAAAATCTGTAGGCCAGATAAAATCATATGTATCCTCTAAAGGCTATTTTGACGGGAAGGTTGCAGAGACGATAGAGACTGCCAGAAACAGGTCATCTGTATATTATAATGTAGATATAACAACACCTTATACAATAAGAAATGTAAAGTATGAAATAGCGGATACCAATCTTCAGAAGCTTTATGCATTCGATTCCATAAATAGTGTAATAGAAAGAGGGAAACCATATGATGTTGATATCCTTCAGCAGGAAAGGCAGAGGTTTGAGAGACTTGTGAGAGATCATGGTTTCTACGAGTTTTCAATAGATTACATCTCCTTTGAAGTAGACAGCACTGTTGGTAACCGCCAGGTCGACATCAGTTTTGTGGTAAGAAATTTTTCAAGGATTGATGCAAATAATGATATAAAACTGGTTCCTCATTCAATATTCAGAATCAACAATATTTATATTTATCCTGACTTTGTGCCGCGAAATGCACTTGAGGAGGGAGAGGCATACTTCGAAAATCTTGATACAGTCTTTTACCGTGGATTCTATTTTATTGGAAAAGAAAAGAACCCACCTGTAAAGTATGACTTCATAATACAGTCTCTATACCTTAAACCCGGAGCTACTTATAATCAAACAAATGCAGAACAGTCACAGGTACACCTTCTGGGATCGAAAGTATATCGGCTTATAAATATCTCATTTAATGAATATTCGGGAAGTACAGGTGATAATGATCAGTCGCGTCTGATCGATTGTATTATCCACCTTACTCTGCTTAGTAAACAATCCTATAAGGTGGAGCTTGAAGGCACACATTCAGGTGGCAATCTTGGTGGCGCTTTAAACCTTATTTATCAGAACAAGAATCTGTTCCATGGTGCAGAACTCTTCAGTATGAAGCTGAAAGGAGCATATGAAGCAATGAGACAGGAAGGTCAAAAGCTCGAACCAACTCAGGAATATGGATTGGAGACAAGTTTGCGTCTGCCCGATTTTCTTATTCCGTTTATTAAAGAGGAGGAATTTATAAAGAAATATAATCCGACTACCAATATTGTTGCAGCACTTAACTACCAGGCTATGCCATTTTATATCCGGACTATGGCTAATGCAACTTTTGGATATAACTGGAAAGCTAAGTCATACCAGGAACATTCTGTGAATCCCCTACAATTTAACGTGGTCAAGCTGCCATTCATCGATCCAGATTTCCTGAAACAGATTGAATCATCGTCTTATCTTGGTTATGCGTATAAGGATGTGCTGATTCTGGGTGGTAGTTATTCCTTTGTTTTTAATAATCAATCAATAAAGAAATCCAGAGATTATTGGTTCCTCAGATGGAATACTGAAGCTTCCGGAAACCTACTCTGGGCTTACAACTCCATTTCAAATCCTGACAAACCCGATACTGCTGCCTATAAATTTCTGGGTCAGCCTTTTGCTCAGTATTTTAAAACAGATATAGACATCAGGTACAACTATGTAATTAATGATGCCGCCTCCATAGTTTACAGAGGATTTTTCGGCATAGGAGTTCCATATGGTAACTCAAAGGCTATCCCTTTTGAAAAGCAGTATTTCGGAGGCGGTGCAAACGGCATCCGCGGATGGCAGGTGAGAACCCTTGGCCCAGGCTCATATGTTCCGGATTCATCTACAACATTTCTGAACCAGACTGCTGACCTTAAACTTGAACTAAACACAGAGTACAGATTTAAATTATTCTGGATACTGGAAGGAGCATTATTTCTGGATGCAGGTAATATCTGGAACTATCGTGAAGATCCTGACAGGCCTGGTTCCCAGTTCCAGCTCAAGAATTTTTACAAAGACATTGCAGTGGGTACAGGTGCCGGCCTGCGTTTTGATTTCAGTTTCTTCCTTGGCAGGATTGATTTCGGTATGAAGCTGAGGGATCCTGTAATCCAGAGAGGAACAAGTGGATCATGTCGAACCGCCCGTTTGAAAGAAACGATTTCACGATTGTGATAGGGATCGGATATCCTTTCTGATCTTTCTGCTTATTTTATCAGCTCTTTTTATTATATTGCATTGCCACACGCTGCATTTAATACCAGGAGTTATGAAAATCGATTTTTCGCCGATCCGTAACTGGTTTGGCTATACCCGCAGGGAAAGACGGGCCTCCCTCATCCTCATTATGCTGATTATCTCTGTAATTTCTGTGAGGTTTTTTGTTCCAGATAAGAGAATCTCAGTGAAGGAAATTCCTGTTGAAACTTTTTATGCGATCAGGGACACAATAAGTATGATTAAGGTCGAAACAAATCCTCCTGTAAAGAATATTGCTATTCAAAGAAAAAAAACTTTGACAGTAGACATAAACAGGTGTGATACAGCTGAACTGATAAGGTTACCAGGTATTGGTCCCGTTCTTTCGGTGAGGATCATTAAGTACCGTCAACTTCTGGGTGGATATGTTAATAAGGAGCAACTAAAAGAAGTATATGGATTGCCTCCTGAAACATATGAAACCATAATGGATATGGTGACGGTTGATACACTTTATATTAAGAAAATTGAGATAAATAGTGCTGATTATAAGATACTTGCAAGAATACCGTATTTTACCAGGAGCGAAGTAAATTCTATTCTGAAATACAGGGAACTTGAAGGCAGAATAAAAAGTTTGGAGGAGCTTATTGATAATAAAATAATTGGGGTTGAGACAGCAAGGAAAGTGAAATCTTATATGATTTTTAAATAACTCATAACTGTTAAAATCATTCTCCGATAATTCTCTTTTTTCTTGCATTTGTTCGGAATTTTTGTTACTTTTATTAACAATATCAATATGCTGAAAAGTCAAAATTCGAACCAATATCATCTAAAACCAGCAGTTATGAGAAATTTAAGTCCATAAATGTTTTGAAATCATTTTTTCTATTTCTAACTTTGCGCCTCATAAAAAATGAATTTCTTATATTATGATCATTGTACCATTAAAAGAAGGCGAAAACATAGAAAGAGCTTTAAAAAAGTTCAAAAGGAAATTTGAAAAGACGGGAGTGATCCGCGAATTACGTTCACGTCAGGCTTTTATAAAACCTTCAGTACGCCGTAGAGAAGAAATCAAGAAGGCTATGTATGTTCAGAAGATGCAGGAGAGCGAGGAATAGTTCGCCCGGTGTATCTCTAATTATAACATAACAGATATGGAGGTTCCTTTATGAATTATAAGGAATCGTTCTTGCAATATCTGATGATCGAAAAGCGGTATTCGCCGCATACTGTCAGATCTTATTTAAATGACCTGGGTCAGTTTGAGGTCTTTTTGCATGATGCAGGAAACTCAGATAATCCTTCAGAAGTTACATCACATGATATCAGAGCATGGATAGTCAGTATGCTTGATGCTGAATATTCAACAGTATCTGTTCACAGAAAAATTTCCTGTCTCAGGGTTTATTTCAGATTTTTAAGAAAAGAGGAAATAATTAAAAACGATCCGCTGCAAAAAGTTGTTCTTCCTAAGCGGAAAAAGACATTGCCGGTATTTATAGAGGAGAAGGCGATGTCAAAACTTCTTGATGATATAAGTTTCGGTGAAGATTTTGCAGGAATCAGAAACAAAACGATTATAGAGATGTTATACCTTACAGGCATGAGAAGGTCAGAGCTGATAGGTTTGAAAGATGGTGATGTTGATATGGCTGATGCAACTGTAAAGGTTACCGGAAAAAGGAATAAGCAGAGGATAATTCCTCTTGTAAAACCTTTCATGAAAAATCTCGATACTTATATAAAAATGAGGGATACTCATCAGGATACCCGAAACGATGATTGGTTTTTTGTTACTGATAAAGGAAATAAACTCTACGATAAATACGTATATAATATAGTTAAGGGGTATTTATCGGTTGTGACTACTGCTGACAGAAAAAGTCCGCATATTCTTCGACACACATTTGCGACACATATGCTAAATAACGGAGCGGATCTCAATTCAATTAAGGAGTTGCTCGGGCATGCAAATCTATCGGCAACACAGGTTTATACGCACAATACTTTTGAAAAACTTAAAAAAGTTTATAAACAAGCTCATCCGAGAGCTTAACACTAATTAATAAAAGGAGGTACTATCATGAACATTCAGATTCATTCAGTACGGTTTGATGCCGACAAAAAGCTGATCGACTTTGTTCAGCAGAAACTGGAGAAACTTAACCAGTTTGGTGAAGACATTGTAAATGCCGAGGTCTATTTAAGACTTGACAAAGATCAGGATCGTGAGAATAAAATTAGTGAAATTAAGCTGGAAGTGGCTGGTAAACCACTGTTTGCAAAGAAGCAGAGTAAAACATTTGAAGAAGCAACTGATGAAGCAATAGATGCACTTAAAAAGCAGATTACCAAGCACAAGCAGAAGAAGCGGGGAATATGATCATTCTATTTTCAAAAATATATCAAATTATTTTGAATAATAAATTTTAAATTCATACATTTGCAAACCGTTTTTTAAGGGTGAATTATGCTCTAACGGTGCGTTCTTTAAATTGCCGATGTAGCTCAGTTGGCCAGAGCAGCTGATTTGTAATCTGCAGGTCGGGGGTTCGAATCCCTTCATCGGCTCTTGAAAGATTTGTAAATGTGTGTCTTAGGAGTAAGACTCTGTTTATTTTGGGGAGATACCAAAGCGGCCAACTGGGGCAGACTGTAAATCTGCTGGCAAATGCCTTCGTAGGTTCGAATCCTGCTCTCCCCACATAAAACAGATTCACAGCCGTATCATCAGGCAGAACAGCGTCTGGCTTGCGGTTCTCTTTGGACGATATAAGCGGGAGTAGCTCAGTTGGTAGAGCATTAGCCTTCCAAGCTAAGGGTCGCGGTTTCGAGTACCGTCTCCCGCTCACTTTTTGAGGCCAGAGTAGCTCAGGGGTAGAGCACTTCCTTGGTAAGGAAGGGGTCGGGGGTTCAATTCCCCCCTCCGGCTCAACAGGAATTTAATGATTAATTGATTATAGATAAACTAAATTTAATACGCTTGGAGTTATGGCAAAAGAAAAATTTGACAGGTCGAAACCACACGTAAACGTCGGTACTATCGGACACGTTGACCACGGAAAAACTACTTTGACTGCAGCGATCACAATGGTCCTTGCAAAAAAAGGTCTCTCTGAAATAAGGGATTTTGATTCAATTGATAATGCTCCTGAGGAGAAAGAAAGGGGTATTACTATTAACACTGCTCACGTTGAATATCAGACTGCAGCACGTCATTATGCTCACGTTGATTGTCCAGGTCATGCTGACTATATTAAGAACATGGTTACTGGTGCTGCCCAGATGGACGGTGCTATCCTCGTTGTTGCAGCTGATGATGGTCCAATGCCTCAGACACGTGAACATATTCTTCTTGCACATCAGGTTAACGTTCCTAAGGTGCTCGTTTTTATGAACAAAGTTGATATGGTTGATGATGTTGAACTTCTTGATCTCGTAGAGATGGAAGTACGTGATCTTCTCAATTTCTACAAGTTCGATGGCGACAATGCTCCTGTAATCCGTGGTTCAGCTCTCGGTGCAATGAACGGCGAAGCCAAATGGGAAGATAAGGTAATGGAACTGATGGATGCAGTCGATTCATTTATTCCAATTCCTCCGCGTGAGAATGAAAAACCATTCCTTATGCCGGTTGAAGACGTGTTCTCAATCACAGGTCGTGGTACAGTTGCTACAGGCCGTATTGAAACAGGTGTTGTTCTTACAGGTGACGAACTCGAACTTATCGGTCTTGGTGCAACAAAACGTAAATCAGTATGTACTGGTGTTGAAATGTTCCGTAAGATTCTCGACAGAGGGGAAGCTGGTGACAACGTAGGTCTTCTGCTTCGCGGTGTTGACAAGAAAGAGATAAAAAGAGGTATGGTTCTTGCCAAACCAGGTTCAATTACTCCTCATACAAAGATCAAGGCTGAGGTTTATGTTCTTAAGAAAGAAGAAGGTGGACGTCATACTCCATTCCACAATAAATATCGTCCTCAGTTCTATGTAAGAACTCTTGACATTACCGGTGAGATTACTCTTCCTGAAGGAACTGAAATGGTTATGCCTGGTGATAATGTTACAATCACTGTTGAGCTTATCTACCCTGTTGCTATCAATGTAGGATTGCGCTTTGCTATCCGCGAAGGTGGAAGAACTGTAGGTGCCGGTGCAGTAACATCAATTGTTGAATAATAGGTTTTGGAAATAATAATATGGTAGTTGAGACGCGAAGTTTCGCGTCTCATAACCATATAAAAACACGGGTGTAGCTCAGTTGGTAGAGCACTGGTCTCCAAAACCAGGTGTCGGGAGTTCGAGTCTCTCCTCCCGTGCAAAAATTTATTAGTATTATGAATATAAAAGGATATTTTCAGGACTCATTAACGGAACTTTTACACAAAGTGACCTGGCCAACATGGAGCGAACTTCAGAATAGTGCAGTTCTGGTTATGGTTGCTTCCCTGATATTTGCACTAATTGTTGCCGGAATGGATCTGGCATTCAGCAATATCATGGAATTTGTTTACAGTTTATTATACTAATCAGAGGTAGATTCCAATGAGTGAGAATATTAAAAAGTGGTATGTGCTTCGGGCTATCGGTGGAAAAGAAAAGAAAGTTAAAGAGTATATCGAGAGCGAAGTAGCACGTCTTAAACTTCAGGATTATGTCTCACAGGTTCTTATCCCAACCGAAAAGGTTTACCAGATAAGAGCAGGTAAAAAGATAAGTAAGGAGAGAACTTTCTTTCCTGGCTATGTGCTTGTTGAAGCTGTTCTTACCGGCGAAGTGCCGCATCTTTTAAGAAATATACCCAATGTAATAGGGTTTTTGGGCTCACAGAATGGAGAACCTGTTCCCTTGAGAAAAGCAGAGATAAACCGTATCCTGGGTAAGGTGGATGAGCTGAATGCCAGCGATGAGGAACTGAATGTTCCGTTCTTTGTAGGCGAATCAGTAAAAGTTATTGACGGACCTTTCAACAGTTTTACAGGTATTATAGAAGAGGTTAATGAGGAGAAGAAGAAGCTTAAGGTAATGGTTAAGATTTTCGGAAGAAAAACCCCGCTCGAATTAAGCTTTATGCAGGTAGAAAAGGATAATTAACAGAAGATATTGAGAGTCGTGATATTTATAATGCTTCCTGAACGACTTTCAAGTGCTCGCAATAAATACGCAAATTTAAAATTATGGCAAAAGAAGTTGCTGGATTAATCAAGTTACAGATTCGTGGCGGAGGAGCTAATCCATCACCACCTGTTGGCCCCGCTCTGGGTTCAAAAGGTGTGAACATTATGGATTTCTGCAAGCAATTTAATGCGAGGACCCAGGACAAGGCTGGAAAAGTTATACCGGTTGTTATTACGGTTTATGTTGACAAAACATTTGAATTTGTTACTAAAACCCCTCCGGTTGCTGTTCAGCTGCTCGAAGTTACCAAGACAAAGAAAGGTTCAAAAGAACCTAACCGTGATAAGGTAGCATCTATTTCCTGGGACCAGGTCAAGTCAATTGCTAAGGATAAAATGGAAGACTTAAACTGTTTTACAGTAGAGTCTGCAATGCGAATGGTAGCTGGTACCGCCAGAAGTATGGGAATCACCGTTAAAGGCGATTTCCCTAAAAACAATTAATTAGGAGAAAAAATGACTAAACTTACCAAAAATCAGAAGTTTGCTCTTGAAAAACTCGATAAGAACAAGCTTTATTCATTAAAAGAAGCTTCTGCTCTGGTTAAGGAAATGACCAAAACCAAGTTTGATGCTTCTGTTGATTTGGATGTAAGGTTAGGTATAGATCCAAGAAAATCCAATCAGATGGTTCGCGGAGTTGTTTCACTTCCCCACGGAACAGGTAAGCAGACACGTGTACTCGTGCTCTGTACCCCCGATAAGGAAAATGAAGCAAAAGAATCCGGAGCCGACTTTGTTGGCCTTGACGATTACGTTGAGAAAATCAAAGCAGGTTGGACAGATGTGGATGTTATCATAACCATGCCATCCGTTATGGGAAAGGTCGGTCAGTTAGGTCGAATACTCGGTCCCCGCGGACTGATGCCGAACCCAAAAAGTGGAACCGTCACTATGGAAATTGGTAAGGCTGTTAAAGAAGTGAAGCAGGGTAAGATTGATTTCAAAGTAGATAAGAACGGAATCATTCATACCTCAATCGGAAAAGTCTCGTTTGAGCCCCAGATGATCGCTGATAATGCCAAGGAGTTTATCACAATGGTAAACAAACTTAAACCGGCTGCCGCGAAAGGAACATACTTACGCAGTATTTTCATTTCCAGCACTATGAGTCCGGGTGTTAAAGTCGATCCAAAAGGTCTTGATGAATAATTATTTATAGTAAAATTCGGAAGAAATAATGAGACGGGAAGAAAAAAACGCTATCATAGACAGCCTTGCTGAAAGATTGAAAGAGTACGGTCACTTTTATCTGACTGATACTGCTCAGCTTAATGCAGCTGATACAAGTGAACTGAGAAGAAAGTGCTTCGAAAACGATATAAAACTTATCGTTGTTAAAAACACTCTCCTTAAAAGGGCACTTGAGCAGACTACTGGAAACTTTGAAGAACTATATCCGGTTCTGAAAGGTACTACGTCCATCATGTTTACTCAATCGGGAAATGTTCCTGCAAAACTTATAAAGGAATTCCGTAAGAGTCATGGTAAACCTGTGCTTAAAGGCGCATACGTTCAGGAATCAATTTATGTCGGCGATAATCAGCTTGATGCTCTTATCTCGATAAAAACCAAGGAAGAACTCGTCGGCGATATTATTATGTTGCTGCAGTCTCCTGCGAAGAACGTTATATCAGCCCTGCAGTCAGGTGGAAATAAAATTCACGGTGTTCTTGAAACACTGTCAAAAAGAGAAGAAAAATAAATTAAAATCAATCTAAAAATCAATAAAAATGGCAGATCTTAAGAAATTTGCAGAAGAACTGGTTAACTTATCTGTAAAAGAAGTAAGCGAACTGGCTAAAATACTTAAAGAAGAGTATGGCATTGAACCCGCTGCAGCAGCAGTTGCAGTTGCAGCTCCTTCAGCAGGTGGCGATGCTCCTGCAGCAGCTGAGAAATCAACATTTGATGTTATTCTCAAAAATGCTGGCGGTCAGAAATTACAGATTGTTAAACTCGTTAAGGATATCACCGGACTTGGTCTTAAAGAAGCTAAAGCAGTAGTTGATGCAGCTCCGGGACCAGTTAAAGAAGGTGTTACCAAAGAAGAAGCTGAAGCTATTAAAGGTCAATTAGTAGAAGCAGGAGCTGAAGTTGAACTTAAATAAGTTATACCTGAATACCGGGTTATAGGTTTAGTCCCGCATAAAGCGGGACTAAGCCTTTTTGTTCTTTAAATTATAAGTTCACTTAATCTTTTAAAAATGTCCTCAAAAAATACCGAAAGAATAAGTTTCGCTTCCAGGAAAAATCAGCTTGATTATCCTGATTTTCTGGAGATTCAGTTAAAATCATTCGGTGAGTTCTTCCAGCTTGGAACTACTCCCGAGAACAGGAAAAAAGAGGGACTATTCAAAGTCTTTACCGAAAATTTCCCCATAACTGATACAAGGGACAATTTCGTCCTCGAATTTCTTGATTATTATATTGATCCTCCCCGTTATACAATCGAGGAGTGTATCGAACGCGGACTTACATTCAGCGTTCCGCTTAAAGCAAAATTAAAATTGTACTGTACCGATCCCGAACACGAGGATTTCGATACAGTTATTCAGGATGTATATCTCGGAACTGTCCCGTATATGACCGATCGCGCCACCTTTGTTATCAATGGCGCTGAAAGGGTTGTGGTTTCACAGCTGCACCGTTCACCGGGCGTATTCTTCGGACAGAGCATACATGCCAATGGTACAAAACTCTATTCAGCCAGAATTATTCCTTTCAAAGGATCATGGATAGAATTTGCTACCGACATCAATAATGTGATGTACGCTTACATCGACAGAAAGAAAAAACTGCCGGTTACAACTCTCCTTCGTGCTATCGGATTCGAAAGCGATAAGCAGATCCTCGAGATCTTCAATCTCGCTGAGGAACATAAGGTATCAAAGACAAACATAAAGAAACTTGTTGGACGCAAACTGGCTGCCAGGGTGCTCAAAACATGGGTCGAGGACTTTGTTGATGAAGATACCGGAGAAGTTGTTTCAATTGAAAGAAATGAGGTAATCCTCGACAGGGAAACAGTCATTGAGAATGAACACGTTGACCTGATTGTTGATTCTGGTGCAAAAGCAATTCTTCTGCACAGGGATGATACAACCCTTTCGGATTATGCAATCATATATAATACTCTTCAGAAAGATCCCTGTAACTCTGAAAAAGAGGCAGTTATCTATATTTACAGGCAGCTCCGCAATGCTGAGCCACCTGATGAAGCCACAGCCCGCGATGTGATCGATAAGCTTTTCTTTTCCGATAAACGTTATGACCTCGGAGAGGTAGGACGCTACAGAATCAACAAGAAGCTTGGCCTCGAAACCGATATGAATACCAAGATCCTCACACGTGAGGACATTATCAAGATTATCGGTTACCTGATTGAACTTATCAATTCAAAGACTGATATCGATGATATCGACCACCTGAGTAACAGGAGGGTCCGTACCGTTGGCGAACAGCTTTATGCACAGTTTGGTGTGGGTCTTGCCCGTATGGCAAGAACAATCCGTGAACGAATGAACGTAAGAGACAACGAGGTATTTACACCCGTTGACCTGATAAACTCGAAGACACTCTCTTCAGTTATCAACTCATTCTTCGGGACAAACCAGCTGTCTCAGTTTATGGATCAGACAAACCCGCTTGCAGAGATGACTCACAAGCGTCGTATGTCGGCACTCGGACCTGGCGGTCTTTCCCGCGAAAGAGCAGGTTTTGAAGTAAGGGACGTTCACTATACTCACTATGGCCGTCTTTGCCCGATTGAAACACCTGAAGGCCCCAATATCGGACTTATATCATCTCTCTGTGTATTTGCAAAGATCAACGATTTAGGCTTTATTGAAACTCCTTATCTTACTGTTAATCATGATGATAAGAAGGGGTCGAAAGTTGATTTGTCAGAAGGTGGTGTTGTATGGCTCAGCGCTGAGGAGGAGGAAGAAAAGATGATCGCCCAGGCGAATGCTCCTCTTACAAAAGATGGCCATTTTGAAAATCAAAGGGCAAAATGCCGCTATGAGGCTGACTATCCTTTCGAGGAAGTAACAAAAGTCGACCTTATGGATGTTGCTCCAAACCAGATAGCATCAATAGCTGCATCTCTTATCCCGTTCCTTGAGCATGATGATGCCAACAGGGCTCTCATGGGTTCGAACATGATGCGCCAGGCAGTTCCTCTTATCAATCCCGAAGCTCCGATCGTTGGAACAGGACTCGAAGGACAGGTTATCAGGGACAGCCGTATCCTTTATATGGCAGAGGGTGACGGAATTGTTGAATTTGTTGATTCAAACGAAATAGTAGTAAGGTACACACGTACCGATGAGGAGAAATTTGTAAGCTTTGATGATGATATCAGACGCTACACTCTTCCTAAATACCGCAAGACAAACCAGAATACCTGTATAAACCTCCTGCCTGTTGTGAAAAAAGGCGAGAAGGTTAAAAAAGGACAGGTACTTACAGAAGGTTACGGAACCAAGCATGGTGAACTTGCTCTCGGAAGAAACCTGAAAGTGGCATTCATGCCATGGAAAGGTTACAACTTTGAGGATGCTATTGTAATCTCTGAAAAAGTTGTTCAGGAAGACTATTTCACATCAGTTCATATTGATGAGTACCAGCTTGAAGTACGCGATACAAAACGCGGTCTTGAAGAACTTACATCAGATATACCGAACGTAAGCGAGGAAGCTACAAAGAATCTCGACGAAAACGGTCTGATCAGGATCGGTGCACACATCCGTCCGGGTGATATACTTATTGGTAAGATCACTCCAAAAGGAGAATCTGATCCTTCACCTGAAGAAAAACTTCTGCGTGCTATCTTCGGCGATAAAGCGGGAGATGTTAAGGATGCATCGCTCAAAGCAGGTCCCTCACTTGATGGAGTTGTAATTGACAAGAAACTCTTTACAAGGGCTATTAAGGACAGAAAAGCCAAAGCAGTTGAGAAACCTCTGCTTGATAAAATCGAGACAGAATTCAACAGAAGCGTTGATGATCTGAAGGCAAGACTTGTTGATAAACTCTTCATTCTTGTAAATGGTAAAACATCACAGGGTGTTAAGGATTATCTTAACGTGGATGTTATTCCCAAAGGCAGCAAGTTTACTCTAAAGCAGCTTCAGGAAGTTGATTTTCTGAATGTTAATCCAAATAAATGGACTACCGACAAGAAGAAAAACGACAGCATTAAACAGCTTCTTCATAACTACATTATAAAGTACAAGGAGATAGATGGTATCTACAAGCGCAAAAAATATAACATTACCATTGGTGATGAGCTGCCTGCAGGTATCGTACGTCTTGCCAAGGTTTACATAGCCAAGAAGCGCAAGGTCAAGGTTGGAGACAAGATGGCCGGACGTCATGGTAATAAAGGTATTGTTGCCAAGATAGTGCGCGCTGAAGATATGCCTTTCCTTGAGGACGGGACTCCTGTTGATATAGTGCTTAACCCTCTGGGTGTGCCTTCAAGGATGAACCTCGGTCAGATATATGAAACAGTACTTGGCTGGGCGGGTAAGGAACTCGGACTTAAATTTTCCACCCCGATCTTCGACGGTGCAACAATTGACCAGATAACCGACTATACTGAAAAAGCAGGTGTTCCTAAATTTGGTAAAACCTACCTCTGTGACGGTGGAACCGGTGAAAGATTCGATCAGCCTGCAACTGTAGGTATTATCTATATGCTTAAACTGGGTCACATGGTTGATGACAAGATGCATGCCCGTTCAATCGGACCATACTCTCTCATTACCCAGCAGCCTCTTGGCGGTAAAGCACAGTTTGGTGGTCAGCGTTTTGGAGAAATGGAAGTTTGGGCACTTGAAGCATTTGGTGCCGCACACATATTACAGGAAATTCTTACCATTAAGTCGGACGACGTTGTCGGCCGCGCCAAAGCATACGAAGCTATTGTGAAAGGTGAACCTATGCCTCAACCAGGTATTCCTGAGTCGCTGAACGTTCTCCTACACGAACTCAGAGGTCTCGGACTTAGCGTGATACTTGATTAAGTATCAGGCAAGGTTTTGAATTTTTAGTTTTTTGAAATAAAAAATATTCAAATATGTCATTCAGAAGAGATAACAAGACAAAGACCAGTTACTCGAAAATTTCAATAGGTCTTGCATCACCTGAAGAAATACTTGATCGCTCAAGTGGTGAGGTGCTCAAGCCGGAAACAATAAACTACCGAACCTATAAGCCTGAACGTGACGGGCTTTTCTGCGAGAGAATTTTCGGTCCGGTAAAAGATTATGAATGCCATTGCGGCAAGTACAAGAGGATCCGTTACAAGGGAATCGTGTGCGACCGTTGCGGCGTTGAGGTTACAGAAAAGAAGGTCCGTCGTGAGAGGATGGGACACATATCACTTGTTGTGCCGGTGGCACATATCTGGTATTTCCGTTCACTTCCCAACAAGATCGGGTATCTTCTTGGTCTGCCTACAAAAAAACTCGATTCAATAATATACTATGAAAGGTATGTTGTTATCAATCCTGGTATAAAGGCTGTTGACGGTGTTAAATATCTTGATTTCCTTACTGAAGAAGAGTACCTCGAGATAACAGAGTCTCTTCCAAAAGAGAACCAGTATCTTGAAGATAATCATCCTGATAAGTTTGTTGCAGATATGGGAGCCGAAGCTCTTAATAAGCTTCTGGGCCGTATCGATCTCGATGAAATGTCATATTCTCTCCGTCACAGGGCTAATACTGAAACATCACAACAGCGTAAGAACGAAGCTCTTAAGAGACTTCAGGTTGTTGAAGCTTTCAGGGATTCAAAGCATGTGAACAAACCTGAGTGGATGATCATTAAGGTTGTTCCTGTTATCCCGCCTGAACTTAGACCATTGGTTCCTCTCGATGGCGGAAGGTTTGCAACAAGCGACCTGAACGACCTTTACAGAAGGGTCATAATCAGAAATAACCGTCTGAAAAGACTTATAGAAATCAAAGCACCTGAGGTAATTCTCCGTAATGAGAAACGTATGCTCCAGGAAGCAGTTGACTCCCTCTTTGATAATTCAAGGAAGGCCAATGCAGTAAAAACTGATGCAAACCGTCCTCTCAAGTCACTAAGTGATAGTCTTAAAGGAAAACAGGGACGTTTCCGTCAAAACCTTCTTGGTAAAAGGGTTGACTACTCTGCACGTTCGGTAATCGTTGTGGGTCCGGAACTAGGACTACATGAGTGCGGTCTTCCAAAAGACATGGCAGCTGAACTCTACAAACCATTCATCATCAGGAAACTGATTGAAAGAGGAATTGTAAAAACAGTTAAATCAGCCAAGAAAATAGTTGACAGGAAAGATCCTGTTGTGTGGGATATTCTTGAGAATGTACTTAAAGGACATCCTGTACTTCTTAACCGTGCTCCGACACTTCACAGACTTGGTATCCAGGCATTTCAGCCTAAGCTTATTGAAGGTAAGGCTATCCAGCTTCACCCTCTTGTTTGTACAGCTTTCAACGCTGACTTCGACGGTGACCAGATGGCTGTTCATCTTCCCCTTGGAAATGCAGCAATACTCGAGGCTCAGATGCTTATGCTGGCTTCACATAATATTCTCAATCCGGCTAACGGTGCTCCGATTACTGTTCCTTCACAGGACATGGTTCTTGGCCTATACTACATAACAAAAGGAAGAAAGAGCACTGACAAGGAAACCGTAAGGGGAGAAGGTCTTATATTCTATTCACCTGAAGAGGTTAATATTGCATATAATGAAGGCAAGATTGACCTTCATGCTTATATCAGGGTTAAAGCCAATGACAGGAAAGATGGTGAACTTGTTAATCATCTGATTGAAACTACTGTAGGTAGGGTTATCTTTAACCAGTATGTTCCGACAGAAGTTGGTTATATCAATGAGATCCTTACCAAGAAATCACTCAGGGATATTATCGTGTTCTGAAGCTTGCAGGAACAGCTAAAACAGCTGACTTCCTCGACTCAATCAAGAATCTTGGTTTCTACTCAGCATTCAAAGGAGGGTCTTTCATTCAACCTTGATGATGTTATCATTCCTGAAGAAAAGACAAAATTTGTTGCTGAAGGATATGAGCAGGTTGAAGAGGTTTTGAACAACTACAGCATGGGTTTCATAACCAATAACGAACGCTATAACCAGATTATTGATATCTGGACACATGTAAATGCAAGATTAACTCAATCGCTGATGAAGCAGCTTTCAAACGACAAGCAGGGCTTCAACTCAGTATATATGATGCTTGACTCTGGTGCCAGGGGTTCAAAAGAGCAGATACGTCAGCTCTCAGGTATGAGGGGTCTTATGGCTAAGCCTCAGAAATCAGGATCAACCGGTTCTGAGATCATTGAAAACCCGATCCTCTCTAACTTTAAAGAGGGACTTTCAGTTCTTGAGTACTTCATCTCAACTCACGGTGCACGTAAAGGTCTCGCCGATACAGCTCTTAAAACTGCTGATGCCGGTTATCTTACACGTCGTCTTGTTGACGTTTCACAGGATGTTATTATAAACGAAGAAGACTGCGGTACACTCAGAGGACTTGTTGCAACAGCAATCAAGAAGAATGAGGAAGTAGTTGAATCATTGTATGAAAGAGTTCTTGGTCGTACTGCCGTTCACGATGTATATCATCCTCTTACTGGTGAACTCATTGTTGAATCAGGACAGGAACTTACCGAGGATCTTGCCAAGAAGGTTGAAGATTCACCTATTGAGCAGGTTGAGATACGTTCGGTACTCACATGCGAATCGAAAAAAGGTGTTTGTGCCAAGTGTTACGGACGTAACCTTTCGACGGGCCTTATGGTACAGAAAGGTGAAGCAGTTGGCGTTATTGCCGCACAGAGTATCGGTGAACCTGGTACGCAGCTTACACTCCGTACTTTCCACGTTGGAGGTACCGCTTCAAACATCACCACCGAATCACGTCTTGTTGCTCGTTATGGCGGAATCGCTGAAATTGAAGAACTCCGTTCTGTTCCGAAAGCTGATAATGATAAAGGCGAAATTGATATCGTAATCGGTCGTCTTGCAGAGTTAAGAATAGTTGACAAGAAAACAGGTATTGCACTTACTACACATACAATTCCTTATGGTTCAAAGCTTTATGTGAAGCCGGGACAGGAAATTGAAAAAGGCAAACTGATTTGCGAATGGGATCCTTTCAATGCTGTTATTATTTCTGAGATGGCAGGTAAGGTTGGTTATGATTTCCTCATCGAAGGTATCACCTTCCGCGAGGAGTCTGATGAACAGACCGGATTCAAGGAAAAGGTTATTATTGAAAGCAGGGACAAAACAAAGAACCCGGCCATCAAGATACTTGATAAGAAAGGTGAGGAGCTGAGGCTTTATAACCTTCCTGTTGGGGCCCACCTTGTTATCGATCCTGACAAAATGGTTGAAGCTGGTGAAGTTCTCGCCAAAATACCAAGAGCAGTCGGTAAATCGGGTGACATCACCGGTGGTCTTCCTCGTGTAACAGAGCTCTTTGAAGCACGTAACCCGTCGAACCCGGCAATAGTTTCGGAGATCGATGGTGAAGTTACATTTGGTAAGATAAAGAGAGGTAACAGGGAGATATCAATCAAGTCGAAGACCGAAGAGGTTAAAAAATATCTTGTACCACTGTCGAAACAGATTCTGGTTCAGGAGAATGACTATGTAAAGGCAGGTATTCCTCTCTCCGACGGAGCTATTACACCTTCAGACATTCTTGCTATCAAAGGTCCGACAAAAGTACAGGAATATATTGTTAATGAGATACAGGAAGTATATCGTCTGCAGGGTGTGAAGATCAATGACAAACATTTCGAGATCATTGTCCGCCAGATGATGCGTAAAGTTGAGATAGTTGATCCGGGTGATACGAAATTCCTTGAACGTCAGGTGGTTGATAAACTTGAGTTCATGGATGAAAATGACTGGATATATGGTAAGAAGGTTATTGAAAATTCAGGTGATTCACAGACACTTCGTCCGGGAATGATAGTTACTGCACGTAAACTGAGGGATGAGAATTCAGCTCTCAAGCGTCGTGACCTTAAAACTGTTGATGCCAGGGATGCTATACCTGCAACATCAAGTCAGGTACTTCAGGGTATAACACGTGCATCACTTCAGACCAAGAGCTTCTTCTCAGCAGCTTCCTTCCAGGAGACAACCAAGGTGCTAAATGAGGCCGCAATACTAGGAAAGATTGACAGGCTTGAAGGATTGAAGGAAAACGTAATTGTTGGTCACCTTATTCCTGCTGGTACAGGTCAGCGTCAGTACAATGGCATCATAGTGGGATCACTTGAGGAATATGAAAACCTTGTAGGCGTTGCCCAGGAAGAAGAGACAGAAAACAGTAAAACCAAATAGAGATGGCTGCACCAGATCCTAAGAATCAGGGACAGATAAGTATTGAACTGAATGAGGAAGTTGCACAGGGAACATATTCAAACCTTGCTGTAATAACTCATTCAGCTTCTGAATTTGTTATTGACTTTATAAGGATTATGCCAGGTATACCCAAGGCACAGGTGAAATCGAGGATTATTCTTACACCTGAACACGCCAAAAGACTTGTTGCTGCCTTACAGGATAATATTTCCAAATATGAGGCAGTTCATGGTACTATAAAGGATGTAAAAGGATCTGTACCGGCAATACCTCTCACTTTTGGAGGCCCTACAGCCCAGGCATAAAATAAAAAAACTGAATTTGCGTTGTAATCTGGTACAACTAATAATTTTATAATGAGTTACCTGATAAGAAGAATTGCAGTTATACTTATAATCATCCTGCCTCTTTTTACGAATACAGACTGTAAGAAGCAGAAGAAATGCGGATGCGGAAAGGATGTTCTTTTTTCCTTTACCAATGAGCCATGCACTGTCTATTTCAATGAGAGTGGTACATCAATGACACTCCAGACTGTTGGCGATCCCTATTCAAACTATACCTTCTGTAACCCTGTTGAAATGTTTCCGAAGGTTGATAAGTTAAAGTCGGGTGATGAACTGATGGTATCAGGTCATGTTTACTGGGATTGCAGTTATGTATGGCAATCAAGCAACCAAAGCTATCAGACGAGCCTTTATAAGATATACAACATTCAGGTAACTGATATTTATCTTGATATGTACGGCAAAAAATAGAAGGTCCGGTATCAGAGTATTTTAAAAATTGAAGAGGCTGTCTCAAAAAGGACAGTCTCTCTTTTTTATGTAATATTTCATTCTATCCGGGCTTTTTTACCCCCAAACCCCCCAAGGGGGGCTTTCAAATTAACTGATTTTCAATAAGTCCCCCCTGGGGGATTTAGGGGTGGATTTTAAAAAATGGGCTTTTGAGAAAGCCCTTTTTTATTTATTCTCCACGCAATTTTGTATATTTCAAAAAAATCCGGAAGTGATTAATAATGTTGTATCATTTGTGGGAGCAGGAAGGGTAGGCTCTGTAATGTGCCGGGAGCTCTTTAAAAATGGTTTCGTTATCGATACCATAATATCTGCATCAGAAACCGGTGGACAAGCGCTGGCAAATGAATGTAAAGCATCCTGGACAAGCAAGCTGACAATTCCCGAAACAACAGATATTGTAATAGTGGCTGTTCCGGATAGGAAGCTGAAATCTATTCTGGGTAGGTTAAAGTGCAAGCCGGAAACTATTGTTGCACATACTGCAGGCAGCATAGGACTGGATATTTTTCCGGACGGAATTGTAAATAGAGGAGTAATTTATCCGCTTCAGACTTTCTCGCACAACAGGAAAGTAAATTTCAGGGACCTGCCGGTTTTCATTGAATCATCAAACACAGAAACATCATCAGTTTTGGCAGAAATTGCCGGAAGGCTGGGAGCGAGGATTTATTATGCTGATACTGAGCATCGCCGCAAGCTTCACCTTGCTGCGGTTTTTGCCTGCAACTTCACAAACCATATGATGACTCTGGGGAAGGAATTAGCTGAAAATGCAGGTTATACATTTGAGGAGATGAAACCGCTTATTCAGGAGACTTTTGTTAAGGCTTTTGAAGCAGGACCTGAAAATTCTCAGACAGGCCCAGCTGTCAGGAATGATAAAAACACTGTCAGGAAACATCTGGAATTACTATCTTTCGACAGGGATTTGCAGATAATTTACAGAAAAATCTCCAAATCTATTTATAAGTACCACAAGAAGAAGTAATTAATGACCAATTTTAAAGAGAACCTGGTAAAGGTCAAAGCATTTATATTTGATATTGACGGGGTACTGTCACTTCAGACAATAAACCTGAATACATTTGGGGTTCCGAACAGGACAGTTAATCTGCGCGACGGATATGCACTTCAATACGCTGTAAAAAAAGGATATCATATAGGCGTTATTTCAGGGAGTAGTTCAAAGGAATATCAGAAAAGACTTAAGTTGCTGGGTGTTAATGATATATATCTTAATAGCCGTACCAAGCTTGACCATTTCAATACCTTCCTGAAAAAATATGGCCTTGATAAATCTGAAGTTCTGTTTATGGGGGATGATATTCCTGATTTGCAGGTAATGAAAGAGGCAGGGATTCCGGTTTGCCCCTCTGATGCAGATAGCGAAATAAAACAGGTAGCTGCCTATATTTCCGATAAGAAAGGCGGTGAAGGATGTGTAAGAGATGTAATAGAGCAGGTTTTAAGACTGCACGACAAATGGATGGATTCTGACGCTTACAGCTGGTAAATTATGAAAGCATTTCTGACTCTGATACGATGGCAAAACCTTCTGATAGTCATTCTGACTATGATACTTATGCGCTACATGGTAATTGAACCTGTATTAAGCAAAGTTGGTGTAATTTTGCAGCAAGGCACAGGTGCTGAGATACCTATGACCCTTCAGTTTTCACTTTTTAACTTCATTCTGCTTGTTGCAGCAACGGTTTTTATTACTGCCGGAGGATATGTTATTAATGATTATTTCGATATAAGAACAGATCTTATAAATAAAGGGAAGGTGATTGTTGGCACCAGGATCGAGAGAAGGCAGGCAATGATGCTACATAATATTTTCAACCTTGCAGGAGTTGCATTAGGTTTCTATATCTCATGGCGGTCGGGTTATTTTATGATGGGTATTATGTTCCTTATTGTTTCAGGTCTGTTGTATTTTTATTCAGCCAGTTACAAGCGTCAGTTTCTTATCGGCAATGTTATTATTGCAATTCTTACAGCACTGGTTCCTCTTATTGTCGGATTTTATGAATGGCCTGCCCTGTATCAGTTTTATTCTGTAAATGCCATACGAATGCCAGAGATTGATTTTATCTTTTACTGGATAGGAGGATTTGCCCTATTTGCATTTATGACCACTCTGACCCGGGAGATTATTAAAGATATTGAGGACTATGAAGGAGATATAGCCTATGGCAGAAATACTGTGCCCGTAATTGCCGGGATAATTACTTCAAAATATATTTCAGCGGGTTTGATTGTCATTACTATAGCCATGCTCTACCTGGTATGGTACCTCTTCCTTTTTGATAATTACACACTGATATATATTTCTGCATTTATTGTCATGCCCCTGTTATTTGTTATAATTACCATATTCAGAAGCACTGACAGGAAGCAGATGCACAGTGCGAGCAGGATGATGAAAATTGTAATGCTTTCAGGTATCTTATATTCTGTGGTTGTAAAAGCTCTTCTTTCCTGGAATTTAGTCTGAATATGCTTAACACTCCTCTTTCAAAATACAAGGTTATTCTTGCTTCAAGGTCCCTGCGGCGTCAGCAGCTTTTAAGAGAACTTGGTATTGACTTCGAGATTGTATTGATGGATTTTGATGAATCGTTCCCTGATGGTCTTGAAGGCGAAAATATTGCAAGGTATGTTGCAGGAAAAAAGGCAGCGGCTTTTAAGGAGCTGATTAAGAAAAATGAGATTGTGATAACTGCTGATACAATAGTATGGTGCAGAGGTAAAGTTCTTGGAAAACCTGCAGATGCGTCTGAGGCAGCAATAATGCTGAAGGAGCTGTCAGGTACGACACACGAAGTGATTACAGGGGTCTGTATTATGTCATTTGACAAAAGTGTGATATTTACAGAAACAACAAAGGTTACTTTTGAAGGGATGTCTGAAGAGGAAATTTTTTATTATGTTGAGAAATATGCTCCATTTGATAAAGCAGGGGCTTATGGTATTCAGGAATGGATCGGAATGGCAGCCTGCAGTCATATCGATGGTTCTTACTTCAATGTGGTAGGATTACCAGTGCAGAAAGTATATGCGGAATTAAAGAAACTAATAGTATAATTTGCTGATAATGAAACGTATATTTATTTTATTAAGTGTTGTATTTACACTTATTTTTGCTCCGGTACTCAGAGCGGATGAGGGGATGTGGATCCCTATACTGATTGAGAAGTATAATATCAAGCTGATGAAGGAGAAAGGGTTTAAGCTCTCTGCCGAAGATATTTACAGTGTAAATAAGGCATGCATGAAGGATGCCATAGTCCATTTTGGAGGCGGATGTACAGGTGAACTGATATCATCTGAAGGTCTGCTCATAACAAACCATCATTGCGGTTACGGCCAGATACAGCGTCACTCATCCCTTGAACATGATTATCTTTCAAATGGTTTTTGGGCAATGTCTGCTAAAGAAGAATTGCCAAACCCCGGACTTACTGTCACATTTCTGAAACGGATGGAAGATGTTACAGATAAAGTTATGGAAGGCATAACTGATGACATCAGTGCTTCCGAACGTGAAAGAAGAATTGAAGCAAAGATCTCTGCAATTACTAAAGAGGCTGTTTCCGGAACAGGTTATGTGGCAGTAGTAAGACCATTCTATATGGGCAAACAGTATTTTCTTTTTGTAAATGAGATATTCAGGGATGTGAGACTTGTCGGGGCTCCCCCCTCAGCAATCGGAAAGTTTGGTGGTGAGACTGATAACTGGGTATGGCCGCGTCATACAGGTGATTTTTCACTTTTCAGGGTATATGCAGGAAAAGACAATAAACCGGCAGATTATTCTGAAAGCAATGTCCCTTATAAACCTGTTTACTTCTTCCCTGTTTCATTAAAGGGATTAAACGAAGGTGATTTCACAATGGTATTCGGATATCCCGGGACTACTTCAGAATATGTTCCATCATTTCATATTGATATGGTAAAGAATTATCTGAATCCTAAGATGATAGAGATTAGAACCAGCAAAATTGAGATAATGGAGAAGGCAATGAACAGTGATCCGCTTTTAAGAATACAATATTCGGCAAAGAAATCAGGGCTGGCCAACTCATGGAAAAAATGGATAGGAGAGAATCAGGGTCTTGAAAGGATGGGTACAATAGATAAGAAGAGAAAATATGAAGAGGGTTTAACACAATGGATCAATGCAGATAAAACAAGATCAGAAAAATACGGGGAAATTCTTCCCCGGTATAAAGAGCTCTATTCAAAGCTAAGGGAGTACAATCTTGTAAGCAATTATACAAATGAAGTTTTTTTCAACTATGGTGCTGAGGCTATTGGATTTGCCAGGAATATAAAAACACTGGAAGACCTGATAAAAAGCAAGGAAGATACGGATAAGATAACCATGGCTAAGGTTAATCTGGCTGCATTTGCTTCAGGATTCTACAAAAACTATAACAAAGAGACTGATAAAAAGCTATTCGTTGCTGTTATGAACCTTTATAGTAATAGTATTGAGGAGAAATGGCAGGCACCGGCATTTATCAAACTGAAAAACTCATGTAACGGCGATTTCGGAAAAATCGTTGATGAGCTGTACAGAAAGACAATTTTTGCTGATGAGGATAAATTCAAATCTTTTGTATCAGCTATGAATAATAGTTCTATCGCAAAATTGCAGAAGGACCCGTTCTATATTCTTGCCAAAGGGGTGTCGGATTTTCTTGCAGAAAATGTAAGGACTGAGTTAATTAGACTCAATAGTGATCTTCAAAAGCTTAATACCGATTATATGACTGTGCAGTTGGAATTTGCGAGTGATAGAATATTTTACCCCGATGCGAATTCAACGCTGCGTGTAGCCTATGGCAACATTAAAGGTTATTATTCAAAGGACGCCGTTTATTACACCTATTATACAACACTCAGGGGGATAATTGAAAAAGATAATCCGGAGATATATGATTATGATGTACCTGCCAGGTTAAAAGAACTATACGGGAAAAGAGATTTTGGAAGGTATACCCAGGGCGGAGAGGTTCCGGTTTGCTTTATTGCAACAAATCATACTACAGGCGGAAATTCAGGCAGCCCTGTACTCAACGCTGAAGGGCACCTTATAGGGATCAACTTCGACAGGGCCTGGGAGGGCGTTGCGAGTGATATGGCTTTTAATCCTGATCAGAGTCGTAACATAAGTCTCGATATACGTTATGCCCTGTTCATCATTGATAAGTTTGCTGGTGCCGGGTATCTTCTGAATGAAATGAAGATTGTGGAATAATCTTACTGTATTCTAGAACCTGATTGTATATTTTACCTTAGCCCTGGCCTCATAAGATTCAGCCTTGAAACGCTCAAGAGGATCGATAAGTGGCGAATTGAAGGTGAGGAAAAGCTCCTTTCCCGGTTTAATTATCCACTGAAATCGTGACTGCCAGCCAATTGTTTCATTAAGGTTTTCATACTGTGCGAAGTTAAACCATGTAAGGTTCGGGCTAAACATGAAATTGAGGTTAATACGGTAAATCTGAGCTACAAAACTGCCATCAGGCAAATCAACCCATTTTCTGTCGGACTCCAGTCCTATATACAAGGGCACTGCTACCTTATATCCTGCCTGGATGAGCCAGTCGGTTCTTTTTCCTGAATAGAATCCTCCGGCAGCAGCTTTGGTGGAAAGCCAGAAGAGTCTTCGTTTGGCAGAGGTTAACTGAACACTGTGTCTCCAGAAATTATAATCATCATTTGTAATGGTATAGTCCCCGAAGATTTTAAAATCATTTTTAAGAGATTCGTGCGTGTACTGAGATCCAAAGGTTATTTTATCGCCGCTAAGGAATATTATATCAGAATAGTTCAGGTCGATCTGGGCTGTTTCAAGTCCTCCGTTGCGAAGATCAGTTATAAAAATATATTTGATACCTGTTTTGACCTGCATAACGGAAGAGTTTTTTGGTCTGGGACCAAGACCAATCCCTCCGTAAAAATCACGTATATTTTTTCTTGGTACAAATCCAAGTCCTGCTGTATAATTCTCTCCTATCTGCAGGTATCCGATTCTGAAATTAAGAAAATCATTGGGGTAGCTAATTTCAGTACCGAATGAAACATCACGTCCGTCAAGGCTGTCAGTGAATGACTTCATTCCATACAAATTGTATGTGATGTTCTTGTTCCCTGCAATTTCTGAACTGGCCAGCCTCAGATCAATTCCTGCCATAGTGTTATCACTTGCCGAAAGTGCATTTCCGTTTGTACCGATGATACCTATTGATGATTGTTTTCCAAGGTCTTTAGATATTCTGGCTACTGAGTATCCCGGATTATCCCATTTATTGTCATCCTTCACATGAAGCATTCCGATATTCCATCCGTCAGCTTTACCCGTAAATTTGCCTCCGTATTTTATCTGGACTGGATTACCTTCAGTATCAAGTCCGATTCTCCTGGTAAAAAAAGGAATGTTAGCAGTGTTCTGCGGGTTTTCAGTATCACCGTTAATACCAAATGTGAAGTAGTTTGAACCGTCAAGGAAGAAGTCCCTTTTTTCAGGGAAGAATAGGTTAAAGCGAGTAAGGTTTATCTGTTTTTCATCTACCTCCGTCTGTGCAAAATCGGTATTAATTGTTACAGCTGCCTTAAGAGCAGGTGTTATATTATAAAAAATATCACCGCCACCATCGAGCACCGGTTTTCTGTCACCATCCTGTTTCTTGCTGAATCCTCCGGTGATATATGGAACAATGTCGAGTCCGATACCCTGAGTTATGTCGGAAATTCCTGTAATTCGTCCGGCATCTGAAATCTGAAACCGGTGGGCATTGAGAGATGTCAATGGCCATGTGGAGATTTCAGAGCTCCTTTTTATGTACCTTATTATTTTAAGGCCCCAGGTATCGTTATCCTTTTTAAACCCCATTGTTTTAAAAGGAATGATAAGTTCCCCTTCCCATCCGTATTCAGTAATTTTTGCCCTGCCATCCCACAAACCGTCCCATGATTTGTTGAACTCTTTACCGTTTTCATTTACAAGTGCATCTCCTATGCTTCCTCTAGGTCCGATCTGGAACCAGTAACCGCTTCTCCCGTCCATATATGTATCGAAAATCACCTGAATCCTGTCTTCCTCTCCAAGATCTCCATCCCTGCTCAGTTCCTTTGATGATATAGCTTTAGGATCATCGTAGCACCTTAAACCGACATAAATATTGTGATTGTCGTAGAGAAAATAGAATTCGGATTTCTTGGATGCAGCTTCACCTGAATTAGGCTCTCTCTGGTACAGGTCATCAATTACAGGAGCCTGTTTCCAGACTTCATCATTAATATATCCGTCTATAACAGGAGCTTTTTCTGTAAATACAGCTTTAATACCTGGTTGTGCGGAGAGTCTGGTTAGTGAAATTAGGACAACGAAGGGAAGAATAGAAAAAAAACGGCTCATAAATAACAAATAAGCCTGCAAAGTATATATTTTCCCCTTCAAAAAGTTTTTTTAATTCATAAAATATGTGAAAGGGATTCACTCCATTTTGATATTTCCATTCTGTTTATGTGGTCACCCTCTTTCCAGATACCAGCTGCGACACTTATTCGGAATTTTATTTTGTCGCTCAGGGATGGTAATCTCCTGATCTCCAGTTTTCCGGCAAAATGGCCTTCACTTACGGGAGTCACAATCTGACGTACCGGGATCATAAAATCTGAAACAAACTGAAGATATTTTTCACTCTTTTTCATTGCCATTGTCATACAGACAAGATATGCTGCAAAAGGTCGTGTCAAAAGCTGATCTCTGAACAATTCAAGGAAATCAAAGGCTTCAGGAAGCCACTTTCCGGAATGAATTGCACTTCCTGCTATAACTGCATCGAATGAAGATATATCTTTCACTTCCTGCATAGGCATTAAAGAGGTTCTGAATCCCCGTGATTCAAGATCTGATGAGATCAGCCCGGCAATAGTCTCAGCTGAACCTGTATATGTGGCATAAGTAATAAGAATCTTTTTAGACATTTCCATTGAATTTCAGGTTAATACAATCTTGATTTCGATTTTTCAGTTTAAATTCCGGTTTATTCTTCGAGTAAATAACATATAATACCCGGTAAAAGTTCTGGGGCATCTGAAATATTCCCTTCTATGTATTAAATTATTGTATTCAAATAACTTTACTGGAGAGCAGAGGCAATTAATTATCCCCAATGGAAATCTAAGGAGAGGTTTATTTTTGAATAGTTTCCGCAAATACATTAAACAGCTCTGTATAAAGATCAGTTTTTGTTATCGGTTTTGAAATATACCCGTCACAGCCTGACTGGAGACATTTTTCTCTTTCAGAAGACATAGCATACGCTGTCTGGGCAATTATTTTCGTCTTGATTCCCAATCTTTTCAATTCATCAAGGCACTGGTATCCCGACATCACCGGCATATTAATGTCAAGAAGGATCAGGTCGGGTACTTTATGGTCAACAAGCCTCATTAGGACGCTGCCGTTTTCAGCATGCAAAACATTTGCATTAAGATTTTTGAGAAGCAGGCGCAGATAATAGAAGGAGTTATAGTCATCCTCTGCTATAATTACAGTTTTTCCATGGAGATCAGGAACTCCAGAAGCTGTTTTCATTTCGGAAAGAGGCTTGTTTTCAGATATTACCAGTGGTATTTTAAAGTAGAACGTAGTTCCCTGTTTTATAATTGAAGCGAACCATATTTTGCCATTGAGAAGATCGATAATTCCTTTTGTGATACTTAGTCCCAGACCTGCTCCTTCATGAAACTTGTTCTCGTCTGCCTGCCTGAAGCGTTCAAATATTATTTCATGAAGTTCATCAGGAATACCTATGCCTGTATCTTTTACCCAGGCCTCTATCATGTCCGTACCATTTTCATCAACAATCCTGAACCCTGTTTCAATTTCTCCTTTTTCAGTATATTTAATGGAATTACTTATAAGGTTATCAAGTACCTGCTGAATACGGTACCTGTCGCTTATAATTTTTGTGTGTTTAAGTCTCTCATCAATCCTGATAGTCAGATTTATTTCACTCTTGGCCTTGAGCAATTCACTGTTTCTGAATGAATCCAGACTGATTCTGAATATGTCACTAAGATTGAATTCAGACAATGTGATTGATAACTGTTTTGCTTCTATTTTAGAGATATCAATAATATCATTGATAATATTCAGCAATCGGTCTCCTGAGCTTTGAATTATATTGATAAACTGATGTTTTTCCGCTTCGGATACTCCGTCGTTTCCCAAAAGAGCAGAGAATCCCATTATTGCGTTCATAGGTGTTCTGATTTCATGGCTCATATTCGACAGAAAGATTGACTTAAGCTTGTCACTCTCCTCTGCTTTTGATTTTGCCCTTATCAGTTCCGTTTCAGCTCTTTTTCTGCTTGTTACGTCCTGCCCGATAGTTGCAACACTCGAAATATAATTTGAGTTGTCCCTTAAAACTGTAGCGTTCCATTCAATGCTGAGAACTGATCCGTCATATTTTCTGAATTCAGTTTCATAATTGTAGAAACCTGTTTTCCCTCTTAGTATATATTCATATGCATCCTTGACAGCTTTCACCGAATCAGAAGGGATGAGATAATCAAAAGCATTTTTTCCGACGAGCTCTTTCAGAATAAAACCTGAAGTTTCAAGTACTTTGGAGTTGCAGAAAATTACATTGCCATCCCTGTCAAGTATCGGGAGTAATAATTGAAATTGGTTAGCAGATCGATGAATCTTCTTTCAGATTCAAGAAGTCTGAGGGATATATTTTTATTTTCCTGGTTGTTCATTTGCCTTACCATCAGAATTCCCAGCAGAACAGTGCCTGCCGGATAGATAGTAAGTAACGGAACTGTAATATTCCTTATGGTCGGGATAATTGAGTCACTGGGAAGCAGAAGGGTACAGCCGAGCATGATGAAGTGAACTGCTAATCCCAGAAATGTAAGTTCAATAATGTAATTTTTGTTCCTCCAGCCGGGTCGAAGTGTCCTCCACAAATAGCCTGTAGCCGCAGCTGTTAATATTACGGCTATTCCCATCCAGACTCCCGGGCCTCCAAGCAAAAACCTGAAGATAGCCATAATTGTGGCTGCGATAATTGTTGGAATCAACCCAAAGAAAAGCCCCGATAATGATAAAAGAACTGATCTCGTATCAAAAACCAGTCCCGGAAGCTGTTTCCAGGGAGTGAGCATGAGTATTATTCCGACTGAACCGATTATTAAGCCGGCAAGAAATTTTCCAGGAAGACTCTTTGTTTTGTGTTTTGGCAACCATGAATAGTCATACAGCATACTGAATGCCAGCAAAATAGCTGTATTGCAAATCAAGCCTAAAACAATACTTTTATCCATCTGAAAAACTACACAAAGTTATTGCAAACCTCTTTGGAAGATGCAAGTTAATTAAAATGAAGGAATTTCATTGTTTTTTTGACTTGTTTTTTTAGTTGTTTCCTGAGTTCCCCTTTTGACCTGTTCTCAATTACTCTGAATTCGATAATTTGTGAGATGAGTTTAAGGGGCAAGGGCTTATTATTTGGAAACTGAATAGAGCCCTTTGCAGTTTTATAATCTGACAGATCTTCCCTGAATGCCTCTATGGCAGAGGTGAACGGATAAAAGCCAATATGTTTGGTGTGGGCTGCAAAATAGAGAAGCATTCCATCGAGGATAAATGCAGGCATTCCATAACTTATCTTTTCTGATGCATCCGGAGCCAGCTTTTTAACAAGTGATCTGATTTTCTGAAGCCTGCCACGAATATCAGCAGGGTAGCTCAGAATGTACTGTTCAAAATTTTCAGGGGCATTTGTTTTCATGACAGAAATGTTTTTTAAATATAACACTGTTATCCTAATGTTGTTCTGTCAGTTAATCCTGTTTTGTGAAAAATGACTTTGCAGACACTGAGCTGTCTTTTATGAACCCTGATTGGGTATTCTTTTTTCTGATCATGGATCTGAAAAAACTCAGACTGAAATATTATAATTTGGGATCACTTCCACATTTCCTTTCAGCATAGCCCATACGGGGCAATAAGTCTCTTCAGAAAGTTTTATCACTTTATCGAGATCAGCTGCTGTAATATCAGCAGATTTGATGTTTATGGTCAGATAGATAACCTTAAAGCATGTTGGATGTTCCTCCCTGCGTACCCCTTTGCTTATTATCTCAAAACCATTAATCGTCTTTTTCATTTTTCGAAGAAAAGTCAATACTGAACTACCGATGCAGGACGATAGGCTCAGCAGGAGAAGCTCAAGAGAAGTGTAACCCAGATTGTCACCCAGTGGTGGCAGGTAATCAATAGATATTGAATCATTTGTGCCAGAATTGCCAATAAAATGCAGATGGTCATTAATGAGGCATATTGAAGCAGACAGCTCCTTAGTTTTATCAGTCATTTTTTTTGTTATGTATTATTTAATATTCAGTTTTTCATTCTTTTTTTGAAGAAATATATACCCGAAAGTATAAGCAGAATTCCAATCGAAAGAAGGGGCACATGCATTGGAGCATAAAAAGTCCTTATCATCATCAGCTGAATCAAGAGCCAGCCTGTCAAAAGAATGCCCTGTGCAGCCACAAAAAGGTAGAATCTGTTATACTTAAGTATAATGGTACCGACAGTTATGAAACTGAATACACCGTTAACTATCAGAAGAATTATACCTGGTATCAGATAATTATTAAAAGGTGTTTTCTCGAGAAAATGTTGTGATAACCGGATCCTGGCGCCTGTTGGATCCATTATTAATCCTGAACCACCATAAAATGCTCCAATGCCATTAAAAAGGAGCATGCACAATGTGGCAGCTTTGATCAACTTATTCATAGGTATGCTAAGTTTAATTTCTAATTATATGGTTTGTTATTTTCAGTGTAAAAGACTGAATGATATCACAGATGTTGCATAAATAGCAATGTCGAAATAATATAAATACATTTATAGCTGGTACCTGTACGCAATTTATAAGTTTTTTTGATCTGGTTTATTCATCAGTAAATAGTCATATTTTTTAATCTTTCTCTTTTAGTCCCATTTTACAATAAATTTCTAATTTCACAGGAAATACTTCTGATGAAGATTGTTGCTGATGATAAGATCCCTTTCCTGAAAGGTGTTCTTGAACCTTATGAGATGGTTTACCTACCCGGCAGTCGCATATCAAGCTTTGATCTGATTGATTCAGATGCCCTGCTTGTTAGGACAAGGACGAAATGCAATGAATACCTTTTGAAAGGTACCGGTGTTAAATTTATTGGTACCGCAACTATCGGTTTTGATCACATTGATACTGCTTATTGTGAAAATAGCAATATAAAATGGACTAATGCTCCGGGTTGTAATTCAGGATCAGTAAAGCAATACATAACATCTGCCCTTCTGAAACTCTCGCTTGAACATAAATTTAAACTGAATGAAAAGACCATAGGAATCATCGGTGTCGGAAATGTTGGTACAAAGGTTGACAAAGTAGCAAGAGCTCTAGGAATGAATGTTTTGCTTAATGATCCGCCGAGGGAAAGAAGGGAAGGGAGTTCCGGTTTTGTAACATTTGATACAATTTTGCAGGAAGCAGATATTATTACCATTCATGTTCCGCTAAATAAAACAGGAGAGGATAAGACATACCATCTCTTCAGCGAGGAAGTTTTTTCCAGGACATTTAAACAACCCTGGCTCATTAATTCTTCAAGAGGAGAGGTGGTTGATACGTCGGCCCTGAAGAAAGCTCTGAATTCAGATCTTATTAAAGGAGCAATACTTGATGTTTGGGAAAATGAGCCTGAAATTGACCCTGAACTTTTATCTTTGGTATTCTTAGCCACACCTCATATTGCAGGTTATTCCACCGATGGTAAGGCAAATGGGACATCAATGATTGTCAATGCATTATGTAATCATTTTGGTCTGTCTTTGAATAAGTGGTATCCTGCGGAAGTACCACAACCTACTGTTACTCTCATTGAAATTTCAGGGTTTGGTAAAAGTGAGGAGGATATTATAAGAGAAGCAGTTATGCATACTTATGATATCTGTGTTGATGACAGGAATATAAGGGATTCATTATCTTCATTTGAAAAACAGAGAGGTGATTACAGGCTAAGAAGAGAATTTCAGGCTTATAGAGTAAGGCTGGAAGGTAGTTCTGATAATGTGAAAAAAGTTCTTGCGGAGTTAGGATTTAAATTAAAATAATATGATAGAAAAAATTAAGATCAACAGGAGAAGTTTCACAAGAAACATTTCAATGGCAGGTCTGGCTGCAACACTGCCTGTTCCTGCAATGATAGCAAATTCTGCTGTTTCTGTTTCCGGAGCCGGGCATCTTAAAATTAGTCTTAACGCATTCTCATTTAATGATCTGCTTCTCGCAAAAAAGATCACTATTGATGACGTACTTGACTTTTGTGCCAGGATTGGCATTGAAGGTGTTGATCTGACTGGTTACTATTTTCCAGGATATCCGGAAGCACCTTCAGATGAATATATCTTTCATGTAAAGAAAAAGGCTTTCAGGTTAGGCATCGACCTGGGATGTACGGGTGTAAGAAATGATTTTACATGGGCTGATCCTGATAAAAGAAAAGCGGAGAAAAAGCTTGTAAAGGACTGGATCGTTGTGGCCCAGAAACTTGGTGCTCCAGGGTTAAGGATATTTGCAGGAACGCTTTCAAAAGAGGAATACTCCTGGGAAAAACGGGCCGGATGGATAGTTGAAGATATTCGCGAATGTGCTGAATTTGCAAAGAGTCATGGTGTCATGCTTGCACTTCAGAATCATTTTGATTTTGCCAAAACAGCTGATGAGGTGGAAAAGTTGCTGAAGATGATAGATCATGAATGGGTGGGACTGATGCTTGATGTAGGCAGTTATCATTCTCCTGATCCTTACAGGGATATTGCCGCAACTGCAAAATATGCAATAACATGGCAGATGAAGGAGAAGGTTTTCGTTAACGATACCCAGGTTGAGTCGGATTATAATAAGATTATTGACATTGTTAAGAATTGCGGTTACAGAGGGTACCTGCCTCTTGAGACTCTCGGCTCAGGAGATCCTTATCAGAAGGTGGAGGCATTATACAGCAAGGTGAAGAAGATTCTGGGATAATTAGTTGCTGGTTGCTGGTTAGTGGTGATGGGTTTTCGCAAACTCTTTCACCTGGAAGACAAATGCCTGCAGCCTGGTATCAAGCGATACTGAGTCCTGTCCGTCGTATGCGATATTTATAAATGGGATGTTTTTGTGATCCTTTCTGAATGAATCGCTTACTGAAGCTACAACAGTTCCCGGCATGCAGGTGAATGGGAGAATGGCAGCTATGCCGGATACACCTTTCTTTGCAAGTGCGGCAGCTGATCCCATGGCAATAGGAGGGTCCCCGTCATAAAATTCGCTAACATACGGATTGCAGGCGCTAAGGATTTCATGCAGAGATATTTCTTTTTCCTTGTCGGTATATTTCAGCAATCCTCTCAGCAGGGAGGATACAATTAATTCCTGTCCGGCTTCCTGAATCTTTGATTTGATCACCCCTTTTGTGTCATTTTTCCAACGGCTGTCGCGTGTAAACCTGTGAGTGGAGTATGTTATCCATTCTGAAAACGGGCCAATAACAACCTCTGCACCAAGGTCTTCTATTCTATTGGCAATGTTTCCGTTGCATCCGGCATTATCCCTCATAAAGATCTCACCCAGTATTCCAACAACGGGTTTCCTGTTGCTCTTATCTACTTTTATTTTCATGAAATCATCAACAATCCCAGCCAGAACCTTATGCAGCCTAGCGGAACCATTTTCAATACATATTTCCAGTTTTTTAAGTGACTCTGTATAAAGCTTTTCTGATTCTCCTTTCTTGATCTCATAGGGTCGCGTCTCCCTGTAAAGTTTTCTCAGGAAATCAAATACTACAAATCCTTTCCATGCATTAATCCGGAATTTTTGTCCGTGTTCCCCGGCAACATCCTCATAGGATGTGTCATTTGAAGGAGTTATAAGTTCAGCCTCCTTATAGCCAAGCCTGTCGAACAGTATTCTGTGGAACTGGTTGTACTGTCCAAATCTGCAGGGGCCGTTATGATCAGGCATAAAGAAACTTATTCTTGATGGATCTGAACCTGGTTCCATAAGTTTCTTAAGGAAACTGCCTGTTGTACAAATCATCGGGAAACACTCTTTTGAAGAGGTATATTTCCTTCCGATTGCCAGATCTTCTTCCGTTTGTTTAGGAAGTACTTCGGATGGGATTCCGCAACTTCTGGCTGCAGCTGCTATCATGTAAGCACCGTCGTGCATATATGGGAAATAGAGAACTCTTTGCTTCTGAGGTGCTGCGAGGCCAGGGCGTGGTCTGAAGATCTCTGGATTCTTTTTTTCATTCTGTTCAGCACCTTTCAGGCTATCAAGAAATGCTTCGATACGTGTTACCATTCCGGCATCGGCTGAATGTTCATCGACCTCAAGGTGCAAAAATGGTTTTCCCTTAAGTTCCTCGGTAATATAGTGCCATATGAACGAATCAGGTCCGCATCTGAAGTTGCTCAGATATACGGCGTGAAGGTTATCAGATTTTGCTACGAGCTGTGCTGCTGCTATTATTTTCTGGCCATTGGGCCAGTACATGTTCCTGTAGTTTTTGAAGATATCAGTTGTTTTAATATCCAGCATATCAAGAGGAATAGGCATAACATTCTGGTTGATAAGCTTTTCAACAAGGCTGAGGTTCAGGTATGGATCTGTTGAATTATATGGTCTCCCAAGCAATACAACTGGACGACAGCTTTCAGGGATGTTTTTCAATACCTCTTTTCCATACGCTGAAACACTTGTTTCAAACCCCTTCTGAACGCTGTCTGATTTATAAACGGCTTTTCTGATCCTCTCCCTGCTTATTCCAAATTTCTGACTGAAATATCCAGTCATTTCCTTCATCAAAGCTCTTTCAAAAAACCTGAAGTGCAGAGTCGGGCTCAGTAAACGTGATTCATCAAATTTGCCCTTCAGTGCAGACTTTACCATAAAAGGATATGTCTGTATCCACGGACAGTTACAGTTAAATGTTTTATTGCCTGGCTGTTCTTTGGCATTAATGATAAACGGAATGAAAATATAATCTACCCCTTTATCTATCAGGTCGATAACATGTCCATGCATCAGTTCAACAGGGAGGCATGTTTCTGCTGTAATTGTCTCAATTGATTCAGTGACAATTGATTTATCTGACTCTCTTGACAGGATAACTGTGAAACCAAGCTCTTCAAAGAAAGTGCGCCAGAATGGGAATTGCTGATAAAAAACCATCAGAGCCCTTGGAATTCCTATCGTGGTTGTCTTAAACTCTTCCGGTTCGGTGTAGTTGCCAAGGAGCATCTCAAGCCTCTTTTTGAACAGGTCAGGAATATTATTTGAATTCTTTTTCCTGTCATCTGTTTCATATTTCTCACACCTGCCTCCATAAAAGAGAGCTTTATCAATCCCCTCAATTTTTACCTTCCTTATTTCGCTGTGGTTAGTGCATGACTGACACACAAACCTTGTTATATCGTAGGCTGCGTTCCTTATGCCGAATCCTTTAAACCTGGTCTTTTGTCCTGATACCATTGAGCGCCGGGCAAGAATTGCTGCTCCTATGGCACCTGTTACGTCAAAGTGAGGAGGTATCTGAATTTTTCTGCCAACCACCTTTTCGAAAGCAGCTACTACAGCCTTATTATTTGTTACCCCCCCCTGAAAAAAGATCTTGTTGCCAATTTTCCTGTCACCTACAACTTTCTGGAGGTAATTGTAAACAATGGAATAGGCAAGACCACCAACCAGGTTCTCATTCCGTGCACCTTTTTGCATGAAGGAATTAAGATCCGATTCCATGAATACAGTGCATCTGTCACCTAGTTTCACAGGACAATCTGAATTCAGGGCCATACATCCAAACTCTTCAACAATATTGATATTGAGTTTTTCAGCCTGTTCTTCAAGAAAAGAACCTGTCCCGGCTGCGCAAACCTTATTCATTTCGAAGTCTACAACCACACCGTTTTCAATACTGATATATTTCGAATCCTGACCGCCAATTTCAAATATTGTATCAACTGTAGGGTCATAATCGATGGCTGCTGTAGCTTGTGCTGTTATCTCATTCTGGATAGTATCGGCACCAATAAAGTCACCGGTGAGGTATCTGCCTGATCCGGTTGTTCCGGCACCAATAACTTCAACATTTTCACCTACCTCCTCATAGATCTCGGTCAATCCGCGCTGAATTGCTTCAAGCGGCTTTCCTGCTGTGGGTAGATATCTTCTGGAAATTACCCTGTGTTGTTCGTCAATGAGCACGACGTTGGTACTGAGTGAGCCAATGTCAAGTCCGAGATATACACCTACTTTCCCATTCCCTTTATCGATAGGATGAACATACTTATTGTATCTAGCTTCCGATTCTTCAAGTTTAGGAAGACTTGTAAAAGCAGATGAATCTGTGGCAAGATATTCCTCAAGTTTGCCGGGCCCTGCAAAATGGTTCATTTCCAGCCCGTTTGACTTTGCAAATAAAACTGCCCCGATGGCTCCCATTGATGCATGATGCTCAGGTATAATCAGATCATCGCCTTCAAGTTTGAGTGTCTCCCTGAAGGCTCTTATCATACCAATATTGGCTGCAACCCCGCCTGAGAAAATAACAGGCTTTACAATCTCCTTGCTCTTTGCAACATTGCTTCTGAAGTTTCTGGCAAGTGCAAAGCATAAACCTGCAACTATATCATGAAGAGGAGTTGCTATCTGCTGATGATGTATCATATCGCTTTTGGCGAAAACACTGCACCTGCCTGCTATCCTTGGAGGATTGACCGATTTGAGTGACATCTGGCCAAACTCATTCTCAATCGGAATGCCTATTCTTTTAGCCTGCTGATCGAGAAAGGAACCCGTACCAGCTGCGCAGATACTGTTCATTTCAAAATCCACCAGACGTGAATGACCATTGGAAGGATCCTTTTCCAGCATTATTAGTTTGGAATCTTCTCCTCCGATTTCTATGACAGTTCTGGCTTCAGGGAATAAGGTACCGGTTGATGTCGCCTGGGCAATAATCTCATTTATAAAAATGCCTCCTAAAAGATCAGACCCAAGTTTTCCACCTGATCCGGTGAAAGCTATCCCCTTTATCGATTCTGATTTGTATCTGGATAGTAATGATAATAGCCTGGTATGAAGAACGTTAAATGGTTTTCCGTAAATAAAGTCATAATAGTCTTCAAGGATTTTATTGCTGCCATCAAGAACTACTGTATTCAACGATACGGAACCAATATCGAACCCGATAAAGAAAGATTCCTTTGATGATTTGTCTTGGTTGCCGGTAGTATTCATAGCATTGAATTTCGCAGAAAAGTTTAATCAGAAAACCATCACGAAAAGATGCTTAACACTATCAAATTTAGTAAATTACTTCCAGCAAATCAAGTGTCCTGAACTTTGTTTTAGATTATTTAGATATATTTAGATCAGGTCGTTTGAAGGTTCGAGGTTTTGATAGTTCTGAATTGGAACCTGGAACTTGGAACCATTCCTATTAATAACATCCCCCGGCCCCCTTGAAGGAGGGGGGGGTCTTCAAAGGGGGATTTGTAAAATCGAACGGTTCCTGCGAACCGTTAATCTTAAGCCGTAATATACCGCTCTTAAACCCACTCCTCCTCCAGAATATTTCCCTGAATGCCAACAATGATCTTCTTGACAGGCACTTTTCTTGAAGTTTTTGCCAGAGCCGCTTTGACCATCTGCAGCAAACCTCCGCAACAAGGAACTTCCATTATCATTACAGTAATTGTGTTAAGTTTTGCAGTCTCAACCATGGCAGTAAGCTTCTCAATGTAAATTTCCATACCATGATCGAGTTTTGGACAGGCAATAGCCAGCGATTTTCCTTTAAGCCATGTTGAGTGGAAATTGCCCAGTGAAAATGCAACGCAGTCAGCTGCCAGCAATAGGTCTGCTCCCCTGAAGTATGGTGCATTTGGGTTGACAAGATGCATCTGTACCGGCCATTGTCTTAATTCAGAAGGCTGGTCAGCAGAAGTTGTATTCTGGTAATTATCTGAAGGCTTTTCAATAACCATTTCCCTGGAGCCTGGGCAGCCACCTCCTCCGTGATTATGACCATGTTGATGGTGTGCTGCTGCTGCAATTGGTGCTGCAAATGACGCAGTCACCTTATGTCCGTGGTTATGGACTTCACTTATTACTTCATCAAGCTTGAATTTGAGCTCATCGCGGTGCGATTTTAGCCAGCCAACTCCCTCCTGGAGAAAACCAGTTTCACCATGATCTTTAAGGTGTTTCAGATGAGCAATAATAGTGTTTTTCCCACTGTTAACCATCTGCTCCATAACGCGGACCTCATTATAAGGTTCCGCTTCTCTCTTCTCAATAGTTATAGCCCCTTCAGGGCAATGTCCAATGCAGGCTCCTAGTCCATCACACATAAGTTCGCTTACAAGCCTCACCTTGCCATCTATTACCTGCAAGGCTCCTTCATGACAGTTAGGTACACATAGTCCGCAACCATTGCAAAGTTCTTCATCTATCTTCAGAATATCCCGTATCATATCTTCCTTTTTTTAAAAGTTTATGATGCAAAGATGCAGGTGTGCACCGGGATAAATTGTAACATATGTTACAATTTTAAAATATTAGTATTTAAGTGCTGAATCGTTTGCCATTTCAGTAAGACCAACATAAAGCATCTTTGCCACATCTTCCATAATATCAATAGTGACAGCATCCGGATCGTCACCGGGCAGGTGATAAAAGACTTTCTTTGTGCCATCGGTTGTATAAACCGACATGGTTCTGTAACCTGCCATCCTGAATACGACTTCGTCGCTTCTTGGTCTGCCATAATATTCTCCTGCAACAGGTGCAGCTGTCTTTATCGTTCTGTGAATGTATTTTTTATTGGCTCCTTCAAAATAGCTTAACAGCTCTTTATATGTACTTCCTGCACTCACATAAAGTCCGGTCCCGTTTCCGACCATATCGAGGTTTATGTAGGTTATTGTTTTTTCCTTTGGAAAGCTGTTATGTGAAGAGAAAAGTTTGCTCCCTATGAGTCCAACCTCCTCGCCTCCGATGAATAGAAATACTACAGATCTCTTAAGTTGTATTTCTGATGCTGCCAATGCTTTTGCTGCAGCCATAATATCAACTACTCCGCTGGCATTGTCAAGAGCTCCGTTCACTACCCTGCCTGCATTGCCAACAGCATCAAGATGACCTCCGATGATAATATATTCATTCTTCAGGACAGGATCGTTTCCTTCAATGATTCCAACTACATTGCATGATTTTCCCTCAGGGTGTCTTGTTGTATTGGCCCTGATGGTCATTATTTTACCTGTATTGAATGATTCCGGTTTAAAAGTTTTACGGATTTTTTCAATGAGTTCCTTATTCGTTGTTTTAAGTCCGGCATATATATCTTCAAGCGGCTGAGGACCTATTCCGCATACTATTATGGATGGATCGTATGAAATATTCGGGTTGGCGCTGGCACCATCAACATATATGAATCCGGAGGCACCATGTTTTACTGCATTCTGCAGCTTGTACTGATGATAGCAATATGCTACCCATTTCTGGTATTCAGGATTTCTGGGATCGGCATGGGGAACATCCCTGTTAACCAGGACTATTTTCCCTTTTACGTCAATACCCTTATAATCATCATAATTAAGTTCGGGAGCTGTGACACCAAAGCCTGCAAATACAACCTCTCCTGTTATTTCTCCCGATCCGGAGTTCATTCCGGGATAATACTCCTCGGGGTAAGTATAATGTTTCCGGATAATACTTCCATCGGATTGTTTTATGTTAAGTGTAAGATTACCAATATCATTGATTTTGGTATATGGCCAGTCAAACCATTGAAAGTAGGTATTGTTATCACCGGCTGGTTTGATGCCCCATTCTTTCATCATGGAGGCTACCCATTCTGCGCTGGCTATAAATTCAGGTGTCCCTGAAAGCCTTCCGTTGAATTCGGGAGTACATAGTTTTTCAACCAGGCCCATCATTTCTTCACTTGTTATTGCGTGAAACTGTTTGAGAAGCCTCGCTTCATAATCATTCTGAGCATTTAACGGTGATGCCAATAAAATAATTGCCAGTACAAAAGGTGTAAAATATTTTTTCATCGATCATTCTTTAATGAGTTCCAAATGTAATAATTTTGATAACATTTTTACTTTATCCTAAAAGAGATGGATTATTCGAGATTAGCCCTGGCTCCCTTATTCAGAGGTATACAGCCTGATGAAATAGAGGTTATAATGAATTCAACACCTTACAAGACAAGGAAGTTCCGTGAAGGTTCATTAATTGCACAGAGTGGTGAAGCTGTGACCTCGCTGGTGATTGTTGCTGAAGGTATTGTAAAAGGTGAAATGATCGATTATGCCGGAAGAGTTATTAAAATTGAAGACATTCCTGCGCCGGGAGCTCTGGCATCTGCCTTCCTCTTTGGTAACAGGAACAGGTATCCGGTTAATGTTATTGCTGTCTCGGATGGGGAACTTTTGGTTTTTGAAAAATCAGACTTTCTCTCACTTATGATGAAAAATGATATTGTGCTGGCCAATTTTCTTGATATGATTTCCAACAGGTCTCAATTCCTTTCCGAAAAGATAAAATTCCTGAATTTCAAAACCATAAAGGGTAAGCTTGCTCATTTTATACTTATGAGATCGGGACAAACAGGTAAATCAGTAAAGCTTGAGCTTACACAGAATGACCTCGCTGATTATTTTGGAGTGGCAAGACCTTCAGTGGGAAGGGCGCTTGGGGAGATGGAAGAAGAAGGTCTGATTGAAGCCAGAGGCAAGAACATATCAATTATTGACAGGGACCGTCTGACTTTACTTACTGCCGATTGATAGACAAATTATCCAGGAAGGGTTATCATGAAACAGGTACCTTCACCCGGGGCGCTTTCAACAGCTATGGTACCTTTGTTAAGTTTAACAAGGTCATAGCAGAGTATAAGTCCAAGTCCTGTACCTTTTTCATTTTCGGTTCCAGGAGTGCTTTCAATTTCAGATGAGGCGAAGAAATTTTTCTGTTTGTTTTCAGGAATACCAACCCCATTGTCGCAAATCTTGAGCATAACACCTTCGTTGCTGGATGTTTTGTCTTTCAGTAGAATACTTATTCTTCCTCCTCTGTGAGTATACTTAACCGCATTTGATAAAATATTTCTTATCACAATGTCGAGTAGATCCTTGTCAAAATAGGCGACAGTGCTTCCAACCTGAGTAAAGTTTACAAGAATATTTTTTTTGTCAGCTGTTTCCTTGAATATGCTGAGGTTTGTGAGTATCAGGTCGGCAAGATCCTGTCTTTCCGGAGAATATTTAATTTTGTCTTCCTGCTCTCTTCCCCATACAAGCATGTTTTCAAGCAGGTTGATTACCATCTGGGCATATTCAATACTTGAGTTTGCAAAAGTGTCATATTTCTCCTTGTATTCTTTCTCCTTCAGGAGATTCAGCATATAGAGAATATTCACTACCGGGCTCCTGAGATCGTGAGCAATTACGGAGAAGATCCTGTTTTTTATGTGAATAGTTTCTGAAAGTTTATTGTTCTGAAGAGTAATCATAGCGCTCTGCTTCTCAATCTCCTTGTTTCTTGCAATAATCTCCTGAGTCCTCTCATTAACCAATATCTCCAGATTCCTGTTCATGAATTCCAGTTCACCCTGAAGTTTCTCCTTTTCATTAAATGCTTTTATCCATTTGTACATCATCAGGCCGGCCTGGATGCATACAAACAGAAGGATAAAATATGTCAGTATATAACCTGTTGAACTTTCAACTTTCCCGGAGGCGACCTGAATATCGTGAATACCGCCGAATACGATAAGAAAGAATGCAATAAAGTAAAATATGTCAATTATATTTTTTTTCAGCAGTCCTCTGAAGCTCATTATAAGAGGGTATGCAATGAGGATAAACATAACAGGATAGTATATCTGAGTTGCATAGCTGAAGATTTTTACCGGCATGAATAGTGTCAGAACTGCTATGAGTGAAAAAATAACACTAACGATCATGGCAAAGATCTTTATCAGTTTTGTCGGATAAATAGAACTCATGAACCAGACCCATGAAATGAGCAAAATGAACAGTCCCAGGTACTCAAATCTTATAATCCATACCCATGGCAGATCTATTAAGTTGCTAACCAGATAGTGTGATGTGAAAAGAGGGCGAACTGCAAGGCAAATTGTTGCGATACTGAAAAACAGTGTTTCTTTATCTCTTTTTGAAATAACGTAGAATAAAAGGAAAAATCCTGAAAATCCGAGAAGCAGGCTTATTATTGACCACTGCCAGGCCCAGCTGTTTGCCAGCTTTCTCTGAACTTCGGAAAATGTGCCTAATCTAACAGGAAGCCAGAATCCTCCGCGTCGGTGATCAAAATTGGCAACATTTATTATTATTGAAAGAGTGTCTTTTCCTGTTCTCAGCCTGAAGAAATTTCTTCTGTATTCTGGTTCTGATTCTTCAGCTGTTTTTCCCGGAACTCCGTTTCCTCCATAATATTCACCATTTATATATATGTCATAGGATGAATCAAAAACAGGCATATCTACACCGAGAGACTTCTCGAACCCCGGAGGTAAAAGTACAGTGAGCCTGTATGTTGCATAGCCAAACTTTTCTGTCTTAACCGATAGTTTCTGATAATCAGTCCAGTATGAAGGTATCTTGCCAAAGCAGTCAGGGAGGAAGGAGTTATTTTCAAAATCATTAGGCCGAAGCATTTTGTTCCAGTAGAACTCCCATTCACCATTTAGATTGATAATAAAATTTTTATCCTTTTCGAGGCTGCGAAGATCCATGATCCCTTTATTTGCGACAGGTAATCCTGTGGTCGCCTCTGAACTGAAAATGGTAAACCCAAAGAATGAAAGAAATATCAGTAACCTCATTACCATTGATGGCAGTTGTAGAATATAAAATTAAAGTTAATCCAATTTAATGAAATAACCACTCCTTGTTCCAAATGAAATCAGGAGTGGTTAATCTAAATCTGTAAAAATCCCAATAAGTGAAATTATTTAAGCCCCCTGTTAACAAGAAGGGCATCAATTCCCGGCTCCTTGCCTCTGAATGCGATGTACATCTCGAGCGGATCGCGGGTTCCTCCTTTTGAGAGTATCTCTTTTTCAAATTTAGCAGCAACCTCTTTATTGAAAATATTACCGGTTTCCTTGAATGCCTGGAATGCATCTGCATCAAGTATTTCTGACCACATGTAAGCATAATATCCTGCAGCATATCCTGAAGCCCATATATGGTTGAAATATGTTGACCTGTAACGGGGCTTAATCTCAGGTATCAGTCCGTACTTATCCATTGCTGTCTTTTCGAATGCCCTGATATCCAGACTGGAAGTATCAGTGAGTGAATGGTATTCCATGTCCAGCAAAGAGGCAGCCAGGTATTCAACTGTAGCAAATCCGGTATTGAATTTGCTCGCCTTGTCAAGTTTTTCCACGATATCTGCAGGAATAACTTCTCCGGTCTGATAGTGTTTTGCATAAACTTTCAGGACTTCAGGCTCCAGCACCCAGTGCTCCATTATCTGAGACGGGAGTTCAACGAAATCACGTGGAACGGATGTACCTGATACACCAGGGTAAGTTGAGTTAGAGAGAAGCTGGTGAAGTGCATGTCCGAATTCATGAAAAACAGTAGAAGCCTCATCTGCCGTAAGCAATGAAGGTTTATCGCCTGATGGAGGTGTTGAATTGGTAACCATTGTTACCAGAGGAGTGATCATTTTGCCATTTATATCACGACTCTGTCCACGGTAGGCGCCACACCATGCTCCATTCCTTTTTGAGGCACGGGGATAGTTGTCAATCATAAGTATACCTACATGTTCACCATTTCTTCTGACCTCATATGTGTTTACATCAGGATGATATTTCGGGATATCTGTTCTTGTTGAGAATTCAAGACCATAAAGCTGATTTGCAACATAGAACATACCTTCTATTACATTATCGATCTTAAAATATGGTCTGGTAACCTCGTCATCCAGATCATACTTTGCCTTCTTGATTTTCTCGGAATAGTACCACCAGTCCCATGGTTCCAGCTTGAATTTACCACCTTCTTTCTTTATTATTTCCTGTTGTGCTTCAGCTTCAGCTTTTGCCACAGGAGTTGCAGCGGCCCAAACTTGTCCGAGAAATTCCTTAACTCTCTCAGGTGTCTTGGCCATGTTACGTTCAAGTACAAAATCAGCATAACTTTTATAGCCCAGAAGCTTTGATCTTTCAACCCTCAGGTTTGCTATCCGTGCAATTATCTTTTTGGTGTCCCTCTCATTGTCATTGTCACCTTTCATGAAATATGCTGTAAAGAGCTTCTGACGAAGTTCCCTTTTATCTGAGTATTTGAGGAACGGTTCCATAATCGGGTACTGAATGGTAAAAACCCATTTGCCATCCATCTTCATGCTTTTTGCAGTCTGTGCTGCCTGTGCAACCAGACCCGACGGTAGTCCTGAAAGATCTTCTTTTTTGTCGATAACAAGTTTGAAATCATTAGTTTCTGCAAGGAGGTTTTGTCCGAACTGAACAGAAAGAAGAGACATCTCCTGGTTTATCTTGCGGAGTTTGTCTTTATCTTCAGGAGACAAGGCAGCACCGCTTCTTACAAATCCTTTATAAGTATCTTCAAGAACTTTTTTCTCCTCTTCTGTAAGGGTAAACTTCGCCTGATTATCATAAACTGACTTTACTCTTTGGAAAAGAGTATCATTAAGATTTATGTCATCCCTGTGTTTTGAGAGAATAGGAGATAGCTCCTTGTTAAGCTGTTGCAGGGTATCATTGGTGTTGGCTGAATTTAGTGCGCCAAAAACCCTTCCGACCTTTGAAAGCAGTTCACCGCTGTATTCAAGAGCCTTTACAGTGTTTTCGAATGTGGGTTCTTCTGTATTGGTTATAATTGCATGCAATTCTTTTTTCTGATCCTCTATGCCCTGAAGGTAAGCAGGCATGTAGTGCGCTGCCTTTATCTTCTCAAAGGGAGGCACTTCGAACGGAGTACCGTAACTATCATTAAGGAAGGGATTTTCATTCAATTCCTTTTGTTTGCATCCTGTCATTGCAATTGCTGTTAAAAATAATCCTATCAATAGGTTTTTCATATCTTCTGATGGTTAAGTTGTTTAGTTTTGAGGCTGCAAAATACAAAAAAAATGAAAAGAAGAAAGACATCGGGGAGATGTCTTTCTGTGATTTACCTAAACCTGATCGTAGAATTCGCCGAACGGCGATATATTTGGAACTAATTTCTATATAAAGACGCTGGAAAATTCAAAACATTGCATCCGTTTGTGTTAATGATTTGTTAATTTTTCGGAGAACCTTATTTGAGCCTTATTGTTACTGTTTCCTTTGTATATGATGTAAAGACACCAAACCCTCCTTCTATATTTGAAAATACCGGTTTGGGTTCAGTAAAGAAATCATCTCCGTTTGAATAATTTTGAAGCGATTTATGATACTGATAGTATGATTTTTCAGTGTTCAGCAATGTAATATTCAGGAAGGCTGAATCGGCAAATGAAAAACCATTGAAATCCGTGATGTTCACAATTTCTCCATTCTGACCCTTTGAAGCTTCTGTCAGAAGCCCCTGTTTAAACCATATATACTCTGTATGTTTATATGGCTCTGTTGAGCCCGGAAATGTCATATAAGCTACCCATGTTCCAAGGGTACGGTAGAAGTTTTCAGTTTCGGCCGGATCTGTGAAGGAGACTTTTACCTTCATTTCCCTCCAGTCATTGTATCCCTGCGGCTCTGCATGGAAAACTGAGAAAGTATCAACTCTCAGATTAAAATTTGCATTAAAAGGAACTGTACAGCTTGCGGTGGCATTAATTCCTTTGTCACTTTCAACCCTGATAGAATATGACTTTCCATAATTAATTGTCATCCTGCTATTGTCAAATGAAAAACCACCGTTTACTGTATCAAGTTTTATTTCTGTTTTGCCGTCAGAAATATAAACGGCAAGGTTACCTGGCGAATTGCGAACGCTTAAGTCTCCGTAGATAGGCTGGTTTGCCTCAACTTTAATAAATGACAATGAATCGGAAGGTGAAATAAAGGATGTTACCACCAGCTTGCTCACAAATTCCGGAAGATCCACCTTATTCAGTTCTTTATCGCAACCGGTTGTAGTCAGAGCTATTAAACTACATTAAATATATTTTATTCATGGAATTTCATATCAGAATTTAATATTGTAAGTGAACGAAGGTATAATTGGAAAAAGACTTACCTGTTTCAGTATTCCATATTCCTTTCCATCCCTTATGACATAATCGGTGTAAAGGAAAAACGGATTCATATGATTATAAGCATTGTAAACAGAAAATTCCCAGGTTCTTTCCCAGTGTTTTTTCTGTTTATGGAACTGAATACCTGCATCAAACCTGTGGTAAGCTCCCATTCTGAAATTGTTTTTTTCACTGAAATCTTTTACTGTTTGTCCATAATCAGCATAGTGATACTCATAAGGAATGTCAGGATTTCCTCCGGGATTTGAATGAGATGAAATATCATATGCTGAAAGTGGCATAGTTACAGCATTACCTGTCCCGTAAACCCATGTCGCAGATACAGTTATATGGTTGTTTATTTTGTAGACACCAACTACTGAAATATCATGTCTCCTGTCATACCGTGCATAAAATTTTCTGCCGAAGTTGAGCGAATCAAACTGCATTTGTGTCCATGATAATGTATATCCGATCCACCCTGAAAGCTTGCCGGTTTTTTTCTGAACCATAAATTCCGCCCCGTAGGACCAGGCTCTTCCGGAAGTTACATTATTTTCCCAGTTAACGTCTGTGGAAGATTCCGGGTTGTCAAACTCCATGAATGTTGCTCCCTCCTTATAACCGAGAACATTATTCATGTTTTTATAATAACCTTCGACAGAAATGGCAAGTTCAGGTTTGTAGAGGTCCTTTGCAAATCCGGCAGCAACCTGGCGTGATTCCTGTGGACTGATCCTGTCAGTTGCAGGGACCCACAGGTCAGTCGGCAGATTGATTCCTGTATTTGAAATAAGGTGAATGTACTGGTTCATCTCGCTGTATGAGGCTTTTACTGCAAAATCACTTCTGAGCCTCCATGCAGCAGAAATCCTTGGTTCCAGATTATGGTATTGTTTTGATGAGGCGAGGAAATGACTGTACCTTAATCCACCGTTGATTTTAAAATTCTGATATGGCTGCCAGTTGTCTTCAATGTAAACAGCAGATTCGATGCCATTTATTGTTTTATGATCCTTTTTATGAATATTAGTATATTCATCATTTTCAGCATAGGCATAAGGTTTGAACCCATGAGAAGTTGAGATAAAACCTGCCTTTATAAGATGGTTTGTTCCCGGGATATAGTCAATATCATATTTCAGGCTGAAATCCATTATTCCCGAAAAATACTCTGCATAGTAATTCTTCTTTTCGGAGATAACTTTGTATTTGTCATAAATACCAAATGAATAATTGCTGAAAATTAGTGATGTGTTTGAAAATACCTTGTTGTTAAAGAGGTGATTCCATCTAAGAGTTCCTGTTGCGTTGGTCCAGAGAAAGCCTGCATTTTCTTTTACATCCGGCCGGTCATTCTTCAGATAAAACTTGTCTTTGCCAAAGTATCCGCTTAAGTAAAGTTTGTTTTTTCTCCCGAAATCATAATTGACTTTAGCGTTGAAGTCGTAGAAATAGTAGCCGGCATTGTCTTGATCCATTGCCTTCAGCAGAGGTCTCATGACAAGATCAGCATAAGTGCGTCTTCCTGAAAGCAGAATTGATGATTTGTTTTTCTTCAGAGGACCTTCCAGCGTCATTCTGGAAGAAATCAGTCCTATTCCCCCTTCTCCATGCCATTCCTCCTTGTTGCCATCCTTCATGTTCATCTCAAGCACCGAAGATAGCCTTCCCCCGTATCGGGCAGGAAATCCGCCCTTTGTAAGTTCTGCACTTTTAAGAGCATCTCCGTTGAAAATCGAGAAAAATCCAAAAAGATGACTTGCATTATAGACCACGGCATCATCCAGTATAATAAGATTCTGATCCGGACCTCCGCCTCTCACATAAAAGCCGCTGCTTCCTTCTGTGCCCTTCTGAACACCCGGCATCAGCTGTATTACCTTAAGTATATCCTTTTCCCCAAGAAGCGAGGGGAGATTTTTTACCTGGGCCACATCGATTTTTACTGTGCTCATCTTGCCTGATTCACTCTGCCTTTCACTGTGTTCGGCAGATATTGTCACTTCGCCAAGCAGAATGCTGGGTTTCAGGTCAATATTCAGCTCAATATCTTTGTTCAAAACCAGACTAACTGTATCAGGAGTAAATCCAACATAGGATACAATGAATTCTACCTTGTCCGAAGCCGAAAGTGTAACAGAATAAAAACCATAATTATTTGTAACAGTACCTGTTTTGTTTTCAGGAAGATAGATATTTACTCCAATGAGCGATTCTCCGCTTACAGCCTCTCTTACATATCCGCTTATTGTATGTTTATTTGCCAATTGAGCATTTAAATCAAGAAGACAGCTCAACAGGAAGAATGCACTTAAAGTAAATCTCATGACTTTCACAAATGTTCTGTTATTGAAATAACGATATATTTCTGAATATATTATGAGGATATATTATTTAAAAAAATATTTATAACTTGCACACATATTCAGATCATTATGATCGCTAAACTCAGACACAGATTTATGATGAGGCGCCTCGGCCGGCGGCTGTATAATTGTCTGATGTTCTATTCCCTGTAGAATAGTTTCGGGTTCCTCCAACTTTTACCTTTTAACTTTTGTCTTTTTACTTTTTTCTTTCCTTATGAAAGGATTAATATTCAGTGTAAAGCGTTATTCAATCCATGATGGTCCCGGCATCAGGGTTACCTTCTTTATGAAGGGATGTCCTCTGAATTGCATATGGTGTCATAATCCTGAAGGCATTTCTTCATTACCTGAGAAAGTTTTAAGGAATAACAGGGTAGGAGGTAAAACATTCCAGGTTGAAGAAGAGGTTGGAAAGTATTACACTGTAAAAGAAATAATTGAGATACTTGATAAAGAGAGAGTTTTTATAAATCAGTCGGGCGGAGGTGTTACCTTTTCGGGTGGTGAACCGATGCTTCAGTTTGATTTTCTGCTTGAAGCACTGGAGGCATGCAAGAAGGCTGGATATCACACAGCTGTCGATACAGCAGGCTACTCTCAGGCTGAGAATTACAAGGCAATTATGCCTTTTACGGATCTTTTCCTCTTTGATCTTAAGCATCTTGATGATAAAAAGCATCTCGGGCTGACAGGCGTTTCTAATATGCTTATACTTGACAATTGCCGTTTTCTTGCCAGGGAGGCCCGGAGCATTATGTTAAGGATCCCTGTTATCCCGGGTAAGAATAATGACATGGTGCATATGAAGGCAATGAGAGATTTTATAACAAAGATTGAAAATGGTAATATATTCAGAATCAGTCTTTTGCCATATCATAAAATAGGATCTATGACATACAAAAGGTTTGGAAGGGAATGGAAAATGGAAGGCGTTGAACCTCCGTCAGGAGATGCGATGCGATTACTAAAGGAGATGTTCAGTGAGACTGGATTGAAAGTGAAGATAGGCGGGTAAATTATAAAAATATATGAAAATTTCAGAACGAGTAAAAAAACTAAGAGAACAGAGTCTTAATGCTGTAGAGACAATGTCTGCTGAGAGGGCACTGTTAATGACCCGTTTTTATAAAAGTGATGAAGCACAGGAGTTGTCTGCTCCTGTTAAACGGGCAAAAGCTTTTGAATATCTTCTTAAAAACAAGCAGATATGCATTAATGACGGTGAACTGATAGTGGGAGAGAGGGGGCCTGCTCCGAAAGCCACTCCTACTTATCCTGAAATCAGTCTGCATTCAATGCAGGACCTTGATATACTGAATTCAAGGGAAAAGGTATTTTTCCGGGTAGATGATGAGGTACGGAATGTTTATGAAAGTGAAATTATTCCCTTCTGGAAAGGTAAAAGCAACCGCGACAGACTGATGTCAAGGATGTCACTGGATTGGCTTAATGCCTACGAATCAGGGGTATTCACCGAATTTCAGGAGCAAAGGGCACCCGGACATACAGTTCTGGGTTATAAGATGTACAAAACAGGCTTTCATGACCTGAAGAATGAGATAAAATCAGCAATGGAATCTCTGGATTATTTCAATGATCCGCTGGCAGTTGAAAAGCATGAGGAGCTTAAGGCAATGGAGATTTCATGCAATGCGATAATCATGTATGCAAACCGTCATGCATGTGAGCTTGAGCAGATGGCTGCAAAAGAGACTAATTCAGTTCGTAAGAAAGAGCTTTTGAAGATGTCGGTGGTATGCAGAAAGGTTCCTGCCAAAGCTCCAGAAACAGTTCATGAGATGCTTCAGCATTATTGGTTTATTCATCTGGGTGTTATAACTGAGCTTAATCCATGGGATTCATTTAATCCCGGACGCCTGGACCAGCATCTGTATCCGGTTTATCAGAAGGAGATGGAATCAGGTTCTCTTCCTGAAGAGCTGCTATGGGATTTGCTTGGCTGCTTCTGGGTCAAGTTCAATAACCATCCTTCACCTCCTAAGATGGGTGTAACGGCCAATGAGAGCAATACTTATACAGATTTCTGCCTGATTAATCTGGGCGGAGTGAAGTCAGATGGAACTGATGCCGTTAACGAGATGTCGTATATCCTGCTCGATGTTATAAAGGAAATGAGGATTCTCCAGCCAAGCTCTATGGTACAGATAAGCAAAAAGAATCCGGATGCTTTTATACACAAGGCTCTTGATATTATAAAGACCGGATTCGGGCAGCCGTCATGTTTCAATACCGAAGCCATTATTGCAGAGCTTCTGAGGCAGGGAAAGACCATAGTTGATGCCAGAAACGGAGGTGCTTCAGGCTGTGTTGAAACAGGTGCATTCGGTACTGAAGCCTACTGGCTGACAGGCTATTTCAATCTGCCAAAGGTACTGGAACTTACTTTATATAATGGCTTCGACAAAAGGACTGGCAAACAGGTAGGACTTATGACCGGCCATGCAGCTGATTATAAAAGTTTTGAAGAACTTCTTCAGGCTTTTAAAGTACAGGTAAACTACTTTGCTGATATTAAAATACGGGGCAATAATATAATCGAAAAGCTATTTGCCAACTGGCTCCCGGTACCATTTCTTTCACTGCTGGTTGAGGACTGTATATCCAACGGGAAGGATTATAATTGTGGCGGAGCAAGATATAATACAACATATATCCAGGGTGTGGGTCTGGGTAGTATAACAGATATGCTGACATCAATCAGGTATAATATTTATGATCAGAAGAGGTACACATGGAAAGAGCTTACTGATGCAATGGATGCAGACTTCAACGGGTATGAGAAAATCCAGCATGATCTGATTTATGATACTCCAAAATTCGGCAATGATGATGATTATGCTGATCAGCAGGCAGTATCGGTATTTGAAATATATTATGATTCTGTAAACTCAAGGCCAAATACACGCGGAGGAGTTCACAGGATAAATATGCTTCCCACTACCTCTCATGTATATTTCGGCAGTGTAACCAATGCCACCCCCGATGGCCGTAACAGCAGGCTGCCTCTGTCCGAAGGTATTTCTCCTTTTCAGGGCGCTGATCATCACGGACCAACATCTGTAATTAAGTCTGCATCAAAGATTGATCATCTACGGACGGGTGGAACATTGCTTAACCAGAAGTTTTCACCATCATTCTTTGAGGATGAGGACAGCTACAGTAACCTTACTGCCCTTATAAGATCATATTTCAGTCTTGACGGGCATCATATCCAGTTTAATGTTGTAAATGCTGAGACCTTAAAAGATGCACAGAAAAATCCTGAGCGTTACAGGGATCTTATTGTACGTGTGGCAGGTTACAGTGATTATTTCAATGATCTGGGAGAGGATCTTCAGAATGAGATCATCAGAAGGACTGAACATGAAGATGAGGCTGTAGAGCGCTTTAAATGCTTTAAAGGCTGTAAATGCAATAAAGGCTGTAAAGGCTAATTCATTTTGCCTCTACAGCCTCTAAAGCTTCTACAGCCTCTACAGCTTACTTCTTCTTATCCTTCACTTCATTGAACACCGATGTTGCAGTTGCAACTATTCCGGCAATATCTGACAGATTTGAAGGAAGTATCATTGTATTATTTGTTTTGGCAAGGTTAGAGAAAGCGGCCAGGTATTGCTCCGCAATCCTGAGGTTTACAGCATTGAGTCCGTTTTCCTCATTGATGGCATTAGCAATGGCCCTTAATCCGTTAGCGGTTGCCACAGCAACCTGTTCGATTTCGGATGCACGGCCGGCAGCCTCATTTATGCGCCTCATCTTTTCACCTTCGGATTTCAGGATATACTCCTGTTTGTCGCCATCTGCATTATTAATCTTGGCCTGTCTGGTTCCCTCCGATTCAGCGATAACAGCTCTTTTCTCCCTTTCTGCTCTCATCTGCTTTTCCATAGCATCCTTGATGCTCTGAGGAGGAGAAATATTTTTAACCTCATACCTGGTTACTTTTACTCCCCAGGGTTCACTTGCTTTATCAACAGCTTCAACAATGGTAACGTTTATTGTTTCACGTTCTTCAAATGTTCTGTCCAGTTCAAGTTTTCCGATTACACTCCTCATTGTTGTCTGCGCAATCTGTATGGAGGCAAATCTGTAATTATCAATACCGTAGGAAGCTTTCTGCGGATCAAGTACCTGGAGATATAATATCCCGTCGACTTCAACCGCAATATTATCACGGGTAATACAAATCTGCGGGGCAACATCTATTGCCTGCTCCTTAAGAGTGTGCCTGTACCTTACCTTATCGAAGAAGGGGATAAGGATCTGGAATCCGGCTGTGAATGTTGCTCTGTGCTTACCAAGACGTTCAACAATAATTGCTGTCCTTTGCGGGACAATCTTGATCATTGATGCGATGAGGATAAAACCGAGAAAGATTAACCCCACCAGAATAAATGTTGCGCTGCTCATGTTTCTTTATTTTTTTGGTTCAACGTTAAGTTTAAAATCTTCTTTACTTTTAATAATTACAGTTTGCCCTGCTTTTATATGAGTATCTGATCCTGCTTTCCATGTAGTACCTTTGAATTCCACTTTACCAATGTTTTCACTGTTGAAATCCTCAGTAGCAGTAGCATCCTTACCTGTAAATTCATCTTCTACTTTATCTGACAGATTCTCATCATGATAAAAGAATTTTTTCTGTATCATCTTTCTGAGAGCAACAAGTGAAAGGACTGATACTACAGCAAAAATTATTATCTGCAGATTCGTTGAGGGTTCACCCAAAAGACATATTAACGCTGTAACCCAGGCACCAAGTCCGAAGAAAAATATAAAAAACCCCGGAATCACCAGCTCAAGAAGAAAAAGTACCAGCCCCAGCAGAAACCACACAAGCTCAGGCCTGGAAAAAATGTTTTCGATCATAGCAGTAATTTTAAGTATTAGCGAGAAAATAAATTGAATAATAGTAAAGATATAAAAAAATCCGGATTACCAAGCAGTATTGTATTTACCGCAGGTGATAAGTATCAGGTTTTAAGAAACAAAGGGTAGTAAGTCTACTTTTTTGAAATGGTATTTTTGATTTCTGAAAGCCAAAGACTTACCTTTTTTGAATAGAAATTGAGGTTTTCACAGGAATAATCGCCTTCCATTTTAATGAGGGTGCCTTCATAAATACCACTTTGTTCATTATAATCATAGCATATATAAACAGATGTTCCAGCATCAGCTCCTGCACTTTTCTTTGCAGTAATCTTGCTGGATGCAATGTTATCAATATATGAGGAAAATTTCCCAAGATCATCTTTATCTATTTTTACCTCTGAAAGAGTGCATTTTGAAAGGTTTTCGGCAAGCTGTTTCTCATTGAGGTTATAATCCTGGGCATGGAAATTCCAGTTCTCCGGATTTTTATAATGAAGGATTTTACCTTCATCATCTACATAGAATCCCTCATGAGTATATCCCCAGGCGTAATTGATATAATCATACTGAAAAAGAATATGTTGTTTCTCATTCAGATTATAACTCTTCTTACAGCCTGATGTCATAAGAGCCAGAAATATTACAACAATAAATGAAATGCTGGTTTTCATAATACAAAATGCTCAACTTATTGCCACAAAAAACGGGCCATCTATTATTTTAGCAGACGCAAAGGACAAAAATAATCATTTTTCATCTTCATTAAAGAACCTGGACATTTAAACAGGCAATACTGTATAAATTAAGTATTTCTGCTTATTCAGATTAAGGAATAGGAGTTCTTGCAGTTCAGACAAAATAAAGTTTATGATTTCATTTATTTTTTGTAACTTATAGGGTCATTAATTCCGGTGGAATTGCCCTGGGGCAACGTCATGCCCTATCCGCTAAGTAGCGGGATAAGTGATTGTAAATCAGTATGCAGGATTAAAAGGTAGCCTGTTTTCTGTAAAGCACATCAGTTAAAGGAATAGACCGAATGGATAAGTTTGTAGATTATTTCGATAAACGTCAGAGGGAAGAGATACTCAAAAAGCCGTCTGATAGTGATGGTCCTGTTATTACAATCTCCAGGCTCACAGGTTGTGATGCCCGTCAGGTTGCCACTCTGCTGGTAGATGATTTGAACCATAAGAGCAGTACAAAAAAATGGAAGTGGGTTGATAAGGATATAATTTATGCTATAGCAAAGGAGTTAAACACAGATACACAGCGAGTTGAAAACTTCTACAAAGGAATCGAATTGTCAAATATATCCGAGATGATAATGGCATTCTCAGGAGGTTTTGTAAGCGATCTGCGCGTAAAGAAAGCAATTAAAGATGTGGTACTGTCAATGTGTAAGGAAGGACATATTATTCTGGTAGGCAGAGGAGGAGTATCTATAGCTCATGATATAGCTGATTCTCTCCATATAAGACTTATAGCTCCATTTTACTGGAGGGTTGAGAATGTGATGAAGAAAAAGGAGATGGATATTGAAACTGCTGAGGAATATGTTGTTGATACTGATGAGAAGAAGGTTTAATCTTATTCATACCTTTCTCGATAAGAAACCTTTAAATCTGGATTACCTGTTCGATGCTACCCTGAATCGCAGCAGCTTCTCAATACAGCAGATTTCTGAAATGATATGTTCAATGTATGAGAAAAAGATCGGCAGTCACAAAACCGAACAAAAGAAGTCTAAGTTTATAATATAATACTGTTCCCAGGAAAAGTCTATCCTATAGCTTTCAGGATTTACCTGCTGCCTTCCCGATAGTATCGGTAGCGTCGCCCGTAGCCCGTCGCCTGTCGCCTCCTGCCTTACAATGCACTTATCTCCCCTATCCTCTTTATATGCTCTCCTGTCCGTTCTGCAAGGCATTTTTCATATGCATCCCAATCCGTGATAATATGACGTGCAACACCGGTTTCTACGGCCGCCCTGGCAACAGCTGAAGCGACTTTTGGCAGAAGCCTCGGATCGAGTGGTTTCGGAATGATATAATCACGGCCAAACTCGAGCTTGTCAACATAATATGCTTTGACCACACTTTCGGGCACTGGTTCTTTGGTCAGTGCTGCAAGTGCCTTTGCTGCTGCAAGTTTCATCTCTTCATTGATTGTAGTTGCAAGAACATCAAGTGCTCCCCTGAATATGAACGGGAAGCCCAGTACATTATTGATCTGATTTGGATAATCCGACCTGCCTGTTGCAAAAATAAGATCGTTCCGGGTTGCCATGGCATCTTCATAATCAATTTCAGGATCGGGATTAGCCATTGCAAACACTATCGGGTTGTCTGCCATTGTTGCAAGCATCTCTTTCTTAAGCATTTTTGCAGCCGAAAGACCAAGGAACAGGTCGGCTCCGTTGACTGCCTGTGCAAGAGTATCGAGATCCCTGTCGGTGATAAATTCCTGCTTGTATTTATTAAGATCCGTACGCTTGCGATTTATAACACCTTTTGAATCGACCATTACGATATTCTCCTTTTTTACTCCTAAAGAGACATAAAGCCGTGAACATGAAATTGCTGCTGCTCCGGCACCGCATACGACCATCCTGATTTTATCTATTTTTTTGCCTGTTATTTCCAGTGCATTAAGAAGTCCTGCTGCCGAAATAATTGCTGTTCCATGCTGATCATCATGAAAGACAGGTATGTCAAGCATTTTTTTGAGTTCTGTCTCCACTTCGAAACATTCAGGGGCCTTAATATCCTCGAGGTTTATTCCTCCAAAGGTCGGAGCTATCTGCCTGCAGAATTCAATTAATTTTTTAGGATCTTTTTCATCAACTTCAATATCAAATACATCTACATCAGCAAATACCTTGAATAACAGCCCTTTACCTTCCATTACCGGTTTTCCGGCAAGTGTGCCGATATCTCCAAGTCCAAGTACCGCAGTACCGTTTGAGATAACAGCTACGAGATTTCCTTTTGCGGTGTAATTATATGCATCTCTCGGGTTCTTTTCTATTTCGAGGCATGGATATGCAACTCCCGGTGTGTATGCCATGCTCAGATCCCTCTGTGTAAAATAGGGCTTTGTGGGTATTACCTCAACTTTGCCCTGCCTGCATCTGCTGTGATACTGCAAAGCCTCCTCTTTTGTAACTTTAGCCATGGTAATAAATTTTTAAATTAGATTAGTTGTTCGTCCCGGAAATACCTGGATCTAAAATCAATTGGAAATCAATAAGCAAATTTACTCTATTGATATGGCCTATATTATGAGAAAAATCAGTTATTAACGGTGTGGAAATATTATTACCGGAATATTTTGCATTGACAACAAATTTAGATATTTTCAACCACTTTTAGAACAATACTTTTTAAATTGATTTATGGAAAAGAATATTGCTATTGGTGCTGATATTGGCGGGAGTCACATTACGGCAGCTGCAATTAATCTCAGCACAGGGAATATTATCAGGGAAAGTTTAACGGAAAGAGCAGTTGACAACCGTGCATCTGCAAGTACCATAATCGGAGTTTGGGCAGAGGCTCTTTCAAACACTTTGTCAAAAGTCACTTTCGGAGATGTCAAGGGAATTGGCTTTGCAATGCCCGGACCATTCGACTATGTAAAGGGAATATGCTATATCAGGGGAGTTGCGAAGTATGAAAACCTTTACGGGTTCAATATTTCTGATGCAATTGCCAGCAGTCTGGATGTGCCGCCTGATTTCCTGATCAGATTTATGAATGATGCCTCTTCCTTTGCTGTTGGTGAGGCCTGGGCCGGGAGTGCATCCAATGCATCAAAATCATTGTCAATTACTCTTGGAACCGGTTTCGGATCAGCATTTATTGAAGACAGGATACCTATTGTTGATGGCCCTCTGGTTCCTAAGATAGGATGTGTTTACCACCTTCCTTATCGTGATGGCATTGCAGATGATTACTTCTCAACCCGCGGCCTGCTGGGGCGTTACAAAAAGGAAACAGGCAAAGAACTCAGCGGGGTAAAAGAGCTTGCACAGCTTTATAATACAGATAAATTTATTCCTGAACTTTTCAGGGACTTTGGATTAAATCTGGGTATTTTCCTGGCCCCATGGCTCAAAGGATTTGAAGCAGAAGTACTTGTTATAGGAGGTAATATTTCACATGCCTACGATCTCTTCGGCAGCCACTTTGAACTAAGTCTTAAGGAACAGAACTGTAACTGCGAAGTAGCGCTTTCAAAACTTAAGGAAGATGCCGCCCTTCTTGGAAGTGCCTACCTTCTTGATGACCACTTCTGGAGATCTGTTCAGCATGCTCTCCCTTTGATGTAAACTTTAAACTAAATAATATGCATAAACAACATGTTAATATAACTAGGATCCTTCCGGTGCTTATGGCATTTTTTGTCATGAGTTTCGTTGATCTTGTTGGTATCGGTGTTGACAGGGTAAGCAAGGATATGAACCTCAGTGCAACACTGGCACAACTTATACCTTCTGCAGCATTCCTTTGGTTTCTTCTGTTATCTGTCCCTGTTGGAGTGATGCAATCACGACTTGGCAAAAGATTCATGCTCAATGTCGGTATAGGTGTAACTGCACTTGGCCTTTTGGTTCCATATTTCTTTTACACATTCGAGATGGTGCTCGTAGGATTTGCACTTCTTGGAATAGGAAACACCATTGTTCAGGTATCTGCAAACCCTTTGCTTGTTGATGTGGTTCCCGGTAACAGGGCATCCAGCTTTCTGAGTTTTTCGCAGTTTATCAAGGCTATAGGTTCGATGATCGGAGCCCCTCTCGCAGCAGTTCTTGCGCACAGTTCGGTGACTGGAAACTTTTGTTCCTTGTATTCGGTGTCGTGTCGATTCTTACTTCCCTATGGCTCGCGTCTGTTAATATTGATGAGGTAAAGCAGGCAAGTGTAAAAGCAACTTTTGCTTCATCATTCAAACTTCTTGGAACAGGATTTGTCTTCCTCATGGTGATGTCTATATTCCTCGTTGTTGGTATAGATGTAGGATTCAACTCAAATTCAGGACAGTTCCTTATTAAACAGTTTGGAATGGATCCCGTAGCTGCTGAATCAGGAAGGAGCATATACTTCCTGGGACGTATGCTCGGAACATTTGCCGGAGCCATTATGCTTACAAGAATTTCTTCACGGAGCTTTTTCATGTGGACAAGCGTGCTTGGAATAATTTGTCTC
>JADKBL010000021.1 GCA_016718875.1 Bacteroidota bacterium
GGGTTTTACTGTGGTATCAATTTCCGGCAAAATGTTTAGCATGTTTTCTGATAAAGATGAGCAAAAACAAGACGGAGATAAAGTCATAAGTAATCTTAAATCTATAAGGATACTTTCAGTTGAAGATTCAACATTGAATGAGAGTATTAATTTCTATAAGGAGCTTGAAAAGAAGCTGGATTATTCCTTATATGAGGAGTTGATGGTTGTAAAGGAAGGTAAGAATACAACAAAATTCCTTACAATACAGAAAGGTGATATTATTAAAGAATTGCTGGTTATAACAGGAGGGCCTTCTGGTAACTCACTAATTTCAATTAAAGGTGATTTGAATCTTAAAAGTCTTTCGGAATTATCCAAAAATGCAGGTATTCAGGAACTTGAAAAACTTGAAGATGTAGATTCAAAAGATAATTGAAATTTTGTAAACTATTATCTCATATCAACGCAACCTTGAGAAGTAAAGTATTGTCATAGCTAAAACTGATACGTTCATCTCATGATACTGTCAAATTAATTATATTTGTAATTGTTAATAAGGTAAAACAAATAACTATTCCGCTATGAACAGGCAGTTCAATTCCAGGTTACTGGCTGCAATACTGATGATTACATTTTCATCCACTATGGTTGTTGGCCAAATTGATAACTATGACTTTCTTAAAGCCGGAGCTTATGATGCTTCAAAGTTAACCGAGGCATATTTTGCTCCTTGGGCCAAGGCATTTGGTGCCGGATCAAATGGCAGCTGGTACAATACTGCCAAGCCTCATAAATTCGGGGGATTCGACCTTACATTCGGGCTTAATGTCGGTATGGTGCCAGCAACTGAAGATACTTATGATTTATCTAAAATTGGGCTCAAGAATTTTACAGGAACCGGAATGGCACCAACTATCTCCGGACCCAACAATGATGGTCCTACACTTACCAGTAAGCCTGTAAGCGGAATTGCTCCACTGACTTTCGAAACACCTCCGGGAACAGGCTGGAAGTGGATGCCAGTGCCAACTTTGCAGGCAGGTATTGGGTTACCGTTAGGAACTGAGGTTAAAATCAGGTATATACCTAAAATATCCATCAGCAAAGGTGATATTTCATCCTGGGGTGTAGGATTGCTGCATAGTATTACTCAATATTTTCCCGGGGATGAATTGCTTCCATTTGATATCTCTGTTTTTGGAGGTTATTCAAAACTTACCATGAATATACCTATTAATATGCTTCCGGGAACACCACAATTTTATACCTCAAAGTTTCCTGTTACTGCATGGGATAATCAGAACCTAGGAATGGTTGCTCAAGCCTGGAATGCCTCAGCAATTGCTTCATTGAATCTGCCGGTACTGACACTTTATGGTGGTTTAGGGTACTCAAGTACAGCAACAAATATTAATATGACTGGAAATTTTCCTATGCCAACAGTAAATCCAGCCATGTCAGCAACAGAATATGTATATGAGGATGCTGGGGTTGTAAAGGATTTCCCTGAAATAGAGATCAAAAATTATTCAGGCTTGAGAGCGAATGCAGGATTAAGGTTGAAATTTTCGGTTATTACTCTTCATGCTGATTATACCTGGGCACAATACAGTGTGGTATCAGCAGGGATGGGAATCTCGTTCAGATAATAAAAAATTAAATATTTTCTGAAATCCCGGGGTTCCCTGACTTCCCGGGGATTTTTTTTATAGCTAAATTGGCAGAAAGGAAAGATTAGAAAATGTCAGAGAACCGTCAAAAGATATTTTCAGCATACAGAGCATTGCTCCATGCATCAAGGAATACTGTCCCAAAGGAGGATTACCCAAAAATCCGAAGGGCACTAGAACTGGCAATTCAAGCAAGTGGTGACAAAATAATACTAACAGGAGAACCTGAGATTCTTCATGCGCTTTCAGTAGCCCGGATAATAGCCGGAGAAATGGGGTTGGGGCTGACATCAATAATTACAGCATTGTTGCATGATTCATTTAACAGCCTATCCATAAGTCAGATAGAGCTTGAAAAGGAATTTGGAAAGAAAGTTGTTGAGATCTTGCAGGGATTTTCTAGGATAACAGGTATTGATTCCATGCAAGCAGCGTATCAGGCTGAAAATTTCAGAAAACTTCTTCTTAGTCTTGCAGATGATGTAAGAGTAATACTTATCAAGCTGGTCGAGAGACTGGAATATATGCGAAATCTTGAGAGTGCTCCTGAGAAGGAAAGACTTCCTATGGCTTCCGAGACATATTTTCTTTATGCCCCATTGGCTCATCGTCTGGGATTTTATAATATTAAGTCAGAGATGGAAGATCTGGCAGTCAAATATCTGGAACCTGAGCAGTACGATAATATTAATTGTAAGCTAAAGCAGACTAATGCTTCAAGGAATAAACTGATACGCGATTTTTCCGGCCCACTGAAGGATAAACTTGAAAATCTTGGATTCAGGTTCATAATTAAAAGCCGTACGAAATCAATTCATTCCATAATGCTAAAAATGAAAAAGCAGGGAGTGGATTTTGAAGAGGTTTATGATCTTTTTGCAGTCAGGATAATAATTGACAGTGAAGCTGAAAATGAGAAATCAGACTGCTGGCGGGCTTATTCTGTTGTAACCGATCTATACCAGCCGAATCCAAGCAGGATGCGAGACTGGATCTCTGTGCCCAAATCAAATGGATATGAATCATTGCATACAACAGTGGTTGGTCCCAGAGGTAAATGGGTTGAAGTACAGATCCGGTCATCCAGAATGGACGAGATTGCCGAGAAAGGGCTGGCAGCACATTTCAAGTACAAAGGCATCAAGGGAGAGGGCGGGCTAGATAATTGGCTGGCAAAAATGCGGGAAATACTCGAATCATCTGAAAAAGAGGATAATGCTTTCATCGACCAGGTAAAATCAGGCCTTTATACTGATGAAGTATTTGTTTTCACACCTAAAGGAGATTTACGTCAGTTACCAGCAGGTGCAACTCTCCTTGATTTTGCATTTGATATTCACACTGCTGTAGGAGCTTCATGTGTTGGAGGAAAAGTCAATGGCAGGAATGTTACGATAAGACATATTCTTCAAAATGGTGATCATGTTTCAATCCTGAGATCAAAAAACCAGAAACCAAAACAGGACTGGCTGTCGTTCGTTATTACAAATAAGGCAAAGACAAAGATCAGGCAGGTGCTGAATGAAGAAAAAACAAAAGCAGCAGCTGAAGGAAAGGAGATACTTATGCGGAGGCTGAAGAACTGGAAGATACCATATAATGATACAATGATCCAAAGCCTTCTTAACCATTACAATTTAAAGTATGCTATGGATCTGTATTTTCTGATTGCTACAGAAAAGCTGGAACTCCTTGAGATTAAGGATGTATTGCTTAAGCCTGAAAAACCTGAATCATATAACGGAGAGGCTGTTTCTGAAGAAAAGGAACCCAAAGAATTAAAAACTACGCAATATTCTGATTATCTTATAATACAGGATAGGGTTGAAGGGCTGGATTATAAAATGTCAAAATGCTGTAACCCTGTTTTTGGTGATAGCATTTTTGGTTTTGTTACGATATCTGAAGGAATTAAGATTCACCGCACAAGCTGCCCTAATGCTCATAATATGCTGTCGAGATATCCTTACAGGCTTATTGCTGCACGCTGGTCGAAATCAGTGAATATACCCTCCTTTATCGCTTCAGTTAAAATAACAGGAGTAGAGGATATTGGTATGGTGAATAAAATTGCTGATATAATAGCTGACAATAAGGTTTCAATGAGAAGTTTTAACTATAATATGAATGAAGGTTTATTTGAAGGAGTACTTAATATAATGGTTCCTAATAGTGATGTCCTTTATACAATTATACGCAAAATACAGGGAATAAAAGGGATTGTAAAAGCTTCGCGAATCGACAGTAATTAATGATACGTCAATATCTCTGATCAGGCTTAACGGGTAGTCTGGCCATTTTTTCAACTTCAAGCGACGGAAAGCCAAAATCCTCAACAACCTTTCCCAGAAGCAGGTAAGTTCCGCTTCCCTTGAAGGGCCATAACTTGAGCGACTGGGAAAAATGAACTGTATCGAAGAAGCTGCCTTCAGCATCTATGAAGCATCCGAAGTTCATCCAGTCATTCTTAGCTGTCTTTATATATTTGACAGTTACAAGGTGCCCTACCATCCTTACGGTTCTGCCAGTGTATTCGATCATTCTCCTGGCATCTATTTCACCCCTGAAGGATGTTTCAAGCATATCGAACCAGCTTACTGTAACAGGGAATCCGAATAGCTCTATTTCATCATAAACATCTTCTATCTTGCTCTGTACCAGTTCCGGAAGTACAAAGTCCTTAACCGGTGGCGAAAATAGTGGCCTGGAGTTTTCAGTCTTATTCTTGTTTATCATCATATGGGCTTCCCATAAAAGGACCGACTTCTTTTTTCCTGTAAACCTGAATGCTCCTGCTTTGATCAGTAGAATTATCTGTTCGAGTCCGGGAGCAACCCTCGTTACAAAGTCATTAAGATCTTTGAAAGGGCCTTCTTCATTACGTATGGTTTCGATCGACTGGGCCAGGTTGAACTCAAGACTCATAATATGTATAAATCCTATGTATATATTTGTTTCATAAATAGTTGTCTTGTACTTGCTCTTGTTAACACATGGAAGCTCAATATTTGCACCAAATCTTCGTGCCTCATGCACATATACCCATGTCCTGTAGAAGCCCCCGAAATTATTAATGACTGCAACCATGAATTCCAGAGGGTAGTGTGCCTTAAGGTAGAGGCTCTGGAAACTCTCAACTGCATATGATGCCGAGTGCGCTTTTGAAAATGAGTATCCTGCAAATGATTCGATCTGCCGCCAGACTTCACCTGTTACCTCTTCGCTGTATCCCTTCTGACGGCAGTTGGAGAAGAATTTGTCTATGATGCGTTGCATCTCCTGTTTCGATCTGTATTTGCCGCTCATAGCCCTTCTTAATGTATCAGCATCGGCAAGGTCAAGTCCTGCAAAGTGGTGACATACTTTAAGTACATCTTCCTGGTAAACCATTACCCCGAACGTCTCCTGAAGCTGTTCTTTCATCACAGGATGCAAATAATCGAATTTATCGGGATTATGGAACCTGAAGATATACTGCTTCATCATCCCGGAGCGTGCTACTCCGGGCCTTATCACCGAGCTGGCAGCCACAAGGGAGGTGTAGTTGTCGCATTTTAGTTTTTTTAGTAAGCCTCTCATCGCAGGGCTTTCAATATAGAAGCATCCTTTGGTTTCTCCGTTCCTCATGTATTCCTTTACTTTCTGATCTTCCTTGAATTTCTGAATGGCATGGACATCCACATCTATTGCCCTGTTCTGGAGTATGATCTCAGCGCTTTCACGAATATGGCCAATTCCTCTCTGGCTTAGAATATCAAGCTTCTCAAAGCCTATCTCCTCGGCTGTGTACATATCCCATTGTGTGGTCGGAAATCCTTTAGGTGGCATATCGAGTGCGGTATAGCAGGTGATTGGATCCTCAGATATTAGTATGCCTCCTGCATGTATGCTTCTCATATTTGGAAAGTCAGCGATCCTGAGTCCTGTTGAAAAAATAGTTTCGGCTATTTCATTCCTGCTGGTTTCCGATGATGGGTTATCGATCAGGGAATCAATCTCTTCCTTTGGGAGTCCGTGTACCTTGCCCAGTTCCCTGACAATCGATTTGCCCCGGAATGTGTTGATAGTTCCGAGTAGTGCAGTATGACTGTAGCCGTATCGCTTGAATATATAATCGATCACTTCATCTCTTTCTTTCCAGGAATAGTCTATGTCAAAATCGGGGGGACTGCTCCGTTTTGGATTGATAAACCGTTCAAAGTAAAGGTTTAGGTCGATTGGGTCAACATTGGTGATTTTCAGGCAGTAAGCAACAACGGAATTTGCGCCGCTTCCTCTGCCGACATGATAAAAACCGCGGGACATTGAGTACCTTACGATATCCCATGTAATAAGGAAGTAGGACGAAAACCCGAGCCGGTCAATTATTTCAAGCTCATGTGCGATTCTCTTTTTTGCTTCATAGTCCTTTTTCCCGTAACGGTACACCATTCCGTCCCATGCAAGTTTTTCCAGAAGAAGTTTGTCATCATACCTGCTGGCCGAGTAGATCTTCTTGTTTTTGAGACTTTCACTGTCAAAATGGAGTTCACAATCGGTTATAAGATTTGCCGTATTTTCAATCAGCCATGGATGTTCTTTTTTTATGTTTTCAAAATATACAGGGTTTTTGAAGAACTCATCTTCAGCTGCGCATTGCGAGGGTTTAAGATGGCTAAGCAGGATATTATTGTCAACAGCTCTCAGGCTGCGATGAATAAATATCTCTTCGGGTTCTGCATATGTTACAGGGTGAAGCAGTACCATCCGGCTCTTTTTCAGTGAAGAATTCATGGTGATCAGCCTGTTGCGCTCACCAGGTTTTATTCCTGTCCGTTCGTTTTCATACAGTTCCCTGTCGGGTATTTTCTTATGATGGTATATTGTATAGGCTTCTGAGAATTGCGGGGCAGGGAAGGGTAGTGCTGTCTTGCTGATGTTATGCTCTGAAAGAAATTCATTGAGTTCTCTTAATCCTTTGTTATTTCGTGCAATGCATATGTAAAGCAGTTCATTATCGTTGCGGAATTCTATTCCGGCCACTGGCCTGATGCTGTTCTTTCTGCATTCTGCTGCAAAGTCTGGTATGGCGGTTGAGTTATTTATATCGGTAAGGACAATGGTCTCAGCTGAAGCATCTTTCGCTTTTTTCACAAGCTGTTCAACGGACATCGTTCCGTAGCGCAGACTGTAGTATGTGTGGCAGTTTAAGTACATTTTTTTAGTACCAGTACCCCCTGAGCCGTTCCTCCATCATATTCTGCTCTTTCAGCGCATTTTCGAGCTGTTTAATGGCTTTTTCCTCTCTTTCGTCAATAGTCATCACTCCGGAGGCTCTCTTTACCGCATTTCGCCCGAAACGCTTGCGCAGACGGTCCATGGCCAGGTAGAGGCTTACCTTTTCAGGTGTATCATCAAACATGTCAAGTTGCTGGACTCCTCTTACCATATGGCTGAATCTCACACCGATAAGCCTTATAAGCATTCTTCGCTGGTAGAGCCTTGAAAAGAGTTCTTTGGTCACATCGGCAAGCACATGGTCGAATGATGTATAGGGTATTCGTTTCTGAAGGGTGTGGGTGTCGAAGTTTGAATACCTTATTTTAACTGTGATGCATGATGTAAGTTTTTCCTGCTTCCTGAGCTCAAATGCGATCTTTTCAACCATGCTGACCAGCAGCTGGTTAAGCCTTACCATGTCGGTGGTATCCTTTTCAAAGGTATGCTCGGTGCTTATCGATTTCTGTTCCGAGTAGCTTAAAACAGGTGTTGAGTCAATTCCATTGGCTTTTTTCCATATATCAATGCCATTTTTTCCCATCAGCTTCTCAAGCATCTCAGCCGGAATATTTCTGAGAGTGTAAATTGTTGCTATTCCCATTGAGCGGAGCAGATGGTAAGTCTTCTGACCTATCATAGGTATCTTGTTTATCGATAGCGGATCGAGAAAGGTGAGGACTACCTCTTTCTGCACCTCTCTTTCCCCGTTTGGCTTTGCTTCTCCTGTTGCGATCTTCGATACAGTCTTGTTTACCGATAGTCCTATCGAAATTGGCAGTCCGGTCTCTTTTATTATATACTGCCTGAGTTCATGCGACCATTTATAGCATCCGTAGAAACGGTCCATGCCCGTGAGGTCGATATAGTGCTCATCAACCGATGATTTTTCATAAACCGGTGATCTTTCTGCTATTATATCTGTTACAATATTTGAGTAGTTGCTGTACAGTTCCATGTCGCCACGTATTATGATAGCATCCGGGCACATATTCCTGGCCAGCTTCATGGGCATTGCAGAGTTAACTCCGTATTTGCGGGCTTCATAGCTACAGCTTGATACCACTCCGCGGTCCGACATGCCACCAATTATCACCGGTTTACCGATAAGCCTGCTGTTCTTCAGCCTTTCCACCGATACGAAGAAGGTGTCGAGGTCGAGGTGTAGTATTGAGCGTTCTATGGTGCCGGTTGTAAACATGGTGAAATTATTTCTGAAATAGCATTACTTGTTCTGTCATTGCGAGACCGACGAAGGAGGGCGTGGCAATCTTACAACCCAGATCCATTAGTTCGTAAAATTATTTTGTATCTCTTGCATATATTATAATAATAGTTTACTTTTGATTAGAAATTAATCAGTATAATGATTACAATATAATCAAATTATTTTATCATGTATTTTGCTTCCAACATAAAATTTTTAAGAAAAAGGAGGGGGCGTACCCAGGATGATGTGGCATTTGCCCTTAACCTCAAACGTTCAACGCTAAGCGGCTATGAGAACGGTGTTGCTCAGCCCGGAATTGAGATACTTATCTCTTTTTCAGGGTATTTCAATGTATCTATCGATACAATCCTGAAACTTGATATATCCAGACTTTCGGAAAGCCAGCTTGGTGAGCTTGAACGGGGATATGACGCATACGTAAAGGGTAGTAATCTCAGAGTTCTGACTACAACTGTTAACTCCCAGAACAAGGAAAACATCGAGCTTGTGCCCGAGAAGGCAAAGGCTGGTTATACAACAGGGTATGCTGATCCTGAATATATCGGTGAACTGCCGGTATTCACCCTTCCATTCCTCTCTGATAAAAAGAAATACCGGACATTCCAGCTTAAGGGTGATTCGATGCTTCCTATACCGGATGGGTCATGGGTGACGGGAGAATATCAGCAGGACTGGATGAATCTTATAAGCGGGAAGGCATATATTGTATTCACCCTCGATGACGGAATAGTCTTTAAGGTTGTTGAAAATAACCTCAGGAAGGACGGAAAACTGGTTCTTTATTCACTGAATCCAATTTATGAACCTTATGAGGTTCATGTGAATGAGGTAAAGGAAATATGGAAATTTGTAAACTATATAAGCAGCGAGCTTCCTGATCCGGTTTTACCTGAAAAGCAGCTTATTCAGGCAGTTGCAGGAATGAAGCATGACCTGGAAAGGATTAAGGCAAAGCTGGGCGGTGAAATTTCAGATATAGAGGAGGCAAAATAATAGACCGTCATTGGTTCTTTATTTGCCATTTTCCGTTTTCAAAGGTGACTGGTAATGAAGTTATTCCAGTTAAATCTTCAAGTCTTATTAAAAGGTGAGGTAAGTCCTGTAAGTGATTTATATCCTTTTTATTATGCATTGCATCTGAAGTCATAATGATAAAAACTCCAGGGTTTACAAAATTTCTTAAAGCCGGAGATTCACATAAAACAGGAGTGCCTTCAGGTATCTTTTCAATTATCCTGTAAAAAGCATCCGGAAGTATGTTGTCCCAAACCTTTGCAAAATATACTTTTTCAGCACCTGCTTTCAGCATTCTTGAGGTATCCTTATTGCTTTCCTTGTTAGTTTCGAGGTAAATCGAGTATCCGTCACCTTCATTGGTTACAATCAGTCCATCAGTAGTTTCATGAAAGTGAGGGGTGATCTTGATGGCAGTTATGTTTAATTCAGGAAATTTCTCAATTATCCTGCAGGCCATTGATGTTTACCTGACTTATTGCCGGTACCGGCTATTATCAGCAGATTTGGTATTTTCATAAAAAAACTCTGTGAATCTCAGGTTATTATCTGTTTCAGGTCCGGTAAATTTAAGAACTTACACAGTTGTAAACAGAGAATCACCTGGATCCACAGAGGGATTATTAAAAATAATAAAGTGCTATTCTTTAGTAAGTCCAATGATCATCTGGATGATCTTTTCGTTATCTGATTCCGGAATCTTGCCAACGAAAAGAGCCCTGCAGACCCTGTTCTTATCAAGTATTACAACAGTATAGTTGTCTGAAGGCATACCCCACAACTGCTGCAGTTTAGCATCATAGTCAAAAAGGATGGTTGTATTGAATTTTTTGGCTTTATTGCCGGCTATCGTACGGATTAATCCATTTGGTTTCCATGTTGATTTGCAGTCGACAACGCCAAAACCCTTAAAATATTCACGGCTTAAACGTTTTTCAACGTCAATTGCTTTATTAACAGCTTCATTAAATGGTTCATTTAGTTCAGATTCATCAGGATCAACATAGTTGAGTTGTATAACTTTCCCAGCCCATGTATTCATTGTAAATTCTTTCTTTTCAGCATCAGTGAACATCCAGTCAGGTGCTTTCATACCTACAGCCAGCTTCACATTCTGCTGGGAATAAATCCCCGGAACAGCAAATAAACTGATAAAGAGAATGATGATCATTTTTTTCATAAATCTGGTTTTTTAGTTTATGCCGAATATATGAATTTTTTATCATTAATTAATTTTTGCAGAATTTAACATTAATCCCGCCAACAATATTACTTTTGCGGTCTGATTAAAAGGTATGCAAAGAATACGAAATATAGCAATCATTGCACATGTCGACCATGGCAAGACCACATTGGTGGACAAGATAATTCAGGAATGCAAAGTTCTGGATCAGAGGAAGGATGCGGGAGAGCTGATTCTCGACAGTAATGATCTTGAACGTGAAAGAGGTATTACAATCTTATCAAAGAATGTCGCTGCAAATTATAACGGGGTTAAGATAAATATTATCGATACACCCGGACATGCTGATTTTGGCGGGGAAGTAGAGCGTGTACTCAAAATGGCGGATGGAGTTCTGCTACTTGTAGATGCTCTTGAAGGCCCTATGCCACAGACAAGGTTTGTACTTGGCAAGGCAATAGCACTGGGACTAAAGCCAATTGTTGTGGTGAATAAAGTGGATAAGGAAAACTGCAGACCTGATGAAGTCCAGCAGGATGTCTATGAACTGATGTTCAACCTTGATGCATCAGATGACCAATTGAATTTTGAGACTGTTTTTGGCTCCTCCAAACATGGATGGATGAGCGGAGACTGGAAAAAACCTGCAAATGATATAAAATATCTTCTTGATACAATTCTTACAGAGATCCCGGAACCAGAATATGTTCCAGGAACAGTGCAGATGCAGGTCGCTTCTCTTGATTTCTCAAGCTATGTTGGCAGGATAGCAATTGGCCGTGTATTCAGAGGTGACATTATTGTTGGTGGTGATTATACTCTATGTAAAAGAGACGGTAAAGTCAAAAAGGTAAGAGTAAAGGAGCTTTATGTTTTTGAAGGACTTGGAAGGGTAAAGACCGAAACTGTAAGATGTGGTGACCTGTGTGCAGTAATAGGTCTGGAGGATTTCGAAATAGGAGATACCCTTGCCGATCTTTTAGCCCCTGAAGCACTAAAGAGAATTGAGGTTGACGAGCCGACAATGAGCATGGTATTTACTATAAATAATTCTCCATTGTTTGGTAAGGAAGGCAAGTTTGTAACTTCCAGGCATCTGAGGACAAGGTTGATGAGAGAAACTGAGAAGAATCTTGCATTGAAAGTTGAAGATACAAAGTCTGAAGATACCTTTAATGTATTTGGTCGCGGAATACTCCATCTTTCGATACTTATTGAGACTATGAGACGAGAAGGGTATGAGTTTCAGGTTGGAAAGCCGCAGGTTATTTATAAAGATATTGATGGTGTAAAATCAGAACCATATGAAACTCTGACAATTGATGTTCCTCCTGATTATTCCGGAAAAGCAATTGAACTTGTAACACAGCGAAAGGGTGAAATGATAATCATTGAACCCAAAGGTGATCTTATACATTTGGAATTTGATATACCTTCACGCGGCCTTATCGGGCTCAGAAATAACATGCTTACCGCAACTGCAGGAGAAGCTGTTATGCATCACAGGTTTCGGGCATACGACAAATACAAAGGAGATGAACTAATTCCCAAACAGAATGGTTCACTGATTTCTCTCGATCTGGGAATGGCTACCGGGTATGCAATTGATCGTCTACAGGACAGGGGACGCTTTTATATTGATCCGGGTGAACAGGTTTACCGTGGACAGGTAATCGGTGAAAGCACCAGATTGGGTGATATTGAAGTAAATATAATAAAGGGTAAAAAGCTTACAAATATGAGAGCATCAGGGTCAGATGAAGGTCTGCGGATTGCTCCCAAGTTAAAGTTCTCTCTCGAAGAGGCAATGGAACAGATTAAGGATGATGAATATCTGGAAGTCACTCCATTAAACCTGCGTATGAGGAAGGTACCCTCATATAAATTTGCTTAGGCTTTTGGTAATACTATTTTACCCAGAATTTCTCAATCTCCTCCAGTGATTTTCCCTTGGTTTCAGGAATGAATTTCCATACAAATAACAGGGCTAGAAGGCACATTATTCCATACAGCCAGTATGAAAATCCATGGTTAAATTTATCTGTGAGCCACCGATTGTCATTCATCATTGGAAAAGTCCATGAAATGATAAGATTGGAAATCCATAATGTTGTAACCGGTATTGACATTGCGCCGCGTATACTATTGGGAAAGATCTCTGACAATAGTACCCATGTAACTGGTCCCCAGCTCATTGCAAATCCTGCAATGTAAAGAAGCATGAAAACCAGAGCAACAACTCCTGTTTTACCTGCATAAAAAGAGAATCCCAGGGAAAACATAGATATTCCCATAATCAGAGCGCCTGTTATCATCAGAGGTTTTCTTCCGAACCGGTCGACTGTGAAAATAGCAACTATGGTAAATAACATGTTTATTATTCCGACAATAATGGTTTGAAGCATGGAAGTATCTGTACTGGCTCCCATATTTCTGAAAATATTGGCTGCATAATACATAACTACATTTATTCCTACAAACTGCTGAAATACTGAAAGTAAGACCCCTAAAAGTAAGACAAGATATCCGAATGAAAGCCAGGGTGCATTTTTTTCCTGAAGTGTTGATTCTATTTCTGTCTGGATTTCTGCAGCATGCTTTGGTCCTGATATCCTGACAATTGCTTCAAGAGCTTCAAGTTTTTTATTTTTCATCATCAGATAACGCGGCGTTTCAGGAATAAAAAACAATAAGATGAGAAACAGTACAGATGGGATTACTCCTGAAAAGAACATCCAGCGCCATCCATCAGCTATTAGCCAGTCTTCATTTCCGCTCTTTGCAATTAAATAGTTTATGAAATAGATGATGACCATGCCTGAAATAATTGCGAACTGGTTCCATGAAACCAACTTGCCTCTAATTGCCGCAGGGGCTATTTCGGCAATATACATAGGGGAGAGGATTGATGCAAGACCAATGCCGATTCCTCCAAGTATCCTGTATATCATAAATGAATATACATCAAGAGTTCCGAAAATATTAAGTGCTTCAGGCTGCCAGGCCCCGAATGCTGAGACAGTTAAAAACAAAGCAGTAATTATTAGTCCTTTTTTTCTTCCGACTGATTTTGCTGCAAATCCTGATGCAGCTGCACCGATAATACAACCAACAAGAGCACTGGAAACAACAAAACCTTTAACCGAATCCGAAATTTCCTTTATTGCAGTCAGATCATTCTCAGAGGGAACATCTGCATTTAAATAACTCAGGACAAATATTGCAAGGGGGACAAGTAAAACAATCCCTGCAATAGATCCCCGCCGGATGCCAAGTAATCTCATTAATTGTCCTGCAACAACTGCATATATTATCAGGAAAACTATTGATACCAGTAATCTGTATTGTGTGATCAGCAAATACGCATAATCGTAATTTGAAGGATCCAAAGAAGGAGAGATGTAGAGATCAACAAGTGATTTCTCAGCGCCATTGACGACAGCAGTATCAAAGCCAAAAAGAAATCCACCAAGTGTGGCTACCAGGGTAATACCGGTTAAGTACTTAGTATTCATTCAGGTATTCATTCAATTGTTTCATTGCTTTGAATACCGATAATGAATGCTTGAGGTAATCACTCCCAAGTATTTGCTTATCACTTACTTCCTGCATTGCAAGATAGCTTTTGTATTTTAAAAGCTCAATATATTTGTGATCAGGGGGATACCCCTTTGGAGCCTTCTTTAGTTTTTCACCCTCGATCTGACCGAAATGCTTTTTAAACTGAGGATTGTTGATTATTTCTAATAGTTTTTCAGGTTCATCATCAATTTTTTCTCTGATAGCTGTAAGCCATGGAGCAGGAGGAACATATGCTCCGCCTGCAAGCATGCTTTTGCCAGGCTCTATATGGAAATAGTATCCGGCATATCTATCCCCGTTTTTTTTACCTCCTTTTACTATGAATGCTCCCATATTTGTTTTGTAGGGAGATTTGTCGTTAGAGAATCTTACATCCCTGTTAATTCTGAAAATGCAATTTTTAGCTTCAAGCCCTTTTATAATCGGGTCAAATTCAGTGATTTCATTGATCAGATTCTGGATAAAGGCCTCAAAGTTGACTTTAGCTGCAAGATATACAGATCTGTTCTTATCAAACCAATCCTTATTGTTATTGCGGGATAATTGCTTAAGGAAATCCAAAGTTGATTCGTTAATTTTTTCCATAGATAAGTCTATTTAATTAATAATCTGACTGGAACCATGATGCCTATTTTTTACTGATCAAAGTAATAAATCCTGCTTTCTCAAGAGTAAATGCAATTTTACCCTCTGATACTTTTGCTTCGCCGACTTTTTCCATTCCCTTTGTTTTGTCAGTAACAAAAATATCGAAATTTGTGATTCCCTGTGGGATGCCTGTTATAACTGCTTTACGTTCAGCCCCATTGTTGACAATATGAAGGGCATATTCTCCTCTTGCAATATTGCCGAATGCAGCACAGTTTATTCCATCTTTGCTGCATTTAACAGGAATTGCAAAAGACTCAGAAGGAGTTGAAGCCAGTTGCTTGAGATTCCAGAACCTTTGCGTTGGAACAAGAGGGCCCTGAGTACCAAAGATACCTGCACCTGTCATAACGGAATAGTCCGCTGTTAACTGCCATTGCAAAATTGACAAAGGCTCACAGATTGATAAAATCCGGGTATAAAGATTAATTTCATAGAATGCAAATGATTCCTCCGAGAAGATCTCCGGGTAGTTCCAGGCTGCCGCATCAGTGCTTCCTTCTCCGACTAGAAGAGGAACATTCAATTCCTTCGCAGCACCTGCCCATTTTTTAAGAGTTTCATCAGTACAACCACGCCATGAATGGAATGATACAGCTCCAATGTATTTATGAGTTTCAGGATCATTCATTGAAGGAAGGATGAAATCATATGTTGTGGCATCGGAATTATCACCAAGGAGCAATTTTGTTGCCAGTCCTCGTTTTGCAAGGTGATCTCCTAGTCCTTTTATGAATTCTGCATGTTCCTTTCCAGTGTGCCTTACATTTATTCCAAGATCTGATTCGTTGAATGAGAACATTGATGTTTCCACACCATAGTTGTCCTTCATGTATTGAATATAATCACCAATAGATTTATAAATCTTTTCTGTTTTATCAGGATTGAGCTGGTAACCGTAAATCCCCCTGGACCTGTTGCGAAAGGCTTCTCTTGGATCACCCAGAATTGCCCAGGCTGGAGCGGACCAGTCACTAATTATTACAGGCATTCCTTTCTTCGCAAGTCTTTGAGCCATCAACATGGCTGCATCAACCCTGGGATTTATTTTACCTGATTCTGCCGCCGCAATTGGATCAGTGTTTTCATCTGGATGCCAGAATCCCCATGGCATTTCAACACGTCCCCAGGCAACACGCATATTATCAAGACAATAGTCGATAACCTGGGGATCAGTAGTCGGATTCTGAAGTCTGAAGTTACCACCCAGTCCATCAAATTTACGTCCCGGATTCCTGGAGTCAAGAGCTATCTCTACCTCTGAATGATCAATCTCTCCCGAAGTTTTTATCGTGAAAACCCGCCTGGTAGAAGCACCTTTTTTAATTTTAGAACCCATCAGTTTTGTGTATAACTGAATACCACCTTCTTCTTTTTCCCTTCTGATATACAATACATTACTGATATCAAAGCCAATATCCAGTTTCATTTTGCCAGCCTCAATTATAACTCCTTTGGAGGATGCTTTAATATTATCTCCGGCTTTGATTGAAGACAACTGCAAACCGCTTTTACCGGTTGATGTACAATTTTTAAAATTCATAGTTCCACCTGCATAGATTATATCAGGAAGATATATTGAGAAGTAGACTACATCAATAATTGTATCAGCTTCTGAGGAAACATTTATTGTCACTTTTGTTATTCCCTTATCAATGTCTTCGACCAGCTGTGTAAAATTAATTGCACCTATTTTTGTTATGACAGTCTGTTTATTGCCTTCACGATCATATTTTGGTCTCTGTTTTTCTCTGCCTGTGGAATTGATATTTAGCCAATTAGCCGATATAACCCTGAGACTTGATTCAAATTCCATTAACTGGCCATCAACACGTATTCCTGTTATATTGCTCCAGGCCATTACCTCTGTCTGCGCTGAAAGCCTGGAAATATTAACAGATGAGATCAGGACAATACTTAATAGTATTAGGTATATGTATCTAATTGATTTTATGTTACTTGATTTTAGTCTTGCAGTTTTTTTCATGATTAACATATTAAGCTTTACAATCACTGGTTTATCCAGTGTCTAAATTAATTATTAAAGTGAAAGGAGGGAGGCTGTATTCAAAACTTTTTACTGAATCTGCTGTGATTAAAAGCATAAATGGGTAAATTTGAGACAAATTATTTCCAAGGTTTTTATGAAAACAATTCTCGTCAGATTTGTTAAGGCTGTTATTCTACTTTTCTTGGTGGTCATCTTTCAAGCGATTCCATCCTGCAGGTCAGAAAGCAAATTTCAGGATTTTCAGAACATAATTGATAGGATATCAATTAAATGGGTTCCCGATCAACGGGAAGGTATTGCCGGATTAACTGTTCATAAGCAAGCTGAAAAAATTATTATAAAAGGCGAAACCAATTGTCCTCAGCTTATTATGGAAGTACTTGACTCTCTTTCAGCAAAAGGTTACGAAGTAATTGACAGTGTTCTTGTCTTGCCGGGTAATGATGTAGGTGAATATAAGTACGGTATTGCTACACTGAGTGTTATCAATTTACGCAGGGAGCCTGAACATAGTGCAGAACTTGTTTCTCAGTCAATATTAGGAACTCCGGTAAAAGTTCTAAAAAACAGTGGTTACTGGATTCTCGTACAGACTCCTGACAAATATATTGCCTGGAGTGAAAAAGTATCCTTTCAGCTTATGAATGAAGCAGAGTTTAATGAATGGAAAAATGCCAGAAAAGTTATCTATATTGAAAATACAGGTTGGATATATGAATCGATTGAAGAGAAAGGAGTTATAGGAGATATAGTGGCAGGTTCTATTATGAAAAGCGGAGGAAAAAGCGGGAGCTGGGAAAAGGTTATTCTGCCAGATGGAAGAGAGGGATATGTCAGAGGTAAAACAGTTGTCAATTATTGTGACTGGAAAAATAGATTAACTGCTGATGGACCAGCGGTTTTAAGAATTGCATCCTCATTGATGGGAATACCTTATCTCTGGGGCGGTTCATCATCAAAAGGAGTTGATTGCAGTGGATTTGCCCAGACAGCTTATTTTATGAATGGGATTATTTTGTCAAGAGATGCCTCTTTGCTTGCATTGCACGGACAACCTGTAGATATATCGGATGGATGGAATAATCTGAATACAGGTGATCTGATGTTTTTTGGATCAATAAGAAATTCAAAGCCGCGTGTTACACATGTTGCTATATATAAAGGAGATAGCGAATTTATCCATTCAGCGGGAAGGGTAATGGTTAATAGCCTTGATTCAACAAGATCTAATTATAGCAGTTACAGAAGAAATTCTTTTCTTTCAGCCAGAAGGATTAGCGGATCAGTTAGTATTCCTGGGATTGTGGCCGTCAGGGATCATGAATTGTATTGAAAATTAAAAGTATATATGATGGAGAACAGAAGAGATTTTTTAAAAAATTGTGGTAAAATGGCAGGAGTTGCAGGATTTTCATATATAGGACTTAGTACACAGAAACTACCTGATATACTGAATATTAGAGCCAAAAGCAAGGGTTTGGTTTTTAGATTCAGGCCATTTGAACTGGAATTGAGGCATGTTTTTACTATTGCTACCAGTTCCCGTAAGACCACACCGGTAATGCTGACAGAAATTGAATATGATGGTGTAACAGGTTACGGAGAAGCCTCTATGCCACCATATCTTGGTGAAAGTCATGCAACTGCAGGTGCCTTTCTGAGCAAGGTCGACTTGTCACAATTCAATAATCCATTCCTGATGGAAGAGATCCTTGACTATGTTGAGCAGATTGAGCCAGGAAACTATGCTGCAAAGGCATCTGTAGACATTGCATTGCATGATCTGACCGGGAAACTTATGAAGCAGCCATGGTTCAGAATCTGGGGCCTGAATCCAGAAAAAACGCCATTTACGTCTTTTACAATTGGTATTGATAAACCTGATGTTGTAATAAAAAAGGTTGAGGAAGCTTCTCCATACAGGATACTTAAGGTTAAATTGGGACAAAATAATGATAAAGAGATGATTGAGACTATCAGAAGTGTCTCAAAAACACCATTATGCGTGGATATTAATCAGGGCTGGAAAGACAGAAAAATGGCTCTTGATATGATATTCTGGCTGAAAGAGCAAGGTGTTGTATTTGTTGAGCAGCCAATGCCCAAGACAATGGTTGATGATATTGCCTGGCTTACACAGAACAGTCCGCTGCCGGTAATAGCTGATGAATCAGTTCAGACCTTCAACGATGTTAAGAAGGTAGTTGGAGTGTATAGTGGCATCAATATAAAACTTATGAAGTGTGGAGGGATGAGATCAGACTTCAAGATGGTTAACACAGCCAGAGCATTAAATATGAAAGTAATGATAGGATGTATGACAGAAACTTCATGTGCCGTTTCAGCTGCTGCACAGCTTTCGCCAATGGTTGATTGGGCAGATCTGGACGGAAATCTTCTAATATCGAATGATATCTATGATGGAGTAACTGTTGAGGGAGGAAAGCTCATTCTTCCGGAAAGGCCTGGTATTGGCATAGTTAAGAAAGGTAAATGATATTTCAAAAGCCTATACCTATAATTAATATTTCAACAGAATTAATTATTTTAAATAGCCTCAGGACTCTACTCTCCTCTGTACGACAGCAAAAAAAAAGAGGGATATGATGAATATCCCTCTAATCAATTTAACAAAATCTCTATTTTCCTTCAAGTGCGTCAAGCTTAGCCTTGATAGTATTATATTTATCTGTCTGTTTAAGTCTGTAGTATAATTCCTTAAGACTTCCCATAGTATACTTGTCTTCAGGATTAGCGAATATGCTTTCTCCATATAAGGTAGTGCTTTAGCATAAACTACATTTGCCTGATCGACAGCTTCAGTATATTTCTTAACATCCATAATTTCATTAGCCTTTTTGAACATTTCTGCTGCTTTATTAATGTAGGCTGCTCCTATTCCATATTGAGTATCGAATACCTCACCATTAAGGTCAATGGATTTCTGCAGTTCAGGAATAGCTGCATCATAGTTCTCCTCGTTCAGATAAATTATTCCAGCTGCAAAATAAAGAGTATAATTTGTTGGGTCATCCTTTTTGGCAACATCGATATACTTCTGTGCTTCAGCATTCTTTCCGCTCTTTATATAAAGGTCAATTAACTGAAGAGTAATGGTTTTATCATCAGGAAACAGCTTGGGAAGTTCTACCAGAGTCCCTTCAGCCTTTACTGTATCGCCTTTGCCAAGATATGCCTCATATATCTGATAATAAGGAGTAATTCCCATATACTTCATCTCAGCACATTTCTGGAAATATTTAATGGCGGCATCATAATTTCCTGAGTTGCTGGCTGCAAGACCGGCATTATAGTACATACCGGTGTCAATTGAGCCAATATACAATTCACCTTCAGATATTTCAATCTGTGTTTCAAAAGAACTGAGCGCTCCCTTGAAATTTTTTGCTTCAAACTGCATACTTCCCTGGTTATAGAGGTCTGATGCAAGCTGACTGTAAGTCATTGATGTTAAGATTTTCTTTTTTATTTGTCCTTTGGGATCAAGTTCCATAGCTTTCTGATAGGCTGTATATGCCTCAGTAAGAGGATCCTTATAAAACTCCTTGAATTTGGGGTTTTCAGATTCCCAAGATGACTGAGCCAGCTTTCCCTTTGCAAAGAAAGTATTTGGCCAGGTAGCAGATTTCTCATCTACAAGAGCCTGATCTATAGCTTCTTTTGCCTTGTCAAGCTGTCCCTGATCAATATAACTGAGAGCACTGGTTACTTTACCCTTCTGGGACATTGCTCCGATTGTGATACTTAATACTGCAATAAGCAGAATGAACTTTTTCATGTTTATTATTTTAAAATGATTTTCTTAAAAAATTTTTCCAAATGTATAATATTACTTTTTAAACATCAAATTCTTTGCCAATTTCCTGATCATTTGTTTCACTTTCATCTGAAACCTCCATATTTGGGGCATTATCATCTTCATTGACCAGTACGCATGCGACAGATGCAATTATATCATTTTCCTTAAGATTTATAAGTCTTACACCCTGGGTTGCCCTTCCCATTACCCTGAGGGCCGATACAGGTGACCTGAGTATATTACCAAACTGAGTAATTATCATAAGATCATGATTGTCAGTTACATCCTTTAAGGCAATCAGTGAACCTGTCTTTTCCGTAATATTAATGGTCTTAACACCTTTTCCACCGCGGTTGGTAATTCTGTATTCATCAATATCGGATCTCTTTCCATATCCTTTTTCAGAAACTACAAGTATCTCTTTCTCTTTGCCTTCAACGGTAATCATCCCGATAACAAAATCTGATTTCTCATCAGCAAGACGTATGCCCCTGACTCCGGATGCAGTTCTTCCCATTGGTCTGACTGATGATTCAGGGAAACGGATTGCTCTTCCCGACCTGATTGCAAGCATTATATGATGCTGACCGTTAGTCATTCTTGCTTCAAGAAGCTCATCTCCTTCCCTTACAGTAATTGCATTTACTCCGTTGATACGGGGTCTTGAATATGCCTCGAGTGAAGTCTTTTTAATTACGCCTTTAGTAGTACAGAGAACAATGAAATTGTTGTTAATGTATTCTTCATCATTCAGATTCTTTACATTAATAAAAGCCCTTACACTGTCATTAGGCTCAATATTTATAAGATTCTGCATTGCTCTTCCTTTGGAGGTTCTTGATCCTTCAGGTATTGCGTATACTTTCAGCCAATAGCACTTGCCATTTCTGGTGAAGAAAAGCATTGTATTATGCATTGTGGCTATATAAAGGTGTTCTATGAAATCTTCATCCCTTGTAGTTCCTCCTTTGGAACCTGTGCCGCCTCTTGCCTGTCTTCTAAATTCGGTAAGAGGAGTTCTTTTGATATAACCCATATGGGAAATGGTAATAACCATCTCTTCATCGGCGTAAAAATCTTCAGGATTAAACTCCTCAGCATTCGGAACTATCTCAGTACGTCTTTCATCTCCATATTTCTCCTTTATTTCAAGAAGCTCTTCCTTGATAATCTTCATCTGAAGGTCCACACTTGCCAGAATACTTTTCAGATATTCTATAAGTGCCATAACCTCACCATATTCAGCCCTTAATTTCTCCTGTTCAAGTCCGGTAAGTTGTCTTAACCTCATTTCAACAATAGCTCTTGACTGGATCTCAGACAATCCAAACCTCTCCATCAGCCTTTCTCTGGCCATATCCGGAGTCTGAGAAGCTTTTATTATTGCTATTACTTCATCAATATTATCACTTGCAATAATAAGCCCTTCAAGTATGTGGGCTCTTTTTTCAGCTTGTTCAAGGTCGAACTTTGTTCTTCTTATTACAATTTCATGTCTGTGTTTTACAAAGTAATGTATCAGGTCTCTGGTATTAAGGGTTTTAGGACGGCCCTTTACAAGAGCAATATTATTTACACTGAATGAAGTTTGCAGAGAGCTGAATTTATACAGGTTATTCAGCACCACATTTGCGCTTGCATCCTTTTTCAGAATGATGACAATGCGCATTCCATTGCGGTCTGATTCATCATTTATGTAAGAAATACCTTCAAGCTTTTTCTCATTTATAAGATCAGCGATCTTCCTTATCATCTCTGCCTTATTGACCATGTAGGGTATCTCATTCACTATGATACACTCTCTGCCTGAATGAGTTAATTCAATATCAGTTTTAGCTCTGACAACCACTCTTCCCCTTCCTGTTTCGAGTGCATCTCTTATTCCCTGGCTTCCGTAAATAATACCGCCGGTAGGAAAATCCGGACCTTTGATGAAATGAAGCAATTCATCGGTGGTTATATTATTATTATCAATATAGGCAATGGTAGCATCAATTATTTCCGTGAGGTTATGAGGAGGCATATTGGTTGCCATACCAACGGCAATACCTGAAGCTCCGTTCACAAGTAAGTTTGGAATACGAGTAGGAAGAATCGTAGGTTCTGTTAATGAGTCATCGAAATTCGGCTGGAAATCAACAGTGTTTTTGTCAATATCAGCCAGAGTCTCTTCAGCTATCTTTTTTAACCTTGCTTCAGTATATCGCATAGCTGCCGGGCTGTCGCCGTCAACTGAACCAAAGTTACCCTGACCGTCAACCAGCGGGTATCTCAATGACCACTCCTGGGCCATCCTGACCATTGCTTCATATACTGAAGAATCTCCATGAGGGTGGTACTTACCTAGCACCTCTCCTACTATTCTAGCACTCTTTTTATATGGCTTATTGGCCTGTACTCCAAGTTCAGACATTCCATAAAGTACCCTTCTGTGGACAGGCTTGAGCCCGTCTCTTACATCAGGCAATGCTCTCGACACTATAACTGACATCGAATAATCGATGTAAGCCGATTTCATCTCCTCCTCGATATTTACCTTGATGATTCTCTCTCGATCCGACATAACAGATTATTAATTAAGTATTTATAAACTAAACTCCACCCTGGAGATTAGAAATACGAAAATAGTTATAATTTGGCTATAAATGACCTATAAAGGCTGTGAATTTTTAACAACAATTGTTCATAAATGGGCATGGAAATTGTCATATAGATATAAGGCATGATTTACCTTTGAAAATCGGGTGAATTATGGTTTTGTCAGGCTTATTACTGACATAATGGCGTAATTTATAAAACTAAGATTTGGAGATGACCAATATGGATTCACAATTTTCGCAGAGAGTAAAAGATATTCTGGGATATTCTAAGGAAGAGGCTATCAGGCTTGGCAACAGTCATATCAGTCCTGAACATCTTTTTCTGGGAATTCTGAGAGACGGGGAAAGTGTTGCAATTGAAATACTTATCAACCAGGGAATTGATCTGATGGTTTTAAAGGGTTCACTTGAAAAGAGTATTAAGGTTGAAAACCCAATACCTGTGGCTGATCATGAAGTTATTCCTCTTTTAAGAAGTACTGAAAGAATACTCAAACTTGTTTATCTTGAAGCTAAATCACTTAAAAGCCCAACAATTGATACCGAGCACCTTTTATTGGCAATTCTGAAAGATGAAAATGCTCTTGTTACACGTTTTTTAACGGAGCTGGATGTTACTTACCAATCTGTAAGAAGGATGGTTGAGACCGATACTCCAAGTGCGAGGGCCGATTTTCCAAGGGATGAAGATGATGAAGGTCAGGGACTTGGATCCTCCGGAAAAAGTCAATCCTCATCCTCTTCGACAGCTAAATCTTCATCTGATACCCCTGTACTTGATAATTTTGGAATTGACCTGACAAAAGCCGCGGAAGAAGGCAGATTAGATCCTGTTGTTGGCAGGGAAAGAGAAATAGAAAGACTTGCACAGATTCTCTCCAGAAGAAAAAAGAATAATCCTGTGCTTATCGGTGAACCAGGTGTTGGTAAATCTGCCATAGCAGAAGGTCTTGCACTGAGGATAATCAAAAAGAATGTTTCTAGGGTGCTTTTTAACAAAAGGGTCGTTGCTCTCGATCTTGCTTCAATAGTTGCAGGTACAAAGTACCGCGGCCAGTTTGAAGAGAGAATGAAAGCAATCCTGAATGAATTGTCAAAGAACGATAATATTATTCTCTTCATTGATGAGATACACACCATTGTTGGTGCCGGTGGTGCAACAGGCTCACTTGATGCTGCAAATATGCTGAAACCAGCACTTGCCCGTGGTGAGATACAGTGTATTGGTGCAACAACCCTTGATGAATACAGGCAACATATTGAAAAAGACGGTGCCCTTGAACGCCGTTTCCAGAAAGTTATAGTTGAACCTACTTCGATTGAAGAGACCATTCATATTCTTCATAATATAAAGGAAAGATATGAGGAGCATCATAATGTAAACTATACTGATGATGCAATTGAAGCATGTAAAACTTACAAACAGGTATATCTCCGACAGGCATCTGCCGGATAAGGCTATTGATGCACTTGATGAATCAGGGTCCCGTGTACATATTTCAAATATTGTGGTTCCTGAAAGGATACTTACACTTGAGAAGCAGCTTGAGGAGACAAAGAAGGAAAAAATGACAGCTGTTAAAAATCAGAATTTCGAAAAAGCTGCAAGTTTCCGCGATCGAGAAAAAGATCTTCTTGATTTGATTGAAGTAGAAAAGAAAAAATGGGAAAAAGAGCTTGCTGTAAACAGAGAAACAGTTGATGCAGAAAAAGTTGCAGAAGTTGTTGCCATGATGACCGGAGTTCCTGTTCAAAGGATAGCAGAGACTGAAGGTACCCGTTTGTTACAGATGGGTGAAGAATTAAAGGGAAGTGTTATTGGTCAGGACGAAGCAATTCACAAAGTAGTTAAATCAATTCAGCGAAACCGTGCAGGTTTAAAGGATCCTAATAAACCAATAGGTACATTTATTTTCCTTGGTCCTACCGGGGTTGGTAAAACTCAACTGGCAAAAGTATTAGCTAAATTTTTATTTGATACCACTGATAATCTTGTAAGGATTGATATGAGTGAATACATGGAGAAATTCTCCGTTTCACGACTTGTTGGAGCCCCTCCGGGATATGTTGGTTATGAGGAAGGTGGCCAGCTTACAGAAAAGGTACGTAGAAAACCATATTCAGTAGTTCTTCTTGATGAGATTGAAAAGGCGCACCCGGATGTATTCCACATTATGCTTCAGGTACTTGATGAAGGTCAGCTTACAGATAGTCTGGGTCGCAGAGTCGATTTCAGAAATACTATTGTAATTCTGACTTCAAACATAGGAACAAGGCAGATATCTGAATTCGGACACGGTATTGGATTTGACACACAGGCAAAAAAAGCTACTCGCGATGAGCAGACTAAGAGTATTCTTCAGAAAGCCCTGCAAAAGACCTTTGCTCCTGAGTTCCTTAACAGGATAGATGATGTTATCATGTTCAATTCACTCAGCAAGGAAGATATAAACAAGATCATCGATCTTGAACTCAAGGGATTATATGAAAGGGTTAAATCACTTGGTTATACTCTTAAGATAGCAACAGCTGCCCGTGATTTTATTGCTGAGAAAGGTTTTGATGCTAATTATGGTGCGCGGCCTCTTAAAAGGGCGATCCAGAAATATCTTGAAGACCCTATGGCTGAAATACTTATAAAAGCAAATCAGCAGGAAGGTGAAACTATCTATGTCGGATTTAACAGCGCCAAATCAGAAATCAAAATAAAAATACAGAAGAAAAAAGCTGAGTTGACGGAAAATCAGGAACCTGAAGAATAGTTCTAAGGGAAATATATAATATCAGTCAACTGGTTCACCAAACAGGTCAAAATCAGTTGACTGTTTTATTTTTATATTATAGAAATTTCCTGGCTTCAGGTTGTATTCAGCTGATATGAGTACTTCCTGATCAACTTCCGGACTGTCAAATTCTGATCTTCCAGCAAAATATTCACCTTCCCTCCTGTCAATAATTACTTTCAGAACTTTGCCAATAAGCTCCTCATTATGTTCCAGAGAAATATTCTGCTGAAGTTCCATAATTTCTGCAACCCTCGACTCTTTTACTTCATCTGAAATATCATCCTTATATTCCCTGAAAGAATATGTATCCTCTTCATGAGAATATCTGAAGACACCAAGCCTGTCAAACCTGAAATTTTTCACAAATTCCTTTAATTCGGTAAAGTCCTCCCCGGTTTCTCCCGGATGTCCGGCAATAAGTGTAGTTCTGATTACAGCCCCCGGAATTTCATCCCTAAGTTTGTTCAGTATCTCTTCAGTATCTTTCCTGTTATGTGAACGTTTCATCAACCCCAGCATTTTATCGGTAATATGCTGGACAGGAATATCAATGTATTTACATACCCTGGGATTATCTCTGATCACCGGTATAAGATCCTGGGGAAAGTTGGCAGGATACAGGTAATGAAGCCTGATCCATTCAAGCTTTTCAATTTTAAGAAGCTCTCTGACGAGAAGTGCAAGCGATTGTTTTTTATAGATATCAAGACCATAGTAACTAAGGTCCTGGGCAATGAGTATGATCTCCTTTACTCCGTTATCTGCTAAAATTGAGGCTTCACGGAATAACTCCTCTACCGGACGTGAGATATATGGGCCTCTGATTCCTGGTATTGCGCAGAAGGCACATGTTCTGTCACATCCTTCAGCTATTTTAAGGTAGGCATAATGTCCGGGACCAGTGAGAGTCCGTTCAGTGAGCAGATCGTTATTATGCTTAAGCCCGAGCTCTTTTAAGATATCCTGGATATTGTTTACGCCAAAATACTTCTTTACTTCAGGGATCTCATGCTGAAGAGCCTCCATATATCTTTCAGACAAACAGCCCATTACATAAAGATTATTAATGGTCCCAGCTTTCTGTGCTTTTACATAGCGCAGGATTGTATCAATACTTTCCTCCTTGGCATCATTGATGAATCCGCAGGTGTTAACAATCACGGTTCCTGCAGAAGTGTCAGATGGATCATAAGCAATCTCAAAGCCTCCGGCATTTAGCTGCTTAAGAAGTTTTTCCGAGTCAACTACATTTTTAGAGCAGCCGAGAGTTACAATATTTATTTTTTTTTGATTCATTACAGGCCTGGAAATCAACTGCTATTTTTCGCTGAACAGTGAATCTACAAAATCGAAACGATTGAAAATCAGCAGGTCATCAAGCTTCTCACCCACGCCAATATATTTTACAGGTATTTTGAACTGGTCAGAAATTCCAATAACCACGCCACCCTTGGCAGTTCCGTCAAGTTTAGTGATAGCAAGAGCAGTAACATCAGTTGCTGCAGTAAATTGTTTAGCCTGTTCAAAAGCATTTTGTCCGGTTGATCCATCGAGCACCAGTAAAACTTCATGAGGTGCTTCCGGTATTACCTTTTCCATTACCCTTTTGATCTTGGAAAGCTCGGTCATCAGGTTAATCTTATTATGAAGCCTGCCGGCTGTATCAATTATTACCACATCCATATCAGAGGCAACTGCTGATTTCAAAGTATCGTATGCAACCGAAGCCGGGTCTGAACCCATCTGCTGTTTTACAATAGGAACTCCAACCCTGTCAGCCCATATCTGAAGCTGGTCAATTGCCGCTGCCCTGAAAGTATCGGCTGCTCCTACTATAACTTTTTTCCCAGCAGCTTTGAATTGGTACGCCAATTTTGCGATTGTTGTTGTCTTGCCTGCTCCGTTAACTCCTACAACCATTATAACATAGGGAGAATATTTCATCGGAGAAGAAAAATCCAGATCAGTTCCTGACTGGTTCTTTTCGAGTAAACCGGCTATTTCTTCTTTAAGAATAGCATTTAATTCACTGGTATTAAGGTATTTGTCGCGTAAAACTCGCTTTTCAATCCGATCAATAATATTTAAAGTGGTTGTTACACCAACATCGGATGATACTAAAACCTCTTCAAGATTATCAAGGACTTCCTCATCAACCTTTGATTTCCCTGCAACAGCTCTTGAGAGTTTAAGAAAGACACTCTCTTTGGTTTTTTCAAGACCTTTATCGAGACTTTCCTTTTTTTCTTTACCAAGAAATCCGAACAAAGCCATTATGCAGTTATTGATTATTAGGTGATTACTTAAAAAAAAGGCTTCCTTCAGTAAAGAAGAAAGCCATAAATATTTTTATCAGAATCTCTTTTACTTCTTTGTGAAGAAATCCTTGATATGATCATTATGAACGATCTCTTCCTTGAACACATAAGCACCTGATTTGTCAGACTTGCTCATTTTGATACATTTTGTAAATGCCTTGCCTGTTCCTGTCTTAAGTGTTGCAACAACTTTCTTTGCCATGGTTTAAAAATTTACTTGATTTCTCTGTGAAGTGTATATTTCTTAAGAATCGGGTTATACTTCTTTCTTTCCATACGATCAGGAGTATTCTTCCTGTTCTTTGTAGTAATATATCTGGATGTGCCAGGCATACCGCTTTCCTTATGCTCGGTACATTCAAGTATTACCTGCTGTCTGTTGCCTTTAGCCTTCTTTGCCATTTTCTATCCTCTTTTAATAATTCACAATGTAACCTTTTTCCTTAGCTTCCTTAAGGGTGCTTGCAAGACCATTCTTACTAATAGTGCGAATTCCTGCAGCAGAAACCTTAAGCGAAATCCATCTTTCTTCTTCCGGCAGATAATATTTCTTCACAAAAAGATTCGGATAGAATTTCCTCTTAGTCCTTCTTTTAGAGTGAGAAACGTTGTTTCCTACCATCGCTTTTTTTCCTGTAACCTGACAAATCTTTGACATTGATGATTGTTTTACTTCTTAACTAACGTTTGTCCTTTTAAAATGAAGCGCAAAGAACGTGATTTTAATCTTATTATACAAATATTTGGCATACTTTTTTTAAAGAATCAGAAATGTGCAATATTATCTGCTGATAATCTGCTTCCTGAGCAGGTTTAATGCAGCCAGGGAAAACCTTTTAATGTTGGCATGTCTCTCTGTTCCGAAGACTCTTTTTTCAGATATGGTTCCTTTTTCAGATGAAACAGCCATCCATAATGTTCCGACAGGTTTCAGATCACTTCCACCATCAGGCCCTGCAATTCCTGAAGTTGCAATACAATAATCTGCCTGCATCAGTTTCCTGGTTTCATCTGCCATCAACCTTATAACTTCTTCGCTGACAGCACCATATTTGGCAATGATATCATCAGGAACCTTTAATACAGCAGATTTGACAGCGTTGGAATAAGCAATTACTGATCCCTTAAAATACCCTGAACTTCCCGGGATACCAGTTATCAGATGTGCTATTTCACCTCCTGTGCAACTTTCAGCGGTACATAGAGTTTGTTTCTTTTGAATCAGAAGGTCCCCTATCACTTTTTCAAGAGGATCCTCATTTTCCCCATAAATGAATTCAGGTATAGTTTTGTATAAAATATCCACCTGTTGTGATATCTGTTCATGAAGTTTCTTTTGATTATCTCCTCTCCCCGTGAGCCTAAGTTTGATAACTCCGGATGAAGGAAGGTAGGCTAGTTTAATATTCACGGGAAGCCCCTTTTCAAAATCTGTCAGAATCTCGGCAAGTCTGGCTTCAAATGTTCCATATGTCATTATATTTCTGTGCAATATGATCTGTGAGGTAAAGCGTTTGTTTAGTTCAGGAAGAATATGTTCATTCATTAAATATTTCATTTCATGAGGAACGCCAGGCATTGAAATAAAAATTGTCCCTTCCTTCTCAAACCACATACCTGGTGCTGTACCTGTTGCATTAGTCAGGACTTTACAGGATTCAGGAACGTATGATTGCCTCCTGTTATTTTCGTTCATAGGGTTGTTTCTGCGTTTCATCATTTCTTCAATCATTCTCATCACCTGGGTATTTTCTACCAAATGAGTGTTAAAGAATTCACAGAGAACCGGTTTTGTAATATCATCACTTGTTGGTCCAAGTCCTCCGGTAATAAGAACCACATCGGTTTTCCCAATAACTTCATTGAGTGCATAAAGGATATCATCCTTTGCATCATGCACGGAAATAATTCTGTAGACATCGAATCCCGACTTGCTCAATTCAGATCCGATCCAAGCAGAATTTGTATCAACTGTCTGACCTATAAGAATTTCGTCCCCTATTGTAATGATTGCTGCCTTCATTTTTACTTTTAATTGAATTGCAAAAATAATTTTTGTAAGTTCAGCAAACAATTTAATTATAAGAAATGATTGAGATAACAAGTCTGGATAAAGCTGAAAAGTTTGTAAGAGAAAGAGTTAAAGGATTTGATAGCGGACATGACTGGTGGCATATTATGAGAGTACGCAGACTGGCAAGGTATATAAATGAAACAGAATTTTCTGAAGATCCTTATCTCGTTGATACTGCTGCGCTGTTCCATGATTTTGCCGATTCAAAATTTTCAGGAGGCAATCAGGAGGAGACTATTGAACTGGTTAGACAGTTTCTGAAAGAAAATGGAATGGACAACTTTATTAATGGGGTTAGTAATACTATGAAGTATATCTCATTCAGCAGCAGGGGAAAAACCGGAGGGATGCGTGATAATCTGCTTCTTGTTGTTCAGGATGCAGACAGGCTTGATGCTATAGGAGCCATAGGTATTGCAAGGGCTTTCAATTACGGAGGTTACAGAAATAATATAATATATAGTCCGGTTGTAGATGAAAACAAAAATTCAACAATTAATCATTTTTATGAAAAGCTGTTGCTGCTCAGTTCGATGATGAATACAGAAACCGGAAAAAGGCTGGCATTCGAAAGACATCAGTTTCTTGAGTTATTCCTGAAGCAGTTTCATAATGAATGGAATTCTGATACATTTAACTTATTTTAATGGTCTTCAGGATTTTTTGATATAATTTCTAACTAATTTGCATTGATTTTCAGGTATCTTCAATACGAAAGGTAGCAGGCCGTAACTGCTTAATTATTATCAAAATGAGTAAACACGATAAGTTAAAGTCCATGGATAATAAAAACTGGTATAAAAATTTTCAGGGATGGGTAAATAGAAGAAATCTGCCCGGTACATTACTATTTATATTATTGGGGATAGGTTCCACCATCTGGTTTCTTTGCAGGGTAATTCCAAAACCATCAAGAGCCTCATATCCATGTGTAAGAGCAGTTGCTCCTTTCATGTCGGGATTTGTACTCTATCTTTTTTCTATTGGAAGCATATCAATGATAATGAGGAGATTAACAGTAAATATAAGAAAACCCTTCTCACTCACATCTGTTATCCTGATTATATTGCTCTTTTCATTTACAGCAATCAATATTACTAGTGATACATCAGTAATATCAGCTCAGGATAAGGTATTAACAGGACCTCAGGATGGACCAAATTCTCCAGTAGGGATAGGCAGGGGGGTTAAACCTGGCTTAGTGGTATGGGCATGGAATCCTTCCGCGACAAATGAAAACTGCAGGAATACTATAGAAAACAGTGACTGGTTTTTCTCTCCTTCAAATACAGACAGTAAGGTTGTAAGCAAAATGGTCTCTGATGCCGTAACGAAACTTGGAGGTTCATCTGATAGCAGGAAATCCTGGGATGCTCTTTTCAGACAACATAATAAAACCATTCATGGAAAGAAAAGAGGATATTCACAGGGCGAGAAGATATTTATTAAGATTAACCAGGGTACTGCCTCATGGGCATTGTCAAAAGAAGATCAGAACAACGGTTATACAGTTCCCGGTGAGATAAAGCAGGGACAAAGGCGGGGACGTTTTACCGGAGCAACTGAAACGGCACCATTTATAGTACTTGAATTGCTTCGCGAGCTGGTAAATTCTGCCGGTGTAAGTCAGGAGAATATTTATATAGGAGATCCGATATCTCACATCTTCGGGCATAACTACGAAGCATGGCATTCAGAATTTCCGAATGTAAAATATGTGGACAAGTTTTCAGATAATTTTAGCAGGACACTTATTAAACCTACAGAAAAAGATCTGCTTTTTTATTCAGATAAAAAGCAGACCGATAAGCTGTTTGACGTACTGGAACAGGCTGATTATATGATAAATGTTGCCAGTTTGAAACCTCATGGATCCGCTGGCATTAGTCTTACTTCTAAAAATCATTTTGGTTCCCATGCACGAAGAAGTGCCAGTCACCTTCATTATGCCCTTGTAGCACCGCTCTGGGAGGAATCACCACGCCAGGTGGGAAAAGCTTCAAATGGTGGTTACAGGAAATACAGGGTTCTGGTTGATCTGATGGGTAGCCGATACCTGGGCCAGAACACAATGCTTTTTATTGTTGATGGACTTTACGGAGGTGGTTCCGATGAAACAAAAGGACCTGTAAAATACTTTATGGCTCCATTTAACAATGACTGGAGCAATTCGATTTTTATGTCACAGGATCAGGTAGCTCTCGAATCGGTTTGTTATGATTTTCTCAGGAATGAGTGGAATGGAGTAAATAAACATGATCCATCCAACAGTGTATTTGAGGAGGGGCCAAATTTGTATGGCGTTGATGACCACCTGCATCAGGCAGCTGATTCAAAGAACTGGCCGGAAGGTATTGTTTATGATCCTGACAATAGTGGCAAACCGCTGCAAAGCCTTGGTGTGCATGAGCATTGGAATAATTCTATAAACAGGCAGTATTCCGGTAACATGGGCTTTAAAAACGGCATTACACTGGTTTCGGTCCCGGATACATTGGTAAGGAAAAGGAATTAATTTTATTCAAAATAAAAAAGGCTGTACAGACAGCCTTTTTGAGCGGGAAAAGGGATTCGAACCCTCGACCCTCAGCTTGGGAAGCTGATGCTCTACCCCTGAGCTACTCCGCATTATATTGATATCTCGGATTTCAGATATTTGATTTCGATTTAAAATTTCGCCATCCTGTTGCGAAAATAGTAAAATATCTTAAATACTCAATCTGAAATCTTATATCCGAAATCCGATTTACCTGAGCCTCCAATGGGACTCGAACCCACGACCTGCTCATTACGAATGAGCTGCTCTACCAGCTGAGCTAAGGAGGCAATTATTCTGAAAAAATTACGCAAATATAGTAAAATGCTGTAAATGCTATTGAGGCTGTAAAGGCTATAAATGCTGTTTAGCCTCTATAGCCTCTACAGCCTTTAAAGTATATGAAGCTTTATGCCCTCATTTCAGTTTTTCCAGTCTGCTGAGTAAAGGAGGATGTGAATAATGAAAAAATACATATGCCGGATGTGGCAGCATATTTGAAAGATTTTTGACTGATAGTTTTTTCAGGGCTGATGATAGGACCTCTGCTTTGTAATTTTCTCTTACAAAATTATCAGCCTGAAACTCATTCCTGCGTGAATAATAGTTAACTCCAAGTCCGATAATTAATGATAGTGGACTGTAAAGGATTCCAAATACAATTAATCCCAGGTGGAAACTGGATTTGTCTGATCCAAGTGCCTCTGAAAGCAACGGACTGTTTACCACAAGCGAAAAAAGGAAAAGCATCAGTCCGGTAACGGCAACTGATAATGCAATAGTCTGTAGAACATGTTTTTTCCTGTAATGTCCAATTTCATGTGCAAGTACTGCAACTATTTCTTCATCAGTCAATTCCTTTTGAAGAGTATCAAATAGTACTATTCTTTTCTTTGGACCAAACCCTGAGAAGTATGCATTTGCCTTCGTACTTCTTTTTGAGCCGTCAATTATATAAATATTTTTTAGCCTGAATCCGGTTTTGCCGGCAAATTCCTCAATCATTGTTCTGAGAGGCCCATCCTGCAATGGTACCTGTTTATTGAATAGAGGAACAATTAGTTCTGAGTAAAAAAGATTAATGAATACAGAGAAAACTGTTATCAATCCCCAGGCATAAAGCCAGAATCTGCTTCCAGTCATATAATAGAACCAGGTAATTAGACCGAAAACCGGGATTCCGACAATAATAGCAATAAACCATGACTTAAAGTGGTCAGTTATGAATGTCCTGACAGTCATAGTGTTAAAGCCATACTTCTTCTCTATAACAAAATTATCGTAGTAACTGAATGGAATATTTATAATGTCGGATACTAATCCAATGATTCCAAAAAACAAAAGAGCAATAAATACCATATTTGAACTGACCCCCCTGGCCATATTGTCAATAAAAGCGAAGCCACCCAGCAGGATCATAGCCAGTATAACAATCAGATTAAATGAGGATGACCATAATGAAAGGTACTTATTTTCCTTTTCATAGCGCTGTGATCTGCGATATGCCTCTTTGTCACAAATTCCATTCAATTGTAAAGGTAAAGTATCAGACCACATTGTAGAATTGAGGTAGTCGAGATATCGTTCAATTATGAATCCGGTAACCGGAATCAATATAATCAGATAGAATATGAAATTGTTCATTGACCAGCTATAAAAAAAAGAAGCAGGGCGCCCTTTTAAAATAAGTGTGGAATAAATATGTCTCGCTGCATTTCCTCGTGCTAAAAGGATAGGCGCCCTGCGGTTTCGTAAAGATAATAAATATTTTTAAGTTAACATGCCACCACAGACATGAATTGTTTGTCCGCTTACATATGATGAAAGGTCAGATGCAAGATATAATGCAGTATTTGCAACATCTTCAGGGGTTCCGCCTCTTCTGAGCGGTATTTTATTAGCCCATTCAGTTTTGACATCTTCAGGAAGTTTTTCTGTCATTTCCGTAATTATGAACCCGGGAGCGATAGCGTTGCATCTGATATTTCTTGAACCAACCTCTTTTGCTACACTCTTTGTAAATCCTAGTATTCCGGCTTTAGAGGCTGAATAATTGCTCTGTCCTGCATTTCCGGAAACACCGACAACTGAACTCATATTGACAATTGAACCGCTTTTCTGTTTCAGCATAATATTGAGTACCGCTTTCGTAAGATTGAAAACAGATTTAAGGTTAACAGCAATTACTGTATCCCATTGATCTTCAGTCATTCTCATCAAAAGGGTGTCCCTTGTAATACCTGCATTATTCACAAGTATATCAATTCTGCCAAAGTCTTTTACCACTTCATTGGCAACACGTTGTGAATCATCGAAACTTGCAGCATTTGATACATATCCCTTTACATTGGTTCCATGACCACTAAGCTCTTTTAAGGCAGATTGAAAATCATCATCGTCTGCAATATTTGTAATGGCTATGTCAGCGCCTTCCAGAGCAAATTTATGAGCAATGGCTTTTCCAATTCCACGCGATGCTCCGGTAATGAGTGCTGTTTTTCCTTCAAGTAATTTCATATTTTCTCTTTTTAATTGCTGCAAATATATTAAAAAGCTTTAAATGCTTTAGAGGCTTTAGAGGCTTTAGAAGTTTTAGAGGCTTCTACTCCATCAATAGCCTTTATAGCCTCTACAGCTTCTATGGCCTCTACAGCATTCCCTGCAGTGCCTGAAAGACCGTACTTCCTATATCGGCAGGAGACTGAACAACATGTATACCACATTGTTTCATAATTTCCATCTTTGCACTTGCAGTATCGTTCTTCCCTCCTATTATAGCGCCTGCATGGCCCATTTTTCTTCCCTTTGGTGCTGTCTGGCCTGCAATAAATCCGATAACAGGCTTTGTTCCATTATCCCTGATCCATTCGGCTGCTTCGGTCTCCATGGTTCCTCCTATCTCACCAATAACCACAATAGCTTTTGTTTCATTATCATTCATCATCAGCTTTACGGCATCGAGAGTTGTTGTACCAACAATCGGATCTCCTCCAATTCCTATACAGGTTGACTGCCCCAGCCCTGTTTTTGTCACCTGATCAACAGCTTCATATGTAAGGGTACCTGATCGTGAAATAATTCCAACAGAACCCTTTTTATGAATAAAACCAGGCATAATTCCGACTTTTGCCTCACCTGGTGTAATAACACCCGGACAATTTGGTCCGATAAGACGGCAGTTTTTCGATTTCAGATGGTTTTTAACAATTAACATATCTGAAACAGGAATTCCTTCGGTAATTGTAATTATGAGCTTTATACCGGCATCAGCAGCTTCAAGAATTGCATCAGCAGCAAAGGCCGGCGGAACAAAGATTACTGTAACATCAGCTCCGGTTTTCTTAACTGCATCTCTTACAGTATTAAAAACAGGAAGGTCTAAATGTTTTTGTCCACCCTTTCCAGGTGTTACACCTCCGACAACTTTTGTTCCGTATTCGATCATCTGGGTAGCATGAAAAGTACCTTCACTACCTGTAAAGCCCTGGACAATTACTTTTGAATCTTTATTAAGAAGCACGCTCATATATTTGGCAGTTAGTTAATTATTTATTTAGTTTTCAGAGACTGCAATATAATATTTACTCTGATAGATTCTTCAAAAATATCTAATAATTCCTTGCTTTCAGATAATTTTGAATGATAATTATCATTATGGAACCGGCTTTTTATCTGAGCTTTATGAAATGTAAAATTATTTAAGCCAGAGCCACTGGAATTTTATTTCTTCATTTTTTTGAGGTGTGATGGAAATTTCAATTTCATAATAACCTTTCTCGATAAAATCGATTGTACCAAGCACAGAACATCTGAAATTGTCAATTACCCAGTCTGACTTCGGTTCACCTACAGTTTTTCCTGTATTTGTTATATTGTGTTTCAGCTCATTCTGAGCTACCTTAATATTAATCTTATTATTCATGGACTTACCCTGATAGCTGTACGAAGCGTCGATTGTTTTTAAACCCGGATTGTCGATATAAATCTTCCATCTTAGAACAGTTGGTGATTTCACTGATAAATAAGAGGGAACAGTTCCTCCTCTGGATTTGGGTATTAATATATTCTGCTCAACCTCGGAAATAGAATTTAGAGAAGTAAGGCAATAACCACCTTCAATATTCTGAGCAGCCAAATCAACGACACAATCTGGACTGTTCTGATATTCAAGCACTATAACAGGTATAAGTTTTTCAGTAAAGATTTCAGGAAGTGCAATCTCTGTAATAATTTCATCATGAATGAAGGAAAGCGGAGTTCTGTTCTTGTCGTCAAGCATATAGGCAGTAACAGGTGTTGATTTTATACCTGTTAATTTTAATTTTCTATCCGCAGGAAGACCAAACAGGTGAAGATAGAGTTTGGTCCCGTAAGGATTTTTTTTCGTGGTAATTACTCCCCAGTCGTTCATACCTTTTGGAAGATCAAATGCATTGCTTCCATAGATAGATTCACCGTTTACACGCAGCCACTCTCCCATTTCTAGAAGCCTTTTTTCAATTTCATAAGGCACTGTTCCATCCGGACGTGGCCCGATATTCAGTAGCAAGTTACCATTCAGACTTACATTGCTGATCAGTGATTGTAAAAGGCTGGTTGTAGATTTAAAATCATTATCAAGCCTGTTATAGCCCCAGGAATGTGCCACAGTTGCAGGAGATTGCCATGGGAAATCCTTTTTGTTTCGGCCAAATTCATTATCTCCAAGCTCCTGAAAATCAACATCATTATCTTCTTCAAGTGAAAGTCCTAGACGTGAATTAATCAGACAATCCGGCTGCAGTTCGCGAATCAGTTTTTTAAGCTGAAGGAGCTGATCTTTGGTTACAACAGTCTGAGAGTGATGAATCCACATGTCAAACCATATCATACCGACAGGCCCGTAATTGGTAAGCAATTCAGTCATCTGTGGTATGACCTTTTCCTGCCAATACTTATCGAAATCTGCAGGGGAAATGCCGGAAATCTCTTTGGTATGATCCCATCCATACTGATGTTCCCAGTCAACCCAGTGTGAATAATAGAGACCAAGTTTAAGTCCGTGCTTTTTGCATGCTGCTGCCAGTTCCCTGATAATGTCCCTTTTTGGATTTGTATAATCAGTGACATCATAATTACTTGTTTTACTGTCCCAAAGAGCAAATCCGTCATGGTGTTTGGCAGTGATCGTTACATATTTCATTCCGGCATTTTTTGCCAGAATTACCCATTTTTCAGGATCAATCTCATCCCATTTGAAATTATCAATAAGTGTAAGGTATTCCTCCTTGCTGATCCGGTTTCTGTATTGGATCCATTCAGCATAATCATTTTCATTTCTGAGCTTCTCTCCTTTCCAGACACCTTCAGCACCACTATAAAGACCGAAATGAATAAACATACCAAAGCGGTCATTTACAAACCATTGGGCACGTTTATTAAGATTTGCCTGGCCTGTGACTATATTACTTACCGCAGCCAATGTAAAAATTAATATTTTGATTATTAGTGATTTAGCGATTTTCATTACCGGATGATATTAATTAAGAAGCAAATATATTCTATAATTTTTAATAGAACTGCTCTTTTCAGCACCTCGATTTAGTTTCATACATTTGCAAAGATTCAAATGAAAACTATGATCCGATCTGAAGAAACAATCTGTGCTCCGGCTACCGGAACAGGTGGTGCAATTTCGGTTATAAGGTTAAGCGGCCCTGAGAGTTTAAAAATAATATCCAAGGTGTTCATACCTTTAGATAAAACTGTTAACATATCTGTAATTAAGGGTTTTACTATCGTGTATGGTGAAATACTTTCCGGGGTTGAAGTAATAGATGAGGTACTTGTAAGCATATTCAGGTCGCCTCATTCTTACACAGGTGAAAACTCAGCAGAGATCTCATGTCATGCATCACCCTTCATTGTAAAAAAGATTCTTGAACTCCTTGTAAATAATGGGGCACTTATGGCAATGCCGGGTGAATTTACACAAAGAGCATTCATGAATGGAAGGATGGATCTTTCTCAGGCTGAAGCTGTTGCTGATGTTATTGCATCGTCAACCAGCATGGCTCATAAAGTGGCAATTAACCAGATGAGGGGTGGCTTTTCATCTGAAATTTCTAAACTCAGGTCGGAGCTATTGAATTTTGCATCCCTTATTGAACTCGAACTGGATTTTGGAGAGGAGGATGTGGAATTTGCCGACAGGAAAGAACTCAGAGGAATAATTGTCCGCGTTAAAGAGTTGGCTGACAGCCTTTCAGAATCATTCAGCTTAGGCAATGCTGTCAAGAATGGAATTCCTGTTGTGATAATAGGCAAGCCCAATTCCGGTAAATCCACCCTATTGAATTCCCTTCTTATGGAGGAGAAAGCAATCGTATCTGATATTCCCGGAACCACCAGAGATACAATTGAAGATACAATTGTAATTGAAGGACAGGAATTCAGGTTCATAGATACAGCCGGATTACGTGAAACTACCGATGTAATTGAATCAATGGGGATTAAGAAAACATTTGAAAAGATATCACAGGCTGCAATTATACTTCTGATTGATGAAATATCGGATACTTCCGGGATGATAAATTCCAGAATTGAAGCATTAAGACAAAACATTACAGACTCAGAAAAACATATAATTATCCTTATAAACAAATGTGATACATCGTTACCTGGTAAGGAGGATGATCTGAAGGAAAAAATATTAATAAGAGGTAGCGAAACTCTTTTATTTATTTCTGCCAGAGAGAAATACGGACTGGAGAATATCCGTTCTATTCTTGCTTCCATTGTGATGAATAAAAAGATCAGTTCGGATAGCGTAATAGTCACTAATGTAAGACATTATGAAGCGCTGAAGAAAGTATCTCTGAGCCTTGAGAGAGTTTTGACCGGTCTCGACGGCGCCATTCCTGCTGACTTGATAGCAACGGATATCAGGCATGCAATTTATTATCTTGGAGAGATAACAGGTGTCATTACATCAGACGAGATACTTGGAAATATTTTCAAAAACTTCTGTATCGGAAAGTAATCCGGAATACAGAATATTTTCTGCAGGGAGTGATTCTTTTAGTATATTTATATAACAATTAAATAATTGGGATGAAGAATAAATTATCTATAACTATTTTCATTATTTGTGTCTTATCAGTTGTAATAACAAGTTGTGAAAAGAAACCCGGGGATGCAGATGCAATGCTAATTGGTAAGTGGGATCAGGTTTCTCTGAAAATTATTAATTATTATGATAATGTAAAGCAGAATGAGACTGACCAGTCTTATGATGCCGGTTATATTGTTATGGAAATCTTTGATGATGGAACAGCAAAGAAGTATGTTAATGGAGTCATCTCCGATTCTTTCTACTGGGATGTAAATGGTGAACTGCTTCTGATGACTGGCAATAGCGGTATTGTTCAGACTGCAGAATTTTCTGTTAGTGATAATAATCTTACCCTGATGTGGGCAATACAGGAAACATATGATGGTCATATAATCAGGTCGGACTATATGGGTGTTTATAAAAAGCAGTAATAGTATAATTATTAATTATAACTATTAATATAATATTGATAATCAATGTTATAATACGCATGAGGAGATTGTTGGCTATAACATTAATGCTATATGTAATTCTACCTGGATTTGGTCAGACACGTAATTACCGGGCCAAGAAGATCTTTTTCAGAGGAACAGAAATGATATATCTTGAGAATTACAGGCAGGCGATAAGAGATTTCTCTGAAGCGATTAAACTTGATTCCGGGTTTCTTGAGGCATATGAAAACCGAGGTGTTGCTAAGTACTATATCAACGATTTCAGAGGCTCAATAGATGATTATAACAAGGCCATAGAGATTAATCCTTTTGCATATGAAACATACGGACGAAGAGGTTGGGCCAAATTCAGTCTCCGTGAGTATGAGAGCGCTCTTTCTGATTTTACCAAAGCACTTTATGGAGTGGCTGATGAGGCAAAATATTATCTGATAAGAGGACAGACAAAGCATCAACTCAGAGACTTTAAGGGTGCCCTGGCAGATTTTGAAACAGTCATAAAATCTATGTACAGTACAAAAATTCAGAAGAGCAAAGCATATTACTGGATGGGAATAATAAAAATAGATGTCGGTCAGAAAGAGGCAGCTTGTCTTGATCTGCAGGAAGCAAGAAAACTCGGACTTGAAGAGGCAGAAATAGTGATAAGGGCTAACTGCAATGTTGTTAGTGTTAATAATTAAAATTAGAGGATCGAATTATGAAAAATAAATCTGTTTCATTTGAGATTATTGAAAAGTTCATGGTTGAAGTACTGGTAAAAGCAGGAATCCCTTACTCGGATGCAAAAATGGTAAGTGATGTTCTGGTTCAGGCTGATAAATTTGGTTTTGACTCTCATGGGGTAAACCGATTGAAACCAATCTATCTCGACAGAATTAAAGAGGGGATTCTCAATCCTGTCACAGAATATGAAATTGTGAAAGACAGGCTAGCAACGGCCGTTGTTGATGGCCACAATGGCATGGGACATGTGATTGGCACCAAATCAATGAAACTGGCTATTGATAAAGCTAAAAAATTTGGAATGGGCATGGTAGCTGTCAGAAATTCAACTCATTATGGTTTCGCAGGATATTATGCTCTGATGGCTGTCAAGGAAAATATGATAGGAATTACAGGTACGAATGCACGGCCCTCCATTGCTCCTACCTTTGGAATTGAGAATATGCTCGGCACCAATCCGCTTACATTCGGAATGCCAAGTGATGAGCCGTTTCCATTTCTGCTTGATTGTGCAACTTCCATTACTCAAAGAGGAAAAGTGGAGCTTTATGCACGAGAAGGAAAAAACCTTCCAAAAGGCTGGGTAATAGATGAGAATGGGGAGAGTAAAACCAATTCCGAAGAAGTTCTGAAAGACCTTATTGCAGGAAGAGGTGCACTGACTCCATTGGGTGGTGTTGGCGAGGAGACTGCCGGCTATAAAGGATACGGTTATGCCACTGTAGTTGAGATACTTTCTGCCGCATTGCAGCAGGGAGCTTTCATGAAAATGCTCCTTGGCGTAAAAGATGGAAAAAAAGTTCCCTACCCTATCGGCCACTTCTTTATTGCAATTGACATTGACGCTTTTACAGAAGTTTCTGACTTTAAAAAGACCACAGGTGATATCCTTCGGGAACTGAGAGCTTCAAGGAAGATGCCAGGACAGAACAGGATTTTTACCGCAGGTGAAAAAGAGCACATGACCTGGATGGAAAGAAAAGATAAGGGAGTTCCATTTAACGCTCAGCTCATGAAAGAATTCAACGGATTATGTGTTGAGTATGGCTTGAATGATTTTTTACATTTTTTCGAAACTAATTTCTGAATAGATTAGTTTCATCAATTTATTGTTAAGCAGGAATTTGTATTATAACGTTACAACCCATTCCCAGTTCTGATATTACCTCAATTGTGCCTTTGTGAAAATTAAGAAAGTCCTTTACTATGATTATTCCCAGACCACGATCTGAGTTTTTTTTATCCCCGGGAACATCAACAGATTTTCCTTTTCCAAAAACTTTTTCTATCAATTCTGGGCACATTCCCGGACCGGTATCGGTTATGGATATCTGATGTTTGTCTCCCTTCTTATAGTAAGAAATCGCGATTTTACCCTTATCCGGGGTTAATCTGATCGCATTTGAAAGAATATTCCGGATTATTGACAACATCATATATCTATCGCATGTCATTACTGCATCAGCCTCAAAATTTACCTCAAGTGAGATCTGCTTATGACTGGCCTGAAAGGCTTGTTTTGAAACTGACTCATTAAAAAGCGATTCAATGCTAACCTGTTCCGGCGAAAAAGTAATACGACCGGAATGGATCTTTGACCATTCAAGAAGGTTAATGAGAAGATCATAAATATTGTCAGTGGAGTATCTTATAATATCTGCATAAATCTTAGATGAAGCAAGATCCTTCAAATAAATTGATTCTGCCAGCAGTTCATTGAATCCTTTAAGGGCATTGAATGGATTTTTTAAATCGTGTGCAAGTACAGAAAAGAACTTATCCTTTGCTGTATTGGATTGTTGCAGTTCTTTACCAAGGTTTATTAAATATTCATTTGTCTTAAGTAGTTCTGCTTGTTTTTCAGAAAGCTTTTTTCTGATGATCCTTATCCTTCTTGTGTATTCCAAAACAATTAACAGAAACAGCAATAAAATGGCCAACCCGGCAAGATATACTTTACGTTGCTCGTTTGACTTTTTAAGCATAGTGGACATGTTTTCAATATCTTTCTCAGCAAGCATCTGAATATATGCAGAATACGCTGACTTCATGTCAAGTTTATAACTCAGATCCTGATGCAGTTTATAATAGTAAAGCATGCTGTCACTTTTTCCCTGAAATGAATGGATATTAATAAACAGATCATAAATTGTCAGGAGATCTGCATCGATCTGGGGTTGTGATTCCTGAACTCCAAGCGGATTGGTATTTTTTCTTTCAAGGAGATGAAAAGCTCTGAATAATTCCCTGTAGGATTGATCAATTTTTCCCTCTGTAAAAAGGAGTCTGGCATTAAGAAGAGAAAAATAAAAGACAAATTCCATTATATCAAATTTGTCAGCAATTGGAGAACCGATATTCCAGTATTCTCTTGATTTTTCATAATTACCGGCTTCAAATTCTGTTTTTCCAAGCAGATAGTATGTAAATGCAATAGGAACCGAATCATATTTACTAAACGGATTCTCAATTTTATACTTTAAGGATGCCTTAAAATAATCACGGGCACTGTTGAATGATTTCCTGTTTAGTTCGATCATCCCAAGGTTATTATTTGTTGTTGAATAGATCCAAGCTCTGAACTGAGATGAATCGCCTTTCAAATACAGAACTTTTTATACAGTGATTCAGCCTTATCATACATTCTTGCCCAGTAATAAAGATCTGCAACAAGCATAGTAATAGAGACTTTCTCTCCTGAATTCTTAGGTGCTACCAATGCCCTGGCTTTAAGACCATAACTCATTGCTGAATCCAAACGATTGGCACTCTTATAATAATATCCAAGATTATTGAGAGCCCAGAATAGCTTATTATCCAATCCATTGTCCCTTGTAATTCTAATTACTTCATGCAGGTAGTTCAGGTAGTTTTTTGAATCATATAATGCCAGATCATTCAATAGATCTGTCTGTATTTCTGGATCTTTGATTTTTCCTGCTATCGAATGAATTCTCTTATATAAGCTTTCTTTTGAGGAATCATCAAGCGACATGATTTCTGTCAGCAGAAGATGAGCAGAATCAGTCAGTAAGTCTGGTTTCAAATAATTCAGGTTGATGATCCTTTTCTCAATACTTGATTTGTCCTGTGCTATAATTTCAGATGCTGTAATAAAACATATCACTAAGGAAAAAAACAAGAATCCAAGCTTAGGCAAACATTTCATAAGAATATCAATTCATGTAATTTTCAAGTTTGATTATACCATTTCTTAATCCAGGCTTTTCATTTTCTTAGTCCTTGTCAAGCTGTTTGGCAAATTTCTCGGTATAACGGGAGCCAATATCAGGATATCGTTTTAACAGATCATCAATACCCTTCAGATCTGATGATGATAACATTATTTCTGATGCTGCGGCATTATCCACAAGATATTTCCTGTGTTTTGTACCCGGGATTGGGATTATATGGTCTCCCTGAGCAAGTACCCAGGCCAGAGCAAGTTGTGCCGGTGTACATTGTTTATCAGAAGCAATTACAGCAAATGCTTTTGCCAGATTCTTATTATTCTTCCAGTGTTCGCCTGAAAAACGAGGCAGCTGTTTCCTGAAGTCATTGTCATCGACTTTTTCCATATCGAGAGTATTTGTAAACAATCCTCTTGATAAGGGACTAAATGGTACAAAAGAGATATTCAGCTCTTTACAGAGAGGTATCATCTCACTCTCCGAGTCACGGGTAAGAATGGAAAACTCATTCTGGAGTGCTGATATTGTGTGAACCTTATTGGCCTTTCTTACAGATGTTGCAGATGCTTCTGAAAGTCCGAGATATCTTACTTTACCCTCTTTAACAAGGTCACTCATTGCTCCTACCATTTCTTCAACGGGCACCCCCGGATCGATCCGGTGTGCATAGTAGAGGTCTATTGTATCGATCTTTAATCTTCTTAGGCTTTGTTCAACAGCAACCCGCATGTAAGCAGGTGATGTATCAAGCTGGAAATTATAATCTTTATCCGATTTGAAACCAAACTTGGTGGCTATAAATACCTTATTGCGGTTTGGTGCAAGTACACTGGATATCAGTTTTTCATTTTCTCCATTACCGTACATATCAGCCGTATCCCAGAAATTAATTCCCAGATCAAGCGCTTTGTGCAGGGTGGCAATTGACTCTTTATCATCCCTGCCGGAATATGCATGACTCATACTCATGCATCCTAATCCGAGTGCCGATAATTTGATGTCAGTATTTCCTAAGGTTCTGTATTTCATGGCATTGTCAGTTGTCTTGCAGTCTGGTGTCCTGCGGTCAAACAAACACATACTTGATTTTAGATTTTCTAATTTAATTAACTATAGTCCCGGGTGTATTGTGAATTAGCTGAAACTTCGTCAAAGTACCATGGAAACATTCCCACAATGATACCGTCGGTTGGTTTAATGTTTTCGAAGGCAAATTTAAATGCTGCCATAACATCTTTCTGACTTGATGTAAGCCTTCCTGCTCCTAATATTTTAAACCCAAGACATGGCTGCTTTACCTGTCTCATGATCTGAGTCATAACTTTGGGATCATTTCTCATGAAATGATAGCTTCCTACCGGTAGGACTGGGAGTGATTCGGGATTATCAATTTTTCTGGTGAGATAATAGAAGCATGTCATGAAGAAATCAACCTCCCAGCCTTCATTAGCAATTTGTTTTATAACATCAGGATTATGGGCAGATACCCCTGCCAGTAACCCCTGATCTTTTACCGCCTTAACATAATCATGAACAACCGCTGATTTTCCATCAGCAAAAAGGCGGTCAGTAACTCCTCCGTGATGTACTAGTGCAATAGGTTTAGCATTTTCAATTGCAGGTTTGATCTCCTCCTGTTTAGATTGAAGAGTTATGATCTTTATCTTGGATCCTTTTTCCCGCATTAATTTCATATAATCGAATCTGGAAGAGGACTGGTGAGCCGTGATACCTGCCTTTTCGCAATTCATAAGCAACTCGACAACCCGTTCTGTGGTATAATACTCTTTCATCTGCCTGTCTGTATGTGGGCCCATGTAGGAGTATCCAAGCAAAGGATTAGAGCCGCAGATAAGGCGGCTGACAGTGTGAGACCCTAATTTGATAGAGGGCATGGCTATTTCTTCCTGACCTTGTGGATCGGTATGAATAAAAGGAGTATTTATCAGTCCATAAGCTGCCATCATGGAGATCTTTGAGATGAAATCTCTTCGTCCTGAATAAGAGTTACTTTTTTCCATCATTATTTTTTTGAGAAAATTGTAAATCAGGTCTATTGCCTGTCATATCCCATTGTTTCTTCAACATCTCCATATGACGAGGATGCTTTGGTTGAAATTATCAAATTCTTCTTATCCAATTTATATATCTCGGTCAATGTCATTTCATTACCATCACCCATGGTAAGCTTAGTTGATACTGTCAATGTCTTTTTGTCATCGGACCAGATCACTTTGGATTTTTTCTCACCACCCTGAAAGCCTTCATTTATGCACTCCTTACCATCCATTGTGAATTTCTCATTGATAGTAAAATTCTCACCCTGAAAACTGGAGTGTTTTTCAACTTTAATATCATTTCCTTTTTGATCAATGATTAATTCATTTGGTGCAAATGTGAATTCCGCATTCAGTTTGCTCAGTGAACTGTTTAGTTTCCAGGTACCTGTAAAATCCGGAGTTTGGCTGTAAGCTATTGTCGCGAGCATAATTATTGAAACAAGAAGAGTCATTTTTTTCATAGCAGTGGTTTTATATTAGGTAATAATTAGTGAGAAAATTAGCTTCTGAATTCATGGGCGGCATTTATTGCAGCTTTAAGATTAACCACCGGAGTTTTATTATCAACAGTGCAGTTAGCACCAAGAATAATGTTAGCAGGAGCATTCTTAAGTACTTCAATAGCAGCTTTTTTAATCTCTTCAGGTGAACCTTTACTTAATACTCCGTGTCTGTCAAGTCCTCCCATTACCGGACGATTAAAAATCCTGGAAGCATCTGACAAGCTTAATGATTTACTATCAGCCTCCAATGGAACATTGACAACCTGTCCGGGGTAATCGCGGAATTTTGGTTCAAATTCCTCATAGGAACCTTCATAGTCGCATACATGAAGGATATTGAATGGGACCAGTTCAGATACCTCCTTATAAAGAATCATGTCATAACTTTTAATAGTCCTGTTAAAAAGGTTTCTTTCTGCAATTCTGTTAGTTTCACCACCCTGAGTGCATGTATAGAATCCGTCAACACCCATCTGTACGGCAGCATGAACAAAATTTAAAATCGAAAGTGTAATATTTTCCATGCCTCTGCTCACAGATTCTGCGTCTGGCCCACATGCCTGACCAGGGTTTCCCATGGAACCGCCTGTTTTGCCATCTGGTATGGAGAATACAATGTCTGTATGATCAGAGCTTCTGATTTTAACTCTTTAATCAGATTTTTAAGAAGATAGAGAGATGGTTCAAACCATTTCTCACTGAGGATCGGGATCTTAGCCCAGTCTTCAGGAGTTTTGATCTCCTTATTTTCAGGAAGACCCTGTTCATCAAACTGAATTTTTACGAAATCCATACCTGTTGCCCTGAAGTACTCGGTGTGAGCTTTTACAGCAGTATCTCCTTTTACTCCGAAATGCATAAAGAAGCCGGCAGGTACATATGAGGGAGTCTTAGCCATATTGAGCACGTCCATAACAAGATCCCGTTTTGACCTTGGCAGTTTTGCTGTAGCTTTTGAAGAGACAAGATCAGGAATGTAATTATCTGACAAATAGTTAATTCCTGCAACTGAACCTGCTACAGACAAGCTTGTATTCTTAATAAAATTTCTTCTTGATGAATTAGCCATTGTCTTTATTGTTAATTAGTTAACAGAAACTTTGTTTTATTATGGATGAACCAGCTTTCCACGGTATTCTCTCTTCAGTAGTGCTGATGCTTCAGGATTTCCTATTATCTCTTTCTTTTTCTGATCCCACTTCACTGAAGAGCCGGTGTTATAAGAAATCATTGCAAGCTGGACAGTTGCAGTGGACTGGAATGCATCTTCCGGTGTACAATTAATTAGTTTACTGTTCTTTGTTTTTACTGCATTAAGGAAGTTCTCAACATGCTTTTCCTGCATCATCTCAGTTGGTATGCTTAAAACCTCTTTCTGAGCATCTCTCCCGGCAGGAAAAACTGTAACCTTTGAATCTTCCGCAAAAAGGCTCCCTTTCTCTCCGTGGAAGAAAATGCCATTGTTATACTCTTTTGTGACATCGCCTGTTCCCCAGAGCTTATGCTGCCATATCAACTGAAATTCAGTGAATGTCATGCAGGAAGTGAGGGTGTCGGGAGTTGTGATTTTATCTTTTAATTCATAAATACCACCTTTTGTGTAGAATTCCGCAGGCATTCCGGATCCCATTATCTTCCTTATTATGTCAATATGATGGATTCCCCAGTCCACCAGATGGCCGTTGCCATATTCCTTTTCAAGTCTCCATGCTTTATGTCCTATATTTGGACGGTAATCGAGGTTAGGGGCTGGTCCGCACCATTCTTCCCAGTCAAGAGTAGCCGGAGGTTGTTGAATTTTAGTATCTTCAAGGACCGGGATATAATTGATCTGGGCAACTACCTGGTGTACTGCTCCTATTTTACCGGATTCGATCAGTTCTTTAGCCCGGGAGAAAGCATTGCTCTGCCGACGCTGAAATCCAACCTGTACAAGATTGCCAGCTTTTTCAGCAGCATTGACCATGGCAATTCCTTCCTTTATATCATAAGCAAGCGGTTTTTCACAGTATATATCCAGTCCTTTCTGGCAGGCTGCGATAAACTGAAGAGCATGCCAGTGAGGCATTGTTCCAATAAAGACAGCTTCAAGATCTTTAATATCAAGAAGATCCTGATAGTATTTGAATGTTTTTGGTCTTTTCCCCTGTAGCTTTTCGACTTCATCTGCCGAAGAATTCAGGTGTGCAGAGTCTACATCGCAAAGTGCAATGACTTCAACGCCTCCAATTTTCAATGCTGCCTTGATATCTACCATTCCATACCATCCTGCTCCGATCAGCCCTATTTTTATTTTTCTTGACTGAAAGCTGCCTGGCAGATAGAGAGAGGATGCAACAGCTGCAGATCCTACAGTTGAGAGTTCAATAAATCTTCTTCTTTTCATCATATTATCAAATAATACCAAACTTAATAAAAAAATATGCGGTAAGCAAATGATATTATGTCTAATGGTCATCTGGTCTCATGGTCTTCTGGTCAGGTTGCCTGAAGGACTTTAGATATTGATTCTTGTCATTGCTTAAATGATTTGTGCAACAACCTATAGCTTCAAAAAGAAAAAATTGTATGTTTATGAATTATTCTATGTAATTAATGTAATAACCGATAAATCATATGGCAAATTTTTTACAGAGCATCAGGCAGGCAGACTGGAAAAAGATATTCTTTACAATTGTACGAATGGCAATTGGCTGGCATTTCCTGTATGAAGGAATTGCAAAGCTGTTGATTCCAAAATGGACCTCATTCTCATATCTTTCTAATTCAACAGGACCATTATCAGGTCTTTACCATTGGCTAGCAACTACGCCTTCAGTTTTAAAGGCAGTTGACTTTTTCAACATTTTTGGATTGCTTTTAATCGGTACAGCTTTGTTTCTTGGACTTTTTTCACGTATTGCAGCTATATGCGGAACACTTCTCCTGACGCTCTACTATTTTGCATACCCTCCTTTTGGTGATTCTCTTTTCAGCGTATCTGAAGGTCATCTCTTTATAATTGACAAAATTTTCATTGAGGCCACTGTTCTCCTCTTCTTTGTTTTTCTGAAGGAAAAAGGATTCGGGCTTGATCTCTTCCTTGAGCTTATTAAGAAAGGCAAAGCGAAAAGTCAGCCAACTGCTGAAGGATCAGCTGATTATTCCGATTCAAGAAGAGAAGCTTTAAAAAACCTTGCTACACTCCCATTTCTTGGTCTTATGGGAGTTTGGGCAGGAGAAAATCACAAGAAATATGGTGTGGATGTTTTATCGGGTGCTACAATACAGATTAACAGAGCCACAATAGGCGAGTTGAAGGGAACACTTCCAAAAGGAAAAATAAAGGATCATGAGATGAGCAGGCTTATACTTGGTGGTAATCTTATCGGAGGCTGGGCCCATTCAAGGGATCTTCTTTATGTTCCTTCTCTATTTAAGGCATATAATACGGAAAAAAAGATTTATGAAACCCTGATGCTGGCTGAGGAATGCGGCATTAACACAATTAATATAGGATTTCCGACGCATACGCTTATGGCCAAGTATAAGAGGATGACAGGCAGTAAGATAAAGGTAATCTGCCAGGTTGCTCCCAACATGAAGACCGGCGACATTTATGAACAGATAAACGGAGCTATGGATAGTGGAAGTGATATCCTTCAGGTTCAGGGGAACTGGAGCGACTGGTGCATCAGGGACAAGAAACCGGAAATTGTTGCGCAGATGCTCGACAAAATGAGAAGCAATGGATATACTGCAGGTTTGGGTGCACATACTATCGATTCATTTATTGCCTATGAGGAACTGGGGATTATTCCAGATTACTATATGAAGACACTGCATCACGACAACTACTGGTCAGCTCATCCGAAGGAGAACAGAGTAGCTTTTGAAGTTGATGGTGAGAAGTCAAAAGATCATAATAAGTTTCATGACAATCTTTTCTGCCTGTTTCCTGAAAGAACAGTTGAATTTATTAACAGAACAAAAGTACCGGTTATGGGATTCAAAGTTCTTGCTGCAGGAGCAATTGAACCAAAAGATGGTTTCAATTGGGCATTTGAGAATGGTGCTGACTTTATTTGCGTGGGAATGTTTGATTTTCAGGTGGTTAATGATGTTAATATTTGTATCGATACTCTAAAGAATCTTAAGAACAGAAAAAGGGAGTGGTTTGGATAACGGGGATATTGATTTTTAACCACAGAGTTCACAGAGTCCGATAGCTATCGGGAAGGGGGCACAGAGTTATAATTCTTTGTGCCCTCTGTATTTCCTTTGTGTCCTCTGTGGTAAAAAACGACTAATCTCCAAGCACTTCAAATTGCCACCGTGGATTTAGAGATTTCTGATGTTCTTTCCTTATAATATCTTCAATCTTTTTAATAATTTCCGGATGAGCAGTTGCAATGTTTTTTGTCTCTTCCTTATCTGATTCAAGATCATATAATTCAAATTCAGAATTGCCTTTATGCATGTTTTTCCTCATGGCCTTGTATTTTCCAAATATTATGGCCTGCTGTCCTTCGTTTTCAGGATACTCCCAGTAAAGGTACCTGTGCTGTTTTTGTTTTTTACCGGTAAGTTCAGGAAGGAAACTTATGCCATCTGATCCATTTGGTGGTTTTATTCCGGCAATGTCGCAAAGAGTTGGCATAACATCCCAGAAAGCTGAAACGTGTCCTGATACACTTCCAGGATCGATTTCTAAAGGCCAGCTTGCTATCAGAGGAACCCTTATTCCACCCTCATTGACATTAGCTTTGCCATAACCGGCATCACATCTGAAAGGGCCTCCGCTTTTGAACCATGGAGAATCTGAACCTCCATTGAACGTAGGTCCGTTGTCGCTTGTAAAGATTATAAGTGTGTTTTCATAAATTCCCAGATCTTTGAGCTGTGTGATCAGATTTCCAACCTGATCATCAAGGTAAGAGATCATTGCTGCATAAGCAGCATGGGGATTTTTGTGAGGAAAGTATCCCGACTCACCCAGGTATGGCTTTTCATCTCCGAATTTTTCAATATAGTAATCGACCCATTTCTGAGGAGCCTGGAGAGCAACATGTGGTATAGGTGTTGCCCAGTAAAGAAAGAAAGGATTGTCTTTGTTTTCGTTAACAAAATCAGTCAGCTTAGTAAACATGAGGTCGGGAGCATAGTCTTTCAGGTTATATGCAGAATAACTTGCAGGATTGAGAGGATCTGCATTCTTATCCAGTAAAGTATGTGGTGCTACAGTATCATTATCAAGGTAATACCTGTGGTCATTTTCATAAAGAAATAAAGGATAGTATGTATGAGCCATTCTCTGGCAGTTGATGCCGAAGAAATAATCAAACCCCATTTTTGTTGGAATGCTTTCAGTATGAGGTGCTCCAAGTCCCCACTTACCAATCATTCCCGTCTTATATCCTCCTGACTTCAGAAGTGAAGCAATAGTGACCGTGCCATTCTGAAGGGGCTTTTGACCTTCGAGTGTTGAATCGGCGATCATTGCACGGTAATTCCATACATCTCCCCTGTCGGGCCATTCATCATTTCCGCGCACCTGTGAGTGTCCTGTATGTTTTCCTGTAAGAAGTGAGCATCTGGACGGAGCACTTACAGGTGACCCGCTGTAGTGCTGAGTGAACATCATTCCTGATGCTGCAAGCCTGTCTATGTTTGGAGTCTCTATTTTAGTCTGGCCATAGACTCCCAGGTCGCCATAGCCAAGATCATCAGCAAGTATGAAGATGATATTTGGTTTATCATTTTTTTCCTTGACAAGTTGATTGTTTCCGCTCTTACATTGGACTAATACTGTCCAGATGCCAATTAACTTTAAGAGAATGACACTATTTTTATGCATTTATGTTTATTTTAAAATTAATTGTAGATAAATGCTATATTATAAAAATAGTAATTTTCCTGCAATTGTAATTAAGTATTGATATTTACTAATAATGCTATTTTTGTAACCCATGTGCCCTCTGCCAAAATCAGCCCTTCTTTTTACCGATGCCCTCAAACTCCGAAGGCCAAAGGCCTTCAATGTAATGGTCAAACCGACAGGATCGCTATGTAACCTGAATTGTACCTACTGCTATTATCTTGAGAAGAAGAACCTGTATCCGGGTAAAAATGATTTTAGACTGACTGAAGAGCTTCTTGAAAATTTCATAAAGCAGTATATAGAAGCCCAGGAGGTGCCTGTTGTTTCCTTCGTTTGGCAGGGAGGAGAACCTACGCTTCTTGGATTGGATTATTTTAAAAAGGTCATTGAACTTCAGAAGAAATACTCACTTGGGAAAAATATTGAAAACGCTTTCCAGACCAATGGGACAAGGCTAAATGATGACTGGTGTAAGTTCTTTACAGACAATAAAATACTGGTCGGCATCTCAATAGATGGTGAAGAACATAATCACGACCATTTCAGGAAAACAAACTCAGGTGGACCTACATTTAAAAGGGCAATGAAGGGAGTCGAATTACTTCATAAAAACAAGGTTGAATTCAACACCCTGAGCGTTGTAAACAGTTACAATGTTCACTTTGCTTCTGAGACATACAGATTCCTTAAAAAGATAGGCAGTGGTTTTATTCAGTTCCTTCCAGCTGTAGAAAGAGTAGCTGATATACCATCCTCTCAAAATCTAAACCTGGTCTCCCCTGCTTTCAGCGAAAGCGCTTCAGTAACAGACTGGTCTGTCAGATCCAGGGATTTTGGTAATTTCCTCATAACTGTTTTTAATGAATGGGTTAGAAATGATGTGGCAAGGTATTATGTACAGATATTCGATGCAACACTGGCAAATTATGTCGGAGAAATGCCAGGGATTTGCGTTTTTGCAGAGACCTGTGGCGATGCCCTCGTTATGGAACATAACGGTGATATTTTCTCGTGCGACCATTTTGTTTATCCTGAGTATTACCTTGGAAATAAAGATACCCCACTTACCGACCTCGCCAAATTGCAGAAACAATTTGATTTTGGTATTGATAAACGCAATACGTTGCCCAGGTACTGCCTTACCTGCGATGTCAGATGGGCCTGCCATGGTGAATGTCCCAAGCACAGGATCATCAGTACTCCAGATGGAAAACCAGGTCTGAACTACCTCTGTGAAGGTTATAAGATGTTTTTTAAGCATGTTGAGCCCTATATGGAGTTCATGGCAAAGGAGCTTAATAACAAGAGAGCCCCGGCTAATGTTATGAAGTGGATAAAAAACAAGGAAAACCAGGTTATCAAACCAGCCGTGCCAAACAGGAATGACCCTTGCCCATGCAGGGAAGAAATTTAAGAACTGCTGTATGGGAAAGCTGTTCTGATGAGAAGTAACTAACCTATCTCAGAATCTTATTCCAATTACAACAATATCATCAATTTGATCAATTCCTCCACGCCAATCTTCCATCGTCTTGTTCAAAACACTGAATTGTTCACACATCGATTTTGCTTGAATATCCAGGAGCAGTCTTTTGAAGTTTGAATACATGAATTTCTTCATTCTAGGGCCTCCAAATTGGTCTGCATAACCATCTGAGAATAAATAGATGGTATCTCCTTCTTTAATATCTAAAGTCATAGAGGAGAATGAGTCCATCCGTTCATATATGCCAATGGGCATTTTATCACCCTTTACCTCCTTAATTTCGTTATTTCTGATTAAATAAAGCGGATTATTTGCACCTGCAAATATTATCGTCTTTTTATTTTTATTATATGCTACAAGGACTTATATCCATTCCGTCTCTGGAATCTCCCTTCTTGACCTGCCTGTTTAAGTGATTTAATAATTGCTCTCCTTAATTGATTCAGTATCTCATCAGGCCGCTGGTCATCAGCTTTATTAATTATTTCATTAAGAAAGGAAATACCAAGCATACTCATTAGCGCCCCCGGCACACCATGGCCTGTACAATCAACAGCAGCAATATAAACTGTATGCGTTTTTTCAGTTATCCAGTAAAAATCACCTGAGACAATATCTCTGGGTCTAAATAGCACAAAATGCTCCGGAAGCATTGATTTAAGAATAGCAGATTGTGGCAAAAGTGATCGTTGAATTCTTTCAGCATAGTATATACTGTCAGTTATTTCTTTTTTCTGCTCAAGAATCATATCTCTTTGAGATGTTGCTAAATCACGCTGAGCTTCAATTTCAATATTTGCTTTCTGTAGCTCAATTGTACGTTCATGTACCAGCTGTTCAAGCTTTGCTTTCTGAGCTACAATTTTTTTAATCCTGACTTTATACAAGTGCCATATCAGGACTAACAACAAAATGACAACAACAACTCTGAAAGTCAATGTATTAAACCATGCAGTCCTTATTGTGAATTCGTGATTCTTTGCATAACCCCAAATATCATTTTTCCCTTTTGCTTTATAAATAAAAATATACTTTCCTGGCGGGAGATTGTTATAGTACGCTTTATACTCTTTCCCTCTGTGATATGAGGAATAATTATTACCCGTGCCACGAAGGTAGAATTCATATTCTATAGATTCCTCATTGCTGAATGATAAAGCGGAGATTTCGAAAATGAAATTATTCTGATTATGCTTGTAAACTGAACCTGATTCAGTGTTTATTTTGCGGCCGTTAAGTAGTACCTTTTCCAAATAGCAATCAGGCGTATAAGGTATCGAAGTTTTGGCTCTCAAATTGAAATTACTTAAACCGTGATACGTTCCTACCCAAAGCATTTCATTGCTATCCAGATATAATCCGGAAGTTGTTATTTCATTTCCTGAAGGCCATCCCTTGAGTCTATAATGAATTCTGCCTCCCTGGTAATTTTACTGAAATAGACAAAACCACTGTTTGTCCCGAGCCACAAGTAATTTCTGTTTTTTGCCGGGATAACAGATTTAACATAATTGTTATTTCCAATTGGGCTGAATTGTATTTTACTGAAATTATTATCAGAAATGCATCCAAGACCTGATTCAGTACCTATCCATAAGATACCATTATCATTATAAAGCGAAAAGACCTGAAATGCTAGGTCAGTAAGTAGTTTAACTTTACCTTGATCAAATTCAACAATTCCGTTACTGTTACCACCAATAATATGTCCATCGATCTCAATTAGCTGAAAAATATTAACAGTAAGTTTATTTTCAATCAAAATCGGATCTGAATCGAAACTGGGAAAATAGCATAACAAACCGCTGTTTCCCGTTAAAATGAATATTTCACCTGAGGACGAGACAAAAATTCCTTCCGGATTTGTTAATAGTTCAGAGAATGCTCTTTTTTTATTTTTGAGGTTATCATTGTCGACAATGTATAGTTCTTTATTACTGGCGCATATGATATTACCATTGCTCATCCTGTTGATCACGTAAGTTTGTGATTTTTTATCAGGATCAGGATTGAACTTTTCAAGATTTTGATTATAGATGAAAAGTCCATTATTTGATGAGATCCATAGTTTGTTATTGCCGGCTTCAGTAACAGAATATATATAAGAGTTTAACACTGACGGGTAAAAATTCCTCAACCCGTTTTTATTTGATAACCTTTGTAGACCGCCTGAAAAACCGATCCATATATTATCTTCATTATCAATAAGAAATGACATTATTCTGTTATTTTTCAAACCTTTTGTTTGCTCATATTGAATTGCAGGCTGATCAGATGAAATGACCTTGAAAATCCTTGAATCGCTTACGAGCCATATCGAACCAAATTTGTTGGTTCCGATACTTCTGATAATTTCGTTTTGGATTTCAATATCTTTATTGAGCAGTCTTGATTTCTTTGAAAATTCTCCATATCTCAAATCTTTAAGACCGCCTATAAATAATCCCTTGTCTGTTGATATCCATGCGCTGTCCCTGTTATCGATAAATATTGAGAGACTGTTTTTTTCTGTTAACCTAAATACTTCATTAGATCTTTCATAATAAATATATACACCTTCAGGTGTCGTGAAATAGATATCATTGGTTCTTAAGTCCTGAGTTACATTTAATACTATTTTGGGTAAAATTTTAAATTCACGGTTAAGGTTTCTTTTTTCCCCTTCATTTGTAAGTAAACAAATACTATCACTTCCTGTGAACCATTTATTATTCTGCCTGTCAATGTAAACAGAACTGAATGATAATCCTTCAAAATGCTGACCAGCAATTGTGTCATTTTCATAAACAGCAATTCCTTCAGGCGTTGCAAAGTATATCTTACCAGTGGAATCCTGGTTTATTCCGAGAACACTATTATTGTTGAGGCCGCGTACAATACTTATAGGTTTCATCTCCCTCCCATTATATCTGACAGCTCCTGTATTCGTCCCTATCCATATATATCCTTTTCTATCCTGAAAAATTGTATAAATATCTTCTTGTGGTAAACCGTTTTCAGCACCATACAAGACAGAAGGATATATTCCTGGCTGGTGTCTTTCATAATAGCTTCTTATGAATAAATCAGGTGATTGAAGACTTCTTGTGTCCATTGCTTTTAATAATACACTGATAAGTCCCTGTTTCTGTGAAAAATTCATGAATTTTCTGATTTCTGCTTCAAGCAAAGGCTGATCTTTTCTAAGCCCCCAGCAAATATCAACTGCTCCCAGAGATAGTTTTGGCTCAAGGTCCGGATAGTTGGGTAGTTCCGGAAGAACATTATCCATTATAGTATAGTCTGCCTTGTCTGTATTTACATCACTAAGGAAATTGCTTGTTGATTCATAAAAAAAATTATTCAGCTTGTTTTTCGAAAGTAAATCCTCATATGCTGAACCTTTACTTGTAACACATTTTAATTTTAAAAGGTCTTTTATATTAGTAATTCTGGTACTTTTTTTTGCAATTACTGAATACTCAGATGGGTATACAGGTACAAAATTTATTTTCTTTTCCCTCCAGTCCAGTCTTGAAAATATTTCACAAGCAACATCAAAATAATTGAACCAATCTGGTGTATATGCGCTGTCGCGGACAAGCAATCCATTTTCAGTTTCCCAATATTTATTAACTGATGGTGAAATTACATATTCAAGAGATACCCCTAGATAATCAGCAAATTCTTCAGCAAGTGCATGCATAGGTTGTTTTTCCCCTCCCTCCAGGTAAATAAACCTACGTTCCCTGAGAGCCACAACAAGTTTTCCTGATTTCAAAATTTCATCAAGATCCCTGTGATATTTTTCACGTCTTTTATTCTTACTTATTTTTTCAATATAGGCTGAATATGAAATATTAAACTTTTCCTGAAAAAGATCATTTAATACACCATTACTTTCAATTGTCCGAAAAAAATCCTCCACTTCCCCCTTAAGTAAATTACCTTTTTCTACGGTCCATGCAGTCTTTGTCATAGGGCTAACTGGCAAAGCAATGTTGTATTTCATATTGCTTTGTTTATTAAAATTAAGCGCCTCATCAGCATCCAGAATTATACCTACAACTTCATCAGAATTTAATTTATCTTTTGCCTCACTTCCAGTATTTGTAAGAACCAGATTGATCTTGTTATCATTCTCTTTGTTGATGAGGTTCATATTTGATTCGAAAGTGGTCCCTTGCATCAGAGCTATGGATTTTCCTTGCAAGTCAGAAAAATCTTTAATTACACCTTTTTCATCTTTAACCAACAAAAGCTCAGCTGAATTCAAGGTTTCGGCAAAGTCGAATATTTTCTTTCTCCAGTTGATAACAGTAAATGTACTGCATATCAAATCGACTTTCTTAAAAACATCAGGATTATAACTGACTGAAGGGTTTGTTTCAAGATCCTCCGGAATTTTGCCATTAATCATAAAGGCTTCTTCCCAAGTAATTTCAACAATTTCCACCTCAACATTAAGATATTTTGATAATTCAAGTACCAGGGGATAATTTATATTGTTCATATCATCTTTAGTCATCCCTACATAAATTTTCCCACTACTTCTGATAGTTGATGGATCTCTTCCAAAAAACAACTGTACCAAAAACCAGGAAGTAAAGCAAAAACCGAATGAAGGAGAAATATTTCATGCTGGGACAGAATTATTAAAATGAATGTCTCAATTTATAATATAAGTTAAACACTTTTAAATATTAGTAAAGGTAAAATCCTGAAACCATAATAATTCTGTGTGAATCGTATAATATAGAGTATGAATAATTCATTTTTAATGATTGTAGTTATATTAAAATATGGACCAGGAACAATATTGGAATTAATTGTGGAAAAAGTTAAGTTCCCTTTAGTTATCATTCAATACTCCCTCGATCAGTTTGATATCATCCTCCCTGGTGAAAATATTTTTAAAAGAAACTCCAACCTTATTATTAAGGAAAATGCACGTAATAGTCTCGGTATGAGGACTTTCTATATATCTAAGAGTCAGTTCAATACTATTATTGTCGAGCCATGTATAGCTTCCGGCTACCTTGAAAGGCCGGAGGATATCAATGTTTGAATTTGGCACAAGGTTAGGTCCTGGAAGCTCAGTTATATCATAATGCCATTTGCCTGCTGTAAAATTCAAAACATAATCTGTTGAAGCTTTTCTGATGTGAAGAGATGCAATAGTATCACTGATTTCAAGCATAAGGCTTTGAAGCTGTTTATCATTAGATCCAAACAGATAGGTTTTTCCGGTAAACTCTTTTTCCAGAGGCGATGAACTCATTTTGTAATAAACCGGAAGCTCAAGATTTTCAAGTCTTTTCTGCAGCTTAGACAGAGCCTCTTCATTCGTATGAAGTTTCTTTTCAGCAAATCCGGGGAGCAGATATTTCCAGACGAGGTTTAGCTCTTTCTGCATATCGCCTGTTTGAGAAGTTATTGCAAGCACTGCATCAAGATCAGGCATTACAATCATGTATTGTCCATAAGCCCCATCACCACGGTATGCATTGTTACGGCATCTCCAGAACTGGTAGCAATATCCCTGCATCCAGTCGCTGGAATCTTTTTTTGATTGCGGTGCATCAGGTGCCTGATAAATTTTAATTGATGTAGCTTCCTCTATCCATTCAGCCGGAAGTAATTGCTTACCGTGCCATTTTCCTTTCTGAAGGTAGAACTGGCCTGCTTTTGCAATATCCTCTGTTTTAAGTCTGAGCCCCCATCCACCGGTATTAACTCCCTGTGCATTTACCTCCCAGTCAATGCCGGTAATTCCTAATGGGTCGAATAGCCTTGGGGTAAGGTAATCAATGATCTTTTCTCCAGTAACCTTCTGTACAATTGATGAAAGCATATATGTGGCGAGTGAATTATAAAGGAATTTTGATCCTGGTTCATTAATTACAGGTGTCCTGAAGAATGTCTCTTCCCAGCTTCCGTTTGCTCCTCTTACCCTGAATGTAGGATCTGGATCCATACCAACTGACATTGTCAGAAGGTCCTTAACAGTCATTTGAGCGAGGTAGGTGGATATAGTATCAGGAACTTTTTCAGGAAAAAATGAAATTACCTTGTCATTTACAGTGAAGTAGTTTCTCTGTCACAGCAAATCCCACTGCGGTTGATGTAAAACTTTTACTCAGAGAGTACATTGTGTGCTTTAAATCAGGAGAATAGGGTTTCCACCAGCCTTCGGCAATTACCTTTCCATGACGAAGAAGCATGAAGCTGTGGATATCGTTGACTTCACTATTGGCAGCTTCAACAAATTGTAAAATGGCTTCAGATGAAACACCTTCAGCTTCAGGGGTGCTTCGGGGAAGGGAGTTGTCGGTTTTGGTTTCGGTACAGGTTGACAGGAGCAGTAATACCAGCAGAAGCAGCAGTTGATTTTTAAAGTTTTTCATTATTGAATATTATTTATTCTATTAATTCTTTTTTAACCACGGAGTTACACTGAGTTACTGGGTCCGATAGCTATCAGGATCACGGAGTTTGATAACCGGTAGATATGATTTTGCTAGTTTTTTCGTCGCTGTCATAATTTTTTCCATAAGATTTTTAAGACGTTTATGGAGATCATCTTTTACTGAGGCATAAGCCGGATCGTTGTAAAGGTTCCTCATTTCCATCGGATCGTTTTTAAAATCAAAGAGTTCCCATTCATCTATGTCATAATAGAAATGGATAAGTTTATATTGCTCAGTACTGATGCCGTAATGACGCTTAACACTATGTACAGCAGGATATTCATAATAGTGATAGTAATGTTCTTTACGCCAGGAGGATGGTGTTTCTCCTTTCAGCAAAGGCACCATGCTTGCTCCCTGCATATCTCCGGGAATCC
>JADKBL010000022.1 GCA_016718875.1 Bacteroidota bacterium
GAGGGGAGTCCATTGTGTACATCCGTCTCTCCTACTCTCATCTTCTCCGAATCTCCCCCTCTCCCCCTCTCCCTCTCACCTCCTGCGCCCTGAGCCCTGAGCCCTGAGCCCTTCACCCACCAATACCACCCAATTACACTAATAATAAGATAGTACCCCTGCAGACTCATATCAGCATAGAGCTTACCTGTGAAGAATATCCAGATATAAACGGCTGATGTTATGATCCCTACTGGCCAAAGCCAGAGATTCTGCCTGATCTCGAGGAAAACATACAATATCCCGGTGATTGCACCGAATATTTCTATGTAATTAGCTGATATCCAATCTATTACATTCATTATAACTATCTGATTATCAGAATCTTACCGATATCCTTGCCATAAAAGCAATCCTGGGCCTGAGGGCCAGGTATGACCATGTCTTTTCCTGACCATCTTCATACCAATTGCCGCCATAGGCATTATTTTCATATTTTTCATTCAGTATATTGCTGACCAGCAGCTGCAGTTCAACATTTTCCGTATGCTTTATCACAGGTGTAAAGTCGAGCCTTAAATTATTCACAAAGTAGGGATCAACCGATCGCTCCTCATTCATTGTATTATCGAAATATTGTTTCCCGACATATTTACTTATAATATGCAAATCAAGTCCCTTTATAAGTCTGAATGTAAACTCATTTGTAAATATTTCAGAGGGTGAATAGGCAATATCGACTGTCCCGTGGCTTTTGCTTTTATATGCCGAAGACCAGTCACTTGTATTATAGTCTGTATAATATTCTGTAAAGTCCAGGATCTTATTCCTGCTCAGTGTCAGATTCATGTTCCAGTCCATGAATTCAGAAGGCCTGAAACCTGCGGTTAGCTCTGCCCCTATCCTGTAGCTCTTATCAACATTTGTCATAATTGAATACCCGACATCGCTGAGCTGTCCTGTTGGTACAAGCTGATCCTTGTAAATCATGCCGTAGAGGTTTACAGAAACAGAGCTTCTCTCTTTCCTGAGTTTATATCCCAGTTCTGTATCATAGAGAGTCTCCAGGTTTTTGGGGTTGCATTAAGATCGCCGGAGGCTTCCTTGAAGTCTGACCTTGTAGGCTCTCTGTTTGCAACGGAGAATGATAACCATGTATCCTGGTTTGGGGTTATTGAGTGGAAAATGCCAGCCTTCGGATTGAAGAATCCGAAAGAGTGTTGCTGTGTAATATCTTTAAGATCATCATCAGAACCTCTGAGTCTGTAATTTACTGACCTGTACTGAAGATCTCCAAAAACATTTGTTTGTTCTGATAATGAATAATTTACCTTCCCATATATGTTTATTTCACGTTTCCTGGAGTCGTTGAAATACCACTGATGATCTTTTTCTGCAGATCCTGAGGTTCTCATCCAAACCACACGTCCGAAATGATCACCAGTATACAGGTTCATACCCGCTCCGGCAACCGCTTCAAGTTTGTTCTTCCGGTATTTAACCGTATAAACCGATCCATAAAAGTCATTCGCCATCCATTTCTGCCTGATCATATCAGTTGCTGTTATCAGAGAATCTGAAATCTGCACCGGGACAAGTCCATAATCTGTATAAGACTGATCTTCCCTGTATTCCTCATAATACCCTTTTCCTCTGGTGTAATGATATGCAGAGCTGAGAATGAGATTTTTGGTTAATGCGGTGTTATATATAAGGTGAAAGTGATCCTGACGGTAATTGTCGCTCTCATTATCATAGTAGTGTTTAACTCCTGCTTCATCTGTATATTCACCTGCCGGGTTATACCTTCTGTCAGTTGCCAGAGAGTCTTTTGGAACGCCCCACCAACCAATACCCGTATGTTCTTCTCCAAGTATAACATTGACTTTCAAGTTCCCAATTTCCTCCCTCGTAAAGACCACTGAGGAATGCCGACCTGTGATCAGAGCCGGTTCTCTTAATATAGCCATCGCTTTTAAGATCTGAATACCTCATCTGAAGAGCGAACCTCTCCTTAAGGAGTCCTGTTCCTGCAGATACAGTATTCTTAAATGTATTGAATGAGCCTGCAGAGGAGCTTACTTCTGCATATGGTTCATTATCAGCCGCTGCTGTTTGAAGACTTATTGTTGCACCGAAGGCTCCTGCCCCATTGGATGAAGTACCTGCACCTCTCTGAACCTGGATATTATCGACAGAGGAAGCGATATCAGGAAGGTCGACCCAGAATACCTGCTGCGATTCCGCGTCATTAAGCGGAATACCATCAAGGGTAACATTGATCCTGTTGCCATCAGTGCCTCTGATCCTGAGACCGGTATATCCGATTCCGTTTCCGGCTTCGGAAGTCTCAACGAAAGAAGGAGTAAGGCTAAGCAGGTAGGGCATATCAAGAGCCATATTCTGCTTTTTTAGCTGTTCCAGTGTAACTGATGAATATGCAAGCGGAGAATTTTCTCCGGCTCTGGTTGCATTTATGGTAACCTCCTCGGTTATATATGCTTTTGAAATGAGGATAATGTCCAGGACAGTGTTTCCATTAATTGTAATCTCCCTGGTAACAGTTTCATAGCCAATAAAGGAATAAGTAAGAGTATATGCTCCTTTTTTGAGACCTTCAAACGAATAATTACCGGAAGCATCTGTATGGGTCCCGAGGTATGTGTTGTCAATTGTAACAACTGCACCGGCAAGCGGTTTTCCGTCAGTATCAGTTACTTGACCCCTGATAACTGCTATCTCCTGATATGCTGCAATGTCAGTTATTGATATTGCTGCCAGGAACATGTGATAATAATCGATTTCCCCATCTGCACAAATTTCAGTTTTACCCCAGCAGATTTGGTTACCGTTAATAGCTGATTGAAGTGATACTCTTTCTTCCCTCCGCCGGCATTACCCGGATCAGGTTTAAGGGTATGATCTCAGCCCGTAGTATTAAGGCACCCCATCTGTTGATTGTGCAAAGTAGCACTTTTATGCATTAATTACAATAATTAGCCTATTTTTGCGCGGTTTTTAGCAAACCTGATACTGTTCAGGAGCTGAAATTTTATTAAATTAGCGTTCAATTAAAAAAGACCATGAAAAAGCTGCTCGAAAAGCTTAACTATAAAGACCAGCCAAGAATTGCATTACTAAACACCGACCCGGCATTTCTTGAAACACTCTCTCCCGGTCTGGAAAATGTAATTATTGATAAAGAGATTGATCCGCGTTGCCCATATAGCTTTATTCTGATATTCGTTGAAAGCATTTCACAGGTTGAGAACGCCACACCTGTAGTTCTGCATAATCTGACTGCAGACGGGGTACTGTGGTTTTGCTACCCGAAAAAAACATCAAAAAATCACAAATCAGATTTAAGCCGCGATCACGGCTGGGAAACACTCAATAATTCAGGATTTTACGGGATCAGGATGGTATCTGTAGATGATGACTGGTCTGCACTCCGGTTCAGAAATACAAAATATATCAAATCAAAAACCATAAAGAACACCTAAGAGAACTGAAACAATAACTAAATAAGATGGTAATAAGGATAGTCGCAATAGTAATTGCTCTCGCGGCACTGGGAATGGTACTCTGGCTCATGTTCGGGAAAGGACAGAAGTCTTGGGATGAGATGTCGGAGAATGAACAGCAACGTAAAAAGACACTTGTCACAGGCGGGATACTTGTCTTTCTGGGCGGATTGATGGCAGCTATATTTATGGGTAAAAAGAAATAAAACTCTTCTCTTTGATACTCTCAACAAAAATTGAAACACAACTCGGTACAATGATAGCCGGTGCCGTTGAAGAGGGAATCTGTCTTCTCGAATTCAGCGACAGAAAAATTCTTAATTCCGAGTACAGGGATCTTAAGAAATATCTTGCATCTGAAATAGAAGAAGGTGAAAACAGCCATACAGAAAATCTGAAGAAACAGCTTGATGAGTATTTCCGGGGAGATAGAAAAGTATTTGATCTCCAGCTCGTTATTCCGGGTACTATTTTTCAGCAGATGGTCTGGAATGAGCTGCTATCAATTCCTTACGGAACTACAAGAACCTACATGGAACAGGCTGAAGCATTGAGGAAACCTGAGTCAATAAGGGCGGTTGCAAATGCCAATGGAATGAACAGGATTGCCATTATCATTCCATGTCACCGTGTTATAGGCTCTGACGGATCTCTTACAGGATATGGAGGCGGTCTGAAAAGAAAAAAATGGCTTATTGATCATGAAAAGCGGCATTCCGGACAGCCTGTGGATTTGTCATTATTCTGAAATAACCTAACTGAATATTCAAATGAAAAAACTGTTTCATTACAAAAACTTCTGGATTATCTTCCTGTTATCATCACTGTTTATCATGACCGGATGTGCAGACAATGAGAAAGTTGAAGCATGCCTTACCGGACATAAATATGGATTTTTCGGCGGACTCTGGCACGGGTTTATTGCACCTTTCGACTTCATAGGGATGCTCTTCGATAAGGATATTACAATGTATGCCCAGAATAATAACGGAGGCCTTTATGCTCTCGGTTTTCTTATGGGAAGCGTGAGGGTGTGATTAAAAAAACAGATCTTTTTTAAACTTTTATAGAAATAATTTGTTTCTTTGAAAACTGAATTAACAGAAATGATACTTGTAAATAAATATTGGTGGTGGCAGATCTTACCGGTGGAAACCTGGAGATGAGATAGCACATCTGTATTTTAAAATATAGCATTGGCCTGTCGGACTCCCGGCAGGCTTTTTTGTTTAAGAACAATTTAAAAAATAAAAATATGACTGAATCAAGACTGACAACAAGAGTATACGCACTTCCCCCCGGACTTGCCGACATGATAACTCCTGTTACAATATACCTCAAGATGCGGGATAAATTTCCCAATACAATTCTCCTTGAAAGTTCTGATTATCATGGCAACAGCAACAGTATGAGCTACATCTGCTTTGATGTAATCTCAGTTTTCAGGGTCGAGGATTATATCATCGATATAACCTATCCTTCGGGACAAAAGGAAAAAATTACAATTACGGACAAGAATACACTTCATGATACCTTTAATGAATTCATCAGCTCCTTCAGGATAACCAAAGAGCAGGAGAATTCAGGCATGACCTCAAACGGATTGTTTGGTTATACAACCTATGATGCGGTAAGGTATTTTGAAGATATTGATCTGAGAAATATCAGGGAAAGACAATATCATATACCTGATCTCTATTATTCGGTTTACAGGTATATAATAGCAATCAACCATTTCAATAACAGGATCTTTCTTGCAGAAAATCTTCCTGAAGGTGAAACAAGCCGTGTCGAAGAGATAAAAAGTCTTCTCCGTAACCGCAGTCTGGGATCATTCCGGTTCACTCCCCTCAATAATGAAAATTCAAATATCACAGATGAGGAGTTCATTGAAATGGTAAAAAAGGGCAGGAAACACTGTTACCTGGGAGATGTGTTCCAGATAGTTCTTTCACGCCAGTTCACACAACAGTTCAGAGGTGATGAGTTTAATGTTTACAGGGCACTGAGAAATATCAATCCATCACCTTACCTCTATTATTTCGATTACGGAGGCTACAAGCTTTTCGGTTCATCCCCAGAAGCCCAGATTGTTATTGAAAAAGGATCAGCCAGGATCAACCCAATTGCAGGAACATTCAGACGTTCGGGAGATGATGAGGAAGACAGATTGCTCGCCATAGACCTGGCAAATGACAGAAAGGAAAATGCTGAACATGTGATGCTTGTGGACCTTGCACGAAACGATCTCAGCAGGAACTCCGATAAAGTGTCGCTCAAGACCTTCAGGGAGGTTCAGTTCTATTCACATGTAATTCATCTTGTCTCTGAAGTTACAGGAGAGCTCAAACCCGGATTTAATCCAATCAAAATATATGGTGATTCTTTTCCTGCAGGTACTCTTTCAGGGGCGCCAAAGTTCAAAGCCATGGAGCTGATTGATTCAATTGAAAACCAGAACAGGGGATTTTACGGAGGGGCAATCGGATATATAGGTTTCAACGGCGATATAAATCATGCAATAACTATCCGCTCATTCCTCAGCAGGAACAATACACTTTTCTATCAGGCAGGAGCCGGAATAGTTGCTGACTCAGTAGAGGAAAGTGAACTTAAAGAAGTTAACAACAAGCTGGGAGCATTGAAAGCGGCCATTGCTGCTGCTTCCGAGATTTAAAAAAGAAAAACATGAAGATACTTGTAATTGATAATTATGATTCGTTCACATATAATCTGGTACATATTCTAAAGGAACTCTCCGGTGGCGGTGTTGATGTATTCAGAAATGACGGAATCAGTATGGAGGAGATTGGTAAATACGATAAAATAGTGATATCACCCGGACCGGGTGTGCCTGATCAGGCTGGGATCACAAAAGCCATGATTAAACACTATGGTCCAACAAAGAGCATACTCGGTGTTTGCCTCGGATGTCAGGCCATTGCCGAGACATTCGGAGGAAGCTTAATAAACCTGGAAAAGGTTTACCATGGCATTGAAACAGATGTTATTGTTACAGATAAAAGTGAGCCCCTGTTTTCGGAAATACCGGAAAGGTTCAGGGCAGGAAGGTATCACTCATGGGTTGTGAATGAAAAGGACCTTCCGCCTCAGCTCCATATCACTGCAAAAGATGATGAAGGCTTTATCATGGCAATATCCCATAACTCATTTGATGTCAGGGGAGTTCAGTTCCATCCTGAATCAGTTATGACTATCCATGGAAAGCAGATAATATTAAACTGGCTTAAAATATGAAAGAGATACTGCAGAAACTGACATCGCATCTTACCCTGGAAAGGGAGGAGGCAAGGAACATACTTAAAAAAATCGCCGGAGGTGAGTATAACAATTCACAGGTTACATCATTTCTCACAGTTTATATGATGAGAATGATAACAGTTCAGGAGCTTGCAGGCTTCAGGGATGCTTTGCTTGACCTTTGTCTTGTAACTGATCTTTCGGAATTTGATACTATAGATCTTTGCGGTACAGGCGGGGACGGGAAAAATACATTTAATATTTCCACCCTCTCCTCTTTTGTCGTTGCCGGTACAGGTGGTAAAGTTGCCAAACACGGGAATTACGGAGTATCATCAGCCTGCGGTTCGAGCAATGTGATGGAATTTCTGGGTTACAAATTCACAAATGACAGGGATGTGCTCCGGAAACAGCTTGACAAGGCAGGTATATGTTTCCTTCATGCGCCATTATTCCACCCGGCTATGAAATCGGTGGGTCCGATAAGAAAGGAACTGAGCCTCAAGACTTTTTTTAATCTTCTTGGACCAATGGTTAATCCTTCATCCCCGCGAAATCAGATCATCGGAGTATGGAACCTGGAAACAGCAAGATTATACAACTATATTTACCAGCAGACAGATAAAAACTTTACTATCCTTTATTCTCTCGACGGTTATGATGAGATTTCGCTGACAAGTGAGTTCAAACTGATATCCAACAATGAAGAGGAACTTTTGTCTCCTGAAAAAACCGGATTCCAAATAGTTAAACCGGAAGACATCAAAGGAGGTAGTTCTGTTGAAGAATCGGCTGCCATTTTTATGAGTATCCTGGAAGGCAGGGGAACTGAGGCTCAAAACTCGGTGGTAGCAGTAAATTCAGGGATAGCTCTGAAAAAGATCAATCCCGGTAAGAGCCTTAACGATTGTTTCATTCTTGCTGAAGAATCACTTAAAGGAGGTATGGCATTAAAATCGCTGAAAAAACTTCTGGAGCTCTGAAAAATGGAAATACTTGAAAAGATAGTTACAGTTAAAAGAATGGAAGTTATTGCCGGAAAGAAAAATAAACCGGTTGAACAACTCCGTAAATCACCCATGTTTGCCAGGGACCCAATTTCATTTTTTGATGCATTAAATAAGCCCTCACCTGCAATAATTGCGGAATTCAAGAGGAGATCTCCTTCAAAGGGCATTATAAACAGCATTTCAAAACCTGAGGAAGTTGCAAAGGGCTACATCAATGCAGGTGTTTCAGCAATTTCAGTACTTACAGACAAGGAGTTTTTCGGCGGGGAAACTAATGATCTGGTATCTGTGTCGGCTTTCTCAGAAATTCCGGTTTTAAGAAAGGATTTTATTATTGATGAATACCAGGTTATTGAAGCAAAATCGATCGGGGCTTCGGCAATTTTGCTAATAGGATCCATTCTTACAAGGGAGCAGGCAAAGATACTTTCCAGTCTTGCATTCAGTCTTGGCATGGAGGTATTGTTTGAGATACATGACATTGAAGATCTTGATAAGATGAATCCTGATATAAGAATCATTGGTGTGAATAACAGGAACCTGAACACCTTTAAGGTTGATCACAGCAATGCAATTAAGATGCTCTGTCAGCTGCCAAAAGATTGTATAAAGGTTGCCGAAAGCGGATTTGAATCCCCGGAAGAGGTTAAAATGATGTTTTCGGAGGGATATAAGGCGTTTCTTATAGGAGAGAAATTCATGCGGTCAGATGATCCGGGAGGAAGCGCAGCATCATTTATATCTGCATTGAATGAGAATTTTATGAAACTGAAGATCAAGATATGCGGAATGAGGGATACTGATAATATCCTGAAGGTATCAGCACTCCAACCTGATATTCTGGGATTCATCTTTTACAGATCATCACCAAGATATGCCGGTGATATGCTGGATGAAGATATCCTTCTGAAAATACCCTCAACTGTTGTGAAAGCCGGAGTTTTTGTAAATGAAGATGAAAAACTAATATCAGAAACTATAAAACGCTTCTCACTGGATATGGTTCAGTTACACGGTGATGAAACCCCTGACCTTTGCCACAGACTGAAAGAAAAAAAAATTAAGGTAATAAAGGTATTCAGCATGAGCATGGAACATCCTTTCAGTAAGTGCAGTCAATATACAGGGGTAACGGATTACTTCCTTTTCGACACCCCGGCAACCGGATCAGGAGGTGCAGGCAGTAAATTCGACTGGAAGGTTCTGAATGAATATGATCTTCCGCACCCTTTCTTTTTAAGCGGGGGCATTTCACCTGAAGACACTGACCGTATCGGAGAGATAAAAAATCCGTCATTCTGCGGAATAGACCTCAACAGCCGGTTTGAGACCAGTCCCGGAATTAAAAACACTGAGATGCTTAAAAACTTCATCTCTGACATCAGATAAAAATATTAAACCACTATGAATAAGACATTTATTTCAGACAGCAAGGGATATTACGGGCAGTACGGTGGAGCGTATATTCCCGAAATGCTCAGGGAAAATGTAGAATCACTGAGGGCTGTTTATTACGACATCATTGAATCGGAAGAGTTCAAGAAGGAATTCAGCATGCTTCTCACCGACTATGCAGGCAGACCGTCACCTCTGTTTTTTGCCGGCAGGCTGAGCAATAAATACGGGGCAAAAATCTACCTCAAGCGCGAAGACCTGAATCATACCGGATCACACAAAATAAACAACACAATCGGCCAGATTCTGCTTGCAAAAAAGATGGGCAAAAAGAGGATAATTGCAGAAACAGGAGCTGGTCAGCACGGTGCTGCAACAGCAACAGTTTGTGCACTTATGGGAATGGAATGTGTTGTATATATGGGTGAACTCGATATGGCCCGTCAGGAACCAAATGTAAAAAGGATGGAGATGCTGGGTGCCAGTGTGGTTCCTGCAACCTGCGGAAACAAGACCCTGAAGGATGCCACAAATGAGGCACTCCGGGACTGGATATGCAATCCGGAGAATACATTTTACATTATTGGATCTGTTGTAGGACCTCATCCTTATCCCGATCTTGTTACTAAGTTCCAGTCTGTGATAAGTGAAGAATTATTGTCCCAGCTTATGGCAAAAGAAGGAACAGAGGATCCTGATTACATTATTGCATGTGTTGGAGGCGGAAGTAATGCCGCAGGAATATTTTATAAATATATTGACAGGAAAAAAGTAAAGCTTATTGGTGTTGAAGCTGCCGGAAAAGGTGTGGAAACAGACGAAACAGCAGCTACAATTACTGTGGGAGAAACCGGGATAATACATGGAAGCAAGACCCTTCTTATGCAGAATGAAGATGGCCAGATAACTGAGCCATACTCTATCTCTGCCGGACTCGATTATCCGGGAGTGGGACCACTTCATGCATGGCTTGCCGGTACCGGAAGAGCATCCTATCTGAATGCAACTGACAATGAGGCACTCGATGCAGCATATGAACTAACAAGACTTGAGGGGATTATACCGGCTCTTGAGTCGGCACACGCACTTGCCGCACTCGGAAAGCTGAAACTGAAACCTGCCGATATTGTTGTTGTAAATATCTCAGGCCGAGGAGACAAGGATATGCAGGCATACGCCAATGCAAACAGATAAAATGACACTTCATCATTATAATTCATAAGCAAATAGATATCAAATGAACCGTATAAATAATCTGTTTAAGAAAAAAAACGGGAAGATCCTCTCAGTATATTTCACGGCAGGATATCCTGATTTAGATGATACACTTACAATAATAAGGGAGCTTGACAGATCAGGTGTCGATATGGTCGAAATAGGCATGCCTTTTTCAGATCCTGTTGCAGACGGTCCGGTTATACAGCGCAGCAGTGAAATTGCACTGAAAAACGGAATGAATATAAATCTCCTGTTTAATCAACTTGCGAAGATCAGGGAAGTAACCGATATGCCCCTGATACTGATGGGATATATTAATCCTGTTTTCAGGTACGGAATGGAGAATTTTCTAGAGAAATGCAATGAAACAGGAATTGATGGTACAATTATACCTGATCTGCCACCTGATGTTTACATGGAATCGTATGAACCACTTTATGTTAAGCATGATATCATAAATGTTTTTCTTGTAACACCACAGAGCTCTGTTGAAAGAATAAAATACCTGGATCAGATCTCGAAGGGATTCATATATGTCGTTTCAACAGCAAAAACTACAGGAGGGATTAATAGTTTTAATCAGTCGCATACGGACTATTTCCGAAAGCTTGATAATCTTAAACTGAAATCTCCACGCCTTGTTGGTTTTGGCATTTCAGACAGGACAACCTATAATCAGGTCTGTGAATATTCTGATGGTGCGATAATAGGGAGTGCATTTATCCGGTCGCTTGAAGGAACGGGTTCACTTCCTGAAAATATAAACAGGTTTATACAAACCATCAGGTAGTAGGCTACCATACCTTCAGTTTCACAGCTCCGCTGCCGGGGTTCTCAATAGCTCCTGCTGAAGGTGCTGTTTCGGAACGTTTCTGACCAAGAAAATCCCTGTCAATTTTCAGAGGTGTTCCATCGGGGTTTTCAAAGCCCTCTTTAGGCATCTTTGCTTTACCCAGCAATGCTGTTGTAACAAATTGGGTTTTAACAACTGATGCCATGGCATCAAGCGTATATGTAAGAAAAACGTTTTCACCTTCCTCTGTTACTTCCAGAACAGGCTTGAATTTAGGATTTCCGCCGCAATTCTTTTCATCTCTGAAAGGCACCGCAAGATTGTAATAAACATTACCACTGATCCAAACCTCGAGTACTGCAGTGTTGAAGCCATCAAGACCATATTTATAGAGAGGATCTCTCTTTGTTGGCATTGGTCCAGTTCCAAGGAAAATATTGTTGTAAAACCTGTAATCACCTGAAAATATTGTAGATATTCCGGCAACTTCAGTTGAATGAGGAAGGTGGTAAGGTGTATACCTGCTTTGGCTCAGGCCACATCCTGATCATGCCAGCTATAATATTGTGCACAACAGCACCTCGCTGGCTTTGTGTAATTATTGCCACATCTGACAGGAAAAGATTATTGTCGACAAGAGTCGGACCATGGTTAACCTCCATGAAGAGATCCTCTAGATCATTCCTGTACATCAGATTACCTGAAACCCTGGTTCCCTGTGCCATCCAGTCGAGCCATATGCCACGTCCGGTATCATGAATCCGGTTATGAATGATCCTTGTATCAATGGCTGCATGGAATTTAATTCCGCCAATCTCTGCACCGGTAAACTGCCGTTTTGCCCAGATATGATGTATGTGATTATTTTCTATTGTGCTGAAAGCAGCACCCATGCTGCCGCACATTCCTGTCTGCTCACAGTTATAAATCTCATTATTCCGGACAATATGCGAGCCTATATTCTCCCTGCTCCAGCCGTTTCTTAATGTTCTGAATGTTGTTTCAATATAGTGAAGTGAACCGTCAAGACTCATATCCGAAAGCCAGACATTATGGCCTGTTCCCCTCTCCTTTCCCAGAGTGATTCCGGAACATTTGGAATCGCTTATTTTATTGTTTTCGATTATCCATCCCTTGTTCCAGTGGGTTGAGATCATGCCAATCTGCTCAGCAGTAGGCGCCCCCCACTGAGTAGCTGCCTGGCAGATATGAAAGCCTCTTATTGTTAAATAATTAACACCAGGCTTGTCAGGATAAAAAATTGTTCTCCGAGTTGTAATTTCTACAAGCTCCTTATTTGGATTAAACTTATGGAAGTTCGCCCAAATTGTAGTATTTGAAGCATCACTCTCACAATACCATGTGTATGTTGACCCTTCCTTGTCGAGAGTACCCTCAAAAGGAACTGGGTTCTGAACTTTGGAAAGCGTCTCTTTCTCATAAAGTGATTTGCCATTCAGAAAAACTTCACCTGTATGATGAACCCTGCCTTTTCCATCAAACCAGTCGCCATATATTGAATCCTGGTAGGGATTATAATCCCCGAAGAAGGAGTTTGGAATTGTAACTTTCCATACTTCACTTCCCTTTTCCTTTTTCCATCCTGTAATCACTTCAGATCCCTTAATTGCTACAATTTCACCGGCAGCAGCCTGGTAAACAATTCTTTTTGAATCACTTTCTCCGCCGCGGACAGGATTGATCCATTCACGGTATGTGCCTGCATGCACCGTAATAATATCACCGGGCTGAGCAATTTGGGCAGCATGATTAATTGTTTTGAATGGTGAAGCGGATGAACCATCATTGCTGTTGTTACCTGTAACTGCAACATGGTATTCCCTGGCGCTGAGACCAGAAGAAATCATAAACGCTAAAAGAAACGAGAAAATAATTAATCTTTTTCATATCTGATATTTTTACTTTTTGATCCTTATTTGTACAGAATAATTTGTCATTTTTTAACAGCTTCAGGAGAGCCTGATGATTTAAATTCAATCGCCAGTTCCGGTGCATTCGAATTGCTGAATTCACTTGTAACCACAATCTCCGAATTGCCTTTGGCTAAAACAGGAATCTTACCGTCACTTATCACTTTCAGTCTCTTCCAGAAATTATCACAGAGATAAACTTTTTCCCTGTCGCAGATAATCCTGTCATCTTTCTTAAGTGAAACACTCATTTCAAGAACCTGATAATCGTTGATCTTAAATTGCAGGTGTGAAACTGATGATGACTGATCAGCTGCTGAACCGGTAGCTGTTGCATAGAATTGCAGCGGTTGTTCTTCGAATGGATTCTCAACAGTGAATTTTGTTGTAACGGGTTCACCAGTCTGAACATACCTGAACTTATGCACAAATCCCCTGGAAAGCTTTACAGAATATAGATTCCAGCTCTTATCTCCTGTTTTTTCAAGGTGGAATTCATTCTTTGGATTTTTCATCCTTTCTCTCTGATCCGGGGTGAAAGCATCAAGTCTCCTTACTTTTTGCCACTCTCTTATTGCCTCGAAAAGCTGATCCCTGTAACCATTCTTTTCAATACTTTCATCCACTCTGAGGAGGTACCCTGCATTAAAAGCAGCGCTTCTTGCCTGAATCCATTCAACCTCTTCGGGACGGAATTCAGGATTAAGGGTGAACCATCCGAGCATACCGGGCATAAGGTTCCGTTCGAAATATCTCTGGTTTTCAATACGGTAATTTACCTGACTCTCCCTCAATGCGTTATACCAGGGTTCGCCCCAGTTCATAAAAGCATAAATATGCCAGTAGTAATGAAATGTGCCGGCCCCGCAGGCAATCCTGTACCTGTCGATATTCCTGTACCACAGGTCAATAAACCGTGCAGCACCGTAAGTACCATGACCGGTCGGTGATTCACCGCCATAGCCATCAAAATCCATCAGATCAATTCCTGTTTCATTGCAAACTTCAGCCAGCTTAAGTGCATATTTATCCTGAAGTTTAATATCGGGATAAAATCCGCTGTAGCTGTCGTTTGTAAGCTTGTCAACTGCAGCACCCTGCTCATAAGATGCTGGTTTTGTCCCATACATACCTCTCTGGCAATCGATTAGACGCCATGGTTCATCGTCAGATACTTTCCGGAAATTGATAAGTTCTTTCCCGATTTTTACAGTATGTGTATTACCAAGATATCTGAAATATGCCGGATCAGCCAGATAGATTATATCATCTTTTAGTCCTGCTGCCTTAGCCAGAACCGAGCTGCCTGTTTTGCAAAGGCTGTCACTCGGAACAGGGGATATATAGGAATCATTCTTTGTTGTGAACATTCCGAGAGTATGAACACCTAATGATATACCTTCCTTTCGGGCAACTTCAGTTACTTTCTTAATATCAGCAAGTCCACCAGGGAATCTTTTTTCTGAATAGCCAAAATGTCCCCAGGTCTGAAAAATATCACCGGCATGAATTAGTTTGAATCCGCATTCCTTTGCATACTGAATACTCTTCATCGGATCGCCCTCATTAAGGAGGTAGGCTTCGCCGGGGAAGGCAGATCTCTTTAACCAGACTCCATCGAGCATTGGATGAGGGAGTCCCTCTCCTGTTTCAATTTTCTCAATTATATCAAGAGTCATTGGTTCAGGACAGCCGAACAATGCTACTGCACTACCTGCAAAATCAACATCGATTGATTCAACATACTGAACATGGTCTTTATTTCCCAGCCAGTTTTTAATGACACGCGGCTTTCTCCTGTCCCTGGAAAACAGCCTCAGCTCACTTCCGAAGGGTTTCTTAACTGCGGCACTTCCGCGGTATAATCTTACATATTCAGGCATATCACCTGTAATATTCACATTTACATCAACTTTCTGGCCTATTTTATCTTTAAGTGAGTCAGGCAATTGCTGTCCGGGAAGCGGATCAATAAATGCCCCGCCGCCGCCATTATCATCGCCATCAGGAAGGCCTTCTATAGTATTGATATTCAGAGCCTGCATTCCCACAGCATAATCTTTATTCCGCACCACGCAAATTGTTTCACCAATCTTCTCATCAATGGCGACAGGGTAAGGTCCCCACACAACAGCATCGGCATCGTTGCGTGGTTCAAGTGAAAGCAGTTCAAGTCTCAGATAGGCATCTTTGCTGTTCACTCCGATAACAGCCTTGGATCCGTTTGGAAAGTCAAGAATTATCTTATTATCAGCTGAATTGTAAACAGCTGATACAGGCAGTATGTATTCCGGATCCTTATAAATTGTTAACAGGGCAGCTTTTTCACCTTCAGGGAAATACTCGACTGAATTTGTCTTGTCAAAGAAGCTTGTAAGAAGTCCTTTTCCGTCAATTGCTACTTTAATATATTGTGTTTCAAGAACTATCTTCTCTCTTTTACATGAAATAACCGAAAGAGAAAATACCAGAATTAAAATCCACCCTGCTTTCTTTATCATTATAGTTGGCCTGTATTTATCAGATTATCAGATCCTGAAATTCCTTGTGCTTTTAATATTTCCAAAAGGCGTGTTTAACAGTATGACTTCGATGGTGTAATTACCTGGTTCGCTAACAGGATCCATTGTAAATGAAGTCTCACTTTTTCCTAATCCTTTTACAATTATGCTGACCTGTTTCTGCTGAACAGTCTTATCATCCTTAAGAACAGTGAAGCTGACAATTCCTGACCAATCCTTCTCAAGATCATTTATGACAATTACCGGGATATTCGTTGCAACTCCTTTTTTTACTGTTTCATCCCAGAAATCTATCATCAGACCTACTGGGGCAAATGCATCCCTGACATATTTATAGAACTGAGGCTCCCATACAAGATTTGCGACATCTATCCAGTTATCGCATGTCTGTCCGTCGGGTCTGTCATATCCCAGTGCGGTAAAATGGAGCACACCTGCTACCTGCCTGTGACAGCGCCAGAATTCAGTTTCAGCAGCGGTGTATTTTGCATAAATTTCCCAGCGCTGGGCTGCTGTAGAATTTTTACCGAGGAGATTATCATAAAGCTTTGTTGTAAGTGTGGTAGTTGCACCGTTACGGTTCAGCCAGAGCCACCCGTATTCATTTATGATAACAGGATTTGTCTCAGGATTTTTATGATTATTACCCTGTGGCACAATGCTCGCTTTTACCATATCCTTAAACTTAAAATCAGGATTTGAGTAATGATAGGGATGTGATTCAAAAATATCATTTGGTGCACGGTTGGTACTATAACTGTTGTCCCAGCTTCTTCCCGAGAGGTCGAGTGAACGGACCTTTGCAATGGCAGAGTCGATAGTGGGCTCATTCAGAAGAGTTTCGTTATTGGAATCCCATACAATAACGCTCGGGTGGTTCCAACGCTCCTGCATCCATTCCCTGAATTCAACAGCAAGGTTTCCGGCATCAAGCTTTTTTGTCCATGTGTTCCAGCCCGGAGCACCATACCAGATCGGAAACTCATCCTGTATCATAAAGCCTTCCTCATCAGCTATGTCATACCACTCTTCAGGTGGAAAACCAATACAGTTGCGGTATGAATTCCAGAACATATCCTCCCTGAATTTTTTATGCATCTTCCTTACCCAGTCATAGTTCCAGGGCAGATTTCCGCAAAGAGAGTCTTCGAAAAAGCGGTAAAGGGTAATATTGGTACCCCTCAGGAAGAAAGGCTTACCGTTCAGTTCAGCCATGCGAGTTTCAGGATTGAACTTAAGCTCACGCATCCCGAATCTTGTTTTGTAGCTGTCGGAAGAAGTAGTTACGTCAAGGTTATAGAGAAAAGGATTGTCCGGAGTCCAGAATGTACAATTTGTGATTGGGATTACAATATCCACAACTTTTTCATCATCCTTTCCGAATTCCAGTTTGCCTGTTTTATACTCACCTGCAACAAGTCCGCTTTTAGACTCTTTCACAATAAAAGTGACTTCTGAATTATTGGCTTCCCCCGGATTAATAAGAATAGCCTGAACCCTGGCCTGCATGTTTTTGACATCAGGTGCGACCTGTACATTCTTTATATACGGAGTCCCGCTGAGTATAAGCTCAACATTGTCATAGATGCCTGATATATATCTTACCTTCTCATAATCAAAACCATCGGGTACGTCAGAAGGAAGGGAATTCCGGCACGATCCGACAGCAATCAAAAGCTCATTTTCACCCTTTACAAGAAATTTTTTCAGATCAAAATATCCCGGAGTAAAGCTTGGGAGATGTTCACCAACAAAGGTTCCGTTCACGAATACTTTTGTTCCGAACATTGCTTTGCCAACTTTAAGCAGGGCAACTTCGGGTATATTTTTTGAGATCGTTACCATTCTCCGGTACCAGTATGCATCCCTTATACTATCCTGCTGGGGATAGTATTTATTAGGATTCCTGTCGGAATACCTGTCCGGAACAGGTGGAGCGGCATTCTCAAATTCAGGCTCGGCAAGAGTAACAAGTCCGGGTACAGCTATGGTGTGATTATAAACCGGCGGCATTATATCTTTCTTGCCCTCTGCGATCTGCCATGTACCATTAAGCGATATTGTTTCCCTCTGACCTGATTTGCCTGAGCAGCCATTGAGGATTAAAAGAATCGCAAATAAAAACGAAAGCTGATTAAGTTTCTTCATTTTAACAGGTATAAAAAGAGTTGGAAATAAAGATAGAAAATTCTGCTTCAAACTACAGAAAGTTTAATTTGAAGTTGAAACAAATAATTGCCGGTACTGACTGTTATCCTTCCTGCTCCCCTTTTCTATCAGGACCATATCATCTTTCTTAAGAGATAACGTAATAGTTCCGTTGATTACAGTCGCTTCGCCTATTTCTTTGAGGCCCAGTACTGTAACCTGATACAGTTTAACCGTTGAAATACCCTTCCAATCTTCTGGAAATATCCATTTTTTGTTTTTATAGCCACTCATACTATAAGTCACGATCGTATTACTTCCCATCCATAATGCAGGAATAAAGAGGTTGCTATTTTCAAGAATTACTGACTCTCCCCGGGTAATTCTGTACTCCTTATCAGATAGAAAAACCGTCACATTTTCTGAAAAACCGGCTGATTTATAGTCCTTTCCATTGATCAGATAAAGCCTTTGCAGCCTGTTGAGGTAATACCAGACAGCAGTATTCAGGCAGAAATCCTGTTTGAAACCTGCCAATTTTTCTGGGTCCTTTTTAACAATTTCCTCACCATGCATACTGGTGCCAAAAAGCTTTCCCCAGATGCTCCTGTCCATTCCCCCGGAATAATACGAAGCAGGCCATTTGATATAATGCTCAGGTTTTCCTCCGAACCACCATGCCATGTGCTGATAACCTTCAAAAGCTGTTTCCCTCAGAAAATCGACACCTTCTGATGTCACATCTATTCCTTTTGAAGCCCAGTACCTGAATATCTGACGCTGTGCTTCTGTCTCTTCCTTAACTGTGAATCCAAGAAACGGGCTTAAAGAACTCTGTGACAGATCAATGCTGTCAGCACCGTTTGCTTTTTTAACCGGAATGGGAGGCCATGAATGGAAAGCATCAATATGGATGGTCCCTGCTTTTTCTAGAGGCATAAGAGAACAAAGAGTATCAATTCGTTTCCTGGTAAACCCTGTTTTCCATTCCTGTGCATAGCTCAGGGGGTAGCCCCATTCGCCAGATCGCAGAGTGCTGTCGCTGTTCCTGGCAATTATATTATTGTTTACATATTTTGTCCAGAGAGGACTATCCTCATAAGCATCAAGCATATTAATATGAAGGCTTACGGTTGTATGATACTTTACCGCTTCCTTCATTAGCCACTTTATACTCTCGATTGCCGATGGATCGCCGGGCCGCCTGATTGCCTCATTGCCTTCGAACCATGCCGGATATTTTGAGTCGTGTCCGTTATACTGCCAGCCGACGAGGTAAACGATTTTAGGGATTCCGAGGGTAAGATTATCCATTTTCCGGATAACGTCCAGCGCCTGCTCACAGGTTAGATAAAGCTCCGATTTCCCGTTGTCTTTTCGTTTATATTTTCCATCGTAAAGCGCCTGAGACATGAAGAGTTTCATTGTCAGGGTCTGGTGATACTGGTGCCTGCCCTTAATGTACCATGGAAGAGTATCAGGATATGATATGAAGATTGTATCTGAACTGCCGGATTCAGAATCCTGGCAAACAGATTTCAGGGAGATTGAAAAAAGCATTAAAAGAGAGCATAACAGCAGGATCAATCTCATTCCGTACCGGCTCATAGATCTGAATTTTAAATTATCCTCTCCAGGGCCTCGTACGGTTTACGGTATCAAGGACATTAAGCGCAATGTTAACATCCTCAACTATCTGAAAATCGTACATTCCCACACATATAAAATCAGCACCATTATCAAATGCAAATTTGAATCCCTGTTCAGGTTTGAGTGCTCCGGCAGCAAGAGTCTTGAATGCTATCCAGGGCTGATCAAGTGTTGCCATGAACTCGATAGTCTCCGTAGGTTTATGACAGAAATTATTATCCATCCAACCCTGTTCAGGAACATCTTTATTAGCAAGGTCTACCTGCCTTGACCAATAGTCGTGTGAATGAAGAGTCTTAACCCAGAAATCGGGAACTACTCCGTTTTCAACACATGCCATAATTGATTCAATCCGATGGGCACCAACTCCTGCAGGCTTTCCATAACTGCGTATAAGGTCAAGTCCCTTTTTCAGTTCATCGTAAAAACCGGGTTTGTTATTGAATATTGCGGAATCTGTCTGTCCTCCATGGCTATAACATACATCAGCTCCGCCCTTTACTGAGATTTCAATTCCTTCAAGGAAGTTTTTACCGGCTCCGCAGTCGGAGATAAACTTCATATTGCCGCCTGTTTCATGTCTATATTTCTGAACCACCCTGAGCTGCGCAGGATTGGAAATTATTGCATTTATGCCGCATTTTTCAGCAAGCTGAAGAGTCATCATCACCTTTTCGTCAGTGTGGTACATTTTAACAAGCTTATCTACATAAAGAAGGTCGCGTGCATGAGCCCAGCCGCCAATCAGGTTACCACCCATCACCATCTTGCTCAGTTCGAAATCACCAATTTTACCTTTGGGGATCTGGCCTTTGAGTGAATCGAGTGAAGTGAACTGGAAACTTTTTAAAGTTGCACTGGAAACTGCATCAGGTTTTTCTGTAAGATATTTCTTTTCAAAACTGTCCCATTTATTCTTCTTGTAAACAACATAGGCAAATGCTCCAAGAAACGGAACGCTGATCAGGTCGCGCAGTACCTCCCTGCGTTTTGTTGAATAAGCTTCCTCATCCTTTGAAACGGGGATTGGGGCATTTGGTTTCTCTTCCTTCCAGCTTTTTAGCCACCTGTCGGCACCAAAGAGGAAGCCAGCCGGCAGTGTAGCGAAAATAATCAGCATAAACAGCTCTATAAGGTTCTTATCTACCCATTGGTAAGTTCCTTCGGTTACCCCCCCGAAAGTATAGCCAAGGATTGGAGGATAAGCAACAAAATAGAAGAACAAAAGTACTGCTCCGGCAATTGATGACCATCTTACAAACAATCCGATAAAAAGGGAGAGACCTATAAGAATTAATCCCCAAACATTCAAAAAATCAACAATATTCATTATCCCTGGTGAAGATGCCATGGAATGGAACAAATCGGCAAAAATCCATTTTGAACCCAGAAGATAAAATTTTGCTGTCCAGGCCGGATTTATAAGTTTGGTTATTCCTTCATAGAGGAAATGCCATCCTATAAGGATCCTGAGGACAGTGAGAAGATAAGAGGAGTACTTTTTCATGGGGAAGCCTTTTATAAGTTAAACCATTCTAATGGCGATGATCGGGTGAATATAATAAAAATTAAATATCTGCAGGGTCATGCCATGGCATGACCCTGCAGTATTTTTATTTTCCCAAGTAACAGATCAGCGGCCATCACGCAGAAAATATATGTTGATGCACCGGTCATAACATATTCAGACTGCTGCCACAGGTATGGAGTATTCTCCTTGAGCTCAGGAAAATCAGGCCGTATCAGGGCTGTTCCGGAAACCATTCCCCCGGGGATATATCCCTCCATGGTCCTGTTTACTCCGAATCCCTGTAATACTGAACGAGGACCCACACCTGAAACCAGGGAGGTACTTGACCCCGGATGGCAACCCAGAACATAGTTCACAACATTCAGGATAGGCTCACGATCAAACAGATCGGGATATTTCTGAAGGAGATAATAATGCTGCATTGCGAATTCCTGAATACTCCATCCTACACCCCATATAGCAGGTCTCCATGGTACACCAAATGGTGTTGATGCCAGAGTTGAATCGAGCTTTGGCTTATATGCCTCAAGAGCTGTTCTCAAACCACTTGTAAATGCCTCATCTTTTACCTTATCTGCAACTCTTACCACACTCCAGGCACTTCTTGCTGCACTTTTCTCAATTTCAGGCTGCAATGCCTTCAGCCTAAAAGCATATTTATCTTCACCTGTAGTGTATAAAAGTTCTGCAGTAGCAATTATCTCCTGTACTTTGGTGTCCCGGGGTACATATTCAGCCGGTGTCAGCACAGGAGGATGGGATTGTTCATATTCCCAGGCTTTTCCGGCTGTTTCAATACATTCTTTAGCCAGCTTTTCATCGAAGCCTGCAAGTGCACGACTTGCTGCAGCCAATGCTGCTGCAACCTTATATTCCAGGCCTGTATCACGGTTGGTAAATGCCCATCTGTCATCATTTACACCCGAATGAGTCATTGTTTTCTGATTTGGTTTAAGATTTGAATCATAGTACAAACCATCAGTTTGCGAAGCCCAGTCTACGGTAATATTCCTGCCTTCCTTATTTGCAATTATACCATGAAAGCTATGACCTGCTGCACGATATCCGGAAAGCAGATTCAAAGCACCCTGTTTTACCTGCTGCAGAAAGTCAGGAACACCATCAGGTTTGTACATTTCAACGTAGCTGTTTTCAAAACTGACATAGGTCTGATCAGTCTGGTTCTTCGTCAGCTCATATGCAAGCACAAGATAATGAGTAGTACTTGCCTGCGACCCTGCAGCCAGGTCATCATCACCTGCATCGTGCCAGCCGCCAATGTTCAGGAATGGAATAGGTGTTTGAACCTCATATTTAGTGTCTTTGTCAGGATACTGATGATACTGGTCCACATGCTGCCAGTCAAGCGGAGCCTGAAGAGCATCATCGAGATGGCAGGCATCATGCCAAATCTGTGACCTGTCCTTAACCTTCACATGGCACATCTGCACCGGGAAATATGCTTCCAGTGTAGGCTGCCATACACCACTGCTGAATATAGCATTTTTTATTGAAAATGGATAAGATCTGGTTTTCCCGTATTCAACCATGTATAAACCTGGTTCTTTGATTGATGTGAAATCAAAAACAGAATAATCATAAGCCAGAAATCTTCCCCATTTTGCAGGTAAGGCTGAAAGGACTTCCTTGTTTTCACCTCCCTCACCTATCTTTATGAGTCTTGCCTTTTCAACTTTTGTAGTCCATTGATCGAGCTCAATTATGGCTTTCTTTGCCTGCCCTGGATCATAACCGATCTGTGAAACTGAAATAACCGGTTCCCTTGTCCAGCCCGGAATCACATTCGGAGTGATTGTCCATTCGATAGCATTTTCAGTTACACCACCCGGAATCACTGATTTGACAGATATCCAGTTACCGTAACCTGTACTCCTGTTATCGGTAAGTATCATATCTGTTCCGGGACTTTCAATTACAAGCTTTCTTTCCGGGTCCTCACCTGCAAGTGTAAAAATCCTTCCGGAGCCCATAGGAACAGGCCGGTAATTGCCATCAGCATCTTTGAATTTTTGTCCTAAAGTCTGTTTTGAAATGTAGCCGAAGGACTCGCCTATCTGCCAAGATTTACCAACATACAGAGGAGGGAAAAACTCAATGTCAAAAGTAAGTTTGTTTTCCCATTCCTTGGGCAGAGGTTTGTCGAGGTCAACTGACAAGTGAATGTTCATTCCCTCAGGCCTGATACGGACAGCATACTTAAAGCCGAAATCATCATAGCTCACAACTGATTTTATAACCAGATTCACCGAGTCAATCTCCCGGTGAGCACCTAATGGATCAGGTAAACGTTTTCCATCTACAGGCTGCATCCTTATGAAACCATTAGATGCAATTCTTTCTCCATGCTGAATGATTTCAATCCCGCCCTGTCTTCCCATCGGATAAGAATCATGAAATGCCAGGACTGTAAGGCCTGGTTTTGAAAGATACTCTTTGTCAGTGATTTTCATCTCCTGCCCGGATTTATTCCCAGCGCATCCGGCTATGACTAATATTGCTGTGAATATACACAGACTGAAGATTGTGTTTTTTCTCATTGTGGTAAATTTTTGCTTAGTATATCATAAGGATTTATTATTCAGTAATTTATCTGCTGCAAGAACACAGAAGATATATGTTGATGCCCCAGGCATCACATACTCTGTCTGCTGCCAGAGATAAGGGAATGGTTCCTTCATCTCGGGGAAATCGGGCCTGATAAGGGCGGTACCGGCAACATTTCCTCCGGGAATATAGGACCACCAGTGCATATTAAATCCATATGCAGGAATTATTGAGTGTGCACCCACGGCAGAAATGAAGGATGTACTTGACCCGGGATGACAGCCCAGTACATAATTCACAACATTGCATACTATTTCACGGTCAAACAGATCCGGGAATTCCTTTGAAAGGTAATATTGTGTTGCTCCGAATTCCTGTATATCCCAACCTATTCCCCATATACTGGGTCTCCATGGAACTCCGTATGGGTTAGTGGCAAGTGTCGAGTCAAGTTCGGACTTATAAGATTTGAGAGCTTCCGTCAGTCCGGTTTTAAATTCTTCATTATTTATAACCTTCAATGCCCTGGCTGCGGCCCAGGCAACATCACGTGGTGATTTCTTTACAACAGGAAGCAGCTGGCTCAGTCTGTCTTTGTATTTCTGCTCACCTGTAGTAATGGCAAGTTCCGCAGTAGCCATGAATTCCTGCTCCTTAAGGTTTCGCGGCACATAGGCATTTGGCTGAATGACAGGTTCGTGAGTCTGTTCATAGTTCCAGGCTTTTACAGCTGTTGCAAGGCACTCCTCAGCAAGCTTGTCATTATATCCCTTTAGCAGCCTGTAAGCCGAGGCCAAAGCTGCAATAACCTCATACTCAAGTGCAGAATCCTTATTTGTCACAACCCATCTGTCATCAGGTTTTCCTGAACGGTTACCCCTGACTTCACCCGGTTTAAGGGAAGAATCATAGAGAAGCTGGTCGGAGACAGATGCCACATCACCTAAAAATCCTCTGCCTTCGCGCGTTTCAATGATCCCGACTGCAGAGTGTCCGAATGCCCGGTAACCGGAAAGCAGGTTTATAGCTCCATGCTCTATCTGCTGCTGCAGGTCAGGTATTCCATCAGGCTTACGCAGCTCCACAAAAAGCGCATCCTGTTTTACTGTAGTCTGATCAACATTGATACCGAACTCCTCTCCTGCAAGGGCAAGAAACAAAGTTGTCTGAGCCTGTGATCCGGCTGCCAGGTCATTATCACCTGCATCATGCCAGCCTCCCCTGTTCATGTAAGGTACAGGTGTAAAAGGCTTGTAGTTTGTTTCTGTCGAAGCATAGGTCTGATATCCGTCAACATGTATCGTGCTTACAGGTGCCTGAACCGCGTCATCTAGATGGCATTCGCCATGCCAGACACGGGCTCTGTCGCGTATACGCATATGACACATCTGTACAGGAAAATATATTTCAAGAGTAGGCTGCCATACTGATTTCTGATATACATCGGTTCCAATGCTGAAGGGGTCACTTTTTGAATCGCCATAACTGATAGTGTACATCCCCGGATCTTTAATTCCGGAAAAGTCAAACACAACATATTTATATCTCAGGAACTTACCCCAATCGTTGGGTACGGCCGATTCAACAGCAGCAATATTTCCGTCATCATCTATTTTACTCAGTATTGCTGTTTCGACTTTTTCTGTTCGTGCATCCAGCTCAATCACAGCTCTTTTGACCTGTTCCGGATGATATCCGGCCTGTGAAATGCTGATAACCGGTTTTGCAATAAAGTCGGGGATAATATTGGGAGTGATAATCCATTCCATAGCCCCTTTATCAACTCCTTCAGGTATTTCGGAACGGACAAGCAGCCATCCGGAGAGTGATCCGTTCCTCTCATCAACAAGCGAAAGATCACCTTTGACCTGTTCAATCTGAAGTTTTATCATCGGATCTTCTGGTGAAATAACAAGTTTAGATCCTGTGGCCATCGGCATTGACCTGGCCCGACCATCCTGTCCTGTAACCATCGGCCCTAATCCCTCAACCGGAATAACTCCCGACTTATTGCCAAGATGCCAGGTCTTTCCTGTATAATTAACAGGAAATAACTGCAGGTCAAAGGTTACTTTGCCTTTCCATTCTGCAGGCAGGGGCTTTTCAAGGTCGACTGCAAGGTGTATTTTGCTTCCCTCGGCCCAGACTCTGACATCATAATTAAAATTGAAATCGGGAGTTTTTACAGTTGCCTTAATCTCACCTTTTTCTTTATCCACTGTCCTTTCAGCTTTCAGCGGACGAGGAAATCTTTTATCACCTGAAAGGTCAACATTAATGTAACCATTCGAGGCAGTACGGTCGTCATGATGTATGAACTCAATACCTCCCTGATCTCCTTCGGGATAATAGTTGTGGAACACCAGGACATTAAACCCCTGTGTTTCAAGGTACTCCTGATCGGTGATGGTCCATACCCTCTTTCCGGAATCACCTGAACATGATGTCAGGAGAAATACCGGAAGAATTAATGAAAGCAGTTTGAAGTGTTTCATGGTTATGAGATTGGTTATTTTATTTTGTTGCTGGTTGCTGGTTGATACCGGTATCCGGTTACCGGTTACCGGTTTCCGGATAACGCCCAATCCACCAATATGCCAACATTCGTTCCTGCCGGTTCAATCCTCAGGTTTCCCGATACATTTTTTGCTTTGTAAACAGAAAAAGGGTATTCAGTATCCTTTTCAACCATCTGCTGATCAGCCGCTACCATCATCTGATTTTTTATACCTGAAAGTACGATCTTCCGAGGTGCAATAGTTGCAATCAGATCGGGGATATCAAAAGCGGTAAGAGCTCCTCCGACTCCCCATGTGAAATCCACCTCATATGGATGCCAGTAACCACCACCCTCCCTCACTGTAAATCCTATTCTGTAATCGCGGTTCATTGCAACTGACCTGTATGAAGCAGGGGAGCCAAGTAATACAAGACTGCTTATGTTCTTATTAAATGAAGCAGCGTAAATAAGTGGAATGCATAAATCATCAATACCCACTGCACCTATTCTTGCAGGATCGATTTGCGGATGACGGCTGAGTACATCAGCCAAGCGGTTTATATTGGAAGCACGAATACCGGGAATGCTGTTTCCTGAAAGAATTGCGGTGTAGCTGTCGGTATGCTCGCGCCCCGCTGTATTTTTTACTTCTCCTATACCCAGTGGATCAACTGCCGCAACAATATAGCCCTTCCTTACAAGCTTCTCAATCTCACCGCCGGGAGCAGAATCAGCAGATTTTCCTTTCGGATTGAGCCAGACTACCGCAGGATGTTTTGGAGTATTATCGTCAGGGATAAACAGCAGAACAGGTATGGCATATTCATCACCTACCTCAATGGCATATTTGCCCATTGTATAACCGTTACGCTGATATCTGCCATTTATAAAGAACTGATTATCAATGCTTGCAGGATCCTTATATCCAGACAACTGTAAGGCGTTGGCTTTTACTATGTCCAGGTGATCCTTCCTGTTAGTCCTTGAATCCTCAATTGAAGCAATCTGTTTTTCAGCAATCCTTTTATTAACATCAAAGATCATCTCTCCGCCAAGATAGGGTGCAATATATCCTGTTGGTGTCACATTGAGCTGCTCCCTGGGGAATACTGCAGCTTCCACCTCTGCAGGATCGCCCTTCACATTGAGATGCTTCATGAAAAAAGTATACATCGCAAGTCTGATTTTTGGAGTCAGCCAGTGTTTCGAATCCTCTTCAAGAAAGACAAGATTATCACTTCCGTTGAGTGCTCCGTAGGCCTTTTTGGCTTCCGCATATGATTCCCTTGCACCCTGAAGGCACAGGTACTCGTCGCGTGACACAAAGACCATCATTGTAGGTTTTGGCGCACGGAGTTCTATTAGATCATCAACAGTTATCCCAAGCAGGGCGCTGTGATACAGTATTGCCTCAGCATCGGAAGCAGCCTTGGTTTCAAGAAGCCTTTTATTTGCATTTGCCCAGCTGCAGGGTATCGATGCCTTAACCCTGTCGTCAAGTGCAGCAACATAATTTGTGACGGTTCCGCCGCCTGACCATCCGGTCATACCTATTCTTTCCGGATCAACATCCTTTCGTGAAACCAGGTAATCGATAGCCCTTATGCCGTCCCATATAAAATATTTTGCACATGAATATCCTGACAGGAACGCATAGTTGCCGAAATAGTTATGCTCCACAACCGAGTAACCTACTGATGAAAAATTCACTTTCGGATCATAATTCTGGACATGTTCCCCCTGTCCGGGCGGATCAATAGCAAAAACCATCATTCCCTTCATAACAAGGTTGTAGTTTATTACCTGATAGAGCTCATTCCTGAATGACTCCTGGTTATGACCAATTACATTAAGGATGGCCGGAACTTTTCCTTTTACCTTTTCCGGCACATACAGGCATCCTGTAACATAAAACCCGGGAAATGACTCAAATACGATCTTTTCTATCCTGAATCCATCTTTTTTTATCACCCCTGTTACTTTTGGATTCAATGGAGTCTTTTCGGGAAAAGGGCCGATTATTTCTGCGAGTTTCTCCTTAACAAGAATCTGTCTGTTTTTCCAGTCAGCCTCCGTAGTAATTGCTGCAACTTCACGGTTCCGCTTATCATAGAGGGAAACAGCCTCTTTTGTGAGCAGGTCGAGAAGCATGTCGCCCGGATTATTCCATTTCACCCATTGCTGAAAGACATCAAGATTTTCAGCATCGGGCTTAAGGAGAGCAACAGCATTCATAACAGTATCTTTCTTCTGTCCGGACACAATTGCATTAAAAGCCAGAATGAATATTATCAGGACTATCAATTGCTTCTTTAGCATAACATTAATATTATTTTTTTTATTCAGCTCCGATTTTTTTGCCACCAAGGCGCTAAGGCACAAAGGAGGATTTTCAGATGCTTATAATTCTTCTTGCATTGCCAGACCTTAGAAGCTCTTTTGTTGCCTCATCAGCTTCAGAGTCATTCATATATTCAATCCTCAACCGGCCCGAGAGATAATCAAGAATAGGAGCATGTGTTCCGAAGGCAAACTTTTCCTTACCGAATTTCTTAATAAGATCAGGCAGGTCAGACATAGACCTTCCTGATGTATCAAACAGGATGTCAGCCTTTTTTAAAAGTTCAAGCTCTTCATCATTCACTCTTAACCCGTTTGCAACATTAACAATTATGAATTTTGCATCCGGAACCTCTCTTATTATTGGAATGACATTCTTTAACTGCCATTCCTTAAGTATTATATCTGATTTTTCGCCCGGAACAAATACCGGAATATCCATCCATGAACGCTGCCGGCTGTCGACCATCCTGATATCAATTGCAACAGGCAATCCTCTGTTGCGAGCAGCTTTCACAAGTTCAATAAACGAAGGATCTGTTACCTCATAATCGTGATACTGAGGAAATACCCTGATACCTTTCATACCCAGTTCCGAGACACATATTTCAAGATCTTCCCTCCATCCGGCATAAATAGGATTGATTATGGCAAACGGAATGAATCTTCCCCTGAAATTATTGTCTGACTGCAGCTCATCATAAAGTTCTTCATTTGCTGACTGGGTATTTTTATAGAATACTCCGTTAAGGTTACTGACAACCGAAATGTCAACGGAGTATTTGTCCATCCTGTCAAGAAGTTTTGCGCAGGTGTTGTACTGAAGCTGTTTAAAGGGCCAGTGTCCCACATATGTATTGATATCAAGCAACATTGTAACCTCCTTTCTTCAGTACATTTACATAGTTGTCGAAGAATATTTTCTTTTTCTGCTCATCAGTGGCTTTAGAGGATAGAACCCTTCCGACTCCGTGAATATAAGCTCCGTCTGTACCGAAAAAGATCCTGTCTTCACCGAGATGCTTTATTGCAAAATCAACAATATTCTCTTCATTGTTGCTGCCGCCGGTGTCGACATAAATATTCGGACACTGCTTAAGCATCTTGCACTGATACTCCCAGTCACCGCCGCCGCCGATATGGGCAAAATGAAAAATAGTATGTGGGTATTTACGTGCAGATTCCACCATATCTTCAGCCAGTGTAGTATTCGGGAACCTCCCTACATCATATTTCATGCGATAACCACCCATCCCAAGCTGAGTAAAGGTGTGCATGTACACAATCATTTTCAGCTCAGTAAGCTTCTCAATTACAGGATAATAAACAGGATCATTGATTTTAACCTGCGTATAACCCTTGTAGCCAATAAGGCCATTATCGACACAACGTTTAATCTCTTCTATCGATTCCTTTTTATATATCGGATTGAGGGTAAAGAATCCGATAAACCTGTCAGGGTACTTTTTTACAGCTTCAATAACAACATCATTGTTTTTTCTTACCTCATCAGGTCCCTCGGCTTCCTTCCCTGAAAAATTGGTAACAGGATTTGATATCTGCATTTTTTCAATCCCCAGCCTGTCAGCTATCTCAATTTGCTTTTCCAGGTCATCTGAAGGATGCTGATGAGCATCGATCTTCCGGTATTTCATCACATCCTTCATAATATCATATGATACTATCTGCTTTTCCTGAGAAGTCGAACATCCGGTCATTTTACCGGCCAATATGATCCCTGTCGCTGAGAGTGAAGTATTTGCAATAAACCTTCTCCGATCGATCTTCATTGACATATGAAATGATTTTAATCCGTGTTATTTCTTTATAAGCTTGTTTGCAGCAAGGACAAGGAACATAAAGTCAGTCTCCCCTCCTCCCATAACATATTCGGTCTGCTGCCACAGAAATGGCCAGTTATCCTTCAGTTCCGGCAGGTCAGGGCGTATGATTGCTGTACCTGAAACCACTCCACCGGGTATGTATGAAAGATCGGCACGACTTGTTCCATAAGCCTGCAAAATTGACTTAGCTCCCACACCTGATGAAAAAGAGGCCGGGTTCTCACCGGGATGACAGCCCAGAACATACTGCACAGAACTGAATATCCTGTCGGATTTGAAAACTCCGGGAAAACCAGTCAGAAGAAAATAATATCTCACTCCTGATGACTGAATGTTCCATCCATCGCCCCATACATCAGGTTTATAAGGGACTCCGAAAGGTGTTGAAGCGGCTTCCTTATCAAGCTGAACAGCATAATCTCTCACAGCTTTATCGATGGCTTTGCGGAATTCCTGATCGGTTATTTTATCATAAACCATCCCGACTGCCCATGCAGTGCGTGTAATGTTTGCAAGAAGGTAGACTGGTAAGCAGTCTTTGCTCCGTCAGGCAGATCGCGGCTGTAGACCAGATTATCTGTCTGGGCGCTGGCATCTCCCTGCAAACCATACTGTTTTCTTGTAGGACTGATCATACCATCATACAGGCGGCCAAGACCTTTGTATCCTCCAAGAATTGTGAGGACACCATGTTCAATCTGTTGCAGAAAATCTGAAACTCCGTCAGGTTTGTGGATTGTAACTATTCTTGTATCCTGGTTAACTGTAGTGGCATCTAGATCAACATCAAACATCTCGTGCATCATAGCAAGACGCCAGGTTGTAACTGCCTGAGATTCTACCCTCAGATCAAAATCACCGGCATCATGCCAGCCCCCGCGGTCGAGATGGGGAACATGATCGGGATACTTAAATTCAGTGAAAGTTTCAGGTCCCTGGGAATAACCGTCAAAATGAGTCAGGTTTGTGGGAGCCATTATCGCATCATCGAGATGGCAGAAGTCATGCCATACTCTTGATCCCTGCTCAATTCTCATATGACACATCTGAACGGGAAGGAAATACTCGAGTGTTGGCTGCCAGACATACCTGTCATAAATATCCCTGTCGATTCTGAATATATTTGATAAAGCATTTCCGTACTTAATTAAATACATTCCCGGCTCTTTGAGTAAAGTGAAATCACATACGGCATAATTATATTTCAGGAATTTTCCCCAATTAACAGGAACACCGGAAAAAGCACTTGTCTGTGAACCGTCGGCATTAATCCTGAAAATCTCTGCATTCCCTGAAACAGACAGTTTCTTGTCAAATTCAATAACTGCCTTTTTGGGTTCTTCCGGCAGATAACCAACCTGGCTGATATGAATAACCGGCTGATAGACAAAATCTTTGACTCTGTTGACTGTAATCTCCCATTCGATCACATTTTTTGTCTTGCCGGCCGGGACTGCTGTCCTGATTACAAACCATCCTGCTTTGCGCTCAATACGTCCGTCACCAAGCTGAAGCTCTCCGCTGAGAGCCTTAACTGTGAGTCGCTGGGCATCTGTTTCAGGGGCAACAGTAAGAACCTTGCCTGAAGCATATGGAAGCAGTTCGGTTCCGGAAAGTGGCCCATAGGAATCAGTTGGGAAAATTCCGGTTTTGCCGTCCATGTTCCAGCTCTTGCCAAAAAGTATGGGAGGAAAGAGTTCAAGGTTGAACCATGCTTTTCCTTCCAGATCAGCAGGAAGCGGGCTGGCAAGATCTGCCGTGATAATAATTTTATTGTCGCTTGCTTTTACCCTGACCGTATATTTAAATGTTATATCCGGGTAAGTTACTTCAGCCTCAATTGTTCCCGTGGCTTTGTCGATTTTCTTCAGGGCTTTTGCCGGAGGGGTTAAACCTACTCTGATATCTCCGTTTGCTGCCACACGCACGCCATTCTGAACTATTGTTACCCCGCTCTGATGACCCATGGGATAATAATCATCAAAAACCATTACATCAAATCCCTGGCTTTCAAAATAACCCAGTTCATTTATAGTGAGCTTTTCCTGTCCGATGAGGTTAGTCATTGAGGACAGACACTGGAGCAAAAGGAAGAAGAGGAAAAAGAATAGAGGTTTTGTTTTCATGGTCAGAGCTTTAGATTTGAAAGAACGTTCAGTTATAAATTTAAGATAAATACTCCTTTAACTGTACGGAAATGATGAATTTAATATTTTTTAACGCTTGCCTTCCGGTTTTTACTATCAGACCAATACTCGGCAAAGAAAAATTATGTAAATTTCTTTCAGATCTTTTTCGTTACCTGTAATCCTGATTAATATGAAAAAACTGCTTATTTCCTTTCTGATAGTAATTGTGGTCTCATGCCGGCCGGGCAAAGAAACCATTGAAGAGAACCTGTTAACTTTCAAACAGTTTCCGCTGGAGGTGCCTGAACAAAACTCACTCATGGCTGAATGGGCTAAGAAATCTGTGTCTGACACAAAGCTGATAGATGATATGGAAACCGAAGCCGGATGGAATGTTACAGGCATCGGTGAAATGACCTATACTAATGAACGGTCGAAGGACGGGAAAAAATCGCTCCGTTTCCGCACCTCTCTTCGAGACGAGGAACACTACAGGAAGAACAGGACAGAATGGGGATCTCTTTCGGGCACACAGGGAGGAAACGCCTCTGTTAAGCTGGATTTCAGCGAGCCACAGGATTGGTCGGATTATAACAGAATTTCATTCTGGGTTTATGTCCATCCTGCTGATATGATGACTTATTGCCTCTACCTCCATATTGAAAATGAAGGGACAATTTATAACGCCACAACTCCACGCCGCGACCACTTCATCCAGGATCTTAAGCCGGGTGAATGGAACAATGTGCTTTTTGAGATACCACATCTCAGGAGGGACAGGATCACGGAATTCGAGATCAACCAGATGCTCATTGGACATAATCCTGAAGAAAACGGTATTGTAACATATGACTTTGACAAGCTGGAGCTTCAGAAAGTTGAGACTGACCAGTTTGAGGGATGGAATGTTACCCCGGGTAAAATATCTTTCAGTCATATCGGATATCGGCCCGGAGATCAGAAGATTGCTATGGCAGGAAATGGAGCAGGGAATACTTTTAAAATCACTGACTTAAGTGGCATAACTGTATATTCAGGGAAGATAAGAACAGTCAATACGATCAACGGAGAATTTAAACAGATTGACTTTTCAGACTTTAATAAAAGCGGATCATATCAGATCAGTACCGGTGATATTGAATCAGGAACATTCCTTATAGATGAAAATGTCTGGCTGCAGCCTGTTTTCAAAGCAATGAATTTCTTCTTTTGCGAGAGGTGCGGTTACGATGTACCCGGTATTCATCACGTATGCCACATGGACTGGCAGGGATTCAAGGGTGAGGAAAAGAAAATAATAAACGGAGGATGGCATGATGCCGGTGATCTTTCTCAGGGATCATGGAGAACAGCTATGGCTTCATTAGCTATGATGAATAACCTTGAATATATTGAAAAGAGAGCAGAACTCAGTGACCTTGCAACACGCATCCGCGATGAAGTTGCCTGGGGTCTGGAATACCTCCTTAAAACAAGGTTTGGTGACGGTTATCATATGAGTTTCAGCGTAATGAGAATCTATACCGACAACAAAATAGGTACTATAGATGATGTGGTATCTCCTGCCAAAAATGTACCATGGGAGAACTTTCTGGCTGCTGCAGTACAATGCAAAGCTGCAACAATGCTTGAAAAATCACATCCCGATCTGGCTTCGCGCTCACGCACAGCAGCGATAGAAGACTGGCAGGCAGCATTTGAATCAAAGAATAAATGGGATCAGGCAGACTACAGGGAAGCATCCTGGGGTGTAACTTCTTCAATTCTTCTGGCAAAGATGACCGGTGATGAGAAGTACCTTGATAAGGCTGTTATGTTTGGTCGACTTCTCATAAGTTGCCAGGAACAGTCATTCCTCGATGGAATACCCGTTACAGGATATTTCTATGAAAACACAGCAAGGGAGAAAGTGATACACAACCTACATGCTGCTTTCGAGGAGGCCCCTCTCATTGCCCTTTCATTACTCTGCAAAGAGTTCCCCAATCATAAGGAATGGATTGAATGGTACAGTGCTGCAGTTCTTCACAGTGAGTATTTTATGAAACGTGGCAGCCAGATAGCCGCTCCTTATAATAACCTTCCAAATTCAGTCTGGAAAAAGTCTGACATACTTGCGGAACAGGACTCCGCTGTGCGTGATGATATGTTACGCCAGTACAATGACGGCACTCAACTTGACGAAAACTATGCACTCCGTACATTCCCTATTTATCGTGACGGATTATTCCATGGTAATACTAACATCCATATGTCTTCTTCCTGGGCCCTTGCAGAAGCTTCCCGACTAAGGAACGACAAGGAGGGAATGCAGCTTGTGGGAAAACAGTTGGAATGGGTATTGGGAGCCAATCCCTTCGGACAGAGTCTGATGTATGGAGTTGGTTATGGCTTTGCCCCCCATTTTGCATACTGTCTGAAAGATATAGTCGGGTCACTCCCTGTAGGGATGGATTGTATGAGCGGAGATATGCCTCACTGGTGCGCCACAAATACAGCAACCAGCAAGGAGATTTGGGTTGAACCGGTTAACAGGTTCCTTGGTGCGGCTGCAATTTATGCCAACGATGGAAAAACCATTGAGGCCGCAGATGAACCAGTTAGAGAGGCTGCAATAAAGACAGAAGTATCAACTGCCCCTGACGGATCAGTAAATCTCAAAGTGATAGTTACAGGCACAGGCAGGCATGTTATCGGATTAAAGATATTTAATGCAACTACAAACCATGACAGTCAGCAGTTTGAACTATCAGGAAACAGTACCGCCGAAACTATTTTCAAACTTAATGTTAATGACAAAAACAAGCCATGGATAGCTGTTGTAACTATTGATAACGATCCTCTTACAAGGAAAGAGGTTACCGGATCATTTGTGGAAGCGTCATTTGGAAAATAGTAACGACTTTACTGTTAAATAATTAACAGCAATATATCGACATAAATTATTCTAACACTTAAATGATTCAAAAATCTTTAATCTATGAAAAAGGATTTTTACCTGTTACCCGGAAAATATTATATTTCCTCAACTGGTCCTTCCGTTGTTGTGGGGGGACAGTGTTATTATGCCCTCATGCCACAGGCGCCAACCCGATGAAAAAGGTGTCCAGGTAATGGCATACTACTACACCCGGTGGAATAATTTCAAGCCGGAGACCCTTCCTTTCGACAAGCTGACACATATTATATTCTCATTTACAGAGGTTATTGACGGGGAGATGAAATTTCCTGAAGATACTCTTGGACTTATGCTCAAAAAACTTGTCAAAGAGAGGAAAAAATATCCGAAACTTAAGGTCATGGTGGCATGCGGTGGCTGGGCAGGCTCAAAAGGATTCTCTGAAATGGCCAGAACTGATGAAAACAGGAAGAAGTTCGTTGAAAGTGCACTTAAGTTTATAAAGGAATATGATATTGACGGAATTGACATTGACTGGGAATATCCTGGATTGCCCGGGGACAATAACCCATATTTACCTGAGGATAAAGAGAACTTCACAAAGTTGATGTGTGAGCTCAAAACCGGCATGAATACAATATGCGATTACCTGGTTCTTACCTGGGCTTCTGCCGGATGGGAAAAAGCCTTTGAATTCATTGAACTTGACAAGGTAATGCAATGCGTCAACTATGTTAACGTGATGTCATACGATCTGGCCGGCGGTGGAGATTCATATACATCGCATCATACAAACCTCGGACTCATTAAGATGGAGGATATTCAGACAACACCTGCTGCTGCAAAAATGATCGAAGAAGGGGATTCAACAAAACCATTCTCCACTGAAAAGATTGTGAACCTGCTTCTTGACAAAGGTGTAAATCCTGCCCAGATCGTAATAGGATCTAACTTCTCCGGAAGGGCATGGCAGGGTGTTCCGCCTGAAAACAATGGCTTATATCAGCTGAACAGAGGACGCGCCAGATTAAGGGCCAGCTACTCAGTAATAAGGGAAAGTATGGAAGATAAAAACGGTTTCGTCAGGTACTGGGATCCGATTGCTAAAGCCCCGTATCTTTACAATGCCAAGGACAGCCTGTTCATTACCTATGATGACACTGTTTCTGTAAGGCTTAAAACAAAATACGTAGTTGATCTGGGACTTGGAGGTATAATGTTCTGGCAGCTTAGCGCCGATGCACCAAAAGACGGACTCGTTGACGCTATCTATAAAGAGAAAATGAAAAATAAAAAGGAATAATACCGGAATTGGATTTCAATTATATATGATCCTGACAACAACAAGCTGAAGAAAATAAATGGGTGTTCACAACCGATTAAAAAAGAATATGATCCCGAGAAGAGAGTTCCTTGGTTCTCTTTCTGCTGCGCTGGCGTTTTTTGCAATTCAGTCAGCGGCGGTTTCCTGTAAACAGGAGAAAAAAAGGAGCAAAATGATCCTCTCCTTTTATCTTGATGATACCAACCCTCAGATAGTATCTTCAGGAGCTTTCAGACAGTTTACAGACTACTGTTCTGCAAATGGAATTAAAGGTGAATCAAGTTTCATTCCCGGGTACAATGGGAAATCTATAATAAGTGATCATGACCAGAACCAGGCAGACTACCTGGAATATGTTAAAGAAGCCTGGTCAAAGGGAATTGATTCACATATGGAGATCATGACTCATAACACTTTGTTCGATTTTGAAACCGGAACCAGAAATGAATCAGGAATTCATGAAGGTTTATGGCTTCACGAACCCAGTGTTACAACACAGGAATACCTTAGATACTTCAGGAATATTATCAATGAAGCTGAAAAAGCCGGAGTAAAATATACCGGACTTACATGGCCCGGTTGCGGGTGCGAAGCATGTACCAAAAGGTATGCAGAACTGAAAGAATCCGGTCCTCTGAAAATCACTCAGTCAGCTTTTGAGGCACTGCTTACTCTGGCGAGGGAAGAAAAATTCAGGAACAGGGTATTGCCAATTTTCTATGAAGCAAGCGAAACAGAATATGGAATCCATAAGAGGATAGCTGATGGCAGATATGGCGTATATGACCTGATGCCCAATGCAATGGATCATTTTGGAATATGGGAGAATTCACCTTCAAGGGTCAACCCTGATTACTACATTACAGAAGACGGCAAATCAGGAATAATCGTCAAACACCTTGAAAACAATGCGCCATATTGTATGTGGTATATGCACTGGCAGGGACTGAATCCGGAAAAAGGAGTCGGATGGGAGGCATTTAAAACCGTTTCTCAAAGGATCGATAAACACCTCTCAGATAAGGTAATATGGATGCGGCCCGGAGATATCGTTACTGCATATCACGATGCCGGAGGGTGGGATTTCACGAATAAACTGAAATAACTTCAATCAGCGAAAATCAGCGAGATCTGCGGTAAAATATTCTCCCGCTGATCTCGCTGATATACGCAGATATGAACACTACCTTGTAATTATATACCAGAGTGTCTTGTACTGTGCTCCAATATTTATTATCTGATTACCACTCTTAGTTGCGACTTTAAGCTCAGATACTTCCTTCCCGGCAGGATCAAGTGCATGGACAGAAAATTTTTCCATATCCCTGAAAATAATTTTCGCAGGAATTCCTTCCGCTTTGCTTGGTGACTTACCCCATTCACCTCCCAATGTGGTATATTTATCATCCCATTTCCAGTCACTGTTTTCAACCCTTCCGGCTGCTACAAGTAACACTTTGGAGGATTCTTCCACAGGTTTACCGTCAAGCGATGTGAGTGTAATTGCTGCCCAGTTGTATCTTGTGGTATCCATCTCTATTGTTACAGAACCCAGTTCAATACTTTTGCCGCCAATATACCCGACTGCTACTTTCACGGCTGGTGCATTGACTTTATAAACAGCATTGATTGAATCCTTATTTTCCCATATTATTTCCCCTGTTTCGCTAACCCATGGTCCTTCAGGTACTTCTGTTTTTTCAGACAAGGCAAGCTCTTTCGCTTTCATGTCCACACTTAATGGATGAAGAAGTGTAAGCGCATTTACCGAACCTGCAGCTTCCCATATATAATTCATGTTTGTCACGTGGAGCTTAAGTTTGTCACCGGCTTTAACAAGTTCTCCCGGGACTGATTCCTCCGGCAGTCCGAGTTTAACATAATGTTCTCCCGGTTTGACACCCCCCATCCTGAACATTACTGCTCCACCGGGAATAAATATCTGTTTCAGCGGATGTCCGCTTGTCTGGAAGAAACCGTTAATCATTCCTGAATTATAAGGGAATCCGGTGTCAAAATGATAAATGCCATCAAAATCCTGGAAAGCAGAAAATGAGTTCAGCATGGGATACATCTCGGCAACAAAGAAGTTTGGCGCAGGATGATCATACTCGCTGATTGTCAGAGGCATTCCATCAACCCTGTGTTGACCAAAACGCAAAAGAGTGCCTCCCTTTTTGTCAGATACCATTGAAGAGTTTCTTATTGTCCATTCGGTTCTTGACCAGCTTCTGCCGGGAAATGAAGGATGCTCCCAGTAAGAATGCATATCGATGAAATCGGCATATTTTGATTCCCTCAAAACCCCGGCCACACCACTGTACGAAGCCTGGGTTTCACTGACAAGTGCCCTGACTTTCAGATCATTCTTATAGTAATCAACCATCTCTTTGGCATATGACATTTCAGTATCAACCAGAAATCTCCAGAGAGCCTCTTTCTGCTTATCCGTTGAACTATCATTATAGCCGGTTATGATCTTAATAATATCTGCTCCTCCGGCATTCTTTTTATAATCAGGATGTGAATTGAGCCATGTGCTCCATAAACCTTTCAGAAATGCCATATGTGCCTTGTTAAGCTTTGGTAAAAGATACCAGCTGGAAAGAAGTGAGTTTTCATTATTTACTTCAACAAATGCCACAGCAGGTTCATCAACATATGTTGTTCCGGTATAAGGATTTTTGTGAGTAAGAAGCATTTTTGCATACTCTTTCTGCTTTTCAATATATGGCCTGTAAAACTGGTCGATGGTCTTGCCATAATTGAACTGCTCAACTCCAACATAGTCCATACCCGGATAATTGCCTGATACATGCGTGTTTATATTGGAATATATACCGTGCAGTTTCAGCTGATAGACCAGCCAGTCAAGCTTATCAAGCTGATCGGGATCAAGGGCTTTTTTCTCTTTATCCCATATCCCTCCGGGAGCCGATTGATTATCCATGTGGTGAAACCTCATTACATTCATGCCAAGCTTTTTCAAGCGGGCTGCCAGTGCCGTTGAGGTTTCTTTATCGGGAAAACACGATCCGAAGGTAAGATTATCGCCAAAAAAACGGATCCGGGTTCCTTTGCCGTCAGCAAAATGTCCGTCTTTAAGAGTTATATAACCTGAACTTCCGGCAATTTCTGAATTAAGAAACGACATATCCACCACCGTGGCAGAGCTATCGAGGTCGGGGATCACAAATTCAAACCAACCATATTCACGGGTCTGGTCAGCCTGCTGGCAGGATGTCATCATCATCAATGCAATGGCGGAGACCAGCAGAATATTAACGCCGGGTCTCAGGTAAAATGATTTTTTCATAGGTAATCACAGATAATTAATGAATAGGGAAACAATGATCCAACAATTTACAAAAAGAATCCGGAATGAATATTGGATTCTAATTTTTATTATTCAGGTATGATGTCTCTGCGATAATCAGCGTGATCTGCGGGAAGATTTTTTCCCGCTGATCGCGCAGATTATCGCAGATTAAGGCTTTATAGCTTTATCAATGGCATTCAGCAAGCTGGTACTGTCTACGCTGCTATCCTGTCCAATTTCCCAGATCATTATGCCTGCATAACCATTATCAACAACATACCGGGTCTTTTTTGTCATTGTGATTATCCCGTTATAATAGATATTATTGATTCTGTCCGTCAGGTATGCATCCTCAGATAATTTAAGGATATCTGAATAGGATATCCCTTCCCCTCCGTTGTTATCGAAATCCCTTCCATAAAATGGGACTCCCAGAAGAATTTTCTCTTTTGGCCACTTCCTGTAATTCACCCAATATGCCAATCCCATTGCAGATAACGTATTTCCGGATCCTATCGACTGCTCAAATGATGAATGGGGACCCGGCGATGTCCATGGCCCGGAAAAATCATAACACATAATCTGGATATCATCCACATATTGCACGACATCCGTATAAAAATGGGCTCCAGACCAATGAGATGCCCCGAGATCAATTGAAATACCTTTATTATAAGGTTTCAGCTTCGATCTAAGGCTGCTCATAATATACACAAATGCACTGCTCTCCGATTGTATAACACTATTGTTCCTGTAACCCGACCAATACTCCCAGTCGATGTCAACACCATCAAGACAATATTCAAAAACGTATTGGGATATCTCATTAATTAAGCGCTGCATATACACCTGTTCTGTTGTTATCCAGGCAAAATTGGTGGATCCATCTCCTCCTCCAACGGAAAAATAAACTTCAACACCATGAGCATGTGCACTATCCCTAAGCTGTTTTGTAAGAGTAAGATCCTTTGTATTCAGTGTCCCATCGGCATTTGGTATGGCAAAGGCATAAACAATCCTTGTGTACTTATCCCAGTCAATTTCTGAAACAGGAAGTGAATTATGCCGCCATGAGGGATAAAATCCCACCACTTTGTGTTGAGCATTTTTAGGAATGAATATTTCGGTACACAGTGGTTTGTCGAGATATATTTCTTCTTCTTTTTCCTTAATGCAGCTAATCAGAAATATAGAAAAGAGAAAAAATGCAAATCTCAAAATCCGCATTGTATTAACATAAGATTTTAAGTTGCAAATCACTTGTCTTACCTGTATTTATCCTGTATCTCCGTAGCCTCTCTTAGCTGCTCATCAAAAGAAGGAAGATCGAATTCCCGGAGTATATCATTTACTTTTACATCCGGATGAAGACTTTCTATTGAAGCCCAGTTCTCAGGATGGTAAATTTTGATCCGGATCTTCCTGCCGTATTTTTTTTGAATATCGTCAAACCTTCTGACCTGAGGCCAGATATGTATCAGTTTCTTCTCCAGATTTACAGGGGCACATACCCATCTGGCAAACTCTCCGTCAGAGGCAATTGTATCTCCGCTGATATCAATAATACGTGCATCTTCACCTGTTGCTGAAGCAATGTAATAATGATTCATCCAGGCCCTGTGATTCAGAAGATCACCAAATGGTCCCTGTGAAGGAAAGAAGACTATTTCTGCACCGTCTCTCCACAGCGATCGCCAGTTCTCATGCCAGTAACCGTCCATGCATATCTGCATACCTACTGTCCCGAAATCGGTTTTAAAAACAGGTGGTTTCAGATCACCCGGGGTCACTCCTCCTCCTTTGTAATATTTTTCCGGAATAATCTCTGTGTCAACCGGATGAATTTTATGATATACTCCGCTTATCTTGCCATTCCTGTCAAGAAGAATTGAACTGTTGTAGAAATGTCCATCCTTCTTTGTAACGACCGGACAAACCACATAACAGTTATGGTTTCGGGCAACCTCGGCCATAACACTGGTTGCCGGTCCGGGATTAGTCTCATCTTCAGCAATCTCCTCCAGAGTCTTTTTCTCTTTTACCCATGAAATATTGTATGTCTCCGGAATCACTATAACATCAGGTTCCAGAGAATAGACACTTTCCATCCTTTCAAGGATATCTTTTATTCTCATGTCAATTTTATCGACCGGCCACAGGTTCTTCAGGCTTATACAGGCAATCCATACCTCACGTGGCAGGCGGTTTTCTCTTTTTACCATCTCTTTCATACTGATCATTTTAAAGTCTGTATTTTACCTGAGCCTCTTCAGAGGACTTAATATTTTCATCAACTGTTGACAGTCCGAACTCTCTTACAACATCCATGACTTTAAGGTCAGTATCCAGACTGGCTATTGTTATGATACTTGTATTATCCCGTACCTTGATTTCAAGCTTTGAGCCATACTTTTTAAATATCTCCGGTATTTTATCATTCGTTGGCCATGTGCAGGTGTTTACCTTTTCAAGGTTGATCCTTGCCCAGGAATATCTGACAAAGGTGCTGCTTGAATCAAGATCGCTGCCTGACATGTCCACTATCCTGGAATCCTGTCCGGTAGCTGATACAATATAGTATCCGAACCTTTCCGCATAATGGTTTAGTATCCTACCTCCGGGAAATGCTGAAGGAAACATAACAATCTCAGCTCCCTTCTTCCTGCAGTTTTCCCATCCGTCAATCCAGTTTGCATCATAGCAGATCTGCATACCGACTTTTCCGAAATCGGTAGTCACAACAGGCTGATCAAATGATCCGGGTTTAATACCTACATCATCGGTCGGTCCTGATGGCAGGATTTCAGATTTAACCGGATGAATTTTATGATAAGCTCCTGCTATATTGCCTTTTCTGTCAATCAGAAGACAACTATTGAAGTAGTTTCCATCCTTCTTTGTGTAGATTGGACATGCAACATAACTGTTGTACTTTTTTGCAAATTCTGCTATGAGTAAAATAACCGGACCAGGAGTATCTTCACTTTCCGCAACTTCACTGATCCTGTATTGTTCTGATACCCACATTGTATCAAACAGCTCAGGCAGGCAGATCAGGTCCGGCTCAATGCCGGCAACAAGTTCCATCCTCTGAAGAATCCGTGTGATCCTTGATTCCCTGGTGGTATCGGGCCACAATCCCCGGAGGTCAACTCCTGCAATTATAATCTCACGTGGTAACTTCTTCTTTACCTCATCAGTAGATGAACTGCACGACGGAATGGCCGCACCAACTATGCCTGCACCAATGCCTGCTGAAGTCTTCCTGATGAAGTTCCTTCGTGAAAAGCTCTTTGAATTATTCATCTTAACCATTTAATTTTTGTTTCCATTTGTTCTCTATAGATTCCAGCATTTCTATCTGACTTCCTGTAAGATAATACTCCGGCTTTTTGCCCAGTATATCATTTACCTGCTGCTCTGCCTTTTCTTCAAGAGACATAGAGCCTGAACGCTTCCACATTCCTCGATTCGACCTGTTAAGTAAACCTGAATAGCGTATCTCTTCCTGAAAATGCTCGAGAGTATGCATTGATTCAAGAAATGATCCGCTGAAGGCATGTTCCTTTATCAGGTTAAGTGCCAGATGTTCCTCATCTACAATAAACCTGTTTTTAAACCTGCTGCAATTGCCAACAATCTCATTGTCAATAACAGCTATCTCCGGAGATATAGTCTTGGATGTTTCGATATTCCCCATTCCCCAGACAATGCTTACATTACTGAGTGTATGGGCAAATACTGTCAGCAGTTTCTCAAAGGAAGCCTGCGAATCAAGCATTGAAGAATCACTCAGGGCCCATGAAGCAGACGGGAGACCATGAAACTGCGCCATCTCTGCACCTGCAGACTGAAGAAGGGCGTTTTCAGGAGATCCGGTCAGAACAAGGGTTGTCATCATATCGAAAACATGAGCAAATCCGGAATTATAAATACACGGGCGTCCCGGTTCTATAATCTGGTTTATTACTATCCCGCTGATAACCTCTGCATCAGCCATTGCCAGACAGCCGGCAAGTGTAACCGGAGAGGTACCTCCTGCAAGTGGTTCAGAATTTATCATTACAGGAATGCCATACCCCCGGGTGCGGTAGAAAAGATCCAGTGCAGTATCAGTCCATGTCAGTGGAGAAACGATACTGTATCCCAGTGTGAAGAACATATTATCCTTCAGAGGCTTACCATCCAGGATAACATCTGCCATTTCGATAATTGCCTCTGCGCCTGACGGTGTATAAATGCAGGGTCGCAGGTGTTTGTATGAATACTGGGCTGCAAGTCTGAAACCTGCAAAGTCCCTGCAGTTGGGCGGATATTCCTTTAAGCTTGTTCCAACAATTCCATGGATATTTTCAAGCTTGTCTGCTACTCTTACAAAATCGGAAAATTCATTAATTCCAACCTCAACAGCGTCTTTAGAGGTTCCCCTTAAATAATGAGTTGCATTTGATGTAAAATAGAGTGATTTCCCCTTACTGCTTATAATATTTTCCTCACCTAATCGGTTTTTAATTGTAAAATGCCGGGGACAAAGAGCGAGCTTCTCCTCGATCAGCTTTT
>JADKBL010000023.1 GCA_016718875.1 Bacteroidota bacterium
TCTTATCAGACTCGTTGATGAAAATGGTATGGATTGGATGTACTCCAACTGCAGTGCCACGGCAGCGTGGTGCCCTTGACTGGAGACCCAAGTTCATGGAAGCAACTCTCCTGTATTCAAAGAACTGTACCGAAGAGTCAAAACAGGAGAAGAGTGCGTCAGAGTTCTGGAGTCAACCGGAGCACCCAATTATAAGGAAACTCTTGATGCAGAACTCAGGGAACTTGGCAACTCAGAACTCTGGAGAGCCGGGGCAGCCGTGAGAAAACTCAGGCCCATTAAATAGTTATAAATCAAATAAATAGAATAGGTATTATGGATGATAAGGTCATTATCTTCGACACCACCCTCAGGGATGGAGAACAGGTGCCAGGGTGCCAGCTGAATACAATTGAAAAAATTGAGGTTGCCCAGGCTCTTGAAGCCCTGGGTGTAGATGTCATTGAGGCAGGCTTTCCCATTTCCAGTCCAGGTGATTTCAATTCAGTTGTCGAAATATCAAAAGCAATCTCCAATCCGGTGATCTGCGCCCTCACAAGGGCAGTAAAAAAGGATATTGAAGTGGCTGCTGAAGCCCTCCAGTATGCGAAGAAGAAAAGGATTCATACAGGTATCGGAACTTCACCGATGCATATTCAGTACAAGATAAAAACTACCCCGGAGGAGATCATCAAAAGGGCAGCTGATGCTGTAAAGTATGCAAAGAAATTTGTTGAGGATGTTGAATTCTATGCTGAGGATGCCGGACGCAGTGAAAATGAATACCTGGCAAAGGTTATTGAAGCTGTTATAAAGGCTGGTGCCACAGTTGTCAATATTCCCGATACAACAGGTTACTGTCTCCCCGAAGAGTATGGGAGCAAGATCAAATACCTGATGGAAAACGTTCCGAACATCCACAAGGCAGTAATCTCCACCCATTGCCACAATGATCTTGGTATGGCTACTGCCAACACCATGATGGGTATTATTAAACGGTGCAAGACAGGTAGAAGTTACAATAAACGGTATTGGTGAAAGGGCCGGGAATACATCGCTCGAAGAGATTGCCATGATCATCAAGAGCCACCACGACCTTAAAGTCAGAACTGATATAAATACCAAGCTCATCTACAATACCAGCAGGCTTGTATCAACACTTATGAGTATGCCTGTCCAGGCGAACAAAGCTATTGTGGGCAGGAATGCTTTTGCCCATTCATCAGGCATTCACCAGGACGGCGTCCTGAAGAAACGTGAGAACTATGAGATAATCGACCCTGTTGAAGTCGGGATAAAGGAATCTTCCATTATCCTTACTGCACGCAGCGGAAGAGCTGCTCTGAATCATCGCCTTGAACTTCTCGGTTTCAAGTTAGGCAAAGAGGAAATAGATGAAGTGTATCATAAATTCCTTCTGATGGCCGACAAGAAAAAAGAGATCAAGGATGAGGATATCAAAGTCCTTGCAGGTGTTGTATTCCAGGGAGAAAAAACAATGAAGCTTGACATGCTTCAGGTAACCTGCGGTAAATCAATGATGCCTGTCTCAACTGTCGGTATTAAAATTAACGGAGAACTGCATTATGCAACAGCAACCGGTAATGGTCCCATTGATGCTTCATTCACTGCGGTGAGACAGCTCATATCCAAAACCGTGCACCTTGAGGAATTCCTTATCCAGGCCATCACCAAAGGAAGCGACGACCTTGGAAAGGTTCATATACAGGTTGAATATGATGGAAAAATGTATTACGGATTTTCAGCCAATACAGATATCATAACTGCTTCAGTTGAAGCATTCATTGATGCACTCGCAAAAATAAATTAACCCCCCATCCCCCCGGGGGGGCTTAAAAATTAACAGCACTCTGTAAGTCCCCCTTGGGGGATTTAGGGGTAATTTAAACTGAAAATATTAGAAATTGGAAGCAAAAACATTATTCGACAAAATCTGGGATGGACATGTGGTACGTTCAATAAAGGACGGACCTGATGTTATCTACATTGACAGGCATTATATACATGAAGTAACAAGTCCGCAGGCATTCAACGGACTGAAACAAAGAGGGATTCCTGTATTCAGGCCCGGAAATACTATTGCCACAGCCGATCACAATATCCCAACAAAAGATCAGCACCTTACTATACATGATGAGCTTTCACGCAACCAGGTTGAGAGGCTTGCTGAGAATTGCAAAACCTATGGCATCGAGTACTTCGGGCTGAATCATTCAAAAAACGGGATCGTTCATGTAATCGGTCCTGAACTGGGATATACACAGCCTGGCATGACTATCGTTTGCGGCGACAGTCATACCTCAACCCATGGAGCATTCGGAACAATTGCATTCGGAATTGGTACCAGCGAAGTGGAGATGGTACTTGCATCACAGTGCATCCTCCAGCCCAAGCCCAAAAAGATGAAGATCACAATTAACGGAAAGCTTAATAAAGGTGTGACTTCAAAAGATATAATACTGTATATCATCTCCGAGATCTCAACCGGAGGAGGAACAGGATATTTTGTGGAATTTGCAGGGTCAGCAATTACAAGCCTGTCAATGGAGGCAAGAATGACTATCTGCAACATGAGCATTGAAATGGGAGCACGCGGCGGACTTATAGCACCCGATGAAACCACTTTCGAATACCTGAGAAAAGTTTCTTCAATTCATGGGGTAAAAGATTTTGAAAAAGCTCTTGAAGGATGGAAAAAACTTAAGAGTGATGAAGGTGCAGTATTCGATAAAGAGCTGGTTTTTGATGCAGCCGTTATATTGCCAATGATCACCTACGGAACAAATCCCGGTATGGGAATGGCAGTTAATGATTCAATTCCCCAGAGCGATACAAAAGGCGGTTCATCTTCAGAATCATTTCTTAAATCGCTTAACTACATGGGGTTTAAACCCGGAATGAAACTTCTCGGACACCCGGTCGATTATGTATTTATTGGCAGTTGTACAAACGGAAGAATAGAGGATTTCAGGGCATTCGCACAAATGATAAAGGGTAGAAAAAAGGCTGCAAATATTACTGCACTGATAGTTCCCGGATCAAAGCTTGTTGAAGAGCTTATGAAAAAGGAAGGCCTTATCAAAATATACGAAGATGCCGGTTTTGAGGTAAGACAGCCGGGATGCTCATCATGCCTGGCCATGAATGAAGATAAGATCCCAGCAGGTAAATATGCTGTGTCAACATCGAACAGGAATTTCGAGGGACGACAGGGTCCGGGTGCAAGGACACTTCTTGCCAGTCCGCTTACTGCTGCAGCCGCTGCTTTAACGGGGAAAATTACTGACCCCAGGGAATTACTGAACAATTAATAAAAGCTTAAAATCACAAATATGCCAAAAGTAAAATTTGAAATACTTGAATCAACTTGCGTACCGCTTCCTCTTGAGAATGTGGATACTGATCAGATAATACCGGCAAGGTTTTTAAGCGCAACTTCAAGGGAGGGTTTCGGAGACAACCTCTTCCGTGACTGGAGATATCTGAAAAGCGGTGAAAAGAACAGTGATTTCGTTCTCAATAATCCAAAGTTCAGCGGCAATATCCTTGTTACCGGGAAAAACTTCGGAAGCGGATCAAGTCGTGAACATGCTGTTTGGGCCATCTTCGACTATGGCTTCAGGGCTGTTATCTCGAGCTTCTTTGCTGACATTTTTAAAAATAACTCACTCAATAACGGGCTCCTACCGATAATAATATCTGAAGAGCTCCTGAAAAAGCTGCACAACCTGATACAGACCGACCCATCTGCAAAAGTCAGGATTGATCTGGAAAAACAAACACTTACAATACTGCCAACCGGCGATTCTGTTAAGTTTGAGATAAACGCTTATAAAAAGGAATGTCTTCTCAAAGGACTAGACGATATAGATTTCCTTCTGAGCATGAAAGATCAGATAGCTGATTATGAGACAACTAAAAGCATGGTGAAATGAGAGTTGAGATAATGGATACCACCCTCAGGGATGGGGAACAGACTCAGGGGGTCTCATATGCGCCTCTTGAAAAACTGCATATAGCCAAACTGCTTCTGCGGGGATCTGAGAGTAGACCGCATTGAAATTGCATCAGCCAGAGTCTCTTCAGGAGAGTTCGAAGCCCTGAGCAAGATCACTGAATGGGCCCGTCACAATAACCTGCACAGAAAAGTGGAGGTACTGGGATTTGTTGATGGGGATATTTCCATTAACTGGATAAATGATGCAGGTGGAAAGGTCGATAACCTGTTGTGTAAAGGTTCTCTCAGGCATCTTGAAAAGCAACTGAGAAAAACTCCTGAACAGCACGTAAAAGATATTAAAGACATTATCAGAAAAGCAGAGTCTTTTGATATGGATGTGAATATTTACCTCGAGGACTGGTCTAACGGTATGATCAACTCACCGGATTATGTATTCTATATGCTTGATTCACTTAAAGATGAAAACATTCGCAGATTTATGCTTCCGGATACTCTTGGAGTTCTTAATCCGGAGCAAACCTATGATTTCTGCAAAATGATGGTTGATCGTTATCCGGAACTTCATTTTGATTTCCACGCACACAATGATTACGACCTTGCAGTTGCCAATGTATTTTCTTCAGTTAAAGCAGGCATTAAAGGTATTCATACAACAGTGAACGGTCTTGGTGAAAGAGCAGGCAATGCCCCGCTTTCAAGCATAATCGGAGTGCTTCGCGATCACCTGAATGCTGAAATGAGTATTAATGAGTTCGAGATAACAAAGGTCAGCAAGATTGTTGAGACCTTCAGCGGGATCAGGATACCTGTTAACAAGCCGGTAATCGGGGAGAATGTCTTTACCCAGACTTCAGGTGTACATGCCGATGGTGACAGCAAGGATAATCTCTACTATAACAATCTTCTGCCTGAACGTTTTGGCAGGAAGAGAAAATATGCACTTGGCAAACAGTCAGGAAAAGCTACGGTGAAGAAGAACCTTGAGGAATTCGGACTTACACTCAGCCCTGAATCACTGGCAAAGGTCACACAAAGAGTTATTGAACTTGGAGATAAGAAGGAGAACGTTACTCCTGATGATCTCCCTTTCATAATTGCCGATGTACTTGGCAATGACCAGACTAACTACAAGATCTTTATCAAGAACTATTCGCTTTCACTATCCTTTGGACTTAAACCATCAGCCAATATTCAGATTGAGATCGATGGCAAGCTTTACCAGGAGACATCCTCCGGTGACGGTCAGTATGATGCGTTTATGAAGGCTCTCAGGAATATTTATGACAAACTTGAAAAACAGTTGCCTATGCTAATAGACTATGAGGTGACAATTCCACCTGGAGGTGCTACAGATGCACTTGTTGAGACTGTCATTACATGGGACTATAATGGAAAGGAATTCAAGACAAAAGGACTTGATGCGGACCAGACAGAATCTGCAATTAAAGCAACTGAAAGAATGCTTAATATTGTGGAAGGATTAAATGAGAAAGAGAACAAGACAATTACAAACTAAACAGAATCACATTAAACTTAAACATAACATTTTATGAGTAAATCGTACAACATTGCTGTAATAGGTGGTGACGGGACAGGTCCCGAGGTTGTAAGGGAAGGACAAAAAGTTCTGTCTGCTGCAGCTGCAAAATATGGTTTCAAAATCAATTACCAGGAGTTTGATTTTGGTGGTGAACGTTACCTGAGGACCGGTGAAGTTCTTCCTGAATCAGCTGCCGCGGATCTGAAAAAATTCGATTCCATCTTTCTTGGAGCAATCGGACACCCGGATGTTAAACCAGGCATCCTTGAAAAGGGAATTCTCCTGAAACTCAGATTTGACCTTGACCAGTATATTAATCTTCGTCCTATTAAGCTCTATCCTGGAGTTGCAACACCTCTGAAAGATAAAGGTCCGGAACATATTGATTATGTTGTTGTAAGAGAAAACTCAGGTGATGTATATACAGGTGCGGGTGGAATTATGATGAAGGGCACACCGAATGAAGTTGCTATGCAGAATATGGTTTATTCCAGATTTCAGGTAGAACGTTGCCTGAGGTATGCTTTTGATTATGCCAGAAAACGAAATAAGAAAAAGACCCTGGCCCTTTGCGGGAAAACCAACGTTCTTACTTTTGTATTCGACCTTTGGGAAAGAGCATTCCATGAAATAGGACAAGCTGATTATCCTGATATTACCAGGGAATATTACCACGTTGATGCTACCTGCATGTGGATGGTAAAAAATCCTGAATGGTTTGATGTGATTGTAACAACCAACCTGTTCGGAGATATCATCACAGACCTTGGTGCTATAACCCAGGGAGGAATGGGTATTGCTGCCGGCGGAAACATAAATCCAAAGGGAGTATCGATGTTTGAACCTATCGGTGGATCAGCACCCAAGTATACAGGCAAGAATGTTATAAACCCGCTTGCATCAATTGCATGTGGGGGCATGATGCTTGAACATCTTGGTGAGGAAAAGGCTGCAAAAGCAATCGAAAAAGCTATTATGGACGTGACTGCCAATAAGTTGAAAGACATGGGCGCAGGCAAGATGGGATATTCAACCACAGAGGTCGGCGACCTTGTTGCTGAAAGGGTCTGATCTGTCAGAATATCACTTTATGTTAATTATTTGTGTTAATTATTAATTTATTATTATCTTTGCGTTCATAATTTTAAAAATGATTTGCAAAAACTCACATCATCATCATTATCATACCTGCCTTCAGGCGAGGAGATAGTGATATGTGCTGAAATTAAAATATCATAAACCCGTCTGATCAGAACAGACGGGTTTTTTTTATACCTTCTGCCCTGCTCAGACACATAAATAAAGAAAATGAGTGTACTGAAAATTGCGATCCAGAAAAGCGGACGTCTGAGCGAAAACTCGAAAAAACTTCTTGAAGAGTGCGGAATAAAATTCTCGAACGGAATAAGTGTGCTGAAAACAAAGGCCCATAACTTTCCTGTAGAGGTCCTTTTCCTGAGAGATGATGATATACCACAGTATGTTGAACAGCAGGTTGCCGACATTGGTATCCTGGGTGAAAACATGGTATATGAAAAAGCCAAGGAAGTAGATGTTGTTGAACAACTCGGCTTTGCAACCTGCCGGTTAAGTCTTGCCATACCCAAGGAAGAGACATATACGGGTCCGGGCTATTTCATGAATAAAAAAATTGCAACAAGCTATCCAAAGCTTCTGACCGATTTCCTTAATAAAAATAAGATCAAAGCAGAGATTGAGGAGATCAGCGGAAGTGTTGAAATTGCCCCCGGGATAGGCCTTGCCGATGCAATATGTGATATAGTCAGCTCCGGCAGTACGCTGCTAACTAATGGCTTACATGAGGTTGAGACTATCCTGAAAAGTCAGGCAGTCATCATATCATGTAAAAATCTTGATGCAGATAAGAAGAAAATACTCGATAACCTTCTGTTCAGAATAAGAGCAGTGAAAAATGCAAAGGAGAATAAATACATTCTTCTGAATGCTCCTGAATCAGCCATAAAAAGGATCTGCGATATTCTGCCGGGAATGAAAAGCCCGACGGTTCTCCCTCTTGCAGAAAAGGGATGGTGCAGTCTCCACTCTGTTGTCAGGGAGGATGAGTTCTGGGAAAGTATAACCCAGCTCAAAGCTGCCGGTGCAGAGGGTATACTTGTTATTCCTATTGAAAAAATGATACTCTGATGAAGACAGTTCTTTATCCTGAAAGATCCGGATGGGAAGCTCTCTGTAAACGCCCCGGTATAAAGAAATCTGATCTTGAATCAGCCGTAAAAGGTATTATTGACGGGGTCAGAAAGGATGGTGATGATGCACTTCTCTACTATTCGGAAAAATATGACGGAGTAAAGCTTGATACCTTAAAAGTATCAGTAAATGAGATAAATGAAGGTGTATCTCAGGTATCGGATGGCCTTAGGAAAGCTATAAATATTGCCAGATCAAACATTGAAAAATTCCACCAGGCACAACTGACAGAGGAATCTCCGGTTGAAACTCAAAAAGGTGTTAAATGCTGGCGTAAAAGCGTTCCGGTTGAAAAAGTCGGACTTTACATTCCTGGTGGAAGTGCACCTCTTTTCTCCACAGTGCTGATGCTGGGAATACCTGCGAAAATAGCAGGATGCAGCGAAATCATCCTTTGCACGCCTCCTGATAAAAATGGGAAGATTAATCCTGTCATACTCTACACTGCCAGTATTATCGGGGTAAAAAATATATTCAAAACTGGTGGGGCCCAGGCGATTGCCGCAATGGCTTACGGCACAGCTTCAATCCCTGCAGTTTACAAAATTTTCGGTCCGGGCAACCAGTATGTTACAAAAGCAAAAGAGCTGATACAGCAGGATGGCATACCTATTGACATGCCGGCCGGACCAAGTGAAGTTCTGATCATTGCTGATAACTCTGCTGATCCTGAATTCGTTGCAGCGGACCTTCTTTCGCAGGCAGAGCATGGAGCCGACAGTCAGGTGGTCCTTGTAACTGATTCAAAGGAACTTCCCGGAAAGGTTAATAATGCTGTTGAAAGACAATTATCAGAACTTCCCAGGAAGGATATTGCCGCAAAATCGCTGGGGAATAGTATGATGATTGTCCTGAAAACAATGGATGAATGCATGGACCTCAGCAATAAATATGCTCCGGAACATCTTATTATCAATACCATAAACAGTAAGGAACTTGCCTCAGGAGTTATGAATGCCGGATCGGTATTTATCGGGAGCTACAGCTGTGAAAGTGCAGGTGACTATGCCTCAGGTACAAATCATACTCTACCACAAATGGCTTTGCCAGGAATTTCAGCGGAGTGTCTGTTGAAAGCTTCCAGAAAAAGATCTCATTCCAGGAGCTTACACCGGAAGGCATCAGAAATATAGGACCTGCAATTGAAATTATGGCTGAGGCAGAGAACCTCCGGGCACACAGAAATGCAGTCAGTATCAGATTAAACAGCTTAAAGAATGGTTGATATAAGCAATCTTGTAAGGGATAATGTAAAAAACCTTACTCCCTACTCCTGTGCAAGGGATGAATTTAAAGGCAGCACAGGTATCTTTCTGGATGCAAATGAAAATCCATACGGGAAGCTCAACCGCTATCCTGATCCGTATCAGAAAGAGCTGAAGAAAGCGATATCCGGATATAAGGAAATTCCTGAAGAGAATATCTTTCTCGGCAACGGAAGTGATGAGATAATCGATCTCTGCTTCAGGGTATTCTGCCGTCCCGGAGTTGACAAGGCACTCACCTTCACTCCCACCTACGGAATGTATGAGGTATCGGCTTCTGTAAACGATGTGCAGGTGATAAAAATTCCCCTGAATACATCTTTCCAGATTGATATGCAGAAGGTTACTCCACTTCTTGCTGATAAAAGTCTTAAACTGATATTTATCTGCTCGCCCAACAATCCCTCAGGCAATAGCATGAATTATGCTGATGTAGAATATATAGTATCAAAATCAGATAGCATAGTTGTTATTGATGAAGCATATATCGATTTCAGCGACAAGCCTTCATTCATTAAACTTGTTGAAAAATATCCCAATCTGATTGTCATGCAGACATTCAGCAAGGCTTTCGGACTAGCATCAGTAAGAGTGGGAATGGCATTTGCCGGCAGTGCAATTGTGCAGTACTTCAACAAAATAAAACCACCTTATAATATCAGCACCATAAACCAGAAAACAGCCCTTTCAAAAATCAGCAGGAGCTTTGAAGTGGCAAAGCAGGTCAGAAAGATCAAAAGAGAGAAGGAGAAACTTGTTTTTCAGATTGGAAAACTTGACCTGACAGAGATGATCTATCCCTCCGATGCAAACTTTATTCTGGTAAAGGTTAAGGATGCCAACCTGATTTACGGCGAACTTGTAAAAATGAATATAATAACACGCAACAGAAATTCAGTGGTCAGAAACTGTATCAGGATAACAGTAGGAAAACCGTCTGAAAACAAATTACTTCTGAAAGCTCTTAAAACAATAAAAATATGAAGAAGGTACTCTTTATTGACAGGGATGGAACTATTATCAAGGAACCACCCGATGAGTAGGTAGACAGTTTTGATAAATTTGAGTTTCTGCCCGGTGCAATAACAAACCTGTCAAAGATCGCCCGTGAGACTGATTATGAACTTGTACTGGTCACAAACCAGGACGGGCTTGGAACTGCATCATACCCTGAGGATACTTTCTGGCCCGTACAGAATATGATGCTGAAAATACTTAAGAGCGAAGGGGTTGAATTCAGGGAAATCTTTATCGACAAAACAGTGCCTGTTGATAAGGCTCCTACCCGCAAACCGGGAACTGCAATGCTTGTAAAATATCTTGCACAGGGAATTGATCTTGAATCGTCATATGTGATTGGCGACAGGCTGACTGATATCCAGCTGGCTAAAAACCTGGGATGCAGGGCCATCTTTATTAATAAGGATACATCACCCGATGCGGCGCTGGCAACTACCGACTGGAACGATATTTACAGTTTTCTCAAACAAATACCCCGAACAGCTGGTGTAATCAGAAAAACATCCGAAACCAGGATTGAGGTGAATGTAAATCTTGATGGCACAGGGAAAGGCAGAATATCAACCGGACTTGGATTTTTTGACCACATGCTTGAACAGATCTCAAAGCATGGAAATATAGATCTGGAGATAACAGCAAACGGGGACCTGAATGTTGATGAACATCATACTGTGGAGGATGTGGCCATTACTCTTGGGGAGGCTATCCTTAAGGCTCTGGGCGGAAAGAAAGGGATTGAAAGGTATAGTTTCGTCCTCCCGATGGATGACTGTCTGGCCCAGGTGGCGCTCGATTTCGGTGGCAGGCCATGGCTGATCTGGGATGTTGAATTTGCAGGAGAAAGAATAGGTGAGGTTCCTACAGAGATGTTTTTTCACTTTTTCAAATCATTTTCCGACAGTGCCAGGTGCAATCTTAATATCAAGGCCGGACGGGGAGAATGAACATCACAAGATAGAAGCAATTTTCAAGGCATTTTCAAAAGCAGTAAAAATGGCTGTTAAACAGACTGATAACTATAATCTTCCATCAACCAAAGGTGCCTTATGATTGCAATCGTAAAATATAATGCCGGCAATATAATGTCGGTCCGGAATGCAGTTACAAGGCTCGGGTTTGAAAGTATCATAACTGATAAAAGGGATGAACTGGCCGGTGCGGATAAAGTGATATTTCCGGGTGTCGGGGAGGCAGGTTCTGCAATGAAATACCTGAAAGAAAAGGGACTTGATGAAACCATCATATCCCTAAGTAAGCCAATCCTTGGAATATGTCTCGGACTTCAGTTACTTTGTCGTTTCAACGAAGAATCAGGCACACAGGGCCTTGGAATATTTAACAGTGATGTAAAACTGTTCCCGCCGGTAGACAAAATTCCGCATATGGGATGGAACAACTTTCTCACTATGAACGGTGAACTTTTCAAAGATATCTCACTGAATGATGATGTCTATTATGTGCACAGCTATTATGCAGAAATTTCATCCTCAACAATTGCTACATGCGATTATATAGTTCCTTTCAGTGCTGCAATGCACAAGGATAACTTCTGAGCAACCCAGTTTCACCCGGAGAAGTCGGCCGAGAGTCGGTGAAAAGATCCTTAGAAATTTCCTTGAGCTATGAGAATAATAATTGCCATTGATATCATAGAAGGTAAATGCGTCAGACTGACCAGGGGAGATTTCAATACCAGAAAGATCTATAATGAAGATCCTCTTGAGATAGCCAAGCAGATAGAGGACAGCGGGCTTAAGTATCTGCACCTTGTTGATCTCGACGGTGCAAAGAACAAAAGGATTGAGAATCTGAAAGTACTGGAGACTATTGCAGGTAATACAAGTCTGACCATTGATTACGGAGGCGGGTTGAGAACTGCAGATGATTTGAAACGCGTTTTTAATGCAGGTGCCAGACAGGCAACAGCAGGCAGTATTGCAGTCAGGGAACCTCATCTCTTTATCGACTGGCTTAATGAATTTGGTGGTGAGAAAGTCGAAAATTCAGACATTGATATAAGTGGTTTTATTTCTGATTTTGTATCAAAAGGAGTGAAATACACGATTTGCACTGACATCAGCAAAGACGGGATGCTGCTGGGACCATCAACAGAAATTTATAAAGAGATCCTGGGTGAAGTCAAAGTAAATCTGATAGCAAGCGGAGGAATTTCATCAGTAAAGGATATTACTGATATGAAAAGTATCGGATGCGAAGGCACAATAGTTGGCAAAGCATTTTATGAAGGTAAGGTAACACTTAAAGAACTGGCACAATTATGCTGAAAAGAAGAATCATACCATGTCTCGATATCAAGGACGGGAGGACAGTGAAGGGAGTAAACTTCCTTAATCTTGTTGATGCCGGCGATCCTGTTGAACTTGCAAAGGCATATGTCGAACAGGGTGCCGATGAGCTCGTTTTTCTTGACATAACTGCAACAGTTGAAAAAAGAAAAGCTCTGGCAGGACTTGTTGAAAGAATTGCAGCAGAGATAAATATCCCCGTTACAGTCGGAGGAGGAATTAACAGTGTTGAAGATGTTGCTGTTCTGATAAAAGCCGGTGCTGATAAGATTACGATCAATTCGTCGGCAGTAAAAAGGCCGGAGCTCATATCAGAAATCGCTTCTCAGTTCGGAAGCCAGTGCGTTGTTGTTGCAATTGATACAAAATTGACTGATGACGGGTGGAAAGTATTTGTGAACGGAGGCAGGATGATCACCCCTTTTAAGACTGTTCCATGGGCAAGAAAAGTTGAAGAGCTTGGAGCAGGTGAGATAATGCTTACTTCGATGAATACCGATGGCACAAAGTCGGGTTTTTCTCTCGATATTACAGCAGAAGTGAGCAGAAGTGTGAACATACCGGTAATCGCTTCAGGAGGTGCAGGAACGATGCAGCATTTCAGGGCTGTATTCAATAATACGTCCTGCAGTGCCGCACTGGCAGCAAGTATCTTCCACTTCGGGGAAATTGATATAAGGGATTTGAAAAAATATTTAAAAGAAGAAAATATTGCAGTAAGGTAACCTCTGTGTATCTCTGTGACTTGGGATGTTTAATAAGTCAAAATCCATTAACCACAGAGGTCACAAAGAATAAACACAGAGATCACAAAGAAATAAAATCAAAACTTATTTTTTGTTTTTATTGATCGGGCTTTGTGTTCTTTGTGGTTAAAAAAAACTTTTTCAACAACCCCAAGACACAAATTATCACAGATATATAATAATATGGGAATTGATATGAAACAAATAGACTTTTCAAAAGGCAACGGTCTTGTACCGGTAATAATCCAGGACTATTCCACTCTTCAGGTTCTGATGCTTGGTTATATGAACCAGGAGGCGCTTGAGCAGACTAAGAAAGAAGGGAAAGTTACTTTCTTCAGCAGGAGCAAGAACCGCTTGTGGACGAAAGGAGAAACTTCAGGCAATTTCCTTGTTGTAAAGGAAATTCTTCCCGATTGTGACAATGACTCACTTCTCATAAAGGCAGTTCCTGCCGGTCCTACTTGCCACAATGGCACCAATTCATGCTTTGAAGCTGATACATCCAAAGGATTCCTGTATCATCTTGAAGCAGTTATAAATCAGAGAATTGATGACGACGAAAAAGATTCCTATACGAATAAACTTTTTAGAAAAGGTATAAATAAAGTTGCTCAGAAAGTCGGGGAAGAAGCTGTGGAGCTGGTTATTGAATCGAAGGATGATAATATTGAACTATTAAAGAACGAAGCAGCTGACCTGCTTTATCATCTGCTGATACTATTGAAAACAAAGCATACCAGTCTCCGGGAAATAGAAGAAGTTTTGAAGGAAAGGCATAAGGCATAGGGAGGCCCTCCTTCGCTAAAGCTTCGGAGGACAAGCCCCGTGAGGCGTGAGTGTGAGGCGTAATATTAGAAATAATCCTATTCTTTATTCAAAAGTAACCATTTCTTCATATTTCTTCAAAATTTGTTTGCTATTTTGAAATTTACATTACTTTTGTAAACCAATTCAAAGGATAAATGAATATTGTATACACATATTTCGCCTCTTTTTTTTACTTCTTTTTTTATTTTAAAAAGAGATAAGGGGATTTTTGTATACAGTTAAAAACTATATGATTACAAGGGTCCCCGCAAGGGACCCTTAATTTTTTAATAACAGTCAGAAAATGAAGATTGCAATACAGGGAGAGACAGGATGTTTTCATGAGGTCGCCGCAAGGCAATACTTCAATTATGATGAGATTGATATAGTCCCATGCTCAACATTCGACCTTACCATCAGCACTGTACTCAAAGGCGAAGCCGATTATGCTGTGATGGCAATAGAAAATGCAAGGTCGGGCAGTATCCTGCAAAACTATACCCTTATACGTGAATCGGGAATGAAGATGCTGGGAGAGCATAACCTCCGTATTGTTCAGAACCTGATGGCATTACCAGGGCAGTCAATTGATGATATTCATGAAGTCCGCTCCCATCCTATCGCCCTGGCCCAGTGCATGGATTTCCTTAAACACCATCCTTCATGGACACTTATAGAGAGCGATGATACCGCAGGAAGCGCTAAAGATGTAAGTATAAATAAAATAAAAGGAGTTGCAGCAATAGCTTCAAACGAGGCTGCCAGGATATATGGTCTCGATGTCATTGCTCCCGGAATTGAGACCTACAAGCAAAATTATACCAGGTTCCTTGTCGTGGGTCCCGAAGAAATGGGAAACAGGGAAGGAAATAAGATATCAATCTGCTTCTCAACCGGACATAAACCGGGTTCACTCGCAAAAATACTTGTGATACTGGCTGAAAAGGAGATCAATCTTTCAAAAATACAATCAGTTCCAAGACTAAACGGAGAATGGCAGTATATGTTCTACTGTGATCTTGAAATGCCTAAAAATATTAATCCTGGTATAATTGCCAGGATACTGAGGGACCATACCAACGACCTGGAAATACTTGGTGTTTACTACAAAGGAGATATGCTATATGATAGTTAAACCTGCAATACGTACCGAATCGGTACAGGAATATTACTTTTCAAGAAAGCTTGCCCAGCTGGACAGGATGAGGAAGGATGGAGCCAATATCATTAATCTCGGTATCGGCAGCCCCGATCAGATGCCGTCCGAGGAGACTATTAATGCTCTTATTGCTGAAGCAAAGAAACCCGGATCACATGGTTATCAGAGCTATACAGGGATACCGGCACTGAGAAAAGCATTTGCACAATGGTATGGTAAGTATTTCAGTGTGGAACTAGATCCGGATGGTGAGATACTTCCGTTATTGGGCAGCAAGGAGGGCATAATGCATATCAGTATGGCCTTTGTCAATCACGGAGATGAAGTGCTTGTACCTGATCCAGGTTATCCTACTTACACATCTGTTACAAACCTGGTAGGTGGTATTGTACGGAAATATGATCTCAGTGAAAAGACGGGCTGGATGCCCGATATTGAAAAGCTTGAAAAAGAGGACCTCAGCAAAGTTAAACTGATGTGGATAAATTATCCGCATATGCCAACAGGAACGAAAGGGTCTTTAGCCCTTTTTGCAATGCTGGTAAGATTTGCAAGAAAGCATTCAATCCTGCTGTGCAATGATAATCCTTACAGTTTCATTCTGAATAAAGAATACATAAGTATACTGTCAGTTGAAGGAGCAAAAGATATCGCTCTTGAGCTGAATTCGCTCAGCAAGTCACAAAATATGGCAGGATGGAGAATAGGTATGGTTGCTGGTCATCGCGATTATATTAAGGAAGTGCTCAAGGTAAAGAGCAATATGGATTCCGGAATGTTCCTTGGCCTTCAGTCAGCAGCTGTTGAGGCGCTTAATGCTCCCGAATCATGGTATGATACAGTTAATGAAACATATGCAAAAAGACGTAAGATAGTTGAAGAGATTATGGATCTTCTCAAATGCCGTTACAGCAGGGAACAGGTGGGGCTTTTTGTATGGGGAGCAATTCCGGAGGAGATAAAATCATGTGAAGAGTATGTTGAAAACATACTTCAGAAAACACATGTTTTCATTACGCCGGGGTTCATTTTCGGTGATAACGGTGAAAGGTATATCCGTATTTCGCTTTGTGCAACTGAGGAAAAGCTGAAGGAAGCTAAGGAACGATTGGTAAAACTTGTTAACGAATGACAATAACAATAGTAGGAATAGGTCTGATTGGAGGTTCACTGGCAGTGGATCTGAGAAAAAGGAAATTTGCTGATAAGATTATCGGAGTAGAATCGAGCGTTCGTCATCAGAATATCGCAATGCTTACCGGACTTGTGGATGAAATTGATTCACTGGAAAATGCTGTTGAAAAAAGTGATTTAATAATACTTTCAACACCGGTAAGCACAAACTGTCAGATCCTGCCACGGGTACTCGATGCAATTGCGGGAACAACGAAGGTAGTTACTGATATGGGATCAACCAAAGTCGGAATGGCAGAGGCTTCAAGGAATCATCCTGCAAGAGGAAGGTATGTAGCAGCTCATCCAATGGCTGGAACGGAATATTCTGGTCCGCTTGCAGCCATCGGGAAACTATTTGACTACAAAAATGTTATTATATGCGACAAGGAGCTCAGCGATGATGATGCACTTGAAAAGGTGGAACAGATGCTGGATGTGCTGAATATGAAAAAGGTATATATGAATTCTGCAGAACATGATGTGCATGTGGCCTATATCTCTCATATTTCACATATTACATCTTTCTCTCTTGCATTAAGCGTACTTGAGAAAGAACAGGAAGAGCAGAATATTCTGACACTTGCAGGGGGAGGATTTGAGAGCACTGTCCGTCTTGCGAAAAGCAACGGCGAAACCTGGGCACCGATCTTTCTTGAGAATGCCGGTTATATTATTGAAGTAATGGATACATATATAGAAAAGATGAATCTCTTTAAAAGATGATCCATGAAAAGGACCTTGAAGGGCTTAAGAAACTGATGGAAGAGGCTAACAAGATAAGGAAGATACTCAATTGAGTTCGGAGTGCCTAAAGTGCCTTGAGTGCCTTGAGTACTTGAAATTCAATACTTTTAATATTATTAACTTTACAACTTTTTACTTAAAAATATGGTACTGAAAATCGAAAATTCCCGGATCAGTGAATGGAAAGGCTACAAAGGCAGGCCATTTCTAATCTCAGGACCTTGCAGTGCAGAGACTGAAGAACAGGTTATGGAAACAGCCAGGCAGCTTGCCGGGCTGAAAGAGGTAAGCGTTTTCCGTGCAGGGATATGGAAACCACGTACACGTCCCGATTCATTTGAAGGAGTGGGCTCGGAAGGCCTTAAGTGGCTCAGGCGTGTTAAACAGGAAACCGGAATGCTTGTAGGGACTGAAGTTGCCAATGAACGACATGTTTATGAAGCACTTAAATATGGAATTGATATGCTCTGGATTGGTGCCAGAACATCTGTTAATCCTTTCACAGTACAGGAGATATCTGATGCTCTGAAGGGAGTTGATGTAATGGTGCTGATAAAAAATCCTATAAATCCGGATATTGAATTATGGATGGGAGCAATAGAAAGAATTGCCCGTGCAGGAATTACACGAATCGGAGCAATTCACAGAGGGTTCTCTTCATATGAAAAAACCCTTTACCGTAACCAGCCCAACTGGCAGCTTCCGATTGAACTGAGAAGAAGAATTCCCGATTTGCCGATTATATGTGATCCAAGTCACATTGCCGGAGCGAGGATGTACCTTCATGAAATATCACAGAAGGCAATGGATCTCAACTTCGACGGACTGATGATCGAATCTCATATCAATCCTGCAAAAGCCCTGAGCGACTCCGCCCAACAGGTCACACCAAATGACCTGAAGGAGCTGTTAACAAGGCTGATAATGAGGAATCCGAATCCTGCAGATCCAAAACTCCTCGATGTTTTAGGGGAGCTTCGTCAGCAGATCGACGTATATGATGAACATCTCCTCGACCTGATGGAAAAGAGGATGAAAGTTGCAGAAACAATAGGACGCTATAAAAAGGCAAATAATATCACTATATTGCAGAGCATCCGGTGGGATGAAATAATAAAGAAGGCTGTTGTCAAAGGACAGGCCAAGGGACTGAGTGCTGAGATGATTGATGCAATCTTCAAGGCTATACACCAGGAGTCGATCAACCACCAGATGAAGGTTATGAATGAGGAAGAGACCCCTAAATCCCCAAGGGGGCTTAAATAGACCCCAATCCCCATTGGTTTAAGTTGGGGGAAGTAGGTTAAGAGATAAATTTTACCCTATGGAACGATACATTGATCCGTCACCACTGAAAGGCACTGTAAAGGCCCCATCATCAAAAAGTATGACACAGCGTGCAATTGCTGCCGCACTGCTGGCTGACGGACCAAGTATAATCCATAATCCATCCTATTGCGACGACTCCCTTGCAGCGATGAGCATTGCCGTCGGACTTGGTGCAAGACTTGACCCTTCACCGGATAAAATTATTGTTGACGGAACCGGCGAACTGAAAGAGCCAAAACTCAATTGCGGTGAATCCGGACTGGCCATTAGAATGTTCTCTCCCATTGCTGCACTTTTTCCGGAGGAGGTCATACTTACAGGAGCAAACTCTCTGAGAAAGAGACCCATGAATATGGTGGAGGAAGCTCTAAGGCAAATGGGTGTTGAATGTAAAACCACAGACGGTTTCCTTCCCCTGAGTATAAAAGGTCCTCTCAAAGGAGGAAAGTATGAAATTGACGGATCGGTCAGCAGCCAGCTTCTCACAGGACTGCTGATGGCCCTGCCAATGACAATGGAGGATTCTGAAATAAAAGTTTTAAATCTAAAAAGCAGGCCATACATTGATATGACCATTAACATCCTTAAAGATTTTGGAATCACAATAAACAATGAAAATTATTCCATCTTCAGAATTCCCGGTAAACAGAAATATGTTCCTCATGAATATACTGTTGAGGGAGACTGGAGTGGCGGAGCTTTTCTGCTTGTAGCCGGTGCCATCAACGGCGATCTGACAATAACAGGCCTCCAGCATTTTAAGTCATCAGAGCGACATGACAATACTGGATGCACTTAAGGATGCAGGAGCAAAATTTACAACCTCAGACAATGCAATCAGAATTTCACATTCACCATTGAAGGCTTTCAGCTTTGATGCAACTCACGCACCTGACCTCTTCCCTCCACTTGCAGCATTAGCATCATATTGCGAGGGAATATCAAAAATAAAAGGGGTTTCGAGGTTAAAACATAAAGAGAGCAACAGAGGAGAAACTATAAGACAGGAGTTCGGGAAGCTCGGAATAAAAATCGACACAGATGATGATATTATGAGTATTACAGGAGGCATACCATCCGGAGGTAAAGTGGAATCTCACGAGGATCATCGAATCGCAATGGCTATGGCTGTTACTGCACTTAAGGCATCCGGAAGAGTATACATTAAGGATTCCCAGAGTGTAGGGAAATCATATCCGGCCTTTTTTGATGATTTAAGGTCATTGGGTGCAATCGTACATGAATAATACAAAATCAGACAATTACATACCATTCCGACACAAAAACAGTTCATCAGATTAAAAAAAATCAAAAAATTCGCTTTTTTCTTTTGAATTTTAAAAAAATAACTATTTTTGCTCACATGAAAACAAACTACTCATATGTTTGGTCTTGGCGCAGCTCATCCGTTAAAGCTGTGTAAAGCCATTTTATAAGAGTAACAAGATATTTTTTATAGAGGCACGCTGCACAGCGTGCTTTTTTTTTGAAAACAATTAACCAAAATAAAAACCTGAGAAAATGGAAAAGATTAAAAAGATTATTCTGAGCGAAAATGAAATGCCGAAGCAATGGTATAACATTCTGGCAGACATGCCCAACAAGCCTTTACCTCCTTTGCATCCGGCAACAAGGCAACCAATTGGTCCTGAAGATCTGGCGGCAGTTTTCCCAATGGAACTGATAAAGCAGGAGGTTTCGACCGAGAGATATATTGATATTCCTGATGAAGTACTTGACCTCTATAAGTCGTTCCGCCCATCTCCTCTTTTCAGGGCATCAAGCCTTGAAAAAGCCATCGGGACAAAAAGTAAAATATATTATAAATATGAAGGGGGCAATTATTCAGGTTCGCATAAAGCCAATACTGCAATTGCACAGGCTTATTATAACAAACAGGAAGGTGTAAGACGAATAACCACAGAAACCGGAGCTGGCCAGTGGGGTAGTGCTATGAGTTTTGCATGCAACCACTTCGGCATCGCGTTGCTTGTTTTCATGGTAAAAGTTAGTCACAATCAGAAACCAGGTCGTAAACTTCTTATGAATATTTATAATGCCAAGGTTGTTCCATCGCCAAGTACACTAACTGCTGCGGGCCGGAAAATTCTCGAACTGGATCCTGATTCACCGGGGAGCCTTGGTATAGCTATCTCCGAAGCAATGAAGATTGCAGGACAGGACCCATATACAAAATACTCACTGGGAAGTGTACTTAATCATGTTATCCTTCATCAGACAATTATAGGACAGGAGGCTCTGATACAGATGGAAAAGGCAGGTGAATATCCTGATGTAGTTGTAGGTTGCTTCGGAGGCGGATCAAATTTCTCCGGCATAGGATTTCCGTTCCTTCGTGAAAAAATACAGCATGGCAAAAACGTCAGGCTGGTTGCAGTGGAACCTTCATCATGTCCAAAGCTTACTAAAGGTAAATTCACATATGACTTTGGAGATACAGCAGGAATGACCCCGCTCCTTCCGATGTACACTCTCGGACATAACTTTATGCCTGACAAGATACATGCAGGTGGTTTGCGTTACCATGGTGCAGGAGTACTTGTCAGCCAGCTCCTCAAAGACGGATTTATTGAGGCCAAAGCCAAGATGCAGAGGGAGTGTTTTGAGGGAGCAGTACTGTTTGCCAGAACTGAAGGAATACTTCCGGCACCTGAGTCATCATATGCAATTGCCGGCGCTCTCGATGAAGCAAGAAAAGCCGATCTTTGAAGGAGTATCAAGAACTATACTCTTCAATCTCAGCGGCCATGGCCACTTTGACATATCAGCATATGAGAAGTATTTCGAAAACAACCTGCCTGATCATGAACTGACAACAGCAGAGGTTGAAGATGCTATTTCGAAAATTGAAGTTCCGGTTTAGTTACAAAAAAATCACCTTAATATCTGGGCTGTTGAATAATATTTTCCCACAGAGCGCACAGAGTCCCGATATTTCAATTTAAGTTTATCCGGTGTAAACTCTGATGATTCCCTCTGTGTAACTCTGTGAAAGTTTTTCTTTGGTTACACAGAGACAATGGATTTTAACCTTTCACAATCCGGGGATGAGGCTAAAAATCTGAATAGTTAGTCGGACGAAGAAGATACCTGTCAATGTTTGATACGGTATTCTTGTATTCCTCGAGACCTGAAAGTGTTTTCCATTCAGGTGCAGCTCCGAAAGCTTTCCAATGCTCTTCGCGTGAACCGTTATCTGTAAAGGTGGTCATGTACATCAGGTTTGGCATAGCACTTCCTGAAACAACCTCAGCATAGAATACAGCATTGAATTTAAGAGCGGTGAAGATATTTATTTCCCCTCCCTCGTTGAACATCTTAATCTTTTTGGCAGCCTTGGCTTCTGTTGCACTCTCGTAACTGCGAAGCTCATAAACCCTTTCTGATACAGGATTTGTATATGCCGGGAAGAATGGCTGAGGCATATTTTTGAATGCCTTCAGAAGTATACTCTCGAATCTTGCATACGGAGCTTCATTATAAGGAGCATCAATAAATGATTTCCCTGCTTCGGTATATACTTTGTCCTTTGAAAGAACATCCTGAAGTGACAGATACTGATCAAGGGTTTTTACCGGGATAAACACAAAAATCCTTTTTCCCGACAGCACATCTGTCTCGATAGGTTTGAATACTCCAACTTTTGCGATACCTGCACGATGGAGAGCAGGAATGTAAACATCCTTCAGAAATGCATCAACTTTTCCTTCCTGTCCGGCTCCCCAGGCAAGATGATATACTTTCAATTCATAGTACTCCTGTTTTGCCTGTGCTGAAGATACACTGCAGAATGCCGCTGTGAGAATCGACACCATGGCAAATGCCACTAATAAACGTCCTTTGTTTTTCATAAATGATAGATTAAATTATTTGATTGCAATTATTTAATACTGAAATACTTTACCCCCTGCCAGAACCTCCTGCTTTGCCTCATCGAAAGTAGCCTTTTCACCTGTTCTCAAGGCAGCGGTACACATAATATTGGCAATGGAATGATTGTAACCAGCCATAACATCAGCATTGGGTTTTTTCCGGCTTCGGACACATTCCATCCAGTTACGCATATGGGCGTAGGTCATTGGATCGGAACCTGTGTTTGCTGCAGTTTCAACTTTAAAGCCTGGAAGGTCAGCCCCTGCCAGAAGATTTGCCTTCATTTTCATTGCATCCGCGTCTGCCTGCTGAAGCCCGCCTTCGGAATTTATCTTATTGGTATCAAGATTAAGAGAGCCTCCGTTTGAGTAATAAATCTCTTTTACTCCACCTGCTGAATTGGTAAAGCGGGATGAATAAACTACCTGGAAACCGATATCTGGATTTGAAGGATCAGAATAATCCATAACTGCTGTCATTGTATCAAAGTTGGTACGGCCATCTTTCCAAAGGTAGATTCCGCCATTTGCAGCTACGCTTTTCGGATGACTGATTCCGGTGAACCAATGCACTGTATCTATCTGGTGAGCCATCCATTGTCCGGGAATTCCTGATGAGAAAGGCCAGAAAAGCCTGAATTCAAGATATTTCTTGGATCCCATGGCTGTGCAGGACGGTTTAAAAGGAAGCGTTTCCAGTCGGTCTCAGATTCTTTTATAACACTTGTAACAGAAGGTCTTCTCCAGCGACCAGGCTGATTTACATTCCAGGTCATCTCAACCATAACTATCTTACCGAATTTTCCTGATCTTAAATATTCATTGGCAGCAATATAGTTAGGTGTGCTTCTCCTTTGCGATCCTATCTGAACTATTTTTCTTGTCTCCTCAACTGCCTTTCTTGCTTCCCTTGCATCAGACATTGTTTCAGCAAAAGGCTTTTCGCAATAGGCATCCTGCCCTGCCCTTACAGCCTCTGCAAGGTGAAGGGCATGCTGGAAATCTGCTGTACTTATTATAACAGCATCAGTTGTTTTACTATCATATAATTCCTCATTATTCCTGTAAGCCTGAATATTTACTCCCTGCTTTTTGAAATATTCAACTGCTTCATCACGCCTGCGACTCCAGAGATCGGAGACTGCCACGAATTCAAAATTATGTTCCTTGCACTGCGCCATAAACTGCGGAGCAAGTGACCCTTGAACCGATCAGAATAACCCACAATTCCAACCCTCACCCCTGTCATTGGAACCAAGAATACGGGAATAGCTTTTTGCACTAAGGGTCAGGCCTGCTGCCCCGATAGCTGACTTGTAAATAAACTCCCTGCGTGTAGTCATAATTAAAAATATAATAAGTTAGTTTTCTTCATTTTGATTCAATTCAGCAAACTGAAGTGGCTTGCGGAACCAGTTGGTACGGTAGGCTCCATAAAGTACCCCTAATGTAAGCCAAACGATACCAACTATCTTTGCAAGAGTACCCAGACTGAACCAAAGATAGAGGCAGATTAAAAATCCAAGTACCGGTACAATGAAGTTTCCAAAACTCTTTTTCTTATTGTTCAGATAATAGTGAGCAAATGATGAGGCATTTACACCCATGAATGCTATCAAAGCTCCAAAGTTAAGAAGCTGTGCTCCCAGTGAATATGAAACAAGAAAGACACCTATCAGGACAAATGCCCCTACCAGGATTATATTATTTGAAGGTATCCTGGTTTTTGGATTAACATAAGCAAAGAACTTCTTTGGAATGGCATTGTCGCGTCCCATTCCGTAGAGCAGCCTGCCTGCACCAAGATGAGCTCCTGCACCCGATCCGATTGATGCTATCAGCAAAGCGATATTGACAACATGGAAGAGCCATAAACCACCGGCTTTTCCTGCAATATAACAGAAAGCAGTGTCCTGATCCGGGAATGATGTGCCCGGCCAAACAAGCTGGGCTGTATATACCTGAATTGAAGCAAGAATACCGGTGATGATACATACAAGTACTGAGGCAAGAAGAATATTCTTCCGTGGATTATGAACCTCCTCAGAAAGAGTGGAGATACCATCAAATCCAATGTAAGACAAAACAGCAAGTGACGCTCCTGCGGATACGGCTGAAAAGGAGAAAGTTGCAGGATCATAAAAAGGACGCGTCCACTCTGCAACACCTGCCGGAGGGTTTATAAAAAGATACCGGACGGCAGCTCCCAGGAATAGTATTATAACAACACCAAGACCAGTGGCTATTATGGCATTTGTCCTTGAACTGGATTCAATACCTCTTAAATTCATTCCTGTAAACAATATTGTATAAGCAACAGCATAAGCTGCAAATGGGTATTCCGGTACCAGGTTAATCGATGCCTTGCTGATCCATATCACACATATTATAGGGTTCATAACATAATCAAATATCATCCCCCAACCTATAAAATAGCCTATCGAGGGATGTATCTCCCTTGTTACATATGCATAGGCAGAACCGGCACTGGGATATACATTTGCCATTTTACCATAACTGATGGCTGTGAACATCATGCCGATCATACCTATTATTATTGTTGTCACCACATGCCCTTTGGCAAGTGTGGCTGCTGCCCCGAACAGAGGCATAGGTGCTGTTGGCTGGATCAGAATTATACCGTAGAGGACAAGAGACGACAGCCCCAGTACACGTTTCAGGCCCGGACCAGAACCACTTGATTGGTTTGAACTCATTGTTTACAGAATAAAATTTGAATTAATGCCATTGACATTATTTATTATATTTGAAGCCACTGCCTTATTGTTATTCAAATATGCAAATTATAACCAAATAATTACAATTGAGGGGAAAGTTTTAACTTAAATTGACCATATCTTAATCCGATTGCACTTTAAAATGAATACACATCCAAAAACACCTTCAAAAAGACTCCAGTCTCTGGATGCTCTCCGCGGTTTTGACATGTTCTGGATAATGGGAGGTGAAGCAATTTTCACCGGACTTGCAACACTCACCGGATGGCCGGTATTTCAATGGTGGGCTGCACAGCTTGATCATGTAGAATGGCATGGCTTCAGGTTTTACGATATGATATTCCCTCTGTTCCTCTTTATAGCCGGTATTTCGTTTCCTTACTCTCTTGCAAAAAGAAGGGAAATGGGTGAACCTGAAAGAAAAATATACCGGCATATTATCGGAAGGGGACTAATACTTGTCCTTCTGGGAATAATATACAATAACGGAATCCGCTTCGATTTAGAGAATTTGCGGTATGGCAGCGTACTTGGACGAATAGGACTTGCATGGATGTTTGCGGCAATTATCTATACAAATGCAGGTCGCAATTTCAGGATGGTGTGGTTCGGAATGATCCTGATCGGATACTGGTTACTTCTTTTGATTTTCCCTGCCCATGATTTGGGATCTACTGATCCATTCTCTCAGGAAGGAAACCTTACAAGCTATATCGACCGTCTTCTTATGCCCGGCAGATTGTACCGCGGAAATCATGATCCGGAGGGACTTTTCAGTACTATACCTGCAATTGGAACAGCACTTCTTGGAATGTTTACCGGAGAATTCATGATGTCAAAATATCTTAGCGACAAACCATTGAAGAAGGTTCTATACCTGGCAGTTGCCGGAGTAATTTTTATTATTATCGGTAAATTATGGAACATAGGTTTTCCTATAAATAAAAATATCTGGTCCAGTTCATTTGTATGTTTCGTGGGCGGACTAAGCATTCTTCTTTTCGCATTGTTCTACCTCATAATCGATGTGTGGGAGTATAAGAAATGGGCTTTCTTTTTTGTTGTAATCGGATTGAACCCTATAACAATATACCTGACTAACAGGATAATAAACTTCGGCAATGCAAATAAATTCTTTTTCAAGGGACTGACTGACCTGATGCCAGAAACGTGGGCACCCATCATTAACGGCATTGGCATTACTGCTATTGGATGGACTTTCCTTTATATCCTATACAAAAAGAAGATATTTCTTAAGGTATAAGCCGGATTCAATACTTCAGCTTAACCAGATATAGAGGAAAAGTGTAATCAGGGAAAGAATTCCCAGATGCAATCTCCAGTCCGTTAATCCTTCAAACCTGGCTATTTTACCTGTATATGTAAATGTGATTGTTGCAAGTTTTTCAGGTGCAGTCTTTACAGTGAAGGCTGAGACTGCAAACAAAACCCCTGTAATTATTATTTCAGCCCAGAGACCTCTGTAACCAAAGTTCAATGTCAGATTATGATGAAGAATGGGAAACATCTGTTGCCCCTTCTCCGGACCTGCAAATTGGTCAGTTACAAATATTGTTGCGAGCAGAATGCCTGCTATAACAGATGCAGCGGCTCCCTTCAGGGTTACCTTTTTACTCACAATTCCGAAAAAAATAGCAGGAAAGACAGGAATCACAAGATAGGCGGTAATCGTTTGCAGATACTTATATAATCCTTCTTCATTTTTATAAACCATGTATGCTGCTCCTATTCCCAGAAAAGTTACAATCATTATTATATACCTTCCAAGTGTAACCTGCTTTTTTTCAGGAATATCAGGCCTGAACTCAACAATAAAGTCCCTGACAACCAGGGTAGAAACTGAATTAAGAACTGCAATAAGTGATGTTACAAGTGCCGCCATCAGTGATGCCAGTAATAATCCCCTCAAACCTGCCGGCAGGAGGTTGTTAAGTAACAAAACAAAAGTCTGCTTTGTGGCATCCCCTTCCAGCTGCCCGGGATATAATGCATATGCTATAACTCCGGGAAGTGCAAAAATAAAGATCGGCAAAAGCTTAAGAGTCATTGCCAACATTGAACCCCACCGTGCCTGTTTAATATCAGGGGCAGCAAGCACTCTCTGCACATTCACCTGGTCGATCCCCCAGTAGAATATACCTGCATAAAAAGCAGTTGCAAGTATTCCCCAGAAAGGATAGACCTGGTCACCAGGCCTTGCAATAGACATCATCTCCGGCACCTTTGTCATCAAGCCATCCCATCCCCCGACTTTGTCAAGGCCTATAAAAAGCATAATTGCTGATCCTGCTATCATAATAATTACCTGAATAGCATCTGAATAGGCAACAGCAGTAAAGCCTCCGGCAATTGTAAAAAGGGCAACGCCGATTGCGATCCAGAAAACCGTAGTCATGATGTTCCATCCCACAATACTGTTAAGAACCAGGGCACCTGCAAAAAGAGTAAATGCAAGCTTTGTCATTATACTGATAATCAGCATTAATCCGGAGAAAAATGTCCTTGCCCTCCTGTTGTACCTTATTTCAAGAAACTCGGGTATTGTATAGATTTTATTCTTCATGTAATAGGGGAACAGGACTGCACAGGCAAATCCCAGTGTAATGGCACATGTAAGTTCGATAGATCCTGCTGCAAGTCCGTACCTGTATGAATCTCCTGATAAGCCAACCAGATGCTCTGCTCCAATGTTGGTAGCAAAAAGTGAAGCACCTATCACCGGCCATTTAATAGATCTGCCTCCCAGAAAGAAACTGGAACTGTCCTGTCCTGCTTTCTTCCGGTAGGCCATATACAATCCAAATGAAAGACTGCCCCCCATCATAATAATGATAACAACCCAGTCAATTGCAGATAGAGAGAGATTCATATTGGGATATTATTGCAGTTTCGATTCAATTATACTCAATCGTCTGATACTCTGAATCATTGATCGTACAGTATGATAATTTATCTTCCATGAATGGCTCATATGTGTCCAGATGGGTTCCCCTCTTCTCGTCATTAATGGATACCACTCCCCTATTCCTTTATTGACCATTTTATCCAGAACGAAACGATGGACATTTCTGTAAGCATCCCAGTATTTTTCATCCCCAAATAAGATGACCGCGTCCAGCATACCTATCAAAACCTCAGCCTGCTGCCAGAACTCTTTTTCCCTGTCATACACACCACCCGAATGAGGTCCTTCGACATAAACGCCTCCAAACTCAACATCAATTCCATTATTTACTGTGTGGTCGAAAATGATCATGAAAAGTTCTGAATATTCTTCGCCCCTGAATTTAAGGATCCCAAGTGCATGGATCAGCAACCAGGCAAATTCAGCATTATGACCATAGCAGGTATTGTCAGTTGCATTCCCTTTCTGACCCTCTGCTGAAAACCTGTCCCATCCCCAAACAATGTCAAATTTTATCTGTGGAGCTACGGTCCAGTCCTTAAAGAACTGCGGAATGCCTGTTTTATACACAGGATGAATGATACGATGTATCAGCAGATCAATATCTTCGAGCAATTTTCTCCGGTGGACCTCTTTGCCTGTACATTCGTAAAGGGTTGTAAAGGCTTCCATAAGATGCATGTGAACATCAAGTGTTTTCCTGTCTCCTCCCTGACTTCCGGGCCCGCAAAGGGTCCAGTCGCGATGGAACATTTCCCAATAGCCTCCGTACATCGAATCAACACAATATTTCTGAAGCAGGTCGAAAACCTTTTCTGCATATTCCACCCCGCGCTTATCCCCTGTTGCAAGGGTATATTCGCTTAGAGAATAGATTGCAAAGCTCTGTCCGTATATTATTTTCTGATCAATCTTTACATTCCCCTTGCGGTCCATCATCCAGTAGAATCCGCCGTATTTTTTATCCCACATTTTATCTATCAGGAAATCGGCACCATGCTTTGCCATTGCGGCTAACTTCCCGTCTCCGTACCCAGCACGGTGAGCAGAAGATAATGTATACAGGCACCTGGTCTGAGCTATAAGCGATTTTTCATCTTCCCCGCTGTCATTCCCATCCTTGTCAAAATGTGTAAGATAACCGCCATTTGTAAAATCCATCATCCTGTTTATCCAGAATGGCAGGAGTTCATTGATAAGATGGTGCTCTGCTTCCTTTCTTAATTCAATAACTTCAGTCTTTATCATATTACTTTGAATTGAGCTGTTGATATAATGCCAGTAGAAAATCACGGTTATCTGCAGTCAGGTAGTTCATTTCGCCTCCCATCCTGGAGAAGGTCTTACAATACCGCAGGTAATAGGCAGGATTATCTGCCGGTGGTTCACCCTTTTTCCAGTCCCAGTCTGATTCTGCAAGGTCGACTATAAGCATTTTATGATGATCGATATGCCTGTTCTCCTGAATTGCAAGATTCTGGGCCATCGACAAGGCTTTCTCAAATATCATCGGCGACATAACTGCTGAGCCAAGCGAGATATAAACCCCATGATCAATATTTGTTACACTGTCGGCAAAGGACAAAAAATCGCGCAAGGCACATCTGCCCAGAGCAGCCCCGTGGTTTACAGGATGATTATAAATAATGTCATGTCCGATCATCGGATGACTTGTAAACGGAATACCAAGTTCATATGCTGCAGCCTGTACAGAATATTGTTTAAAAGGATGCTTAACAGACATGAAACCGGACTTTAATCCTAACCTTGAAATTACCCCTGCCAGATCGACTGCAGCGGCTGAAAGTTCTGGTTCTGATTTCATATGGGACGAGGCAATATCATACAATGAGCTGATATCCGGAATATGCAACCCCTCCTGTGAGATCATCTTCCCGACAGATTCACCATAACCGAGACCTTCATATGCACCAATTATCAAAGCAAGGTTAATGAAGAATCCTGTCTCTTCCCAGATTCCAAACTGACCGAGCTTAACATTTTCCTTTACATCTTCGCTTGATTCGCCCTGGTATGCAAACTCCCAGTCATGTATTATTCCGGCTCCGTTTGTTGCCAGGTGTGAAAGCCAGCCTTCCTTCATTAGCGCTATTAGAGTTGGAGCCATCCCGTTTTTTATTGTATGGGCACCAAATGCAAGGATAACGGATCTCTTCTTTTCTCTTGCGAGTTTTATATTTTCTGCAGTCTGTTTTATAAGCAATTCCGCTGATGCTGAAATATTTCCAGGCTTCTTAGTAACAGGTATATGGTCGTTACCGATATAAACCTTATTTTTTCTTCCTGACAGTTTCTTAATTAAAAGCCTGTTCCGGTCCAATTCCTTATGAGCCATAGTAATTGTTAAATATTTAACAGACCAAGCAAAGCATCCTGTTTTGAAAAATCAGGAATGACGATATCAGCACCAGCCTTTATCAGTCGTTCCCGCTTCTTCTCATTCAATCCAAACCGCATCATCTCATTGCTGGCAACACCGATAGTAATTCCATGACGCTTGTGTGTTTCCCTTATCTCCACGGGACCGTCACCGAAAGTGGCAACTTTTCCGGAGCCAGACTCACCCAGAGAATCAAGTATCCTGTCGAGTACGATCTTTTTTGCCTCTTTGGTTATATCCCCAACAGCACCATAAATTCTTCCCTCAAAAAGGTGAGCATAACCAAGTATTTCCGCCTCCCTTTTTACATCTTCAATATCAGTGCCGCTCGCAAGATAAAGCTTAATACCCTTTTCACTTAATTTTTGAAGAAAAGGAACAGCCCCTTTTAATGTAAGGTCATCAACTGAAAGTTCACCTCTTTTTAACTTAATGATCCTGGAATCTACCATCTTCATCAGTTCATCATTATAGAGCTGCTTATAGCCAAACTCATCCAGAATCTTATCTTCATCAACAAATCCGAATTCTCTGACAAGCCCGACCAATCCTTTCATCTGAACAAGCGTTTGAATACCGGTTGTTTTGTCAATATATTCATCAACTCTGGCTCTGACTTTCCGGAATACTGATTCATCTGCGGTATCGAACTTATTGCCAAGTATGGCTCTGATCATCACAGGTGCCATGATATTTTCCCATCCCTCCCTCAGCGTGGAAATTGTACCATCATGGTCAAATATTGCATGCTCTATCCGGGGTTTTTCTTTCCGGCTTGTAATAATTTCTATCTCAGTATCCGGCAGATAACTGGCAAATCTTACATTTTCAGCAAGCTCAGAAGAATAAATAAAATCAGGGTCTTGTCCTATTGCAAGGATCTCTTCAGGAGTAGCCGTACCTGTCTGGAAAAGTTTCTGTACTGTTACTCCCGCAACAAATGTGCCTGTCAATGCGGCATCCTTCATACTGTATCCTGCTGCAAGTGCTGAAGCTGAACCTGCAAGGTAACTGTCGCCGGCACCTACAGTATCGACTTTGGAAAGTATCATCAGACCTGGTATCTCAGATATGCCGGTGTCATCAATTGTAACAGATCCTTTGCTTCCCCTGGTAATGAAAACCGGCTTATGAAATCTTTTAAAAAGCTCCTTCGCAAATGAGGATGCCTCAGAGTATGTAATGGCTTCATCAGGTTTACGTACCACACCGCAAAGCCTTGCTGCTTCAGTATCATTCATCTTGCGTATTGTCCCATCATAAAAATCATTGAAACTCCGGCTGTCAGTAATGAAGAGTTTTTCAGGAAATTTTCTGATTACATCCAAAAGCATCTTCTTAAATAAGTCAGTATGAATGCCTGAAGGAACCTGCTGATTTATAATTATAACATCAGCTTCGGGTATCTCCTTTTTAAGATTTGAGATCAGGAGCCCTGCTGTAGCTTCCGAGAGGTGATTATAATTCCCGAAATCAACTCTGTTAAGTTCTCTCTCTTCTATGTAAGGTTTCGCATAAGTATGTGTGTACCAATCACTGGTCTGTACCAGCATATTTCCGGTTTTGATACCGGTTTCCTTCATTATCCTTAACATTTCAGTCCCGAAAGGATCAGGTCCGATAACTCCGAATGCCCTTATATCCTTTACTCCCATTGCAGCCAGATTATTTGTAACATTGCCTGCTCCGCCCAGAGAATAACGCTGCTCTCTGACTGGTCTCGTCACCTCATTAGTCTCAATCGATATTTCGCTCATCGCTTCATCTATAAACCAATATGCATCGAGACAGAAATCACCCAATACTATAATTCTGACAGAACTTATATCACTCAGTATCTTTTTCAGCTTTTCCTTATCCATAATTAACTGTTTTCCATACTTATTCAAAATTCAATCACTACTCTTCGAGCAGGTTGACCTCATGAATTTCCTTTGTGTTAAGATTCAGACGCAGTGTTTTAATCTCACATGGCCTGAAATTTCCTGACCATTTTAGTTCAGCAAAACGAAGATCAACAGTTGCCTGAGTTCCTGATCCTGATGTTTCTACACACCTTATTATTATATCTTCACCTTTTTCCGAAAGTTTAACTGCAGTCACATTTACATCTTTAGCATCAACTGAGATGAAGGAACCGGATTTTGGCATTGTTCCTCCATGAATTCCCTGGTAAATTGGAACCGGCGGAGAAATAAATTCATCTGCGATCCTCGGAATATTTATCTCTTTCCAGGTATCTGCATGCGGTACAAGCAGCATTCTGAAAGTCTGAATGCCCTGATCCATCCAGAGATGCTCTTCTGCCATATCAAGAACCTTTGGATTGTGATGTGCATAAACAGCTGACCTTGCAACTGAGATTCGCATGTCATTTCCATTGACACTGTACCCGTATTTGGCATCATTAATAACAGTCAGACCACATCTGCTGCCACTTTTCAGACCACTCAGATCAATCCATCTCTGTCCGGGATCCTCATCACCATTGGTAGCGCGAACGATATGTCCATAAGGTGTTTCATATGTCGCTGCCGGCGATTCCACATTAACAGGAAAAGAGAACTTAAGCATTTTAAGATGTTCGTGCCAGTCCAGTGTGATCTTGGCCTCAAGGTGGCGGGAACCTGAATAGAGAGTCCAGTCTATTGTCAGACCTGAATTACCATATCCTGACCTGACTCTGATCTTTGTTCTTAAAGGGCCATTCTCCAGTATTTTGAAAGTAGCATTTCCAAAAGAAGCTATTTCATTTGAGAAAGATTTGATATCGTGGCTCCAGGTATCGCTGGGATCATCAATTATTACTGCTTTACAGCCTGTGGAACCACCTGCAAAAACCTCTTTTCCTTTTTCCTTGTCATAAATACCAATGCTGCCGTTCTCAGAAAAATAAACTTTCAGGAATTCATTTTCAATAAAATTTCCTTCAGCTTTTACTGTCGACTTTAATCCGGCGGGGTCTCCGTCAAAGAGCCGGATCTGGCGATAACCAAAAGCAGGGATAGCAGTATTGACAACAAGCTTTTTCCGGCTGCCTGTCTCAGTTGATCCGGGTGCCCACTGATGAAGGAGAGGATTACCCTTTTCATCCTCAACACGCGATGATTTAAGATATTTCCCCTGATTGAAATCGTACTCAATATTTGAATTGACTTCCCATGCATGCGGATTGAAAACAATCATATACTGTGAAGCGGGATCCTCTGCAGGCACCTGCCACTCAAGTTTCTGGACCGCAAGAACAGTTGCCTGGCTTGCAATGTCGAGAGCATATCCGTGCCCTTCACGGGCTGTCTGTGAATGCTCATAAAGTGATGTACCGGCAAGGCTGTCGTGGAACTGGAGAAAGAGAACACGGTGCCATGCTTCCGATAACTCTTTATACGGATATTTTGCTCCCCACACTTTTGATCCTACGGATGCTATTTTTTCTGCAGTTACAAGTGCAGCCTCCGACATCCTGTTATTTTTCTTTATCTCCCATTCTGCTGTATAACAACCTGCTGCATGATGCTGTAGATCGTCCTTAACAACAGGCAGATTGAGTTTTTTATCATCCCTTATCTCCTTAAAATAATTGTCTGTAGTGCTGAAGAAAACAACAGGTGCACCCTTTTCAGTTTTAAGTGCTTCAATCGATTTTATGCTCTCTTTTGTGGCTCCTCCCCCATGATCGCCTACACCATAATATCCCATAAATGATTTCATTGGCTGACCAACGGCCTGTTCAATGATACCTTTTATCCGGTTATTTACAGATCCGCCATCATTATAACTCATCTGTATCCTGTAGGTCAATACCCTCGTACCATCAGGACCTTCCCACCAGAACAGGTCAGCCGGTATTGTTTTTTCCTTTGGACCCGGTCGCATAAAGATATAGTTCTCCATCCCCTGCAGCTTAATGATTTGCGGCAGAGTAGAGTATGTCCAAAAGAATCGGGATTTGTTGCAACAACTGATCTGCGCCTAATAGTCTTTCAAATGTAAGCTGCCCATACAATCCCTGGCGCACCATAGCCTCACCCGAAGGGATATTCATATCAGGCTCAACCCACCAGCCTCCCACAAGGTCCCACCTTCCCTCCTCAACACGTTTCCGGATCTCAGAAAGCATTGCGGGATCATTGTCAGCAATCCACTGAAAGAACTGTGCGGAACTTGTGGTAAAGGTAAAATCAGGAGTCTCATTCATTCTGTCGAGAGCCGATCTGAAAGTACTGTGAACAACTGCGACACCTTCAGCCCATGACCAGAGCCAGACCGGATCAATATGGCCGTGACCTATCATATGAAACCTGTACTTTGGAGCATCTTTGGGCCAGCCTTCACTTTTCTGATTATCAATTGAAAATAGTCCTGAAACCGGACCAGCCGCAATGAATAAAGATCCTGCAGCAGCATTGCCTATGAATTCGCGGCGTGATATATGCCCGAAACTGATTTTCTTACCCATTATATTTACTTTTTATTGCCGAATAATGAAGTCTCAACGATCAGACAAAGTGCATGGTAAACAGGAAGATGCAGCTCCTGGACATATGCTGTGCTTTTTCCCGGAACATTAATAATGATATCACACTGCGAAGCTATTTTTCCGCCTGTCTCTCCTGTCAATCCGATTACAGTCATCCCCTTTGCTTTTGCAGTTATTATTGCATCGATTATGTTTTGTGAATTTCCTGATGTGGTCAAAGCCAGAAGCACATCCCCTTCATTGCCATAACCAATCACCTGCTGGGCAAATATAAGATCGGCATCAGTATCATTTGCTATTGCTGATATCAATCCGCTGTGAGCTGAAAGTGATATTGCTGGAAGTCCCTGCTGGAGTTTTTCAGAAAGATATTTTCCCCTCTCCCCTCCTTTAACTATCAGCTCATTCTTAATTTTTCGACTATTTTTCGTTTTGTTCGAAGCCTTTCATAAGCTCACCAACAATATGATCAGAATCGGAGGAGCTTCCTCCGTTTCCCCATACGAGTACCTTTCCCCATGCTTATAGCAGGATATAAGGCAATCTGCAGCTTTCCCTATTTTATCCTTCACCTGCATCAGTTGCGGATATCGTTCCACAAGTTCATTGAGCTGACTATGTTTTTCCACTAATTATGTTTTAAGTTATTTCGTATGCAAGGGTTAAGGTAAATAAAAAATCAATAATTCAGTCTGATTCAATTAACTTTGAATGAATTACCTAATCATCAGTTTTATTGGCTGTTTCCGGATGGAGCAGAAGTAATTGAAGTGTTATAGCCGCCACGACAAATAGAGCAAGGATGGCAATATCCCTGCTCAGATTTCCGGAATCGGCTGATTTACCCAACATAGTTGTAATTACTGCTCCGGAAGATATTCCTGCAAGATTCATTAAACCATACCCTGTTGCCCGGTGGCGGGGTGATGCAAACTGACATAAAATAGGCATGCAATTCACATCAAACATTCCGAAACCCAATCCAAAAAGAGAAGCCCCGCCAAGAATTGTCAGATAACCGGTACCAAATCCAAGCATCAATACTGCCGGAATTGTAAGAGCCAGGCCAACAGCCCCGGTATAGATCCTTCCCCTCATGGAATGACGCATCCATCTGTCGGCCGTAATACCTCCTGCAAGAACGCCAATAAGGGCCGATAATGCAATGGTAATTGTTGATACAGGACCAGCTACTTCCATCCTTATGTTCAGGTTTTCCGACAGCAGTGTTGGCAGTCAGTTCTTGGTGGCCCATCCCGGCAGACTGGGAGCAGAAAAATAGAAAAGTATTACCCAGAACGACAGACTTCCAAGCAATACTCCAACGCCGTTTATTGATTCCCTGAAGCGTTTCCAAAGAGAATCTGAAGAGCCTGTTTCTAATATATAGGCCTTCTTCTCTTCAAGAAAAAGGATAAGCACAACGCTGTAAATTACACCTGCCAGACCAAAAAGGAAGAAAGTGGTCTGCCATGAAAAACTACCTGCAATTGTTGCTCCAAACCCACCAAGGGCCTGCCCAAGATAAATACCTGTCATATGAATCCCGATTGCAAATGACCTGTTTTTCCCCTGATGATAATCGGCAATAAGAGACAATCCTGCAGGCATATAGAATGCCTCACTCACACCCATTACTGCACGCAAAGCATATAACTGATCATAAGTTTTCGCAAAACCCATTAATAATGTTACCCCCGACCATACAAAAAGACTTATTATTATTAGCCATTTACGGTTGAGCCTGTCGGCAATAATACCTGAAACAGGACTCATCAAAGCATAGATCCACAGGAAAATTGCCATCAGGCGCCCGAAGTTTGCAGCAGTCTGAAGTTCCGCAATATCAACCATCATCGATGGCTTCCATTGTCGACAGCATCTGACGGTCAATATAATTAAGAAGTGCTACAAACCAGAGCAGCCCTACTACAAGCCATGGATAGTATTTCTTATTCTGCATTTTTAAATATATACATTTATTGTTCAATTAATTTGTAAATTCCCGCAAAAAGAGATCAGATACATCTATGAATTCAAGAGATATTTTGCTTCAGGCAATAAATCACAAGACTCCGGGCAGACTTCCTGTTGACCTAGGAAGTGCAACAGTTACAGGCATATCTGCCATAGCTTATAATAATTTGAAAAAGCATCTGGGAATAGATAAACCCACAAAAGTTTTCGATGTTGTTCAGCAGCTTGCAAATGTTGATATGGAAGTCATCGATCTTCTGGGTGTTGATGCGCTTGATATTAACAGGATTGCAGCTGAAGGTGGCGACTGGTACGACGTTGAACTTGTTGATGGCAGCAAGGCGCAGTTCCCCGGCTGGTACAGACCGATAAAAGACAGAGATGGATCGTGGTATACTGTTGATAATGAAGGAACAATGCTTTCACGAAAAGCCTCAGGGGCAGCATTTTACGACCAGATGTATTACCCTTATGAGAAAGGATATCCTGAAAATCTTTCTGACCTTAACAAAGCACTTAAAAAGATCAGCTGGGTGGTTCACTCACACGCTTCAAACCTGAACACTGCAGAGCTCAGGGAAAGAATAATCAGCCTTAAGGAATCAACGGGCAAAGCCATGGTAATGTCGGGGGGTGTGAAGCTCCTCGAACTGGGTTTTTTCATCAGAAGGATGGATAACTTTCTAATGGACCTGATGACAGACGAGCCAAAACTATCTGAAATGCTTGACCTGCTTGTTGATATGCATATGGCAGGATTGGAAAAGAAGTGTCAGAATCTTGGTGATATAGTAGATGTTATAAGGTTTGGCGATGATCTGGGAATGACCTCCGGACCATTCATCGACCTGGATACCTTCCGTAAACACTTCAAGCCAAGATACAAAGTGCTGTGCGATTATGTGAAGAAAAACACCAATATGAAGATCTTCATGCATTCCTGCGGAAGCGTAAGACAATTCATTCCTGATTTCATTGATGTCGGCATCGACATACTCAACCCGGTGCAGACCAACTGTTATGATATGGCCGCTGTTGAACTCAAAAAAGAGTTTGGAAAGGATATCACCTTCTGGGGAGGTGGTGTGGATACGGCCTCAGTTCTGAACAGGGCGACGCCTGAAGAGGTACGAAAGGATGTTTTAAATCGTTGTGAGATATTCTCAAAAGACGGCGGATTTGTTTTTTCACCTATCCATAATATTCTCTCAGAAGTTCCTCCGGAAAATATCCTTGCCGCATATAATGCAGTTAAAGAATTCAACGGAGGAAGATTTGGAGGGGGGAGGTGAGAGTGGAGGTGAATGTGATATGAGAGGTGAGATATGAGAGGTGAGATATGAGAGGTGAGATATGAGAGCTGAGAATTTGAAATAAATATTTTAAAATATGAGTAAAGTAGGTAGTTTTAAGGATTTGATAGTATATCAGAAAGCTTATAAACTTGCTATGGAGATATTTGAAATTTCGAAAAGATTTCCTAAGGAAGAAACATACTCACTGACAGACCAAATTCGCCGCTCTTCAAGATCAGTAACCTCATGCATTTCCGAAGCCTGGGCAAAAAGGAGATACGAGAAAGCCTTCACAAGCAAACTTTCTGATTCCTTGGGTGAAGAATATGAAACTGAAAACTGGCTTGATTATTCTACTGATTGTAAATACATTGAAAAAGAAACCCAAACAAGATTATTAAAAGAATATGAAGAAGTTAGGAAAATGCTGATTTCAATGATTAACAATCCAGAGAAATGGTGTACTTAAGACTCAAATCTCATATCTCATATCTCAAATCTCATATCTTCTAATCTCCTTTACCGCCTCAACCATCGCCATAAATCCCTCAACCGGAATATAACCCGGGATTGAATTACCCGAACCTAGTCCATATCCCTTGGCTTTTGAACGATATAATGTCCCCATTTCCAGGACATTCTTATAAACCTCCTCTGGTTTCTTAAGGATAATTAGATTAAGATCAAAACCACCAAATAGACCAATTCTTGAAGAATATTTTTCTATCCATTCACTGAATGGAGCAATCTGATCCTCATTTGAATGCTTTGCATCTATACCAAGACTGATAATCTCATCCATCAGGGGAAAGATGCAACCGCAGCTATGAAGGAGAAATTTTTTACCGGATGCATGAATAAGATCAATGACTCTTTTGTACTGAGGGAAAATATGCTGCCTGATAATATCAGGTTCAAGCATAGTGGAAGTTTTATGGCCCAGGTCATCACCCATCCTGTAAAAGACAAAAAGATCATGGTAATTCTCAATCAACCAGCTCCATAACTCCACCCAGAGATCACCTATTTTTATAAACAGATCACGGAACAGATCAGGATCCATGCACTGCATCACACAGAGATATTCAAATCCTACAAGATCCTGGCTGGCTTCAAATATTCCATATCCGCAACCGCCATAGGCCTTCATTCCCGGGGGCAGAGTATTACGTATTGCCTCAAAATGAGGAGCGTATGTCTTTTTAAATATCGCGGGTATTTCATCCCATGGATATTTATTAAAATCATCCCTTGACTGGATTGGTCCGGCCATGCCACCAAGAATGGCCCCATGTCCCGGAAGTATATCGCAGATGGCAGCTTCAAAATCGAAACCATCATATGTCATCTCATTCCAGAAACCTAAAACTTTTCTGTAATAATCTGTAAGTTCCTCTCCTTTCAAACCGGCAGAATTAATATCCTCACCAAGAGCTTTTGAGATGAACGGAGGGTCTATATGGTGTTCATAGAGTGGCAGTCGTAGGGGTCTTTTGTTTTCCAGGACAGATAAAAGATTTGTATAATCCGGTAGAAATTCCTGAGTCTTCATAAATTACAATTGAAGGTATATTTTTCTCAATCAAACTCTCTGTGTAACTTTGTGAACCTCAGTGTAACTCTGTGTAAGTTCTTCATTGTTACACAGAGATCCACAGAGGCCTTCGCTCCGCTCAGTCTATCACAGAGAAACACAGAGTATAAAATTATTGCTTAAAATATTAGTCCTTATTAAACTCATTGACTGCATCAAACAAAGCGACAACATTCTGAGGCGAAACATCCGGCAGAATATTGTGAATTGTATTAAAAACGTACCCACCGTCTTTGCTGAAAACTTCCAGATTATGAAGCACATGCTTACGAATCGTTTCAGGAGTACCATGATTCAGAACACTCTGCGTGTTACATCCCCCGCCCCAGAATGTGAGATCCCTGCCAAACTCTTTCTTTAACCGCTCCGGTTCCATATTAACAGCATTTATCTGCACCGGATTAATGATCTCGAATCCTGCATTTATCAATCCTGGGATAAGCTCATATATCCCACCGCACACATGCAGCATGGTATGAGCTGTTGAGTGCGATTTTACATAATCGCACAGCATCTTATGCCTCGGACCAAAAAACTCCTCATAAGTCTCCAATGGCATAAAGGGTCCTGTATTTGTACCAAGATCATCTCCAAATTTTATTATATCAACCACATCGCCTACAGAATCACAAATCTTCTCAAGAAATGACATATGTCCTTCCATGAGTTTATCAAGCAACCTGTGAACATTCTCAGGTTCAAGATAAAGGTCCGTGAGGAAGTTATCGATCCTCCGCAGGAAAGTCCCCCATTCGAAAAGATTGCAGCCAATTCCGATCAGAAGAGCTTTGTCTGTTTTTGCCTTTTCACGTATAATGGTCTCCCTCAGCATCTTCCAGAAATCTTTTTCATCAAGGTGATCGAAAGGGGTAAAACCGAACCCTCCCCAGATTACCCGCGACATCTCCCTGCTGATATTACTGTAATCAGTCAGGTAGCCGTCGAGATAGGGGAAAATCTGCTGATCAAAGAAGGTAGCCCCTACCGGCATTTTACCAATATACTCACCTATCTTCCCAAATGCAAGCCAGCTTCCATCAGGTTGTTTCACCGGATTAAACCATTTTGGATATAAGGCAGGAACACCCTTAATCAGCTCCAGCTCCTGCCAGTATTCATCAGGAGTATTGAAGAACCTGCCGACATCCAGAACATCCACATTGAAATGGTCAAGAAGTTCCATTTCAGGCTGTGTAACCTGCTGGATGACATCATAAACCTGGTTTTTCAGGTGAGGCTTCCCGAGATATCTTATCAGGTTATGGTATGCTACTGCTGATATGCCAGAGCTGGGTGTTGCCCCAAGATCAACCGGTACCCTGTCGGGTTGTTTGTGACTGATTGCTGAAAGAATACGTTCTCTTGAATTCATCTTACTTTATCATTAAAAAACATCCCCCTGGCCCCCTTCAAAGGGGGAAAAAGGAAACTAAAACTCAACTTCAATAAACTTTACTTCAAAAGGCTTGAGCTGAACTGACCCTATCGGCTGCCCAAGAGCTTTTCCTGCCGCATTAACTTCTGTTAATTTTTTAACAGTACGGCCTGGTACTGCTGATGATAATTTAACCTCTGCATTTTTCCCTTCAAGCTCACGGAACCTTAGCAATACTGCACCGGGCCTGGTAAATGATGGTCTGCTGTTTGTAAGCATTGCATTTTTATCGCCCGTTATTTTCAGTGTTTCCAATGTAGCAGCTTTGAACTCATTTTCACCTGCAGGGAAAGTCCTTGTCGGAAAATGATTCCGTTCTCCCCATGCATACATTGTTGCAAATGTGTTTGATGTGTCAGCAGACGATGTTATCTGATAACCCCAGCTGAAAGCTCCCTCCTGGTATGCCCTGAAGTTTGTAAACCAATAGTTGTTCATCACCCAGGAATAGAGCCATGTCTTGCCTGCTTTTGGTATCCGGTCATATTTATTCATGTTGAAGTCGCTGAAATGCCAGAGAGGCACCTCATTGCTTACAACAACTATCTGACCGCTTTTCCCGCGTACAGCCACAAAATTCTGGGCAACATTCCAGTCTGTTGATGATCCCGGCAGCTGCTGTCCCTGTGATAGGATGCCGCCAATGGTCTCAAAGACAATTCTTGAACCTGGCAGAGAAAAAGGAAATGCAACATAAAGTGCCTCCGGATCAGTAATTATAAGTTTTCGGGCCATATACCTGATCTCTATCTTCTTGCGGTTTGTATACAATCTTATCTCTGTATCTATTCCCTTTGGTGAACCATCAGTCCCCTTTTCAAATCCATCGAGGTCTGATGAGATCTTTACACTTTCCCAGACAGCTCCTTTGACACCTTTTTCAATTTTAACATTTGAGACTGTAGATCGGATAAAGGGAGAAACATCCCTCTTTTCACTGGTTTCCCGGACCGGCTGACCTAACTTATATGGATTCTGTGAATCTGCCATCTCAAGTTTAAGCTCCTTGTCATAAAGGGAACTTATTGATCCTGTGGCTTTATCAATAACGAGTTTATAATATTCATTCTCGAGTACTTCCGTATTACCCTCCTCATCATCCTTTGCATTGAATCCCGGAAGTTCAATCTTAAGGGCCTTATAACCCATGGCAGGAATATCCTTTACCTCAAGCACCCACCAGGCTCCTTCTGCCCTCTTTGAGACTATCTGGGCAGGAACATCCTCTCCAGTTGATATATCGACTATCCTGGTTCTGGTTCGAATCGGAAGAACCTTACAATCAACAAACAGGTTAACTGTTCCTGACCTTTTCCATCCAAGAGGATTCATTACATAAATGACAGGGAAATCAGCTTTTTTAAGGTATGGCTGAAACCTGGCCAATGCCTCCTCATTCAGCAGAGTTACTTTTTTAAGTGCCTCCCATGCATATGCCCCTTTCTGAAGCCATTGCTTTGTTGAATTCTCTGAATAAGGATGGCTAACACTTTCATCTGCTCCGCATGTATGTTCGTCGAAGAAGATGATATTTTCACTTATGTGATCAAGATTTGTTTCAAGTGCAGGATTAAGTTCTCCTCCCATCACTGAAACCATTGCAAAAAGGCCTTCGTCAACCTGTTTTATATTCTTCGCCTTACGCGATTCGGCAGTTTCACGTGATGTCGATCCATATCCATCGGTCCACCAGTCGAGCCATGCAGTGCGGTAAACAGGAAGCTTATCTCCATAATTCTTTTCAACATACTCTGAAAACTCACTTGCCACGGCGAGCCTTATTTTTGGAAATTCATATTTTTTGTTCCAGGCAATAACATTTGCACATGCTGCCGTTGATGGGGGTGCATTATCAGTAAAATAACCGGAGAACTGTACCCCTAACCTGTCAAACGGATATCCTTTTTTATCAAGATCGGCAAGATGACCCAAAAGATTCTCAGGTTTGATAACATCACTTTCCGCTCCGAAGAAATTACCGGTCATATAATGATCGGCCCTGAATGCCAGCAGTCGTGCCCCTGAAGGTGATTCCCACCAGAAACATGTCGGCTTGTCGAATGGCAATACTGACCTTGTTTCATTAATCCCCATTATAAGATACTTTACACCGGTGTTTTTAAAATAGTCGGGCATGCACCATGCAATACCATTCACATCATTCTGCATTGCAGCCTTAACAGGAATATGCAGCTTATCAAATTCTTTCAGAGGCTGAAGAAAATCGAACATCACATTTTCATCTGCTATCTCAGCCATGTTGGCATACATCCCCATTACCTCTATTCTGCCTTCGGATATTCTCTTTAAGAATCTGTCAATCTGCGATTTTGGTCTTGACCGCAGGTATTCCCTTGTAACCCACGAAGATTCACATGTCCAGCGGAATTTTGCCTCATCCGGCAGATTATCGGTTTGGTCGCAGTAATCAAGTGCGTAATCGATATATCGCATCTGTTCAGCAAGGATTTCCGATTGCGGTCGTGTATACCCGATATCGGTATGTGAATGCTGAACAAGATAAATATCCCATTTTTTTGGAGGAACTACATTTATTGAATAAGAGACAGCTGCACCCTCATCTATTTTAACTGATAAGGTAGTCTTCTTGGGTTTTGATACTGCCGGAACAGTTACTAGGTATTTATTCAATCCTTTTTTCAGGACCTCTCGTACTGCCACTTTACCATCATATGTTATTAGGATCTTCCCTTCTTTATCTGAACGGCAGCTTACAACAATCTGTTGATATGATTTCCCTCCTTCCCTGAAAAGGACAGGTGCATTTAACAATTCTACCCCGGAAGGTACAGAATTCTGCCCCGCCAGATTGGTAAAAAAGATTACTGACATCACCAGTAAAATGATCTGCGTTTTGTAAATCCTCATTTTTTCCATAATTTTCATGGGTTTATTATTTCAAAAATAGGAAACATAAATGAGTAAACAATAACCTGAAATATCCACCGGTATGAAAAAACTTACAATCCTGCTAACAGCAATTATCATTTTCCTTGTTCATGGCTGCGGACCCGAAAAACAAGCCGACAATACTTTATCTAAAAAGGAATTTAAGGATGGCTGGAGACTCCTCTTCGACGGAAATTCACCAAGAGGATGGATAAATGCTAAAACAGGTAACTTCCCCTCTTCAGGTTGGGAAATCAAAGACGGAACTATTTTTACCAATCCTGAAAAGAAAGGTGAAAACGGAGGCGGAGATATTGTTTCGGAAGGAAAATTCAGGGATTTTGAACTTTCTGTTGATTTTAACTATAAACCCGGAGCAAACAGCGGAATCAAATATTTTATTGATACTGAAAGAGACAGCGGTATTTACAGATCGATCGGATGTGAATACCAGATCCTCGATGACAAGCTTCATCCCGATGCAAAAGCAGGAATAACAGGCAATCATAAACTGGCTTGTTTGTATGATCTTATACCCCCGGTGAATGTTAAGGACAATGGTCCTGATGTATGGAACACAGCCAGGATAATTGTAAAAGGAAATCATGTCCAGCACTGGCTTAATGACCAGATGACTGTAGAATATCACAGAGGCAGCCCGGAATGGAAAGAGGCAGTTTCAAAAAGTAAATTCAGGGATATACCCGGTTTTGGTGAAACTGTCGAAGGTCGGATCCTTTTGCAGGAACATGGTGATATGGTTGCATTTAAGAATATAAAGATCAGGGAGGTAAGGTAGGCGCAAGGCGCAGGGCGCAGGGCTCAGGGCGAAGGGAGACAGGGAGTTGGGCTCAGTGCGGAGAGGGGAAGAATTATTTCAAATAACTTTAAATACCCGGAGAGTGTATGAAATCAGAATTCATTAAAGCAAGCATCCTGGTATCTCCCTGGCTTTTAACAAATTGCCACAATACAGGTTCGGATATGAAAAACTCTGACCGGCCCAATATTCTGGTGGTTATGGGTGATGATATTTCATTTCCTCACATGGGTGCCTATGGGACGAAATGGGTTAAACCACCCGGCTTCGACAGGGTGGCATCAGAGGGTATCCTGTTCAGAAATGCCTATACTCCTAATGCCAAATCATCACCATCAAGAGCCTGCTTCCTGACCGGACTGAACAGCTGGCAACTCGAAGAGGCTGGCAATCATGTCCCATTTTTCCCTGCAAAATTTAAGTCTTTCATCGAGGCTCTGGGTGAAAACGGCTACTTTACAGGCTATACTGCAAAGGGATGGGCACCAGGTATTGCAAATGACACTCTTGGTAACCCGAGGTTCCTGACAGGAAAGCCATTTAATTCGAAAAAATTAACACCCCCTGCCAGCGGGATCTCTGATATAGATTATGCAGCCAATTTTGAAGATTTTCTTAATTCAAAAGAAGCGGACGCTCCTTTCTGTTTCTGGTACGGTTCGCAGGAACCTCATCGTTCTTATGAATATGGTACAGGAGTAAGCAGGGGAGGTAAACACCCTGCTGACATAAATTCTGTTCCTGCATTCTGGCCCGATGACGATATTGTCAGAAATGATATGCTGGATTATGCTTTTGAGATAGAACATTTTGACAGTCACCTTGTTAAAATGATTGAGATACTTGAAAAGAGAGGTGAACTTAAAAACACAATAATCATTGTTACTGCTGATAATGGAATGCCATTTCCCCGTATCAAGGGTCAGGCTTATGAATATTCAAACCATATGCCACTTGCGATTATGTGGAAAAATGGTATCAACTATTCAGGCAGGGAGGTCTATGATTTCATAAGCTTCATTGATTTTGCACCTACATTATTTGAATTAGCAGGTATAGCTCCTGAGGAATCAGGAATGCATCAGATGCAGGGAAAAAGCTTTTCGGATATTTTCAAAAAAAGGCAGAATGGGTACGTTAATAAAAAGCGTGACTATGTACTTGTGGGCAAGGAGAGACACGATGTAGGCAGACCGGATGATGAAGGCTATCCGGTAAGAGGTATCATCAAAGGAGGATTCCTGTATTTGAAAAACTATCAGCATGAACGATGGCCTTCGGGAAATCCCGAAACAGGATATCTTAATACAGACGGAAGTCCAACCAAGACCCTGATACTCACATTAAGGAGAACTGGTGCGTCAGCAGACTACTGGAAGAGATGCTTCGGGAAGAGGGAGGATGATGAACTCTATAATATCGGAAGCGACCCGGAATGCATGATCAACCTCGCTAATGATCCCGGATTCAGCGGGATAAAAAGAAAACTTAATGACCAGCTTTTTGATGAGCTGCTTCAGCAGGACGATCCGAGGATAAACGGAGAAGGAGACATTTTTGATAAATACCCATATGCTGATAGCCGGACAAAGGATTTCTACAACCGCTACATGAAAGGGGAGATTCACCGTAATGCAGCAGGATGGGTTGATTCAACAGATTTCGAAACAGAATTATACTGATCAGCGAAAATCAGCGTGATCTGCGGGACAAAAATAATTTTCCCGCTGATTTCGCAGATTAGCGCAGAATAAAATTTGTATAGTTGTTATTATTCTTATAGCTTCATGACCTAAAACCAATTACCATGAAATCATCATTCTGCAGATTATCGGTACTGATTCCAATAACAATATTATTAATCAGTCTATCTTATAGTTGCAAAGACAATCTCCCAAACGAAGTTGAGGTAAATGACTTCACAACCCTCTCTTCACTGTTCAACGAACCACCTGCAGAATATGCATCAGGCCCTCTGTTCGTCTGGAATGAGAAGATAACCAAAGAGGAGATTGACAGCTTCCTTATAAGCTTCAAGGAACAGGGAATAATGCAGCCTTTTATTCATCCAAGGCCAGGGCTTGTAACTGAATATCTCTCTGACGAGTGGTTCGATCTCTACCGTTATACGGTTGAAAAAGGCAAAGAGCTTGGCATGAAAGTATGGATATATGATGAAAACTCCTATCCCAGCGGATTTGCAGGAGGCCATGTACCTGATCAGATGCCAGAATCGTACAACCAGGGTCAGGGGCTTGCCATGACAAAAGTTGAAATATTGCCTGATACTGTGGGAAAATACTATCTCATACTGAAGGAAGAGAATGGTACATGTTCTGATATAACCGCTTCAGTTTCTTCAGAAAAAGGAAAGAAAGGAAGTTACCTGCTATTTGCAAAGACATTTAATGCCAAATCGGACTGGTACGGTGGTTTCAATTACGTTGACCTCCTTCTGCCCGGCGTTACCCAGAAGTTTATCGATATAACAATGACCGGGTATGAAAAGAACATTGGGTCTGAATTCGGAGCTACAGTTCCGGGTACTTTTACCGATGAGCCGCAGATAAGCTCTCCCGGAGGAATCAGATGGACTCCTGATCTCTTCGATGTCTTCATGAAACAGTGGAACTATGATCTTAAACCTAACCTGTTGTCTTTGTATGAAGAGGTGGGCGACTGGAAGAAGATAAGACATAATTATACCCAGACTCTGCTTCAGCTTTTCATCGACAGATGGGCAAAGCCCTGGTATGCTTATTGCGAGGAAAAGGGACTGATTTTCACAGGACACTATTGGGAACATGAGTGGCCCAACATGCACCTTGGAGGCGACAATATGGCAATGTATGCCTGGCACCAGATGCCGGCTATCGATATGCTTTTCAACCAGTTCAACGATTCCTCCAGCCATGCCCAGTTCGGAAATGTGAGAGCTGTGAAGGAGCTGGCAAGCGCTGCTAACCAGACCGGCAGGCAGAGAAAATTAAGCGAAACATATGGTGGATCAGGCTGGGATCTGACTTTCAGGGATATGAAGAGAAACGGAGATTGGGAATATGCGCTCGGGGTGAACTTCATGAACCAGCACCTTACATATTTCACAATGGCCGGGGCAAGAAAGTATGACTATCCTCCCACTTTTGACTATCATGAACCCTGGTGGAATGACTACAGGTATATAAACGAGCACTATTCACGACTCGGCCTTTCTCTTTCATCCGGACGCCAGGTCAATGACATACTGGTGATTGAACCATCAACAAGTGCGTGGCTGTATGACTCTTATGTAAAACAGAATCCCAAATGCCATGAAATTGGCCAGTCCTTTCAAACTTTTATTACCTCACTTGAAAAAAGTCAGGTTGAGTATGATCTGGGATCTGAAAATATTATGAAAGATATGGGAAGTGTTTCCGGAGGAAAGCTGAAAATAGGCAAGATCTCATACTCCAGGGTTGTCATTCCTCCCATGACAGAAAACCTTGACAAGAGCACTTTTGAGCTGATAAGAAAATTTGTATCATCAGGAGGAACGTTGCTGGCATTCTCAGAACCCTCGCTCATCAACGGATCCAAAAATGATGAACTTGCAAAATTCTTCAGTGATAATTCGGGGAAGATATTTAAAGCACCCAGCCTCACTAATGATATAATTACTAAACAATTAGCAGGGAAAGATATTGAATTCAGAGTTGAGAATGGAGGGACACTTTATCATCACAGGAGAATCATGTCTGATGGTCAGCTTATCTTCCTTGTAAACTCTGACCTTGAGGCAGATTTAAATGGTTCATTTACTGTAACAGGCAGCGAAGCCGCTGAAATGAATACGCTTACAGGGGAGATCTTCGGTTACCCGTCAAATAAAACTGAGGGTAAACTGAGTCTCTCATTTTCTCTTCCGCCTGCCGGAAGTCTGCTTGTTTTTATACCTGAAAACGGGAACAATTTTGTTGTGCCGGTAAAACAAATACCTTCATATCCGGTTGCATCCCCTTTTCCTGTAAATGTTTCAAGGGACAGGGAGAATGCTTTGATGATCGATTTCTGTGATATTGACCTGGGAAATGGTCCTGTTAAAGATCTCCACACATTTAACGCTGCAGACACCGTTTTTAAACATTACGGGTTTGTAAACGATAATCCATGGAATACATCAGTTCAATTCAGAACCAATATTATCGACAGGGACACTTTTAATGTAAATACCGGTTTTACAGCATCATATCATTTCACAATCAGGGATAATTTTGATTTAACAGGATTGAAGGCAGTGATTGAGCGTCCATGGAACTGGACTGTTAATGTCAATGGAATTGAAGTTCAGGCTGAACCCCGGGGCTGGTGGCTCGACAGGTCGATGAAGGTTTTCAGCATTGGTAAAATCGTTAAACAGGGTTTGAATACAATCACTCTTAAAGCATCACCCATGAAAGTTCATGCTGAAGTGGAGCCTGTTTATTTAGTTGGAGACTTCTCTCTAATCCCAGGTGAAAAAGGATGGATAATTAAAAAACCAACCGGAGTATATACTATGGAAAGCTGGAAGGAACAGGAGATGCCGTTCTATTCGTGGGGAGTAACCTACAGCAGGGATTTCAATATAGAAAAGACTGAAGGAGACTGGGCTGTTAAGCTGAATAACTGGGCAGGAACAATTGCAGAAGTTCGTGTTAATGGCACAGCTGCAGATCCAATTGCATTCCCTCCTTATACAACTGATATTACAGGACTTGTAAAACCGGGAATAAACAAAATAGAAGTGAAGGTTATTGGCAGTCTTAGAAACCTCCAGGGACCACATCATTCAAAACCAAATCCGGGTTTTGTAACACCATGGACATGGCGGAATATAGAAAAATACCCTTCAGGGAAAGATTACAGTTTCCTGGACTATGGATTATTTGAGGAGTTTGTGCTTCTGAAAAGTAAATAACTGCAAATAAAGGAAAAGGCGACAGGCGACAGGCGACAGGGATAAATGACTTTCTTATTGCCATCAACCTGTTGCCTGTGCCCTCTTCTACTTTGACCGGTGTTTTATCAACCACTGCTTATTTTATCGATTGCTCTTAAGTGATTCCCCCCCCCCCCCCCCCCCGGTTCTTTTTCGAATAGTTCTGAAATTCCAATCCAATCTGTTAATTATCACAAGATTATTTTAGACTTGTTGGATAAATCAATTATTTTTTTACTTTTGACTCAATTTTTAAGAATGTTCACTGAAATTATCTCTAACTCTTAAAGCAAACCGTTAATACCGGATCGAGATCCAGCACTAACCTGAAAATTAAACTTAACTATCGAACTATGAGAAAACTATTAACATTTATTGCTGCTATGTTAATTGCCGGCAATTTGCTTGCAGGCGGACTTGTTACCAACACCAACCAGAGTGCCATGTTCACTCGCCTACAGAACCGCAATGCCTCTACCGGTATTGATGCAGTTTACTATAACCCTGCCGGTCTTACAAAGCTTGGCAATGGTTTTTTTGCTTCAATAAATAACCAGACGATTGGTCAGACAAAAACAGTGGGAACAAATTTTCCCTGGATCGCCGGTTCTCCCAAAGATTATGTAGGGGATGTTAGCGCTCCTGTATACCCTGGAGTTTATGCAGCATATAATACCGGTAAATTGTCCTTCTCATTAGGCTTTAACCCGATTGGTGGTGGTGGTGGAGCTACATATGACAAAGGACTACCTTCATTCGAGATGCCAATTTCTGCACTTGTTCCGGGTCTTGTGGGTCAGGGAATCCCAACAACTGCCTATTCTGCAGATGTTTTCTTTGAAGGTTCCTCTGTATATTTTGGATATCAGGCAAACTTTGCCTATAAAGTAAACGATCAGTTATCACTTGGTGTAGGCATAAGGATTGTTTCTGCAAAGAATACGTATAATGGTTACATTAAAAATATTCAGATAAATCCAAATTATCCGGCATTCGGAGCAAAATATAATGGATCTATGAATCCTGCTCCAGGTTTCTTTACTGACGGAAGCAGTATTCTCACCCAATTATCAGCCGGTTCAACTACTGCTGCTTCAGGTCTGACAACAGCTATAGCTGGTGGTTTACCTGCGGCTACTCCTCTTACTGCCCTGCCAGCCGCCACACAGGCACAGGTTGCAACATTACTTGGAGCTGCCGGAATAAGCACAACTGGAATGAATGTTGGAACAGCTGCTGCCACACTTACCGCTGTTGCTCCACAGTATGCTTCAAAATCTGCAGCTATGGCCGCATATGCTGCTGCTACTCAGGATAAAGAGGTTGATGCTGAACAAACCGGAACTGGTTATACGCCAATCCTAAGTGCAAACTTTGCTCCATCTGACAAAGTGAATATTTCTCTCAGATATGAATTTAAGACGAACCTTGATCTTACAACCAGTCTGATTGACAATAAAGGAGGAGGAATTTTTGTTGAAGGGAAAAAAATAATCGCTGATATGCCTGCTTTACTTGCAATTGGTGCTGAAATCAAACCAATGGATAAATTGAGTGTTGCAGCTTCATTTAACACCTATATGGATAAAAAAGTTGACTATGATGGAAGTGAAACAGATGAAATCCTTATGATCGACCGTAACTTTCTCGAATACGGACTTGGTGTTGAATACGGCATCAGCGAAAAACTAAGGGCAAGTCTCGGTTGGGTAGCCACCAATACCGGAGTTCTTCCTGCTTATCAGACCGATCAGAGATACAGCACAAATACCAATTCGTTCGGAGCAGGTTTCGGATATCGTATTACACCGAAAATTGACCTTAACATTGGAGGCCAGTATACTTTCTATGATGAAGATGTTCAGGGATACTCTTATCCAAAACCATCTACACCACTTTTCAGTTATGATCAGACATATAACAAGAAGACATGGATTGTTGCTGTTGGAGTTGATTTCTATTTCGGAAAAACAGAATAGAAGACTAAATCGATTATATAAAAAGAGGGTGTCTCAAAAGGGCACCTTCTTTTTTGTTTATAAATGTTGATTGTTGTTAAAAAGAAGGGGGGATGCATTTGCTGGCGCGGATTTAGCGAAGCGTAATCCGTGCCTGTTATTATGGCAAAGCTTGGGGGGGTTGGGGGTCAATACCTGATTCCCTGCAGATTTAGCTGTTCAATATATATCTTCCCTCCTCTTGAACTCATTGAACTCAGCTTCTTATACCATTCTCCTGCCTTTACAGTATTTCCGGTTTCTGTGGCAAGCTTTACAATATTATAATAAACCAGGGCCCGGATTCCGTTATGTTTTGCCGATATATCTGCCATTTTAATAAAAGTATCCATTGCCTTTAGTGTCACTCCCCTCTCGGCCAGTGAAAACCCTTCATCCAGCCTGCTGTTTAAGTATTCGTCAAGCACAATTCCGTAAAATGAAAAACAGTTTTCAGAACACTCCTCCTTTAAATCTATATAGACAGGTTCCCCGGTAAGTGGCGGAAATGTAAGTGTGAAACTTAGTTTTTCTCCCGGTTTCTTAAATATATAATTATCAGGACAAACCGGAATACCGGTAGTAGTTATCACTTTCAGTTTATTTCCTGAAGGATCTGTAATATATATCTTTCTGTCTGCACAGAATGTCCCATTTTCTATCCGGTTCTCAATCGTAAAACTTACGACTGTTTTCTCCTTCGTTATCTCAATCCTGTTAATATCAAGTGTTTCATGACTCTTGAGTCCAAAATTTGGATTTACTACAGTTTGCGACTTAAGTGATGCGGAAAAAACAAACATCAGGAATACGGCAAATAAAAGCTTTGTACTCATACCTTTCTAATTATTGAAGTGCAAAATAACAATATTCTGTAACATTTTGGTAACGGTTTCTTAATCTGTCCTTAACCCTAACGTAACAATATCATCGGACTTTTGTACCGGCAAACATTATGAACATAACTAAGTTTTTTTAAAATGAAATTATTAATGGTACAAAAGACGATCCTTGTCCTATTTATGCTTCTCTTATCCTCAACATTGCTTATTGCACAAACCGGCTCAATTGATGGAAAAGCCACAGACAAGAAGACAAATGAAGCGCTCATAGGTGTAATGGTAACTATTGATGGCACAACCATGGGTGCTGCAGCTGACCTTGATGGTCACTTTGTAATTCCAAATGTAAAACCTGGAAAATACAAGGTAAGAGCATCTTATATCTCATACGATCCAATAATATTTGAAGACGTTGTTGTAGCTGCAGGAAAAACAACAACTCTCCCCGTAGTAATGTCAGAAAACACTGTTGCCCTTAAGGAGGTAACTATTACCGGTGTCAAAAAGACCAATACTGATGTTTCAATGATAAATACAACCAGGATGAGTCCTCTGGTCTCAATTGGGGTATCAGGTCAGCAGATCCTTCGCTCACAGGACAGAGATGCTTCAGAAGTCATTAAGAGACTTCCAGGTACAACTATCATTGATGACAGATTTATTGTAGTACGTGGTCTTTCGCAGAGATATAATGCAGTATGGCTCAATAATACTGCAACGCCCAGCTCGGAAGCTGATGTAAAAGCATTCTCCTTTGATGTTATTCCTGCATCAATGATTGAGAATATGATGATAATTAAATCCCCTGCGCCTGAACTTCCGGCTGATTTTTCAGGAGGATTTGTGAAAATAACAACTGTAAACCTTCCGGAGAAGAATTCATTCTTTGTCTCTTATGGAACCGGCGTAGGACAGGGAACAACCTTTGAAGAATCAAATAAGTATCAGCCCAGCAGTACTGACTGGCTCGGATTCGACAACGGATACAGGGACCTGCCGAAAGAAATGCCGGCTCATCTTAATTCATATGAGAATGCTACTAATCCTGAAATTAAAAAAAGGATTACTGAGATGGGAAGGGCGCTTAATAAGACATGGTCTCCGGTTGATGGAAAAGCAATACCAGACCAGCGATTCTCATTGGGATTCAATAAAAGATTCAAGAGTGGTTCACAAACATTTGGAAACGTAACATCCGTTACATACAGCAATGTATCAAACTACGACCGCATCAATAATAATACATATTCGATATATAATTTCAGGGAGGACAAATCATCATATCTTGATGAGTTCTACGATGATCAATACACCAATACGGTGAAAGCAGGTATACTTCATAACTGGGCATGGTACCCTGCCAATGGACAAAAGATAGAATTCCGCAACCTGCTCAACCAGATTGGCTCTAACAGGTACAGTGAAAGAGAAGGCCGTGAATGGTATAATAATGGCCGTTATATCAGATCGAATGAAAACAAATATATGAACAGGTCGATCTATTCAGGTCAGCTTGCAGGTGAACATTCATTGAATGGCGACAATACTTCAAAGATAGATTGGGTGGCAGGATATGCCTTATCAAACAAGAATGAACCAGATATTAAGCGAACACGGTATATAAGGGATGAAGCAGATACCACTCAATATTTCATGCTTTTTGGCGATAATGCAGACCTCTCCTCCCAGTCACAAATGTGGTTAAACCTTAATGAAAACCTGATAACCGCATCAGTAAACTTTACAAAGGAGTTCAACTTTTCAGGTTTTAATCCGGAGATTAAAGCCGGTGTTTACTTCGAGAACAAACAGAGGGAATTTCATTCCAGAAACTTTGGCTGGGCTACTGCCAGCAATCAGTCTGATTTCGATATTACAACATTACCGACAGAAGATATTTTCGTTGATAATAATATCAATCTTACAGATGGTGTAAGACTTACTGAAGTCACATCACCTTCAGATTCATACAATGCTTCAAATAAACAGATTTCAGGATATCTCTCTGCAAAGTTGCCGATTACTTCTTATATAAGTCTTTACACAGGACTACGTTTAGAGAAAAATACTCAAACTCTTGACAGTTACAGACAGGGTACAACTATTCCTGTAAATGTTGTCAGAGACACTATTAACCTGTTTCCATCAGCAAATATCGCCTTTAACCTCGGTGAGAAAAACCTGTTGAGGGCTGCGTATGGATTATCAGTTAACAGACCGGAATTCAGGGAACTTGCTCCATTTTATTTCGTTGATTTTGACCTTAATGCAGGAATCTATGGTAATCCTTCCATAAAGCAGTCATATATACATAATATAGACCTGCGTTTCGAACATTATCCTTCTCCGAATGAAACTTTCAATATCGGTCTATTTTACAAGCATTTCAGCAATCCGATAGAGATGACAATTATGGGAAACAGCCCTACGCAGTATTCATTCGAGAATGTTACTTCAGCATACAGTTATGGAATTGAAACGGATGTCAGGAAATCACTCGGATTCATATCAGGAGCAGAGAACTTTCACTAATCCTGAATGCTGCACTTATTAAGAGTAAAGTTCAGTTCGATGAGGGAGACCTGAACAGGGACAGACCACTCCAGGGACAATCGCCATATATGGTTAATGCCGGTCTTTTCTATTACAACGATAATAATGGACTGATGATAACCGCTATGTACAACATCATAGGAAAAAGGATCGTTGCTGTTGGAAGACCATCTCCAAACGAATGGGAAGATATCCCCAATATTTATGAAATGCCAAGAAACCTCTTCGATCTGGCTATTAGCAAAAAACTCAATGACAATTTTGAGATAAAACTGGGACTGAAAGATCTGCTGAATGAACAGTTTAAAACGATTCAGACAGTTAATACTACCGTAAATATGGCTGATCTTACAGGCGGAACTGATACCAACACAAAACATTTTAAAAGGGATCAGATTGTAAAAGCCTATCAGCCGGGTCGTTATTTCACACTGGGGATAACATACAAATTTTAAAAAATAAGGACAGTAAAAAAAACAAATTAAAACACTCAAACATGAAAAGAAATTCTTACAGGACAACAAAATTACTTAGTTTAATTACAGGATTAATTATCCTAATCACATCTTGTGCTAAGGATGATATTATTGTAACTGCACTTACACTGGACAAGACAAATGCTACAGTTGCGATCGGAAGTACAGCAACAATTTCTACATTTTTAACACCTGCTGATGCAACAAATCAGAATGTGGAGTGGAGGTCTTCCAATAAAGCAGTTGCAACAGTTGCGGATGGAATTGCAACAGGAGTCGCATTAGGAACAACAACCATTACTGCTATTTCCCAGTCTGATACAACTATTCAGGCTTCATGTGAAATACGTGTCATACCTTCTTCAGGGATGACTGTTGTAACTGTATCAGGTGACATAGCTGCAAATACTACATGGACTTCAGATAAAATCTATGTTTTATCCGGTTATGTTTATGTGAAAAATGCAACTCTTACTATAAATCCCGGAACACTCATAAAAGGTCTTTCTGGTACCAAGGCAACTCTGATAATTGAAAAAGGTTCCCAGATCATAGCCAAGGGCACAGCAAGTCAGCCAATTGTATTTACATCCGACAAACCCAAAGGACAGCGTTCATACGGTGACTGGGGCGGATTGGTAATCTGCGGCAACGGATTGACAAACAAGCATGATGGCGGAATAGCCGGAAATGGTGTTGCAGAGGGTGGTATAGGTTCAACATACGGTGGTACCAATGCTACTGATAATTCAGGTACTCTCCAGTATGTCAGAATTGAATTCCCAGGAATTCCACTTACTGCCACAGCTAACAGTGAGATCAATGGTCTTACACTATATGCTGTTGGTTCAGGTACTACAATTGATCATGTACAGGTTTCATTCTCCGGAGATGATTCATTTGAATGGTTTGGAGGAAGTGTAAACAGCAAGTACCTTGTTGCGTTCAGGGGCTGGGATGATGACTGGGATACCGATAACGGATTTAATGGTAAAGTACAGTTTTTTGCCAGTCTTCGTGACCCTGCTGTAGCAGACCAGTCACAGTCGAACGGATTTGAATCTGATAATGATTCAGATGGCTCTACTCTTTCACCTTTTACAATGCCACTTTTTGTTAACGGAACTGTAATAGGACCTTTAAAAACTCCGACAACAACTATTCATACACTCTATCGCCATGCAATGCAGCTCCGCAGAGGTACGCGTACATCTATTTATAATACAGTTTTTGCAGGATGGCCAAAAGGGTTGTTCATTGATGGTGCAAAAGGCGACTCTCCTGCCCAGGCAACTGCGAATACCTTACAGATTGAAAAATCAGTAATGGCGGGTATGACAGAAAATTACGTTGTAACCAGTCTTCCGGACGCAGAATCATGGTATCTTGCAACATCAAGAGGCAATGAGGTTAAAGCAACCAATGATCTGTTATTGCTGACAGATCCGTTCAATCTTACAGCTCCTAACTTCCTTCCCTCATCAACTTCTCCTTTGCTTACAGGAGCATCATTTACCAATTCAAGATTAACGGATTCATTCTTTACATCTGTTGCTTACAGGGGTGCATTCGGAACAACCGACTGGACAAAAGGATGGTGTAATTTTGATCCTCAAAATACTGACTACTAACAACCATTATCCGGACAAAACTTATTTTGTTCTGCTTAGTGTGTTCGTTTGCCCGGGGGCTGATCGCAAGATCAGCCTTCTTTTTTGTAACATTTATATAACACTCACATATGTTTTGTAACAATAATTGCACTTACCTTTGCAGAAGACAGAATATCAGACATTAATCCTGAATAAAAATGGACCTTAAAGGAAAACGCATTCTGATTGTTGACGACGAAGAGGATCTCTGTGAGATTCTTCAGTATAACCTCAGCAATGAAGGTTATAAAACAGATATAGCCCATTCTGCTGAGGATGCACTAAAAAAACGACTTGAGGAATATGACCTGTTGATGCTCGATGTGATGATGGGCCAGATGTCGGGTTTTAAGCTCGCTGATAAACTGAGGAAAGAGATGGGGAATAATGTTCCCGTGATTTTTCTTACCGCTAAAGATACTGAAAATGATATACTTACAGGATTCAGCATTGGTGCTGATGACTATATTACAAAACCTTTTTCTGTTAATGAATTAACAGCAAGAGTGAAAGCAGTTCTGAAACGAACCAACTCTGCTAAAAATAAAAGTCTTCCAATTGCAAAGTTCGGGGAAATACAACTTGACACAGCCCGAAAGAGAGTGATTGTAAATGATGAGAAAATTGAACTCACCAAGAAGGAATATGAAATTCTAAGACTTCTGCTCGAGAATCCCACAAAGGTTTATTCCAGAGAGGATATACTTAGACTGATCTGGGGGTCAGATGTAATTGTGACAGACCGTACAGTCGATGTAAATATTACCAGGCTGAGGACCAAACTTGGTAAATATGGTCAGAATCTTAAGAATAAAACCGGCTATGGTTACTTTTTTGAATTCTGAAAAACATCCCCCTGCCCCCTTCAAAGGGGGAATTGAAGAAACAAAACTCAATCACAACAAGAAAAATGATTTTATAAATTTGTAATGCTATAATGCTGTTCCGCGGATCATTCAGAAATAATCTCCTGTTATTCTACTCGGTAGTTTTCCTGGTATTCATTTTCCTTATGCTTGCCTATCTCTATAAGAGGGAAAAGGATTACCGTACAGGTACACTTAATGATGAGCTTCACAACATAGTAAAAATCACTGAAAAATATATCGCATCAAATTCCATCCATGAAAAGAAAAATTACAGGATACTCGATTCACTGGTAAAGCTTCTTCCCCAGTCAAACCTAAGAGTCACAATTGTTGATAAGGTAGGAGTTGTACTTTACGACAGCTCTGTTCCCAACTGGTCATCGATGGAGAACCATAACAGCAGACCCGAAATAATACAGGCCTCTGAGGAACAATTCGGAACATCTGTAAGGCGTTCAGGATCAACAGGACAGTCATATTATTACTATGCCGAGTTTCTGGAAGGGTATTATACAAGAGCCGCTGTTATTTATGATGTCAACATTGAGAATTTTCTTACAGCAAAGAAAAACTTCCTCCTCATAATTTTAGCAGCATTTATCGGAATCTGGATCGCTATGCTGGTCATAACAAATAAATTCAGTGAATCAATAACCAAACTTCGCGACTTTGCCGAGCATGTGGGAAGAAATGAGCCATTTGACTTCGAGTCAAAATTTCCCAAAAATGAAATCGGTTTCATAGGGGAAGAGATCCTGACAATCTATAATAACCTTCTTCAGACAAAAAATGATCTGGCAACCGAAAAAGAGAAGCTTTTCAGCCATCTTGATGCATTGAACGAAGGTGTTGCTTTCTTTTCGAAAGACAGGTCAATTATCTTAAACAACGACCATTTTATTCAACTGATGAACATGATTTCGGGAGATCTTAAGATTTTCACTTCCAATTTCTTTGAGATTCCTGAATTCAATGAGATAATTGATTTTATTGACAAGTATTCAAATACAGAGATAACCAGTCCGGACCTGCCCAAAACTGAGTATCAGGTTACCAAGGATGGCAGGTTCTTCAGAATTCAATGTGTTATTTTTAACGACAAGAGCTTCGAGGTGATACTGAGCGATGTTACAAAGGTTGGAAAAAGCAAGCTTATAAAGCAGCAGATGACATCCAATATCGCGCATGAACTTAAAACACCGGTATCATCAGTTAAAGGATATATAGAAACCCTCCTGAATGATCCTTCAATGGAAGAGAAACAGCAAAAGTATTTCTTAGAGAAAGCTCTTGCTCAAACTGACAGACTTACAGGACTCATCAACGATATTGTAGTTCTGAACAAGATTGAAGAGGCGGGAACAACCTTTGAAGTGGAAAAGGTAAAAGTAAAAAAGACAATTAAAGAGGTTGCCGAAAATTTCAAATCAGCAATTGAAGCTAGGACTATTAAAGTAGATATCGATATAGAGAGTGATGTCACAGTAAAGGGGAACAAATCACTTATCCTTTCAATCTTTCAGAATCTTATTGAGAATGCCATAAACTATGCTGGAGATAATACTACAATAAAAATCATCGTCTATAATGAAGATAAGAAGTTCTATCACTTCTCTTTATCTGATAATGGAGTTGGTATTCCGGAAGAGCATATGAGCAGGATCTTTGAACGATTCTACAGGATCGATTCAGGCCGGTCAAGAAAAAGCGGTGGTACAGGTCTGGGACTTGCCATAGTAAAAAATGCTGTCCTTCTTCACAAAGGAGACATTCTTGTAAGGAACAGGGCTGGCGGCGGGACTGAGTTTCTGTTTACTTTACCAAAGTAATATAAAACTGACATCAGGCTTCTGATAGCTTTAGGGAAGGCTACAATAATCCAAATAGAAAAACAATGTGCCTTTTCTGGATATGACAGCACCAGGGACTGGTGTTGTACTCATGTATTTCCAAAGAATATCTATATTTGAAATATCAGCTCAAATGGATTATTTGAATTAACACATTAATACTATAAATATGAACAAGCTTTTCTTTGCCTTCCTCTTCTTTCTGTTTGCCTCATGCTCAACTGTTAAGGAGAACAAAATCCCTGTCTACGCCTGGACCGGAGGCCCGGGCAAAGCTACCGATAGTGAAATCAAAGCCCAATTTGCAGACCTTAAAGAGAAAGGGGTTGACGGACTCATGTACAACTCCGGATGGGACATAGAAGCCTATAAACGTGTTGGTAAAATCGCAAAGGAAGCAGGTCTTGAGTTCCATACCTGGATCCCAACCCTTACCCAGAATTATAATCCTGACATGAAACCTGAATGGTATGCTGTTAATGGTGTCGGAGAATCAGCTTACGATAAGCCGGCTTATGCAGACCATTATCATTTTGTATGCCCTAACCGCATTGAGGTACAGAAATACCTTGAGGATATGTATGTTAAGGTAGCCGAAATACCTGAAGTGGATGGCATTCATCTCGACTTTATCCGCTTCCCTGATGTTATTCTTGCAAAAGGTCTTTGGAAGAAGTACAATCTTGTGATGGACAGGGAATTTCCTCAATTCGACTATTGCTATTGCGATAAATGTGTAGATGATTTTTTGTCTGCCACCGGTATCGATATCAAAAGTGTTGAAGATCCTTCACAGGTTGAGAAATGGAAGCAATTCAGGTATGATCTGATAACGGACCTTGTTAATAAATTAACAGTAGCTGTGCATGCAAAAAACAAAAAGATAACTGCTGCGGTCTTTCCCGGACCCAATTCGGTAGCAAGAGTTATTGTCAGGCAGGAGTGGGACAAGTGGAATGTTGATGCAGTTTATCCGATGCATTACAATGACTTCTATCTTGAGGGAACCAAATGGATTGGTGATATGTGTAAAGAGGGTGTAACAGCCCTGAATAATAAAGCCCCTCTCTACAGCGGATTATTTATTTGTCCCGATCCTGCCAGTAAAGCTGCTAATCCAGACCCTGAGAATCATGGTTTGTCACCTGAAGAACTTGAACCGGCTATCAGGGAATCGATGGAGAACGGTGCAGCCGGTATCTGTCTGTTTACACCTGAGAGAATGACGGAGGAGGACTGGACGATCTTTAGGAAAGCGATACATACATCTTATATAAAGAAATAGGCGGAAGGGTACATTCTGCGAAAATCAGCGCGATCTGCGGGAATAAGCAATTGTTCCCGCAGATTCCGCAGATTACTGCTGATGAATACAAGCTGACAATATTATGTACCTACGGCATGATTAAAAATATCGAAATCTGTCTCATTCTGAGCAAATCTCCAGGTGTTTTCCGTGTGGATTAAGGACTTCACAAACCGAAGCTAGATAAGCCGGCGGTACAGATCAGAAATAATAGCATCAACCTGTCTGCCGGAACACTCATCAGCAAGCCACCTGAGGTCTGGGCATCAAAAGCTATCATCTTCAGATTATAATCCAGATCAGGAGAAAAGGATGTATCATTTTCACAATATTCCAGGTTGCGGAAAGAGGCTCCGGGAATACACCCGTCGTCAACCAGACTGTATGTTTTCCCTATCAGTGGGACCTTTTTCATACTGATATTTATTGAAACCTTGCTTGCCCTGGCCATCTTCAGTAAATGACCGGCGAGACCAAAACCTGTAATATCAGTAGCGCCTTTGATTCCATGCCTTTTCATGACTTCAGCACCTGTCTTATTCAAGAGCTTCATCTGTCTTTTAGCTTCTTCAATATCTGACTGATCTGCTATTCCCATCCTCTGGGCAGCCATAATAACTCCGGTTCCCAGTGGTTTAGTCAGGATTAGCTTATCACCCGGTCTGGCTCCTGCATTGGTCATGATCTTTTCGGGATGAACAAATCCTACAACGGCAAGACCATATTTCGGGGGAGTATCGTCAATAGTATGACCGCCGATGATCCGTACGCCTGCCTCGGTGGCCTTATCGAACCCGCCTTTAAGCATCTCTGCATAGGCTTCAAGGGGCAGACCTTTCGCCGGAAACATAACAATATTAAGAGCAAGCACAGGATCACCTCCCATTGCATATACATCACTGATAGAGTTTGCTGCAGCTATCTGTCCGAATTCATAGGGATCGCTGCAAACCGGAGGGAAAAAGTCGGTTGTAAGCACAAGGGCCAGTTCATCGCTTATCCGGTAAACGCCTGCATCATCGTGAGTATCAATATCTACAAGTATATTAGGATCAGAAGGAAGTGGCAGAAACTTCAATATCTCCTCTAGCTGTTTCGCCGGGATCTTGGCAGAACAGCCTCCATATTCAACGAGTTTGAGGAGATCAACTTTCATTGTTTAGAATGTCTTTAAGCCCCCCTTGGGGGGGGGTTTGGGGGTTTAAGGTTTCACAACTTTTCCTGCTGACGACATAATCTGCGCTATCTCAAACATATTGCTGACATTTCCTATAGTAATCTCTTCTTTTAAAGAATAGTGATTGATGCATGTACCACACAGAAAAAGTGTCACGCCCATTCTTTCAAGGTCTTTAAGCTGTTCAATTACAGATGATTCCTTTCTGCCCAGAAAAACACCACTGTTATAAAACACCATTTTGGAGGGAAGAATGTCAAGATCATGCACCGCTTTTATGAAATTCATCATTAACAGTGTACCAAGTTCGGCATCACCCTCTCCCATCCTGTCTGAAGAAATTGCAATTACAAAATCACCTTTTTGAAAATGAGGTACCTCAACCTCACAAAACTCTTCTACATTGGGTTTTGACAGCTCACCTGTTGTCTTTGTTACTTTAAGAGTCCATATACTATCATTCTCAGTTGCAGTGAAAGGAGTATTGTTGTCTTTCAGGAAACGACTTACATTTGTGAAGGAAGTCTGATTATCGGTAAGAACAATAAACGATTCGCCCAGCAGAGTTTCCTTCAATGCTCTTTTGGTCGCTATCAGTGGTGCAGGGCATAACTGCCCCTTGGTATCTACAATTTTCATTTAATTTCTTAGAATTGATCTGCAAAAATACAAAAGAATTCCATAGGCTCAAAGGCGCAATGGCTCAAAGGTGCAACGGAAGAAGACAGATTATTGGTGAAAGCGTGTGAAGTATTGCAAATATCCTTAGGATCAGGATCTCCTGCTGCCTGTAGCCTGTCGCCTGTCGCCTTTTTGATCCGGCTCTGATGTCAGTTTTTTAAGGATCATATGACCCCGGGCAACGATCCCTGCAGAGCCTTCACCCTGGAGCATTGCAATAGTTGCTGAAAGTTCATTTGCAAGTTCAGGATAAACAAGCGCAAGTTTATATAATGCTTCCATTGAATATGCCTTGATCGCAATTGCTGAGAATCCTGATCTCAGAGCATTGAAACAGTGTTCTGCAAGTATACCATGATGTTTTGTCCCGATTCTCGTCATATCGGTCAATGAAAGTATCCGCAGGAATGAACGTTGAACACTCTCATTTTCAATTTTATTGAGCGACTCAATAATTTCAGGAAGATGAGGATGAATAATCTCAGGAAACTTATCACATACCTTGGTAAGCGTCCATGATGCATGAAACGCAAGCTTTTTGTCTTCAGAGAATGAAAAATCCATCAGCTTTCTGAATATTTCCGGATTATCTATTGCAGAGGTGGCAATCCAGTCGGCTTCTTTCATGCTCATCATCCTGTTGATCATATCCTGGAGCTCTTTATCACCAGCAGTGCTGCTACCGGACTTTTGGCCAGAATTTTTTTGAACGGTTTCCGAAATACTTTCTGATTTAAGATAATGTCTTGCAACAACTATATCAGCTTCACAGAAATCTATCCCCGGCAGATTAGATGGCTCAATCCATTTAAAATCAGCATGTTCTGAAAGCATTGGAAATTCATCCAGCGTATCACAGATAAAAGGTATCAATCGGATCTGCTTATGCCCGTAATCATGTTCCACATCGGGAAGTCTCCGGCAGATCACGATATCTATCGACAATTCCTCCTTAATCTCCCGTATTATGCATTCCTCATCCGATTCTCCTTTCTTCACTTTTCCTCCGGGGAATTCCCATTTAAAAGGATGATCGGTATCTTCTCCCCTCTGTACCACAAGGATTTCATCATCTTCATTCCGTATTATTGCGCAGGTTACGTTTATCATATTACCCCCCCCCCGAACCCCCCCCTTCCAAAAAGAAGGGGGGGAAAAAACCTCCCCCCCCCCCCCCCACCCCCCCCCCCCCCCCCCCAAAACACCCTTGTGTCCTTGCCTTATATATCCTCATACAACGGTATCACCATCAGAAACTCCCACTTATTCTCAGCATGATCTATCCTGCAGGCATAGTGATCGATACCATTTGTAACAACAATATAAGGTACCTTCAGTGCCATGTTGTAAGCTACAATCTGGTCAAAAACCTTTTCATCAATTTTAACCTCAGGCTCCTTGCATTCAACAATCATAACAGGTCTGCCCTGCCTGTCATGGATTAGAATATCAACCCTCCTCTTCAACTTGTTCAGTGAGAACATTATCTCAATTGCAATGAGTCCTGGAGGATACTTCCCTTCATTAATCAGATATTGAACAAAATTCTGTCGTACCCACTCCTCTGGTGTAAGCCGCACAAATTTGCGTCTTATCTGATCCAGTATCATCTCATTACCTTCTGAGCCGGTAATTTTAAATGAATATTGAGGCAGATTTAGCTCTTTCAATTTACGGGAGGAGTTATTGATTGATCGATTAAATATTGTTAAGATTACAAATATATTTACTTAAGTTAAAAGTGCCTAGAGTTTGGAGTGCCTAAAATGCCTTGAGTACTCAAAGATTTTATAACTTTGGGCACTTCTGACTTTAGCTCACTTTAAATACTTTTCTATGAAGACTAAAGATGAAATTGTTAATAACTGGTTACCAAGATATACGGGCAGACCGATTGAATCTTTCGGTAAGTATTTTCTGCTTACCAACTACACCTATTATGTGGAACTATTTGCCAAATGGCACAACGTGCCCGTAGAGGGAAAAAAAAAAACATGCCCAGCGCTACTGCCGATGGCATTACAATTATAAATTTCGGCATGGGTAGTCCCAATGCTGCTACAATAATGGATCTGCTTAGTGCTGTAAATCCTGATGCAGTACTCTTCCTGGGTAAATGCGGTGGTCTGAAAAAGAAAAACAAACTTGGTGACATGATCCTTCCTATCGCCGCAATCAGGAGCGATGGTACTTCAAATGATTATCTCCCCAACGAAGTTCCGGCCTTGCCTGCCTTCATGCTGCAGAGCGCCATTTCGGCAACAATAAACAAATACAAGCGTGAATACTGGACCGGAACAGTGTATACAACCAACCGCAGGGTTTGGGAGTATGATGAAAGGTTCAAGAAATACCTTATGAAGACCCGGGCAATGGCAATAGACATGGAGACTGCAACAATATTTACAGTTGGTTTTGCCAATGAAATCCCAACAGGGGCACTGCTTCTAGTATCGGATCAGCCTATGATTTCAACCGGTATAAAAACCCAGGAGAGCGATAAAAAAGTCACCAATGACTTTGTCGAGGTACATCTCAAAATCGGAATTGCATCCCTTAAAGAGATCAAAAAGAACGGAGTATCCGTCAAACATCTTAGATTCTGATAATGGCAGCATCATTCGACGAGATCCTGTCAGATCTTAGGAACCGTATCTATAAGCCTGTCTATTTCCTGGCAGGTGAAGAGCCCTATTTTATTGACATAATCTCTGACTATATCGAAGAAAAAGTGCTCTCGGAAGCCGATAAGGCTTTTAATCAGATCATTATATACGGTGACGATACCAACATTGCTGCAATTATTGACACAGCCCGCCGCTTCCCGATGATGGCAAGCCACCAGGTAGTTATTGTTAAAGAGGCACAATCGCTGAAGAAGATCGAAGATCTGGCCATTTATCTTGAAAAGCCGCTACAGTCAACAATCCTGGTTTTTTGCTATAAATATAAAAGCCTTGATAAAAGGACGAAGCTTCATAAGATGCTTGAATCAACAGCTGTCTATTTTGAATCACCCAGGCTGCGCGATTACCAGATACCTGCTCCGATAATCCAAAGGATAATCCGCTTACACTAACAATAGCATCCCTCTTCAGCTTTTACAGCAAGCTTCTGACCTATCATTATCTGGCTGATAAATCAAAGAATAATGTTGCTGCAACTCTGAAAATAAATCCTTTTTTTGTAAAGGATTATGAGAGCGCAGCATTGAAATACAATGCAAAGAAAACTGTTCAGGTAATCAGCCTTCTGCGCACATTCGACATGAAATCAAAAGGATTCGGTGATGCTGGTACGGAACCGGGAGACTTATTGAAAGAGCTTATTTACAGGATATTACACCTATAGTATCCTGGACAAGACCTTTAAGCTTGGATTTCTTAACAACTTATTTAATAGCCTTTCTCTAAGTGGATAAGGTTTGATATAAACCCGAATTCCAGTGTTTCAATAAGTCCCTCTCCCCCGGGAGAGGGATTTAGGGTGAGGCAATAATTAATTCATATCCGGCGAATCCGGAAAATCAGCCCACACCCTGTATTTGGTTTTAAGATTTCTGACAACTCTTTTCCAGGTATCATCTCCCCGGCTGCTCATTACAATTTCCGGTTTCACTGTTGCAATAACCCATGAGTTCTCTTTCAGTTCGCGTTCAAGCTGACCAGCCGACCAGCCCGAATAACCAAGAAAGAATCTTATCTGACTGTTTTTAACCTTTCCTGCTTTGATAAGTCCTCTGATGGTATCAATATCTCCGCCCCAGTAAAGACTCTTTTCTATCTGGATACTTTTGGGAATATGCCGTCCAAGGCTATGCAGATAGTGAAGAGTATCGGGAGCAACAGGACCTCCCATATTAAGAGGCTCTTCCCACCCTTCAAATCCTTCAACAGCATCACAGATTTTCAGATCAAGTTTCTTGTTCAGAATAAAACCTATTGATCCGTTTTCACTGTGGTCAGTAAGATAGACTATGCTCCGGTTAAAAAAGGTATCGGGCAGGAAAGGTTCTGAGATAAGAATCTTTCCTTTTTCAGGGATCTTATCTTCCGGTAAAATGGCAAAAAGATCAATTTCCGGTTTCATAGTATTTAATCATACTGAAAGATATTACAAAAATAATTAAGTAAAAGCTTATCTTCAATTAATTATTATCATATTTTTGCGCCTATTGTTAAATAAACATATGCAGAAAAGTACATTACGTATTTTAGGGAACAAAGCAGTATTGAATATCCGTGAAAGGATGTGCGAGACTGCCGAAGAGATGCTGGGAAGTGAAAATTCCGTCAGGTGCTTGATCATTGCATAGATAATCTGAAGAAGAAAAATTCACCTCTCCTGGATATTTTTGAAAACAAGAATACCGATAGTGAAGCTGTTGGCGACCTGATCAAAACCCTTACTTACCTGGTTAAATATGAGAACAAGCTGGTTCCACATATTTTTGAAAAATCAGCTGGTTTTCTGAGGAATCTCGACAAGCTTGCCAGCTTTGTTGAATATCTCTATGACTACTGGAGGAGCTTCGATAGATTTATTGTAAATGATTCTGAAGGCGACAGGCTTGATAAACGGCCATACAGAACCTTCAATGAAACAATTGAACAGCTTACCCACCTTATCAGAACAGTATACAGGCAGATTCAGGAAAATATTACAGGGAGCCATCCGAATGTATACAGGCAAATACCTGCAGGTGCAGAGATGTCGGTTATATCTTTACCTAAGAAGATTGCCTACCCGGCTGAAAAATATAAATCCCTGAATACAATTCCTGTTATCCGACAAATGCTGATCTATCCACCTCTGGTTATTCAGCAGCCAATGAACAAAAGGACAGGGCACTTTAAAAGATAGAAAAAAATCCCATCGACCTCATTGAAGTCAATCCTGAGGAATGGCTGTGCTACCCTGCCAAAATAGGGAAACTTCTGATAATGGTTTATTTCCACATAAACTTTTTGAGCTTGGATTTTCACAGTGTAACCTCTTCCAGCTTGCTGATGACCAGGATCTTAAAAGAAAACCCGATGCTCTTTTCATATATGGAGTACAGGGCGGTGTTCTCGACGGACTGGCAAGTTCTGATACTGTATTCTTTGAAGATAAGGAGCATGAAATTTTTGTAGGAGCAATTCCAAACAGGCCTGAGTTCGGATATTTCGGATATCTGAAAAAAATGGTACTTACCCTTCATAATTCAATTATTATGAAGGGTAATAATATGCCATTCCATGGAGCGATGGTAAAAATCCTTCTTCAGGGGAACAAAGAGGCAACAATTCTCATGATGGGTGATACCGGTGCAGGGAAATCAGAGACACTGGAAGCATTCAGGGTTCTGGGTGAAAAGCATATCAGGGAGCTGACTATCATTGCTGACGATATGGGATCCATAGAGCTTGATGAAAAAGGCGTTCCCATTGGTTACGGAACCGAAATAGGAGCCTTCCTCCGTCTCGACGATCTTCAGCCGGGTTACGCTTATGGCCATCTTGACCGGTCAATAATTATGAACCCGAACCAGGTAAATGCAAGGATCATTATACCTGTCACCAAATTTGATACTGTAATCCAGGGGCATAAAATCGATTATATACTCTACGCCAATAATTACGAGGAGATTGATGCTGATCATCCGGTAATTGAAAGATTCAGTTCAGCTGAAACAGCACTCGAGACATTCCGTGCAGGCGCTGTAATGAGTAAGGGTACAACAACCTCAAGCGGACTGGTACATACCTATTTTGCAAATATTTTTGGTCCTCCTGAATACAGGGACCGTCATGAAGAAATAACTAAAAGGTATTTCGAATCTTTCTTCAGAAACAATGTATATGTTGGACAAATGCGTACCAGGCTCGGAATTTCCGGACACGAATCAACAGGTCCGCGTGAGGCAGCGTTGGCATTGCTGAAGATTATCGGGGTAACAGAATAAGTTAATATTTCTCAGGCATTGCCTCCTTCATCATAGTATAAATCACGTCGAAGATATCTTCAGAGCTTGGCTTTGAGAAATAGTCTCCGTCGGTAGTGTATGCTGGTCTGTGCTCCTTACCGGTAAGTGTCTTTGGAGGAGAATCAAGATACTGCCATGCGCCCTGCTTCTCAATCACTTCCTGCATCATATATGCCGTTGTTCCGCCGGGCACATCTTCATCGAGAAAAAGGATTCTGTTAGTCTTCTTTATTGAGTCAAGAATAATACCTTTTATATCAAATGGAACAAGAGTCTGAACATCAATCAATTCTACCGATATGTCATGTGATGCAAGGTGCTTTACTGCTTCCTGTGCTACTTTAACAGTTGAGCCATAAGTAACTATTGTAATGTCACTTCCTTCTGTAATTATTTCAGGAATACCCAGTTCAAGGCGAAATTCTCCGATATTATCAGGCATCTTTTCCTTAAGCCGGTAACCATTAAGAGGCTCAATCACAATTGCGGGATCATTGCCTTCAAGAAGGGTATTGTAAAAGCCTGCCGCCCTGGTCATATCCCTGGGCGAACAAACATAAACTCCTCTTACTGAATTAATAAGCATGCTCATCGGTGAGCCTGAATGCCATATCCCTTCAAGACGGTGGCCTCGGGTACTTATTATCAGAGGAGCGACCATCTGTCCTGCCGTGCGGTAATAAGTGGTAGCAAGGTCGTCACTGAGAAGCTGGAGAGCATACATAAGATAGTCGAGATACTGTATCTCTGCAATTGGTTTCATACCCCTGAGAGCCAGACCAATACCCTGTCCGAGTATGGTTGCTTCCCGGATTCCTGTATCGGTGATCCTGATCTCACCATATTTCTTCTGTAGTCCTTCAAGCGACTGGTTGACTCCTCCTATACCGCCGGTGTCTTCCCCGAAAGTAACCAGAAGAGGATATTTTGCAAAAAGTTTATCATAGTTATCCCTCAGTATCTGGCGCCCCGGAACCTCAGGTGACGAGGATGAATAGACAGGTGCAACTGGCTTAACATTAAGTACTGATGTTGGGGTCTCATTGTAAAGGAACATATCATAACTCCTGTGAGCATCCATGTAATTACGCTTCAGCCATCCATCAAGCTCTTCCTTAAGGTTACCGGACTTCTCACATGAACCACATACATTCCTTAGCATCTTCCGGGCAGTAACAAAATTATCCTTCCTTATAGGATTTATAACCTTCTTAAGATCATCTGTATAAGTGTCGACGCTTTCTTCCTTTACCTCTTCAGCACATCTGCAGGTACGGTCATTTATTATCTTAACAAGAGCATCCCGTTCTATCCTGATAGGATTCTGGAACATATCCCAGGCCTTCTTTCTGGCTCCTTTTGCCTCCTCTTCCGCTTCCGAGCTTACCTTAACGAGCTCTTCTGCTGTAGCTATGCCTGATGCAATTATCCATTCCCTCATCTTAACAATGGGATCAAACTCCTGCTCCCACTTAAGTCTTTCTTCACTTTTATACCGCTCATGCGAACCGGATGTAGAATGTCCCTGAGGCTGAGTAACATCATCAATATGAAACAGAACCGGAGTGTGTTCAATTCTGCAGATTGCAATACCTTCCTCATATAGTTTCAGAAGACCCGGATAATCCCACCCCTTTCCTTTAAATATTCTTATACCTTTTTTATCCCCATCAGTCTCAAAACCTTTCAGTATTTCAGAGATACTTCCTTTTGTAGTCTGATATTTCTTCGGAACTGAAATCCCGTAACCGTCATCGTAAACCGAAATAGCCATTGGAACCTGCAGTACTCCTGCAGCATTCATGGTCTCCCAGAAATGGCCTTCTGATGTACTGGCATCTCCGATTGAACCGAAAGCAACCTTCATCTCCCTTTAATGAAAGTGTCGTATACTTATGCAGCTCTTTATTCTGTCTGAATAACTTAGAGGCATAGGCGAGCCCCAGCAAACGGGGCATCTGTCCCGCAGTAGGAGAAATATCTGATGAGGAGTTCTTCTGTTTTGTCAGATCTTTCCATGAACCATCAGGATTGATGTTAGGAACGGAGAAATGGTTATTAAATACTCTGCCGGCATTTCCCGGATTAAGTTCCCTGTCAGTATTTCCGTACAACTGATGAAAAAACTGCAGTGAATCATACAATCCCATTGCCATCATCCAGGTCTGATCCCTGTAATACCCCGATCGCCAGTCACCATTCCTGAATTGTTTTGCAAGGGCGATCTGGATAATCTCCTTACCATCGCCGAAAATACCGAACTTGGCTTTTCCTGAAAGTACCTCACGACGTCCGATTATACTCAGATTCCTGCTCAGGTTTGCAAGTCGGAAGTCGGCAAGGACTTCTTCCTTGTTTATTTTAGTATCTGACTGATTATCTGCTTTTTTCATTTTATTTCTTATAGGAGAATAAATAAGCTCCCTTTGCTTAAACAAATATTGGCAGCTCTTGTTTATTTGTCAGGTAGAAATGATCATTATCTTTGTCCCCGGAAGGAATGTTCATACAAAGCTGATCATTACCGTAAAGTTAATAAATATTAAGCTCCGCAGAAAGAAATGTTTTTGAAGCTACTCATATTAAGCCTGATTTTCATGGCACTTGCAGCACTGGGATTTGGAATAAGGATTCTTCTGAAATCTGGTGGCAGATTCCCTGATACGCATATCAGTCAGAATAAGGAAATGCGGAAAAGGGGGATCACCTGTGCTCAGCATAAT
>JADKBL010000024.1 GCA_016718875.1 Bacteroidota bacterium
GAAAAGGATCTGACTCATCATCTCCGATTTATGTGTTGGCCCTGACCGGAGGGGTATAAAAACATTCTCACAGATATATCTTTCCATCATTCAATTATTTGTTCAAAATTAGCAATTATTGGTTATTCTGTTCATGAAAGTCTCAGTGGAACTCTGTGTTTTCTCTGTGTAACTCTGTGTAAGTTCTTTTTATGTTTCACAGAGGGCCACAGAGAAGGCACAGAGGATCACAGAGAAGGAATCGAAAAAATACCTAATTTTACAGCAACAATTTACTGCCGGGAGAACTGGCAATTTTATAAACCTGAATGGTCAATAAGCCGGCTAAAAAAGGCCTTGTCAATTTACTGCTGTTTTTTATCAGCATTATTATTGTTGTTGCAGCAGGTGTACATGGGTCGGAGATGAATTGGATTTACCTCGCAGGTGATACAATAGTTACATCAGCATGCTTCCTGCTTCTTTATCTGTTCCTTCTGCATTTCAGGAAAGAAATTCTGGATGTCTCAAGAAAGATTCTTTTTATCCTGAGTGTTATATTGGTTTTTGTTACACTTACCCGATTAGTTGTTTCACCTGTATTGGAGAGAGCTGTTTATCTGATACCTTTTGCTCTTATTCCTATTATTATAAGAACTTTTTATGATGCCAGGCTTGCTCTGTTCATTTTGCTGATCACACTCATGCTTTCGGGCTTTATGTTGTATGAACCATTTGATTTTGTTTTTATTAATCTTATTGCCGGCATCGTTGCCATTTTATCTCTTTCTGATATTAACAGAAAATATAAGCTTGTTTTTTCCTCTCTTGTTGTAACTCTGACCTACATAATTATTTATCTTGCAATTGTAATCCGGCAAAATGGATTTTTGACGGTTTCTGATCTATGGGGATTGAAATGGTTTATCGGAAACGGATTATTGATATTGTCAGGTTACCCAATTATTTCAGTTTTCGAGAAAAGGTTCTATTTTCTTTCGGATACAACAATGCTTGAGCTTTCCGATTCAAATGCACCACTTCTGCGGCGTCTTTCGGATGAGGCTCCCGGGTCATATCAGCATTCATTGCAGGTAGCCAACCTGGCGGAAGCCGCCTCAAGAGCTATTGAGCCAATGTACTGCTGGCACGGACAGGTTCACTTTATCACGATATCGGAAAAATTGCAAATCCTCGTTACTATATAGAGAATCAGGCTTTTGATGATAGTCCCCATCTTGATCTGGAACCAGTTGTGAGTTCACGATATATTATCAATCATGTTGATGAGGGTGTTAAACTGGCGCAGGAATATAAGTTACCGGTTCAGATAATAGACTTTATAAGAACACATCACGGGACTACGAAGGCATATTATTTCTATAAGAAGTTTCTTGAAAAGGAGAAGAACGGATCAGGTAATGCAGGGAGTCAATAGGTGAGCTTGTTAAGAGGACAATATTATTTCAGGAACATGAAGACCAGTTTTCTGACTCACCACTTACATTCAGAGATATAACGGAAATTAAGGCTGTATTTAAGAAGAGACTTTTAAATATGTATCACTCCCGTATTGTCTATCCCTGAGCACTGAACCCTGAACCTTACCTCATATCAACAACCTCAACTCCCTTATACTTTTCTGGTTTGAATGAAAGTATCCTGATCGGGCTTGAATTTAAGATTGTATTCAGTAACTAGTACAGTAAGAACCACTCCGTCATTTCTCTTATATTCAAGACTTTTCAGATCAGTTGCAGCTTTCCCAATGCTAAGTCTTACCCTTATTATTTCACTTTTTATGTCTTCGGGGTACAAATCAATTATCGACATGGCGGCATTATCATCGATCAGCCTTATTTTGTATCCCTTTTTATACATTGTGAAAATTCCTGAAGGCTTGTTCTGAAAGGAATTGTCCTTTTTGTCAGGTTTGGTAATTGTAACCTCTTTCTCAGCAGGAAGGTAGCTCCAGGAGACATCACCATTAAACCATACGATATTATCCGGTAAATCCAGTTTGTATTTATCCTTGCTGATAATGACTGACCCGTTAAGAGTATCTTTTGAATTCTCAGCCAGATCGTCATTAGCCAGTTTAAATTTCATTGATATCGACGGTGCTGAAAGAGCACCGGACGAAAATTTGTCAAGTATTTTTACGGCTGACTGATCAGTCTGTCCTGATGCATCTGAAATCCAGGCAATGCTTAGTGAAAGAAGAAATATTCTGATTTTCATTATTCCTTTTATTCAAGGCTCTTCAAAATCTGTTCCAAAGCTATAAAATCAGAACAAAGAACGTCGCGGGCTTTGCTTCCTTCAAATGGACCTACAATTCCGGCAGCCTCAAGCTGATCAATAATCCGACCGGCCCTGTTATAACCGATTGACAGTTTTCTCTGAATTAGGGATGTAGAACCCTGCTGATGCTGCACAACAAGTTTTGCGGCCTCTTCAAACATTGAATCTTTCTTTTTCAGATCTACTTCGATGGCTCCGGATTCACTGTCATCAACATATTCAGGAAGATGCATGGCGTCGGAATAACCTTTCTGTGAACCAATAAAATCAGTAAGTTCCTCAATTTCCGGTGTGTCGATAAATGCACACTGAACCCTTACAGGTTCATTCCCTGATGAAATAAGCAAATCGCCCCGCCCTACCAGTCTGTCGGCTCCTGATGCATCAAGAATTGTCCGGGAGTCGACTGATGAGAATACTCTGAATGCTATACGTGTGGGGAAGTTCGCCTTTATAAATCCTGTAATAATATTTGCAGAAGGCCTCTGTGTTGAAATAATCAGGTGGATCCCAATAGCCCATGCAAGCTGGGCAAGCCTTCCTATCGGGCCTTCAATTTTCGTCCTGCCGTCATGATAAGATCAGCAAACTCATCAATTATCAGAACTATATAAGGTAGGTATTTATGTCCTTTTTCAGGATTCAGTTTTCTGGAGATGAACTTCTCATTATACTCCTTGATATTCCTCGACTGGGCTGCCTTAAGAAGTTCAAGTCTGTTGTCCATTTCGATGCAGAGAGAGTTCAGTGTGTTAATAACTTTCTGTGTATCAGTTATTATAGCATCTTCTTCACCCGGGAGCTTGGCAAGAAAATGTCTCTCGATTTTTGAATAGAGTGGAAGTTCAACCCTCTTTGGATCAATAAGAACAAATTTCAGTTCTGCAGGATGTTTCTTATATAGTATAGAAGTAATTATTGCATTGATTCCGACCGATTTTCCCTGTCCTGTTGCACCTGCCACAAGAAGGTGAGGCATTTTGTCAGGTCAACTATAAATGGTTCATTTGTGATTGTACGTCCTATTGCAATAGCTATATCGAATTTTGTCTCCTGGAATGCCTTTGATGTTATCAGCGAACGCATCGAGACCATCTCGGGCTTTTTGTTCGGAACTTCTATACCAACTGTTCCTCTTCCCGGGATTGGAGCTATGATCCTAATCCCAAGGGCAGAAAGGTTTAATGCGATATCATCTTCAAGCGACTTGATGCGGGCTATCTTAACACCTCTTTCCGGTACTATCTCATAAAGAGTAACTGTAGGGCCTACAGTAGCGGAGATACTCCTGATATTTATTTTGTGATCACCGAGGGTCTTAATTATATTTTCCTTGTTTTCAAATACTTCACTGTTGTCGAATGCTGTTTCCGATTTGTGTTCTTTCAGTATGGAGACAGGAGGGAACTTATACCTGGAGAGATCGAGTCTGGGATCGTAATTCTCCATAATCTTTTCTACTTCCTTTTCTGAGAGTATGTCGTCTGCCTCTGGTCTTAAGATATTTATCGGGACTTCCTCTTTTTCGGGAATCTCCGGAACTTCATTATCAAGGTCGTGGATGATTGGTCCTTTGGCAATAGTCTCAATTTCTGTCTCCTCAGGTTCAATAAACTCATCTTCCTTTTCCTCATTCAGATTTCTGACAATAAATTCAATCGGTTCCTCTTCTTCTTTCTGAGCAGATTTAAGGTTTTCTTCCTCAGATTCAGAAGAAATTGTCTCTTCATCCGAAGTTTCAGCAACAGCCTCACTTTCGGTAACAGGTTCTTTTGGTTTCCGTTTAAAAAGATTCAATAAAGGCTTGATGAGAAGTGCAAAAGATTCAGGCTTTACATTTAGAGCAAAAATCAGGTAGGCAATTGTTATTGCCAGAACCAGTACACCGGTGCCAGGAGGGCCCATAAATGATTTGAGCCATTCAGTAATGAAATAACCCTGGGCTCCACCCGGTCCGCTCTTCAGGTATCCATTTGCCTCTCCGAAAATATAACTCAGGATCAGTGAGAGAATTATTGTTGCAAAGGTGAATTTACCTGTCAGACCCAGTGGGCGAATTTTGGGAAACTTAAGAAGGTACAAGCCTAATGTCCCAAATATCAGAGGAATAAAAAAAGCTCCGTATCCGAAACCATAAGCAACTATATATCGTGCAAAGAACTGTCCGCTTTTGCCTGACCAGTTTTTTACCTTAATTTCAGCGCCTGATACAACTTCGGCATTAGCAAGGCTGTCGTCGAATTTCCAGTAAAAAAGATATGAAACACATGCAAGAAGAAGGTAAAGGGCAAAGCCGGTAATAACAATACCGGTAATGAATTTGATCCGTTCATCAGAAAAGAAGGATTTGGAGTTTTCAGAACCTTTTGATGATTTTGTATTTTTCTTTGCTGACTCTTCCTTCTCTTTGGTCATTGCTGAAATTGAATTTTATCCTGAGCATTCTCTAAAAAAATGCAATCCAAAGGTAATAATTTTAGACCTTCAAAATATCTGTAAGTATGAAATTGTTTTTAAGATATAGTGTCCATTGCGTCAGTAGCCTGATGCTCACTGCCAGTTAGAGGCTGGTCATTTTTATGATGAATTTGTTTATTTCCTCCCTTGATACCCTTTTAAAATCAGCTCTTCTGGTAAATGTATCATCACTAATATCCTTGTTGTAAACATTTTCCACACTAAAATGAACTTCTGTAGTGCCAAGGTAGAAGAAGAAATCCATCAGGACACCATCTATTTCTTTAAAGGGAGTAGCTATATTTGAATTTTTTACATCGATTTCATTTGTGTACCAGATAGTCATAACCTTGCTGCGGTCAGACGGAAATGTAACTTCTGCATTCTTGCAGTTAAATCCGCTTATCTGAGTGGTTTTTGATGTTTTCTTTAATTCCATTCCTTCCATCCCTTCAAATCCCGGAAATAATTCACCTTCAGCTGCAGCATAATAATACTTGATTGTAAAAAGGCTGAAATAGGTATCAAAAATACCCTCCTCCGGATTTGTAAGATTAATTATACCTGAATTTCCAAATGCGGAAACCATTTCAAAAAGAAGTTTATCCTTTTTAAAATATACTATCAGGTTTTTAGGAAGTACCTCTTTTGGAACACTTCCCATTGATCCGCTGTATTCAATATTGTAGTGAATTTCCCCCTGGTTGATGTTTTTGCCGCCCCGTTCTTTGCAGGAAGAGCTCAAAATAAGCAGGGAAATAAATATAATGGAAAATAAACCGGATCTCACTTACTCGTTTTTATAATGAATTATGTAAAAGTAGCATTTTTTTTTAATTTCAGTTTATGTAAGTGATAATTATAAAACCCGTAATGTAGAAATATGTTTTTTAACATAGTTATTCTATTGAGTTTTTAGTCACTTATGATCGTTTCTTTACCTTTCTATTTGATAGTTTTGCCATATAATTCTGATGTATGAAAAAGAAACTTGCAGTTGTTGCACTGGGCGGGAATGCTTTACTGAGAGGAGATCAGGCCGGGACTATTGATGAGCAGGAGACGAACACCACAGAGACTCTTGAGAATCTGGTTTTTCTCATAAATGAAGGATACGATCTTGTTATCACACATGGGAATGGCCCCCAGGTTGGAAACATCCTTATGCGAAATGATGCAGGAGAGCAGATGTATTCAATAGCTCAGATGCCGCTTGACATTTGTGTTGCAGATTCCCAGGGAGGGATAGGCTACATGATTGAAAGAATGCTCAGAAATGTTCTGAATAAGCATGGAATTAAAAAGAATGTTATTTGCATTGTAACCCAGGTACTTGTTGATGTCAATGATCCTGCATTCAGTGATCCGCAAAAGAGAGTAGGTAAAATGTATACCAGGGAAGAAGCAGATGTTCTTAATAAAAGTAAGGGTTGGTTATTCAAAGAAGAGGTAAAAACAAAAGACGGATTCCGGCGTGTTGTTCCTTCACCGGTACCAAAGGGTATTATGAATGATTCAATAATCAAAGAGCTTTCACTTAATGGAAATATTGTTATTGCTGCAGGAGGTGGCGGAGTACCTGTATACATTGATGAGAAAAATGATGTAAGACCAGCAGAAGCTGTTATTGACAAGGATCTCGCATCATCGCTTCTGGCTTCACAAATAGGTGCTGATGAATTTTATATTCTGACTGATGTGCCATATATTTATATAAACTACAATAAACCGAATCAGGAGGTTAAAGAGTTTCTCAACTATGCAGATACCCTTAAGTATCTGCAGGAGGGACAATTTGCGAAAGGAAGTATGGCTCCAAAGATAGAAGCCTGTCTGAACTTTATCAGGAATGGAGGAAGGATGAGCATTATTACTGAAGCGTTTAAACTTGCTGATACAAAGTTCGGATCAAAGATCACTATGGAATATGAGGATGACCGAAGATAGTATTTAGGCTCCCCTCCCTGGAGGGGTTGGGGGTGGGTTTTTTAAAGTATTACCCACCCCTGGCCCCTCCCAGGAGGGGAACCATTTAATTAACATTCCGCGTATTTCGGAATTATTTTCTACTTTTACTCCCTGATTATTAATTTCAAATTTTCGATTTGCCATGCCATACAATTTACGTAACAGAAATTTTCTTAAGCTTCTTGATTTTACACCTGAAGAGATAAAATTTCTTCTGGATCTTTCATTTGAACTAAAGAAAGCAAAATACAGTGGTACAGAACAGCCAAAGCTGAAAGGAAAGAATATTGCACTCATATTTGAGAAGGCTTCAACCAGGACAAGATGCGCATTTGAAGTTGCGGCAATTGATCAGGGAGCTCATGTAACATATTTAGGCCCCAGTGGTTCACAGATCGGACAAAAGGAATCAATGAAAGATACTGCAAGAGTGCTTGGTCGTATGTATGATGGCATTGAGTACCGTGGATACGGACAGGATATTGTTGAAGAACTGGCAAAATATGCGGGAGTTCCTGTATGGAACGGACTTACAGATGAATTTCATCCTACCCAGATACTCGCTGATTTCATGACCATGCTTGAACATTCAGATAAGCCGTTAAACAAAATATCATTCTGTTACCTGGGTGATGCACGCAACAATATGGGTAATTCGCTTATGGTGGGAGCTTCAAAGATGGGAATGGATTTCAGAGCAGCAGCTCCCAAAAAATGCCAGCCCGCCGATGATCTTGTTAAGAAATGCAGGGAAATTGCCAAAACAACCGGTGCAAAAATTACAATTACCGAAAATGTTGATGAGGCTGTTAAGGGAGTCGATTTTCTTTATACTGATGTTTGGGTATCAATGGGTGAACCTGCATCCGTTTGGGAAGAAAGAATCAAGCTCTTAAGACCTTACCAGATCAATATGGATGTGGTTAAAAAGACCGGCAATCCCAAAGTTAAATTTCTTCATTGCCTTCCTGCTTTTCATAATCGCGATACTAAAGTAGGAGAGGAGATATTTCAGAAATACGGACTTGATGGTATGGAAGTTACCGAGGATGTATTTGAATCAGAACGCTCGATTGTTTTTGATGAAGCTGAAAACCGCCTGCATACAATAAAAGCAATTATGGTTGCAACACTTGGAAGGTAGATAGCCTTAAAACCTCGCGGCACACTCAAGGACAAAGACCATAGGCTCCTTTAATTCTTTACCCCTTCTCCCCCGGGAGAAGGGGCAGGGGGATGAGGTAATCGAATTAGGCGATCCACTCCTTAATAAAATAGAAAGTCATTATTAAAGAAGCTGCAAGCTTTAACCCGATACCTGTCAGGAATCCGAGGAGACTGCCGAAGCCTGCCTTCAGTGCGTAGTTTATATTGTCCTTAAAAATCAGCTCTCCCACGAAGGCACCCAGAAATGGTCCTATTATCAATCCGAGAGGGCCCAGAAATAATCCTGTTACAAGCCCTATAGTTGCTCCTCGGATACCATATTTGGATCCCCCGAATTTCTTAGTGCCCCATACTGGTACAATATAATCAAGTATAGTTACGAATAAAGCTATTCCGCCCATTGTGATAAGGGCAATATTTGTAAAATGTCCAAACTTAGTAAGGTGAAGGAAGATAATACCAAGGAAACTGAAAGGCGGCCCGGGAAGAACAGGTACCAGACAGCCTATTATACCCAGTATCATCAGGAGAATACCCGCTATAAGGAGTATATAATCTGTCATCAGGAATTATCTAAAAAATGGTTGAGAAAATGATACCCTATTTTTCTCCTAGGTCATCAAATTCGATACTGGTGTACTCTACAGCTGCTAGTATATTTTTGTCAAAACTGACTGCAGCATTTTCAGATTGTTTAGCAACTTCAGTAACATTACTCTCATCGCCTATATATTCAACGGCATCTCTGAGACCATCAGCAAACTTCTCAAAATCTTCCTTATAGAGAAAGATTTTATGCTTCTCATAGAAAACTTTGCCTTCCTTGCCCAACCTCTTTTTACTCTCGGTAATTGTAAGATAATAATCATCTTGCCGGGTTGTTTTTACATCAAAGAAATAGGTTCTTTTCCCTGCACGCACAATCTTGGTAAAGATCTCTTCTCTTGTTCCCCTTTCATCATGACCGTCGATTGCTTCCTTAATTGCTTGGTCGTCTTCCATTTCAAAGTCAGTTATTTATAAGGTTTTCTTTCATAATGTCAAATGTAACAAATATTTTTTCAAATCAAAATGTAGCCGTAGTTTTGTCTTAAATATATGGCATCCTGTATTGAAGGTATGGGAAAAAGATTATTTTTGCAGCGGAAAATTGAGGTTCTTTATAAATGATAAGCAGAAGATTACTACGAATTAAAGCCCTGATGGCGCTTTATGCTTTTAACCGACGGGAGGATGATAACCTGCCTCAGGCCGAATCAGAGCTGATGTTCAGCATCGGGAAAACATACGATCTTTATCACTTACTGCTTCTGCTTGTGATCGACATTGCAGATTTAGCCAATGAGAAAATTGATCAGGCACTCATGAAAAGAATGCCATCAGCCGAAGATCTGAATCCCAGAAGACGATTTGTCGATAATCCGGTAATTGCGCAGCTGAGGATTAATAAAGCTCTGAATGATTATCTCGCCTCTAAAAAACTTTCATGGACAAATAATCCTCATATCCCGCGTGTATTGTACAATAAAATGATTGCGTGGAATGTGTACGATGAATATATGCGGTCTGAGACTCATACATATCAGACTGACAAAAAATTCATTATCAGAATGGTAACAGAGCTTTTTGTGGCTTCTGAGGACCTGAATTCAAACCTTGAGGAACAGAGTATTTACTGGAATGATGACATGGAATATATTACGGCCATGGTTGAAAAGACACTCAAGAAATTCAAAACCGAATCAGGGGAAAGTGCCAGTCTGATGCCTCTTTATAAAAATGAAGAAGATGCTGAATTTGTAAAAATTCTTTTCAGGAAAGTTATTTTGCATGATAAGAAATCTTCTGAACTTATTGACAAGAATACTACTAACTGGGAAGTGGAAAGAATAGCTCTTATGGATATTCTTGTAATGCAAATGGCTATCACAGAGGTGCTTGAGTTTCCTGAAATACCAGTTAAGGTTACACTGAATGAATATATCGAAATAGCAAAATATTATTGTACCTCCAAAAGCAGTACATTTGTAAACGGCATACTCGACAATATTGTTAAGGAAATGCGTGAAGAAGGAATCTTTAATAAATTCGGCAGGGGACTTGTAGGAGAAGATTATTCGGAATAAGAAAGTTTTTGGTTTATGAGACAATTATTTCTTATATATACTTTTGTCATATTTCTGGTTACAGCCTGCGGAACCGGCTCTCAGAAATCAGATGGGAGTTCTGTTAATTCTTTAACAGATACGGGGCGGGCAGTGCTTATTTTCAGGGAGTATGAACATAGTTTCGGCAAGGTTGAAGAGGGTGAAAAAATTAGCTATGTCTTCAATTTTGAAAATCAGGGCACAGGTAATCTTGTAATTCAGAATGCAATAACAACATGCGGTTGTACTGTTTCGAAATACGACAGGAAGCCAATAGCTCCGGGCAAAAGCGGAAAGATTGAAGTGGTTTTTGATACATCGGAACGTAATGGCCCTCAGACAAAGACAATAACTGTAAAATCAAATGCCACAGTTCCTGCCATTATTCTGAAAATTACTGCTGAGGTTGAAGCAGATAAATAACATAAATATTTATTAATAATTAATAATTTGACTATGACCAATTTTGCATTTATTTTTCTTACAGGTCAGCCGGCCGGCACAGCCGGACAGGCTAATCCTCTGGTTACTTTCCTCCCTCTTATACTTGTATTTGTGGTTTTCTATTTTTTCATGATAAGACCACAGATGAAGAAGCAGAAGGAAATGACCACTTACAGGAATTCTCTTAAAAGAGGAGATAAAGTAATAACAACCGGCGGTATTTATGGCAGAGTTTATGAGGTTAAGGAAAACCATATAATGATGGAAGTAGGTGGTGATATTAAACTCAAAATTGATAAGAGTGCCGTTCTGAAAGATCCTTCAACTGATGAACAGTCTTAAGTAAATTTTCATACTTCTGTCCTGTGGCGACAGGATGAAAACTCTATGGAAAAAAATGCGAAGAAGATAAAAGGTGCTATCAACAGAGATGTTGTAGTCTTTGCCTTTTTTCTTCTTCTCTCTTTTTTATGGTACCTTAACTCCCTCGGTAAAGAGTCTGAAGCTGATATTCGCAGACCAGTAAAATTTATTAATGTGCCCAGGGGGCGTGTAATATCCAATGAAGCCCCGGCAAGAGTCAATCTGTCACTAAAGGGACCCGGATATTCGATCCTTAAACTTAAATACCCTGGAAAAAGGACACCTGTTACAATTGATCTTGCTAAAACTACCTACAAAAGGGTTCCTGAAAGCAAAGCTCTTGATTATTATGTTCTTACTGCAGGTCTGACTAAAACATTCACTGTTCAGTTGCGGTCAGGATGCGATGTGACTTCTGTTAAGCCTGATACACTTTTCATATCTTTTGTAAAGGATAACGCAAAATGAAAGCAGTTGCAGGAAATGTAAGAAAGCTGGGAATAACCGGTGGAATTGGAAGCGGGAAGACTACTGTTGGCAGGGTTTTCAATGTACTCGGAATACCTGTCTTTTCTGCTGATGCCGAGGCCAGGGAGGTAATGGATATTGATACAAGTGTAATTCTGAGGATAAATACAATTGCTGGAAAGAATCTGTATGAGTCCGGAAGTCTTGACAGGGCGGAGCTGGCACGTTTAATTTTTAATAATACAAGGCTTCTTGAAAAGGTAAATACTCTTGTACATCCGGTAGTGTTCAGCCGTTTCAGGGAATGGGAGAAAAAGCAGGATTCTTCCTACGTTATAATGGAGGCTGCAATTTTGTTTGAAAGCGGAGCCTTCAAAACTATGGATCGTATTATAACAGTTATTGCACCTATGGAACAGAGAGTGAACAGGGTGATTCACAGAAATAACCTTTCCAGGGAACAGGTAATCGAAAGAATGCGAAACCAGATGGATGACAGTGAAAGAATTAAAGGTTCTGATTATATAATCAGTAATTCTGAAAATGACATGGTCATCCCTGCTGTTCTCAGAATACATGAGGATATTATGAAATTAGTTAAACCATAATTAGTTTTGGGAATGTTTGGAAAATGGCTTGGCGGAGGTCTTGGTTTTGCAATGGGAGGTCCAATTGGCGGATTGCTTGGATTTATTGTTGGCTCTGTAATTGACAGCACAACAGTAACTACAAGCGATTATCCCTCACGACAACAAAAAACTGCACAGGGAGATTTTGCCATGAGCCTGCTGGTTCTTGTGGCTGCAGTTATGAAAGCCGATGGTACTGTTGTTAAATCTGAACTCGATTATGTTAAGCAGTTCTTTGTAAGACAGTTTGGACGGGAATCTGCAAAGGAAGCTCTGTTGCTGCTTAAGGACATCCTTAAACAGGATATTATGGTAAGGGATATCTGTGTGCAGATAAGTAAAAACATGGATTATTCTTCCCGCCTGCAGTTGCTTCATCTCCTTTTTAATGTATCCCTTGCCGACGGAAAGATAAATAAAGCAGAGATTGATCTGATTGAAAAAATGTCCAATGCGCTTGGTATGTCAACCAGCGACTTCATCTCAATCAGGAATATGTTTATTCCTGAAACAGATTCATCATATAAAATACTCGAGATTGAACCTTCTGTTTCTAATGATGAAGTCAAAAAAGCATATCGCAAAATGGCTATGAAATACCATCCTGATAAGGTTAGTCATCTTGGTGACGACTTCAGGAAAACTGCCGATGAGAAGTTCAAGAAAGTAAATGAGGCATATGATAAGATTAAGAAAGAAAGAAATATGATCTGATAAATATCCGGAAAATTTACGTCAGAGTAACGGAATTATTAATACATGGATTAAATTTGCAAAAAACAATTTAGTATGGTTTTAAAAGATATTCTAGCAATTTCAGGTGAACCGGGACTTTTCAGATTTATAGCCCAGGGGAAAAATTCAATCATTGTTGAACATCTCGAAACAAAGAAGAGAAGCAGTGCTTTCGGTTCTGCCAAGGTGAGTTCCCTTGAAGATATAGCGATCTTCACTGAGAAGGAAGATGTGCCGCTTTCGAAGGTTTTTGACCTTATTTGGGACAAGGCGAATGGTGGTCCGGCAATTGATGGAAAGGCTGATGGAACTAAGCTTAAGATCTGGTTTACAGATATACTTCCTGAATATGATAAGGATAAAGTTTATACCAGCGACATTAAGAAGGTTGCCATGTGGTACAACATTCTTCATCAGCTTAATCTTCTTGTGAAGGAGGACGCTGAACAAAAGAAAGCTGAAGAGAAAGAAACAACTGAAGACAAAAAAGAATCCGCTCCTGCAAAAAAGAAAAAGAAACCTGCTGCCCCTAAGGCAGAAAAGAAATAACCTGATTCGAGTAATAATCTAATTCTCAGTTCGTATGAACTTCGGAGGAAATGAGGTAGTATACAGTTATGATGAATCTGAAATAATTATACTTCCCGTTCCCTATGATGAAACCAGCACCTGGATGCGTGGTGCTGATAAGGGCCCTGATGCAATTCTTGAAGCATCTGTGAACCTTGAGTTTTATGATATCGAAACTGAATCAGAAGCTCATTTGAAAGGTATTCATACTGTTGAACCTGTTCTTGAAAAAGAGACGCCGGAAAAACTTGTAACTGAAGTATACCGCAGAACACTTGACCTTCTTGATCAGAAAAAATTTCCGGTTATAATCGGAGGAAATCATACTGTACCTATCGGGGCATTCAGGGCTTATTCTGAACGTTATTCTGATCTGACAATTCTCCAGCTTGATGCTCATGGTGATTTAAGGCAGGAATATGAAGGATCGGAGTATAACCATGCATGTGCAATGGCCAGGGCCAGAGAATATGCACCTGTAGTTCAGGTAGGTATCAGAAGTATGTCGGTTGGTGAATTGCCCTATGCTGACAAAGAGAGGATTTTTTATGCCTATCAGCTTTATAACGATAAAAGTCTGTATTCCAGAGCACTTGAAAAACTGACAAAAAACGTCTACATAACAATCGATCTTGATGTCTTTGATCCCTCAATAATGCCGTCAACAGGAACCCCTGAGCCGGGTGGCCCCGATTATTTTGACCTGATGCATTTTCTGCGCGATGTGATCAAAAACAGAAATGTTGTTGGTTTTGATGTTGTGGAACTGTGTCCTTCTGCAACAAATAAATCACCCGATTTTATTGCAGCAAAGGTTATCTACCAACTGCTTAGTTACAGATTTGCGATGTAGGGACATACCATGGTATGTCACTACGTTGTCAATCCTCCTTCTTCGCCTCTTCCCATATCACATTCATCTCATCAAGAGTCATGTCATGAAGTGACTTGCCTTTTACAAGAGTCTCTTTTTCAAGATAGTTGAACCTCTTAATGAATTTTCTGTTTGTCTTTTCAAGAGCGGCTTCAGGATCTATACCGTATAATCTGGATGCATTGATAATGGAAAACATTACATCACCCAGTTCGGCTTCTATTTTTTCAGTGTCATGATTTGCCACTTCTGCTTTTAACTCTGAAATCTCTTCAAGCACTTTGTCCCATATCTGCTCCCTCTTCTCCCAGTCAAAACCAACTCCTCTTACTTTCTCCTGAATCCTGTTTGCCTTGACAATGGCAGGCAATGATGACGGAACACCTGACAAAACCGGTTTATAGCCGTTATTTTCTTTAATCTTCAGTTTTTCCCAGTTATCCTCAACCTGTGTTGCATTTGAAACCTTTACATCTCCGAATACATGAGGATGTCTGTACACCAGCTTGGTATTGATGCCTTCAAGAACATCTGCCATTGTAAATGTTCCTCTTTCTGATCCTATTTTTGCATAGAAAACAAGATGGAGCATCAGGTCGCCAAGTTCGTTTTTTATCCCTTCGTCACTGCCTGATGATATTGCATCAGCAAGTTCATATGTCTCTTCAATAGTTAGTTTCCGCAGTGTCTCAAAGGTCTGTTTCATATCCCAGGGGCACTTTACCCTGAGTTCATCCAGAATTCCCATCAGCTTGTTAAACTCCTCAAGGCTTTTGTTGTTGCTGTTCATTATTAAGTTATTTTAAAACAATTTATTAGGTGATGCAGCCTTGCCGGAAGTATCGATTCTTACAACAGATCCTGTCTCAATGCTCAGCAATTCGGAAACATCAGCTCCGTTTATTGCAATTTCAAGAAGATCAAGCTGGTTGAATTTTGCCAGCATCTCACCTACAGGTACATCACTGTACCTCTCTGATATTTTATCTGTATAATTTTTGTTGCTCTGTATAAGTATCCTGTATTTCCTGTTCTCAAATACCCTGGCGAAAACCTCCCGCGTAATATTTGATATTGCATTTCCGTAAGAGTCTATGAATATGATACTTCCTATTATCACATCCTTGTCGATAGTTGCCCTGAGAGGCAGCCTTTCACTTATAGCACTAACAGGTTTGCCGAGTTCCGATAATCTGGCTCCTGCAATAAGCTTTGAAGCAGTTCTTGCAAAGACTTCAAGTTCATTCTGCAAATCACTCTTTTCTATCTTTACAGCTTCATCAGGTTCTGAATTAAGAATAAGGTTGAATATCCCGTTGTCAGTCCCTATGAAGAAATGATTTTTTGCCCTGACAACAAGGTAGTCCTGATTCTTCAATGCCTCTGAATGAACACATATGAGATGTACAGTCCCTTCAGGATAGTTACCAAAAGTGTTTCGTATGATAAAAGCCGCCTGAGCTATATTGAATACAGGGATATTGCCGGCATTGTCAACAATGATGGTGCCTGGCGATAAACTGCTGAGCTTTCCCTTTATGATCCCGTTATAGATATCATCTGGCTTCCATTCAGTTGTTAATGTGATTACCGGCATACTAAAAAACTTGTAACAAAGATAATCTTCTAAGCAAAAAATAACCTTACTTTGCAGAGTCCGTTTTGAATTTTTATGAACCGTCAAGGATGGGCTCCTTATTCGGTTAATAAATGCGGGAGAGAGAACATTTTTAGTACTATTAATGACAGAGATTACAATATTTCTTGAAGATGTCGATCCGGTGGTATTTTTCGGATCAAATAACTCCCAGCTGGATAAGATACAGGGATTCTTTCCCAAGATTAAGTTACTGGCAAGGGGAAATGAAATAAAATGCATGGGAGAGGAGTCTGAAATAACCCTCTTTGCTGAGAAATTCAATGAGCTGCTCGAATACTACAGGAAGTATCGTCGCCTTGAAGAGGATGACATAGAGAAGTACTTTCTTGATGCAGACCATATGCGTTCCGCCGCCAATGGTCATTTTGAAAATGTTATTGTTTTTGGTACAAGCGGGAAGCCGATCCGTGCCCGTACAGTCAACCAGGTACAACTTGTAAATGATTACAATAGCAACGATCTTATAATCGCTGAAGGTCCTGCCGGAACTGGTAAAACATATACCTCGATTGCACTTGCGGTTAAAGCCTTAAAGGACAGGGAGGTAAAAAAGATAATCCTTACACGACCAGCAGTTGAAGCTGGAGAGCGACTGGGTTTTCTTCCCGGTGATATGAAAGAAAAACTCGACCCTTACCTCCAGCCGCTGTATGATGCCCTTCATGACATGCTGCCTTATAAAAAGCTTGAGACATGGATTGAGGATGGCACAGTGCAGATAGCACCTCTTGCTTTTATGAGGGGAAGAACACTCGAAAATGCATTTGTAATTCTCGATGAAGCGCAGAATGCAACAATAAGCCAGATCAAGATGTTCCTAACCAGGATGGGGGTGAGCTCCAAGTTCATAATGACAGGCGATTCTACACAAATTGATCTTCCCAGGAAAAACGATTCAGGTTTGATCCAGGCTATTCGGATTCTCGGTGGCATTGAAGGTATCTCCATTATCAGGTTTGACGAAGGGGATATTGTCCGGCATAAGCTTGTAAAAAGAATTGTAAGAGCTTATGAGAATGAAGAGAATGTGAAAGAACTTAAACAGAGTGACACTGAGAGGCACAGAGTCCCGATAGCTAACGGGACAGAGAAAAAGCAATAAAGAATAAGTACTGTTAATTAAATAACAATATGACAAAAACAATCGTAAGTTCAAATTACAATTTCCCTGGCCAGAGAAGTATCTACAAAGGGAAGGTCAGAGACGTTTATAATATTGAAGATAAGTATCTTCTGATGGTAGTGTCAGACCGTATTTCGGCATTTGATGTTGTTCTGCCCAAAGGTATTCCTTTCAAAGGCCAGGTACTCAATCAGATTGCCGCAAAATTCCTTGATGCCACAAGCAATATAGTTCCAAACTGGAAGATCGCTACTCCCGATCCTACTGTAACATTCGGGCATAAATGTCAACCCTTTCCGGTTGAGATGATAGTAAGGGCTTATCTTACAGGGAGTTCATGGCGTACATATAAGTCGGGGAAGCGTGAGATTTGCGGAATCAGGATTCCTGACGGTATGAAGGAACACCAGAAATTTGATCATCCGATCATTACTCCAACTACAAAGGCAGAACAGGGCAGACATGATGAGGATATTTCGCGTGAGGAAATCATAAGCACAGGTCTTGTATCGGAGGAGGATTATAATCTTCTTGAAAAATATACAATGGAAGTATTTTTAAGAGGCTCAGAGATAGCCTCTAAGCATGGTCTGATTCTTGTTGATACCAAATATGAATTCGGGAAAAAGGATGGCAGGATTTATCTTATTGATGAAATAAATACTCCTGACTCTTCACGTTATTTCTATGCTGAAGGATACCAGGAAAGGTTTGACAAAGGTCTTCCACAGAAACAACTGTCGAAGGAATTTGTCAGGGAGTGGTTGATGGCTAATGGATTTCAGGGTCAGTCAGGACAGGTTGTTCCGGAAATGGATGAGAAGTTTGTAAACGAGGTATCGGAGCGTTATATAGAACTTTATGAGAATATTACCGGTGAAAAATTTATCAGGGCCGATATTTCCAATGTTCCGGAACGTATTGAAACAAATTGCAGGAACTTTCTCAAATCATTTTCAATTTAATTAAGGAGAGTCCGCAGATGAAAATCAGACAGGCAGAATTGGTTTTACTTATACTTCTTTTTACTATTGGGTCTGTTGTTTCCGGACAGGTGGTTGTTGAAAGGTCAGGTAACAAGGTAGTAATCTCCGGAGTTGCGTACTATATCCATCCGGTAAAGAAGGGCGAAACAGCCTATTCCATATCTAAGGCTTACGGAATTAAGGTAGAGGAACTGGTAAAGGAGAATCCACCAGCCCTGTATGGTCTGACTGAGGGACAGACTTTGAGGATTCCGGTTAATTCTGTTACTGATGCTGAATCGAAACCGGCTCCCCAGCCTGTTAAAAGGCAGCGGGATGAGGTTAATTTTATTTATCATACTCTTAATCCTGGTGAAACAATCTATTATTTGTCAAAGCTTTACGGAGTATCTGACAATGAAATAATACAGAGCAATCCCGGAATGGACATCAACAAGCTTTCTGTCGGAACAGAGATTGCCATCCCAAGAAGAAAGTTTATGAGCGACCGTCAGAAATTTGATATCCCCGATAAGAAATATATCTATCACAAAGTTCAGAAGGGAGAATCACTTGGTACTATTGCACAGATTTACGGACTTTCAGTTAAGGAGTTAAGGAAGGAGAACAGGGATCTTCGATTCCCCCAGGTGGGTGATTATGTAAGGATACCTGCTGCACAGGCTCCTGTTGTTCAGGAGGTTGTTGCAGAAAAGAGTGATACAATACCAATTACTCCTGTGGAGGTTGTTAAGCCTGCAGGGAAGCCAGCCGGATATACAAAATTCACAAAGCTGACAGGTTCTCTGGATGTTGCTGTTATGCTGCCTTTCTTTTTCAAAGAGAATGCTGACAGAATTGAGATCGACTCATCGAGGATGATTAAAGGGAAAAGAATTTATAAGGAGATAAAAAGACCTGATGACTGGATTTATCCGGGAAGTATTGACTTTGTGGAAATGTATGAAGGTATCCTTCTTGCTGCAGATACATTAAGGTCTCTCGGGCTGGATGTCAATCTTTTTACATATGACATTAAGAGCGACACTAATGAACTGACTAATATTATAACCAGCGGAAAACTTGCGGATATGGATCTTATTATTGGACCTGTGTATTCAAATAATCTGGCCATTGTATCAGCCTATGCAAGGGAAGCAGGTATTCCTGTTGTGTCACCGGTTCCACTTTATAATAATTCGGTACTTTCCGGAAATCCTAATCTTTTTATAGCCAATTCCTCCCTGGAGGTTGCACAGAAGGCACTTGCCAGAAAAATCAGTGAATTTGCTGATCATAATTTCGTTTTCATTCATGCCGATTCTCTTGATGCTGATGAGGATGTTAAGCGATTCAGGAGTATGATTATCACAGAGTTATCTGCATGGATGCCGTTTGAGGAGATAAAATTCAGGGAACTGTTGTTTTTCAGCCGATCGAAGTTTGACAACGATTCAATAAACCGGCTGGGACATGCTCTTTCGAACCAGGCTGAAAATGTTGTTATCATAGCATCTGAAGATCCTCCGGTAATAAGTGAAACAATAATGGATGTTCACGGCCTATTGAAAAAGAATAATGTAAAAGTCTTCGGATATCCGATTTTACGTGAGATTGATAACCTCGAGCCACGTTACTTCTTTGATCTTGATATGCTGCTGTACTCCACATTCTGGATCGATTATGAACAAAATGATGTTAAACAGTTCAATTCCGATTTCAGGAACAAGTTCATGACAGAACCTTCTGAAAAAAGCTTTGCATGGCAGGGTTATGATATTGCATATTATTTCCTTAGCGGACTGGCACTTAACGGGAAGGATTTCATAAAAGATCCGTCAATACACAGACCTGATCTGCTTCATACTGATTTTGATTTTGTCAGTAAATCAAGTCAGGATGGATTTGAAAATCAGAAGCTTTACCTGATCCATTTTACAAAGGAGTTTGATGTTACTCTGGCTGAGGAAAAGAAACAATAACATTTTAATGGTCCTTTTTCAGATACAAGTGAAAGATTTAATATCTGCAGCGGGAATAAAACCGTTCGTCTTTTTGTCTATAGAATTGAAGAATGCTTAACGAATCGCAAAAAGGATCCGGAGATGACCTTCTGGTTAAGGCTGTTCTGAATGGGGACAAGGAAGCGTTCGGGGAGATAGTAAGACGTTATCGCAGAATGGTTGCCCGTACAGTAAAGGGAATGCTCGGAGATTCTGTTTATTCGGAAGATATTGGTCAGGAAGTATTTATAAAATTGTATCATTCATTATCAGAGTTCAGGGGTGAAGCTAAGTTGTCAACCTATATTCAGAAAATTGCAATTAATCTGACGCTTAATGAGATAAAGAGAAGAAAACGATTTTTTTCAACATTTATCCATAAGGGGAATGATGAACTTTATGAAATAGATATTGCCGATGATAATAATGCTGAAAGAAATGATACGAGGGAGCTGGTAACTAAAGCATTGATGAAACTCGATCCAAAATTCAGGGTCATTGTTACAATGAGAATGCTTCAGGGTTATTCTACAAAAGAGACTGCTGAAATACTTGATCTTCCCCTTGGAACAGTTCTTTCAAGATTATCAAGAGCACAGGAACAGTTAAGAGTAATTCTGAAAAACTATGAATAGTATGAAAAATTCAGAAATCAAGCGACTCATCATCAGTTCACTGGAGAATGAACATGATGGCGAAAAAGCTTCATCAGGTATTCAGGAAGTACTTGCATGGGATTTTAGTGAAGGGTTTGAAGATAAGCTACTTGCCCAGCTCAGTAATGAGCCTACTGTAGTAAAACGCGAGTATGAGTTCAACCGTAGCCTGAGCCTTGCTTTCTACAGGGTAGCCTTTACGGCTGCTGCGGCTATCATATTGCTTATGCTTTCTATCTTCCTTAAGGAGGGGACCCTTTCATTCGATTCGCTGCTTGGAATGAGTGATGGTTACAGTGAGAGTATTGTTTGTTTGTTAACAGGAAATTGATATTTATCAATATTATATGAAAACACGACCGGTCATATTGGTGATTGTTACCCTGGTAATCGGATTTCTATTGGGGATGCTGACATCTGCAGAGATTAGAAGCCACAGGTTAAAACCTGTACGGGTATTCTATTCTGAAGAAAAATTCAGGGAGGGAATGTACCAGGCAATACAGCCAACCGATGAACAGAAAGTTATTATTGATCAGATACTTGACAAGTATTCTAAGATGAACAGCGATGCAACTTCTTCCTTCAGGAAAGAGTTTGAAGCACGAATGGAAAAGTTCAGGACTGAGCTCGATTCAAATTTAACACCTGAACAGATAACAAGACTTAAAGAGCTTGATGCCCAGCGCAAAGAGATGTTTAAATCGCGCAGGAACAGGCCAGGAGGGGATTTTCATGAAGGAAGACCATGGCATGACAGCCTTAGGGCCGATACTTCAAGGTCATCCGATATTAAATAACAGGTAATCCAGAAGAATGGGAAGATCATCAGGATTGACTCCCAGTGAAATCAGCAGTTCCTGGTCAGAGGCAAAGATATTCATGAACTGATCACTAGTTATCTCATCCATGGAAATACTCTGACGATAAAGATCAGCAGCTTCCCTTTTTTTCCCTTTACAGAGAGCAAGATGCCCCTTATTGATAAGATCATGAGCTGAAAGCTTACCGGCTGAAAGCCTTTCATAATACTTCTCGGAATCTTCAAACCTGCCAAGTGCAAAGTAGCAATAGGCTATAGGCCTTAAAATCTTCAGATTGTCAGGTTCCTTATATTCAACCCTGAAGTAATATTTGAGAGCCTTCTCGTAATCGTTAAGATCGAGGTAGCAATGTGCAGTCATAATGACAGTATGAATATTTTCCGGATCCATATCTATAGCCTGCAAATAGTATTCAAGAGCCTCTTCGGTCTTTCCCAGTCTTCTGAGGCACAATCCGATCTTTTTCAGTGTCCATGATTTCCTGTCAATCATTTCAGCCCTTCTGTAATAGATAAGTGCATCCCTGTAATTGTTATTTTCCTGGTAACAGTAAGCTATTTTTTCATAAAGAGGTGCATTGTCAGGCTTGCTGCTGATCTGCTTGAGATAAAGGCCCAGAGCATCATCATAAAAGTTTTTGCTGAAGAAGTAATCTGCCAGGCCTGCTTCAGCCTCTTCAGCATTTCCGGTCATTCTGAAGAATTCTGAATTGTAAATATCAAGCCGGCCGGAAAAGATATCTTCAAATTCTTTTTTATAAGGAGATAGTTTAAAAAACCTGTAAATATCCTGCAGGTACTGTGTGACATTGATCCTGAAATTCCGGTAAGGGTCAATAGCAGATTCATCATCATTAAGCTGTTGTAAACCTTCCAGTTCCATCCTGAAAACCTTTAGCATCATGCTCTTTTGCGCTGAAGGCAGATGTTTCAGATTAAGCAGAAGAGAATACTTGTCGGAATTGCAGATGAACGGAGTTTTGTAAAGTGCTTCTGCAAGCTCATTGGTGCCGGGACCAAGTATCTCGTCCTTGTAAATCTCATTTACAGTTTCATGGTCGGGATAGAACGGAACGAACCAGTTCTGGAAATCCCTGAAAAAGTCAAAATGCTTCATGTTTGCAAATGCAGACATATAAACATCAGCCCCCTCCATCTGAAGCTTTGTAAGGTCTTCCATTGTCTTAAATATCTCCTGGGAGTCGTTAAACATGGCAGACCAGTCTGGATTTTTGCCCTCAGTCAGATCCTTCGGGAGAATATTCTCAAGGTCGAGTTTCTCTTCAATCTGAGGTTTTAATTTTGCTACCTGGGGAAGTATTTCATCATGAAGCTTTCGTGCAAGCATTTCAGTCTCCCTCGATCTTATTGTCTGAAGGACAATTATCCGGCAATGCTCCCTGAAGCTTGCATTGCGACTCATCTTCTTTATCCTTTTTCCGATTTCAGGATAGAGAAGAACTCGCCCGTTAAAATAATGCAGATTCAGAATGAGGCCTGAAAGTGCCCTTTCTTTTACCTGGTCATCAGAACTTTCGTAAATGTCGAGAAGATACATAAGCTTCTCTGTCTGCCATGTTCTGAGTGAGCTGAGAGTTATTGCGGATGTGAACAGGCTTGCTTCATGCCACCTGAATTTACCGGATTTGAGTATGATTGTTATAAGACTAAGCTCGGCCTCTCCATAATAATCAGTAAGCCACAAATGGTTAAATATATTTCTGATCAGGAGCTTGTGCCTCCTGGATATTTCAGATTCAGGATCAGGATTTATTTCATTATTCAAATTGAGCAATTCATCAAGTTCTGATTTAAACATGAGGTCATCAACTGTTTCAACAATGGTTTTGCCGGTGAGCCGCAATTCTTTTTCTGCCTGTTGCTTTACCCAGTAAGTATGCCAGCCTGAAAAATGTGACAATATGTCCTGTCTGACCCGGTCAGCTAATTTAAGTATCGACTGAATAAGTTTGAGATATATCTTGTTTCTTTCAGGATCATTGATGCCGTCAATTGTATATGTCAGCATGTTCCTGTAAGTCATAACGATATTTTCATATTCATCCCGCAGATCCCCTGATGAAGCTGAAACAATCATATCAGAAAGAATATCAAGGCTCTGCTTGATCTTTTTTCAGATACAAGTTTCGATAGCTTCCCGTGCTGCTTAATAACTTTGGCAATTTCCATTATGCTTCTTAAATGTATGTATGACAAAAAATCATCATCATGTACTGAATATACAAGATCAACAATCAGACCATTCAGAAATTATAGCCAATGCTTAAATAACCCTTAAGGCTGTTGAAATGTGTTTCGGTGGGGGAAATACCATACATTACACCGGCTTTTACCGGTCCTATAATTGAATTATATCCCAATCCCAGGCCAAAACCGTACAGAACCTTGAGTTCATAGGGATATTTGTTGTCTTCAATAGCTGAAATATCAGCCATTAAATTCAGGTGAAGATCTCTGATAAATTCTATATCAGTATCTGTCCTGAATATGCTCATCCTTCTTACCATGAGTTCATTAGGATTGAATCCGGTCATTGGAATTGATCTCCAGTTATCTGATTGGATGCCGCCGAGCAGAAAGAAATTATTCTGTGATGATAAGGTGTCAGTATCGGTCAGATATAGTGTTTCAAAACCAATTGAGAATGTTGTTTTTTTACCTTTCGAGAAGTAATGTTTTATTCCGGCCCTCAATGTATAATAACTCTCTGGTTCATAATCAGGGTCGTATGAAAGAGGTAGCTCAAGTTTATCATAATATTGTGAAGCATACCTCAGCTTTGATATCCCTCCTGAAACATTTATTACTATTCCTTTGTCGGGAAAATGTTTGTTATTGAGTGTGTTACGCGAGAAGGAAAAGCCTGAAGCCCAGTAATCGTATGCATAATTTGTTATATTCTGATTAGATATAAAATCAGGTTTCAGATTCGTTTCATAGTAGGTTCCTGAGAGTGTTATAACATTGTTCAGTCCTATATAGTTGTTGATGCTTGCATCAAATACCTGATTTCTGCTGAATGTATTTCCAGTTTCATCATTGTGTTCAAGCCATGGAAAAAGAGTATTGTCAATCAGATAATTAATGCCCAGGCCGAATTTCTGATTTCTTCCCAGGTACTGAAAGAAACCTGCTTTTGCCCTGTAGTATTTTCCCAGGTAAGAATTAAAATCAATCACTGACCGGTGGGTAGGAAAGTTCTTTGATGTAAAGCCTAAAATCAGACCAGACTGCAAAGAATTATCATAATGTACGGATCCATAAATTATTGATCCCGGCTTTCCTTGCAATCGATTTCCAGTATCAGTGAATCATTTCGTGGAATTATCCTGTATTTCACCTTGTCAAACCATGCTTTGCCATAAAGCAGTTCAATCCTTTCTGTAAGGTAGTCCCTGTCAACAACATCTCCGGGATTAATGTCCAGAACACCGGCTATCTGATCTTTGGAATAGGCTTTGTTGCCTTTTATTTCTATTCTGTCGAAAACATAGGTGCTTTTATTGAGAAGATATGGTAATTCTGCCTGTTTCCCGAAGGAATTAAGGGAATCAGCCAGCTTTCTGAATTTTTCCCTGAAGGGTATTGAGGCTATATATCCTGCATTCACGAGGGAATCAACATTATTAAAGTCAGCAACAGAGAACCTGTCTACATCAGGTTTCACAAGGATATTGACCATGTTTTTTTCATTGTTGAAATCCTCCAGACTTCTAAACATGGCAATCTGTTCAAGTATCCCCGGCATGGTCTGAAGTTTTTCAGCATTGTTAGTTTCAAAACCCACATATGATCCTATAAGAATATCTGCCCCCATTTCTTTTGCCTCAGTTGCTGCGAAATTCCTTATAAGACCACCATCAAGCAAAAGCAGAGTATCAAGTTCGTGGGCGGTAAAAATAGAAGGAACAGAGAAACTGGCCCTTATTGCATCAGGCAGATATCCTTCTCTGAAAACTATTTTTTTGTAAGTTATTATGTCGGTGGCATTGCAAACAAAGGGAATAGGCAATCTCGAAAAATGATCGATGTCTGCTACTGGCCATGAATAGTAACTTAAGGAATTCTCAATAAGCTGTCCATTATTGAGACCGGATGGAATGTTCACTTTTTTGGCATCTATGGCTAAATATACAATGCTGTTATAGAACCTTGCTTTCTCCGGGTAAACAATCCTGTTCTCCGACATCTTGTTTGAAACCAGATCATCCCAGGTTATTGATTTTAGGAGCTTATATAAACTGTCTGCTGAGTAACCGATGGCATACATCCCGCCAATTATGCTGCCCATACTTGTTCCTGCAATATAATCAGGACGGAGTCCAGCTTCCTCCATTACTTTAATTACACCCAGATGAGCAATCCCGTGTGCCCCGCCTCCGCTTAATACAAGTCCTATTTTTGGACGCTCAGATTGTTGCTGGGAATAGGATAATACCGGGGATATAAATAATAGCAGACCAGGTATAAAAAAAATAAGTATTGGTCTGCGCTTAATGACAAATATTAAGAATGATTTGATTTTCATATGTTAATAAACTCACTTAAGAGCCGGAAATTGTTTATGCAAGTTAGTTAAATAAGTACCTTTATGCAGTGATAAATGAATTGAAATTTAGCAAAAACTTTTTGCCGACAACCCGGAAAGAGGTTGAGATACTGGGATGGGATGAAATTGACGTGATCCTTTTCAGTGGTGATGCATATGTTGATCATCCCTCTTTCGGATCTGCAGTAATTGCCAGGATAATTGAGGACGAGGGCTTAAAGGTAGCAGTTATTCCCCAGCCAAACTGGAAAGATGATCTCCGTGATTTCAGAAAGCTTGGCAGACCGAAATATTTTTTCGGTGTTACAGCCGGCAACATGGATTCAATGGTGAATCATTATACTGCAGCAATCCGCCTGCGTTCTGATGATGCCTACACACCTGGAGGAAAAGCCGGTTTCAGACCTGATTATCCTACTATTGTTTATACGCAAATACTTAAAAAGATCTTTCCGGATGTCCCTGTTTTAATAGGCGGTATCGAAGCTTCAATGAGACGACTTACTCACTACGATTACTGGAAAAACAAGGTTGAACCGTCAATTCTGGCTGGCAGTGGGGCTGACATGCTTGTGTATGGAATGGGTGAACAACCTTTAAGGGAGCTCCTCCGGCTACTGATAAAGGGAGTACCTTTTAACTCTCTTAAGACAATTCCCCAGACATCTGTTATTACCGGTACTGACGAGCCTGTCCCTGTTCAGAAGATGTGGAAGGACATAACCCTGCATTCATTTGAAGAATGCCGGGATGACAAAAAACTTTTTGCTGAAAATTTTATAAAATTTGAAAAAGAGTCAAATAAGATAGAAGCTGCCCGGCTGATTGAACCTTTAGATAAAAGGAAAGTCATAATTAATCCGCCTTTCCCCCCAATGAGTGAGGCCGAGGCAGACAGGACATATGATCTGCCTTTCACTTACAGGCCACATCCGAAATACAATAAGAAAGGAGACATTCCTGCATTTGAAATGATAAAATTCTCTGTAAATATTCACCGGGGATGTTTTGGCGGATGCAGTTTCTGCGCTATTGCTGCCCATCAGGGAAAACAGATTATAAGCCGTTCTGAAGCCTCGATAATTAAAGAGGTGAAAATGCTTTCATCCATGCCTGATTTCAAGGGCTATCTTTCCGACATGGGAGGCCCCTCAGCGAATATGTACAGGATGAAGGGGAAGGATCTGAAAATCTGCAACTCATGTTCAAGACCATCATGTATCTGGCCTGCTGTGTGTAAGAACCTAAGTACCAATCATAAACAGCTTACTGATCTATACAGGAAAGTGGACAGTGTACACGGCATTAAAAAATCTTTTGTTGGAAGCGGTGTGAGGTATGACCTGCTTTTCCCTGAGTGGAACAGGAATGCAGGCAGGGATGAAGGAGAATATCTTGAGGAGCTTGTAACAAAACATGTGTCAGGCCGTTTGAAGGTTGCTCCCGAACACACATCTTCTGCAGTGTTGTATGAAATGAGGAAAGCTCCATTTGATCTTTTCAGGAAGCTTAAGACCAGGTTTGATAATATAAAAAAGAAATACAGCGTTAATTATGAACTGATCCCATATTTCATATCATCCCACCCTGGGTGTACAAATGATGATATGAAATCACTGGCTGCTGAAATGAAGATTCTTGGAATAAAACCTGAGCAGGTGCAGGATTTCACACCAACCCCGATGACACTGGCTACTACGATGTATTATACAGGTATTGATCCATATACAGGGAAGAAGGTATATGTTGCAAGAAGCATTGATGAGAAGAGAAGGCAGAAGGAGTATTTCTTCTGGTACAAGAAAGGTGAAGGGAGACAGGCAACAGGTGACAGGCGTCAGGAAAAATGGCACGGCGGCTCAAAGTCACATACCTCCTCCGCTAAAGCTACGGTGGTCAAAGGGCGAAGAGGTTCTGGTTCCCCTCCCGGGAGGGGTAGGGGTGGGTTGATTTGATTTAAGAAGCCGGTTTTTCCAGGTACTTAACTGCTTTCCCTGTTTTATTGGCATATTCAATTTCCCTTCCGGTTGAGTCGCCAATATAACCACCAGTATTAATTACAAAAATCTCATCGGCAAGATCGATCTTCCTGAGATGCATATCGTCAAGCATCTCCTTGGTTTTGTCTGTCCAAACCTCGTTGTCACCTGAATGGCCAAACAAACCTACACTTATAACAATATTACCTTCGAGTGTCAATCTCTTCTGTGCAGAAATAAAATCATCTTTGAATCTGGTACTTCCGCAAAGTGTTATGATTTTATAATTTTCTATCATTTAACTGTGTGTTAAGTTTAGCTGAATAAGAATTTCTAAAGATACTTCTTTATCAAAAGGAGTTATTCCTGTCAGTCAAATTAGATCAGAATGAGGCAATAAATAAATTCTCGTATATTTACCCGTGTTAAGCACATTCGTACTCCTAAGAATATTCTGATAATTATGTCAAAAACTTTTCACAGGATTTTTCTTTCTGTTTTAGTAGCAATTGTTTTTGTCACAGTTGTAATGCTCATATACTCAGGTGCTTCATATTACTCTACCGGACTTGAGGACAGGGTTTATCATCCTGATCATAAATTATTGAAACCAAGCGGGATCATTGGTCATGGTCTTGGAATATTTGGTTCTCTGTCAATGATCCTCGGAGTAAGTCTTTACATGGCAAGGAAAAGATATCGTTTTCTTTCCAGAATGGGCCTGTTGAAGCACTGGCTCGAGTTTCATATTTTCCTTTGCACTCTCGGTCCATTTATGGTACTTTTCCATACTGCTTACAAGTTTGGAGGAGTTGTAGCAATTAGCTTCTGGAGTATGGTGGCAGTATTTCTAAGCGGTATCATAGGCCGGTTTATCTATCTCCAGATACCCCGTTCCATAGAAGGACGTGAGCTCAGTCTTAACGAGATAAGAGATTTAAAAAGTGATATAGTATCAGTAGCAAAAGATACATATAATCTTGATGATGAAACCTGCGGTATTCTGGCTGATTCTGTCAAAAGGAAGACAGAAATATACTACAGCAACGCTTTAGTACGTTTGTATAAAGGTTATTTGAATGATCTGAAGGTAAGACAATCAGTTAGAGGATTGTTAAAGAAGAAGAATTTTTCTTCTTCTGAAGGTAAAAAAATATTGGATCTTGTAAGTAATGATATTAGGATTAACAGGAGGATAGAACAGCTTGAAACCATGCAGAACTTCTTTAAATACTGGCATGTAATTCATCTGCCTTTTGCTTTGGTTATGCTGATAATTATGATAGTACATGTAGGTGTTACTATTTTATTTGGTTACAGGTGGATATTCTAAATATGGAAACACTGCTTGAAAATGTTTTAATATATTCCCTGGCAATAACTCTTTGCGTTGTAGTCGTTGTTGTCTATTTACGTAAGAAAAAGAAAGAGTCCGGTATTGTTGATGCGAAGATAAAAGAAGCAAAAGAGTCTGGTTTGCACGAGCCAATCTCACTTCATCCATATGTAGATCCTAACAGATGCATCCAGACAGGAGCCTGCATCTCTGCCTGTCCCGAAAAGGATATTCTTGGAATAAGAAATGGCAAGGCTACAATTATAAATGCATCAAGGTGTATTGGGCATGGCGCTTGTTTCCATGCTTGCCCTACTGAGGCTATCAGCCTTCGGATGGGTACCGAGAAAAGAGGGGTGGAGCTTCCTCATGTTAATCAGAATTTTGAAACAAATGTTCCAGGAATATTTATTGCCGGTGAACTTGGAGGAATGGGCCTTATTAAAAATGCAGTCGAACAGGGAAGACAGGCTGTGGAAAATATTTCTAAGAGCCTGAAAAAGGGATCACTCTGCTGAATATGATCTGATTATTATTGGAGCAGGACCTGCAGGAATTTCAGGAGCTCTTACTGCAAAGAAGCACGGATTGAATTTTTTAATCCTTGAACAGGATACACTGGGAGGAACGGTTTTTACCTTCCCCAGGAAGAAAATAATTATGACTTCGCCGATGGATCTTCCGCTTTATGGAAAGATAAAGCTGTATGAGACTTCTAAATCAGAACTACTGGAACTCTGGCATTCAGTGCTGGGAAAAATAATATCACTGTAACTGAAAACTCTAAAGTAGAATTTATCATTTCTGAAAATGGTATATTCAAGGTTAAAACTATTAAGGGAGAAGAATTCACAGCATCTTCTATACTTCTCACAATAGGCAGGAGAGGGACCCCGCGTAAGCTTAATATTCCAGGTGAGATAAATGAAAAAGTAGCCTATCGTCTGCTGGAACCCGAAGAAATTTCAGGTAAAAATATTATTGTTGTGGGAGGTGGTGACTCCGCGGTTGAATCGGCGTTATTACTTTCTGAACATAACCATGTTATACTATCATACAGGCAGGAGGTTTTTAACAGAATAAAACCGGGAAACAATATAGCTCTGAATAAAGCAAAGGCTGAGGGTAAACTTGAAGTAAAGCTTGGTTCGAACCTGATTTCCATTGATGATGACAATATTCTTCTGTCTATTGGTAAAGATGTGGAGGCAACCAAATATGCCAACGACCTTGTCTATATATTTGCCGGAGGAGAATTGCCAACTCAGTTTCTTGAAAAAGCAGGAATTAAGATCACAAAGAAGTTTGGTGATATTGTGATGAAGCATAAATAAAAGGCTGAAGGCTAAAGGCATAAGGCGTAAGGGTGATTAACCGGTATAATTGTAAAAAATGAACAGAGTTTATTCGATACTTTCTTTTGTTCTGATGATCGCTTTCAGTCCGGTATTGCTGAATGCCCAGATATCTCCCGGGGATCTCTCAAATGCACATTCAAATCTTGAGGGATTATCAAATTGTACTCAATGTCACGTTCTTGGAAATAAGGTATCTTCTGATAAATGTCTTGTATGTCATACTGAGATCAAGACAAGAATCGACTCAAAGAAAGGATATCATGCTTCCAGCGATGTTGCAGGGGGAGAATGTGCTTTATGCCACAGTGAACATAATGGAAAGAATTTCAGGCTTATAAACCTCGATACGGAAAATTTTGATCATGACCTGACAGGCTACCATCTTTCAGTTCCACATGCTAAAAAGGCCTGCACTGACTGCCATTCATCCAAATATATCACAGAGCCTAAACTGAAAGCCAAAAAGAAGACATATCTCGGGTTAGGGCAGGAGTGCCTCAATTGCCATGCAGATTATCATCTCAGAACGTTATCCTCTGATTGTGAAAAATGTCATAATTCAGAAAAATTTGCTCCGGCTTCAAAATTCAGTCATGATAATGCGAAATTTAAACTGGCAGGAAAACATACTACAGTTGATTGTGCAAAATGTCATAAGATAAAGGTAACTGACGGAGTTAAGTTTCAGCAGTTTACCGGAATACAGTATAGCAATTGCACAAGTTGCCATAAAGATCCTCATAATAATCAGTTTGGACAGAATTGCCGCAAATGCCATAGCGAGGAATCATTTCATAAGGTAGATGTTCTCACAGATTTTGATCATAATAAAACAGGTTATAAACTGGAAGATAAACACCTTATTGTTAACTGTAAATCATGTCATAAGAATAAGTTAACTGATCCCTTAAAGCATGACTTTTGTAAAGACTGTCATGCCGATTACCATAACGGTCAGTTTGTTAAGAACGGTATCGCTCCGGATTGTTCTCAATGCCATAGTCTTAAGGGATTTACATCCTTCTCTTACACTGTTGAACAGCATAATCTTGGTAAATTTCAGCTCAGAGGAGCGCATGAAGCTATTCCCTGCTATGAATGCCATAAAAAACAGGAGAAATGGAGTTTCAGGAATATCGGGGTCAATTGTAAAGATTGTCATCAGGATATTCATAAAACCTACATACGCCCTGAGTTTTATCCTGAATCTGAATGCCGTAAATGTCATAATGAAATAAGCTGGAGCAGTATCAGCTTTGACCATTCAAAAACAGGTTTCCAGCTTACAGGGATGCATGTTAAAACTAGAATGCCGGAGTTGCCATTTCAGGCAAAATTCTGGCAGTATTCAACAAAATTCAGCGGGTTACCGCAACAATGTTCTGAATGTCATGCTGATAAACACTTCAGGCAGTTTGAAAAAGGAGGGGTGACAACATGTACTGATTGTCATGATACAAATAACTGGAAAGCATCAAAATTCGACCATAACACAACATCATTCAAGCTAGACGGAAAACATGTTAATGTTCCATGCTACAAATGTCATAAGCCGCAGAAAGACGGAGATGTTATCTATACGAAATATAAAATAAAAGATTTCAGATGCGAATCTTGTCATTCCTGATTTTAACCATTTTAAATCCTTTACAGGAGAGGACATCAAGCCCGCATGGCACTGATTTCACGATCAGCTGCGGTACCTGTCATAGCTCTAAGGGATGGCATCTTGACAAAGAAGTTTATTCTTTCAATCATAATTCAACTGCTTTTAGGTTAAGCGGCGAGCACAATCAGGTAAATTGCCGCGAATGTCATCCGACACTTATATTTAAAGATGCAAAAAATCAGTGTTCTGGATGTCATAGTGATATTCATCAGGGAACAGTAGGACTCGATTGTGCACGCTGTCATACACCGAAATCATGGCTTGTTGAAAATATCAACGATATTCACCGTTTGAGCCGGTTTCCTCTGGAAGGGGCGCACAGAACTGCTATTTGCTCCGATTGTCATAAATCCGAATCAATGGTAAGATTTGATGTACCCGGAGTTGAATGTATTGATTGCCACAGGCAGGATTATCAGTCATCGGAAGAACCTAACCATGTACAGGCTGGTTTTCCTGAAGATTGTTCATTCTGCCATCAGGTTAATTCATTTCAATGGTCAGAATCGGAATTCACTCATAACCAATTTCCGCTTGAGCAGGGGCATTCTTCTGCAAAATGTTCGGATTGCCATACAACAGGACGATATTCGGATGTGTCAACTACGTGCTATCAATGTCATCAGAACGATTATACTGATACCAGGAAACCCGATCACAACGCATCCATGTTGCCTAAAGACTGCACAACCTGTCACACTACTGCAAAAGGATGGAAGCCTACATTGTACAATCATGCCAGTTTCCCGCTTACTTTTGGTCATGCAACTCCTTCATGTATTGAATGTCATGTTGGAGGAAATTATGTAAAAACAGATCCAGATTGTTTTTCATGTCACCAGCCTGATTTTACCGGTTCCACGAATCCAAATCATCAGGCAGCAGGTTTTTCAAAGGTTTGTATGACATGTCATACAACAAATCCAGGCTGGGTACCAACTACATTTGTTCATTCGCAATTTCCTCTTGAGCTTGCTCATTCAACGCCTGAATGCATAGAATGTCATGTCGGTGACAATTATACCACTCTTAAATCCGATTGTTATTCCTGTCACAATAAGGATTACACATCTTCCTCAAATCCAAATCACTCTGCTGCCGGTTTTCCCAGAGCTTGTGAAACATGTCATACCGTAAATCCCGGTTGGAAACCTGCAAATTTCAATCACAGCAGTTTTCCATTGACACAGGGTCATGCTTCTCCTTTATGTTCTGATTGCCATAAGAACGAAAATTTCACATCAACACCAAAAGAGTGCTTTTCATGTCATGTTAATGATTATCAGGCCTCCACTGATCCAAAGCATACCGCTGCAGGTTTTTCTCAGGAATGTCTGACCTGCCATACAACTGCTCCCGGCTGGAAGCCTGCAACATTTAATCACTCATTTTTCCCGCTTACTGCAGGTCATTCAACTCCTTCATGCAGCCAATGTCATACAGGAGATAATTATACCTCATTATCAACCGATTGTTATTTCTGTCATAAGGAAGATTATTCTGCTTCTGTTAATCCAAATCATGCTGATGCAAAGTTTCCTGTTACATGTCAGTCATGTCATACTACAAATCCGGGGTGGAAACCCAGTACCTTCACTCACAGTATTTTTCCGCTTGTTCAGGGCCATTCAACACCTTCTTGTACTGAATGTCATAAAAATGGAAATTATACTTCCACTCCAAATGATTGTTATTCCTGTCACCAGACTGAATTCAAGACCACTGCAAATCCCGATCATACTGCAGCGGCATTCAGTCAGGAATGTCAGAACTGTCACTCACTGAATCCGGGATGGAAACCAACCACCTTTTCACATGGTTACTTTCCTCTGACACTTGGTCATTCATTACCATCATGTATCGAATGCCATAAAGGAGAGAATTATACGGGGATATCTGCAGATTGTCTGACATGTCATGAACCTGATTATATTTCAACAACAAATCCCAGACATTCAGCAGCAGGATTTACAACAACATGCCAGGTTTGTCATACTGCAAATCCCGGATGGAAACCCTCTTCTTATAATCATAGCAGTTTCCCTCTGACAGGCAGCCACTCGCTTGCCAGCTGCAATGACTGCCATACCGGCGATAATTATACAACAGTACCTACAGATTGTTATGCATGCCACCAGCAGGATTATTTATCATCTGTAAATCCAAACCATGTTGATGCTGCCTTCCCTCATACCTGCGAGACTTGTCATTCCACAAATCCCGGATGGAAGCCGACAACATTCTCTCATGGAACATTCCCTCTTACCCTTGGTCATGCTTCTGCGACCTGCAATGATTGCCATATAGCCGGTAATTATACTTCAACTTCTTCAGAGTGCTACTCTTGTCACAATACTGATTTTGATAATTCTGTTGACCCTAAGCACTCTGCTGCCGGATTTTCCAATACCTGTCAGATCTGTCATACAACTAATCCCGGGTGGAAACCAACCTCATACAGCCATTCCTTCTTCCCACTTACTCTCGGGCATTCAGGACCATCATGTAATGAATGTCATACAGGGGACAATTACACAACCACATCTTCCGACTGTTATTCATGTCATCAGAATAATTTCACTGCAACAACAAATCCACCACATGTATCTTCAGGTTTTCCTCATGAATGTCTGATCTGTCATACAACGAATCCGGGATGGAGACCGGCAAAATATGATCACACCAGTTTCCCTTTGACATTGGGTCATTCCACTCCGGCCTGTACCGATTGTCATACCGGAGGTAACTACACTTCTACTTCCACTGACTGCTATTCATGCCATCAGGATGATTATACCAGTAGTACTAATCCTAACCATACAGCTGCTGCGTTTTCACAGATTTGTCAGACATGTCATACAACAAATCCGGGCTGGCAGCCGGCTATTTTCCAGCAACATGATAATCTTTACTTCCCTATCTATTCAGGTAATCACAGGGGAGAATGGTCAAGCTGTACAGAGTGCCATACAAGTTCCTCAAATTATAAGGTATTCACCTGTATACTTTGTCATGAGCATAATAGTAAGACAGAGACAGATTCTGATCACAGAGGGGAGAATGGATACACTTATTCCGGCACTTCTTGTTATGATTGCCATAGAAATGGAAGATCAAAGTAAGAATTGAAAAATTGATTAAGAATAATATTTAAATAGAGAAGAATCACATAATTATATCAATTGAGAAATAATAACGTTATTTAAAGATTTAAATTAAATGCAGGTATTACGCAAATTTTTTTTTTCAGCAATTCTGTCATATTATAGTCAGAAGACTGTGCATCCTCATGGTGCTGATTTTAAGATCAGCTGCAGCCAGTGCCACAGTTCCAGCGGCTGGACAATTGATAAAAAGAATTATTCATTTGATCACAATACCACAAATCTGCCTCTCACAGGTCAGCACACTGATGTTGATTGCAAACAGTGTCATAAAACACTGGTATTCAGTGAGGCGAAATCAGAATGTATTGCATGCCATAATGATATTCACCAGGAACTGTTGGATTAGTATGTTCAAGGTGTCATACACCGGAATCATGGCTGGTAAGCAATATAACAGAAATACATCTTTTGGGACGTTTTCCTCTTCCGGGGCTCATAAAACTGCCGATTGCGGTGATTGTCACAAATCGGAAAATCAGTTGCGCTTTGATGCTGTTGGAGTAAATTGTATTGACTGCCACAGGGATGTTTATCAGTCTGCCAAACAGCCTGATCATATTCAGGCCGGGTTCTCTGAAAACTGCATCAGCTGCCATTCAATTAATGCATTTCAGTGGGGTGGAGCCGGGTTTAACCATAGTTTCTTTCCTCTGACAGAGGGACATGCCCAACCTGCCTGTGCAGAATGTCATAAGGGAGGTAATTATACAACATTATCCAAAGAGTGTTATTCATGCCATCAGACAGCCTATAACAATACAACCAATCCTAAACATACAACCCTGGGATTTCCGCAAACCTGTGAATTATGCCATAAACTTACACCCGGCTGGAAGCCTGCCTCCTACACTGAACATGACAGTAAATCTTTTCCGATATATTCCGGCAAGCATAAGGGAGAATGGAATGCCTGTACCGAATGTCACACAAATTCTTCCAGTTACACCGTTTTTTCCTGCCTTAATTGTCACGAACATAATAAATCTTCGATGGATAAGGAACATTCCGGAGAAAGAGGATATTCATATGACAGTGCTGCATGTTTGAGATGTCACCCAAGGGGAGTGGCTGATGATTAAAATATTTTTATGAAGAGAACGATTATACTATTCTATACTTTGCTGGTTATAAATAACCTTTTCGGTCAGGTTTCAAAGGAGAACCTGTCGGGACAGATCTCCTTTGTCTCTTCAAAGAACATTTATGTTAAATTCAAATCTACCATTGGACTGACTGCAGGTGATACACTTTTTACCTCTTCAAACGGAACAGTTTTACCTGTGCTTGTGGTAAATAATTTATCTTCAACATCATGTGTGTGCACAGCCATTTCAAATACTCTCTTGTCAGTAGCTGATCAGGTTATAGCAAGGGTTAGGATTGATAATAAGACGGCTCCTACTGAGAAGCAAACTGAAATAAGTGATCCGTCTTTATCCCTGGCAGCTGTTCCGGTCCTTACAGATACAGTTAATCTGAAGCCTGCTGCACCTTCTGATACCCCAAAACAGCAGATAAGAGGAAGTATATCAGCATATTCATATTCCGACTTTTCCAATACAGGAGCTGATAATTCTCAGAGGTTCCGATATACTTTGTCATTGAATGCAAGGAATATTTCCGATTCGAGGATATCCCTTGAAAGCTATGTCTCATTCAGGCATAAGCTTGGTGAATGGTCAGAGGTCAGCCAGGATATCTTCAGTGCCCTTAAGATCTACAATCTTTCTGTTGTCTATGATCCTAATAAAACGACTCAGTTCAGTTTTGGAAGAAAGATCAACAGCAATATTTCAAGTATAGGAGCCATTGACGGGATCCAGGTTCAAAAAATATTCAACAAATTCTCACTTGGCGCAGTTGCAGGCTTTCGTCCTGACTATGAGAACTATGGTTTTAATACAAATCTGTTTCAGTATGGAGGTTTTGCTGCCTACAAGACAGGTAAAGGACGCACGGTGACTGAAAGTTCAGCTGCTTTTATGCAACAGATGAATGGCTCAAAAACAGACAGGAGGTTTCTCTATTTTCAGCATTCCAACACTATCATAAAGAATCTCTATTTCATGGGAACATTTGAAGTCGATTTATATGAACTAAAGATAGATTCACTTGGAAATGAGACATCATCAGGTACCTTAAATCCCACCGGACTATATCTTTCCCTCAGGTACAGGATTTCTCCAAAACTTACAATTTCAGGTGGCTTTGATGCCAGAAAAAATGTTATGTATTATGAGACATATAAATCATACATTGACAGGATCATTGACAATGAATTCAGGCAGGGATACAGATTCAATGCGAGTTACCGTATAACAAGGGATCTTTCATTGGGATTAAATGGCGGATACAGATTCATGAAATCTGATCCTCATCCTTCAACGAATCTTAATAGTTACTTTACATACAGCCAGATACCATTTCTAAAGCTAACTGCCACTTTATCAGGTACATATCTGAAATCAAGCTATATTAATGGTCTTATTGGAGGTATAAATATCTCACGTGATTTCTTCACGGGAAGCTTCAGACGGGAATAGGCTACCGTTATATTGATAATGAAATCCCGGAGAATCTCATTAAAATCAGACAGCACATGGCTGATTTTAATCTGTCATGGCAGTTTTATAAAAAAATGGTCCTTTCATTGAATTATGAGGGAACATTTGAGAATCCCAACAGGTATAATATGATTTACCTGCAGGTAAGGAAAAGATTCTGAAAAAAGAGGTAGGGATATGCCATGGCATATCCCTACCAGGTAAAATCAAAACCACCTCTACTAATTATTATTCGTACTCCTTAAGAATACCCTTAACATCATCAGGCGCGACCCTTCCGTATGTTTTATCGCCTACAAGAACAACCGGGGCAAGTCCACATGCACCTACACACCTGAGGCTTGAAAGTGAAAATTTATTATCCTTGGTGCTTTCGCCAACCTTTATTCCAAGCTCTTTTTTAAACTCCTCAAGCACTTTTTCTCCGCCTCTGACATAGCATGCTGTTCCCATGCATATGCTGATTGGATGTTTTCCTTTTGGAGTCATTGTAAAAAATGAGTAAAATGTAACCACTCCATAAACCTTGGCAACGGGTACATTTAGATGCTCGGATATTACCTCCTGAACCTCTGCCGGCAGGTAGCCAAAATGCTCCTGGCAACCGTGAAGCACATTAATCAGCTCCTGCGGATCATTATTGAATTTTGAACATGTTTCTTTAATAAAGTCCACATCTTCTTTCCTTAATTCTATTTTTATACTAGACATGACCGTGAATTTTTATTTTGTCTGTTATTCTTATGAACTATTTTTTGACGAGGATCTTATCTTTTCTGTCAAAGTAATGTGTATGAAGCAGATGGTGTGATTTTTCGCTTCCGGGCTTACCAAGAAACTCTTCATAAAGTTTAATGATGAAAGGATTCTCATGAGACTTTCTGAGCGGTTTCTTCCTGTCCTCAGTATATATTGCAGCAGCTCTTGCTTTAATTATATCTGAATTGCCATGGTGCAGAGGCTGTCCGCCACAACCGATACATCCGCCGGGACAAGCCATGACTTCTATGGCAGTGAATTCTGATTTGCCATTCTTAACATCATCAAGAAGTTTGCGGGCATTGCCAAGACCATGTGCAATACCAATTTTAATAGGTGTGCCATCAAAATCAAGTGTTGCAGAACGAACTCCTTCCATTCCTCTAAGCTCAGTAAATTCAAGCCTTTCCAGTTTTTTACCGGTAAATATCTCATACGCTGTACGGCAGGCAGCTTCAATAACACCACCTGTATTGCCGAATATTACTCCTGCACCTGTCGACTCACCCAATGGGGAATCGAATTCCTCATCATGAAGATTCCTGATATCAATATTAGCCTGTTTGATAAATGTGGCAAGCTCCCTGGTTGAAATTGAAAAATCAACATCAGGATTGCCATCAACAGAGAATTCATCCCGCTGGCATTCATATTTTTTTGCCAGGCATGGCATTATTGATACAACAACCATGTCCTTCCTGTTGATTCCTATCTTTTCTGCAAAATATGATTTTGCAATTGCACCAAACATCTGCTGAGGTGATTTAGCTGTTGAAGGAACATCCTTCATGTCAGAGTAATAATATTCAAAGAAATTCACCCAGCCGGGACAGCATGAAGTAAGAATAGGTATCCTTGCTGTTTTGTCGCCTTTCAGGTGTCTCGATAACCTGTCGAGAAGCTCCGTACCCTCTTCCATGATAGTGAGGTCTGCAGCAAAATCAGTATCGAATACATAATCAAATCCAAGAGCCCTTAAAGCAGCTGTCATCTTGCCTGTAACAAGAGTACCGGGTTCCATGCCAAACTCTTCACCAAGTGCAGCACGTACTGCAGGAGCAGTCTGAACTACAACAGTTTTTGTAGGATCGTTAAGAGCTTTAAGTACCTGTGGAACATGGTTGACTTCAGTAAGTGCCCCTGTTGGGCAAACAGCCACGCACTGACCGCAGTAGGTGCATGATGAATATTCAAGATTCTGCTCAAAAGCAGGACCAACAGCTGCTTGGAATCCCCTGTTAAATGCTGAAAGTGCACCGACAGTCTGTACATCATTGCACATCGTCTCGCATCGTCTGCACATTATGCATTTGTCGAGATCCCTGATAATAGAAGGAGAGGTGTCCTTCCTGTAAGTTGACATCTCTGCAAATTCCTGTCCGGGTATCTCCCTGATTCCAAGCCTGTGAGCCATATCCTGTAGTTCACATGTGCCTGATTTAGGACATATCAGACAATCTTTCGGATGATCTGAAAGGATGAATTCCATCACAGTTCTGCGGGCATTCAGTACCCTTGCAGTATGTGTCTTTACAACCATTCCGGGTTCGCATTTGGTCGAACAGGTAGGAGCAAGGTTTCTTCTTCCCTGAACCTCAACAACACATATACGGCAACCGCCGGGTTTATTCTCAATGTTCAGATCATGCAGGTCCATATAGCAAAGAGTAGGTATTTCAATACCCAGCTCTTTTGCTGCTTTTAATATTGTGGTACCTCTGGGTACTTCAATTTCCTTATTATCTATTGTAAGCTTTACTGTTTCCATTATTTTCCTGATTAACTGATATATATTGCATCAAACTTACATTTCTCAAAGCAAGCTCCACATTTAATGCATATCTCCTGGTTGATTAGATGAACCTCTTTTCTTTCACCTGTAATTGCATTAACCGGGCACACTCTGGCACAAGCAGTACATCCGACGCAATTTTCGGCATTAATTATATATTTCATTAGACTCTTGCACTGACCTGCAGGACACTTTTTGTCGTTGACATGTGCCAGATATTCCTCTCTGAAATTCTCCATCATCGACAGAACAGGGTTTGGTGATGTCTGTCCAAGCCCGCAGAGTGAAGTGTCTTTAATAACAAGACTCATATTCTTTAGTCTGTCAAGATCTTCAAGCTTGCCTTTTCCCTCACATATCTGTCCGAGTAGCTCATGAAGCCTTTTGTTTCCGATACGGCAGGGAGCGCATTTCCCGCATGATTCTTCTACTGTAAATTCAAGGAAAAACTTGGCCATTGAAACCATGCAATGCGAAGTGTTGTTCCCATTGGAACTTCAATGAGTCCTACATTATTGATTTTTCCTGCGAGAGCAAATACCTTGGTGCCTTTCGATTTCTCTGTTCCAATACTGCTGTACCATTTTGCACCCTTAAGAATTATTGCCGGAATTGAGGCAAATGTTTCAACATTATTGACGTTGGTTGGTTTTCCAAGATAACCAGATTCAGCCGGGAATGGAGGTTTGATTGTTGGTTCTCCTCTCAATCCTTCCATCGAATGGATAAGAGCTGTTTCCTCACCGCATACAAAGGCACCGGCACCGTATCTCAGGGTGATATCAAAGCTGAAATCTGTTCCGAAGATTTTATTGCCTAAAAGCCCTGATTCTCTGGCCTGGTTTATAGCTATCTTGAGTCTTTCTATTGCAAGAGGATACTCTGCACGGATATAAATAAGCCCGTTAGAGGCTCCGATGCAATATCCGCATATCGCCATTGCCTCAAGAACCGAGTGAGGGTCACCTTCAAGCACAGACCTGTCCATGAATGCCCCAGGGTCACCCTCATCAGCATTACATACAACACATTTTTCATCCGAAACACTCTTCCTGGCTATTTCCCACTTAAGCCCGGTTGGGAATCCGCCTCCTCCACGACCTCTCTGGCCTGATTCCTTTATCTCTTTGATCACCTGGTCGGGTGTCATTTCTGTAAGTACCTTGCCAAGTGCCTGATAGCCATCTCTGGCAATATACTCATCAATATTTTCAGGATTTATAAAACCGCAGTTTCTGAGGGCTATCCTCATCTGCTTCTTATAGAAATCCATGTGTTTTGAATCGGAGACAGCCTCTTTTGAAGAGGGATCCTTATAAAGAAGGCGTGTTACTTTTCTTCCCTTGATAACGTGTTCATCGATAATTGTCTGGGTATCTTCAGGTTTTACCTGTACATAAAATGTATTATCAGGCATTACTTTTACTATAGGGCCTTTTTCACAGAAACCAAAGCATCCGGTTTTGATCACCTGTACTGTGTCCGTGAGCCCTCTTGCCTCAATTTCATCCCTGAGATTGCAGACAATAGCATCGCTTTCTGCAGCATGGCAGCCTGTGCCGCCACATACCAGAAGATGCATACTGTATTTCGACATAATTTTTCCTCCTTATTCTTTTAAATCAATTATTTGATAATTAACAGGAATGATACCATCGACCAATTCACCTGTTTTAATATACTTTTCAATAATCTGGTCTGCCCTTTTCAGATCAACATAACCAAATACAACCGGATCCTGTCCCGGAAGTTTTACCTCAATGGTTGGTTCTGCGTAACAGTAACCCATGCAGCCGGTCTGAGTTACAACTGCAGCCACATTCCTCCGGTCGAGCTGCTCAAGGAAGAATTCCATTATGGTTTTTGCTCCGGATGCAATACCACAGGTGGCCATAGATACCTTTACCTGCACAATGCTTTCAGGATCAAGGGCCTTTGTCCGGATATCCAGCCCTGTTTTCATTTCTTCGCGTCTCTTTTTCAGATCCGCCAGTGTTGCGATTTTTGACATTATTATATCTGTTAAGTTTGTTATATTTAAATTATATGCTTTCGCAGTTTTTTCAATTTACTGTCACGTCAGAATTCATTTTTTTAATACTCTTAAATTTATTCAATTTAATTGTGTTTCTGTTAATCATATTGCCTTTTCCTTTATATCAAGTCCTGATACATTAATTTCTGTCAGATTGCCATTAATCATATCAACTATGTCCTGCAATAGTGTCTGGCATGTTAAATCATCTGTCTCAAGTACCTCTTTGGTCTCCTTTGTGGAGAAGCTGTAAATTCCGGAATCAGTTTGATGACTGTATAAAAACTCGATTCCGGGGTTTGAAGCAATCAGAATCCTGATGACCCCGGCTATATCTCCGAGAGGCTGCCTGTCGATATGCTTTTTGGAAAAAACAGCAATAACCCGTGTACCTTTTTTTTCTTCTGAAAATATTTCAATTCTGCCACCTGTAATTTCAGCATGATATTTCAGAAGCGGGATTCCTAAACCCATCCTCCTGCGGGTACGGGTAGTAATGAATGGGTCGCTTACGTTTTTAAGGATTTCTTCAGGGATCCCGTTTCCATTGTCTTCAATAATTATCCGGAACAGATCTTCTTTTACCGACTCAGTAATTGAGATTGAAATCTTATCAGCTTTTGCCCTGATTGAATTCTGCACAATATCAAGTATATTGAGAGCCAGTGTTTTCATGCTGTTATTAATCTCCTTCCACCTTTCCCTGCCAGGGCCATTCTGATTTCATTAAAATCAGCTTTCTCAATAAGAAAAGTTGTTGTCTCTTTCCCGATATCACATAACTGATGGGCATCCGACGACCTTGTTAAAGTATATTTTCTGATCTCGGGATGCACCTGTGCAAATTTTTCTATGGTCGTTGCTCTTGATACTTCAAGGGCATCGGCATTAAGATTTTCAGGCAGAAGTCCAAGCTGGCTGTATATGCTGTTTTTAAGCCTGTCGATATGAGAGGGTATGAATAAACCTCTGTTTAGATGTACAAACTTTTCAAGCTCTGTAATTGATTTTCTGATCGCAGATGCAAGAAGCCTTTTCTCTTCATAAATGATATTTTCATACTCGTCTACCTCAACCTGGTGACCGAATATTTTAGGAATGTTATGAATGTCAGGCAGGTTATCATCGATGTATTCCTGCAGAAGTGTTAATGTATCAGTATTTTCAAAGAACACGAGGCAATGAATCTCCTCTATTGTATTTATTTCCGCACCTGTCATCACAAATATTCCCTTCTTTTCCGCAAGCCTTGTTACAAGGGCTGCATGGCGGGTGGTATTGTGATCGGTTATGCCTATTATATCAATACCTTTCCGGTATGCCTCCTCAACAATGTTCCCGGGACTCATTTCAAGATCGCCGCATGGCGAGAGTACCGAGTGCAGGTGAAGATCAGCACGGAAGGTTTTCATTTCTTATTAAGCAATTCATATAAACGTCCTGCAATATTGAATGTGTCTGTTTCTGTACTTAAAACAGGGATATTTTCAATATTGCTTTTTTCAATTGTATCAGAATCCGGCTGTAAACCTTTAACAATGATTACAGCAGCAAGATCCTTAAGTGATGCTACTGCCACTACATTCTGGTGTGTCTGAACAGTTATCCATATGTTCCCTTCCCTGGCGTTTCCGATAACATCGCTCAGAAGGTCGGAGACATAACCTCCTGTTACTTCATTTGTTATACTACTATTACCGGAAATCACCTTCAGGTCAAGTTCCTTTATAATATCAGTTATTCTCATTTTCCGCTCCGATTTTATTACAATTCTTTTCAAGTCTTTCTTTTCCCCATATATCCCCGGTTATCTTAACTGCCTGACTCTGACTGAGCAGGTTCTGTTTTATCATCTGCTGCTGCAGGAATATGCATTGAGATATTTGTCCGTTACCTGTCACAATATCTTCAGCAAGTGTCTGACAATCAGGAGCGCCACATCCGCCACAGTCAAAACCCGGAAGATAGCACATCATCCTGCGCTTTCTTTCCACCTTTTTAAGTGCAGCAGAGATATCCTCATCAAGTTTTTCAATCGGCCGGGGTTCAATATTTCCGAGGAAGCCATGTTCAGTAATATCAAGGTATCCGTCCTGTACTTTTCTTATTTTGTCATCCTCCCTGGCCCTGTATTCATCTGACCGGTTTTTGAGCCTTTCAACAGTAAGGAAACGGTTGCCGCTCATCAGAATGCCTCCCGCACAGCTTTCATCACAAGCTCTTAATTCAAGGAAGTCGATCTTGTCAAGTTTTTCATTTTCAATGTTTTCAAGGAATTCATTGACGTTTTGTATACCGTCGATTGCCAGGGCCCTGCCTGCAGAATGAATTGCTTCACCTCTTGTAGTGCTCCATAATATTCCTCTTGAACTTAGAAGATCGTCTGTTTCAGGTGGTGTTGTTTCTGTATATTTTCTCTGAAGATAGTTCAGTATCCTGTTGTAAAGAAGATCCATATTGATAACACCATCAATTGCTGATTCTATCTCTCCAACCGGACTTTTTACGGCTGCTATCTTTGCCGCACATGGTGTTGCATAGAACAACCCGATGTTTTCAGCCGGTATGCCGCTCATCTTCAGCTTTTCCCTGTAATACATTGCCGACATGTCGATGGGAGGGTTGACCTTCAGAATATTATCAACAAGGGAAGGAAATTTAACCTGTATGAGGCGTACTATTGCCGGACAGAATGAGGAAATTACCGGGCGTTCTTTATTCTCAAGCATTATCTGCCTGCCTGCTTCAATCACCATGTCAACTGTATTTTCAACTTCGAATACATGAGTGAAGCCGATCTCCTTGAGAGCATTGTATATGCTTGAAGCCATTATCTTTCTTGGGAACTGGCCTATTAGAATGCTGGGAATCAATATGACCCTTACTGGGAATCTGAATATCATTTGAAGATCATCCTGCTCAACAGCAATAGCTGATACAGGACAGGCTTTGTAGCATTCACCGCAATCGACGCACCTGTTTGCCAGGATGATTGCTTTACCATTTCTTATCCTGATGGCACGGGTAGGGCAGACAGCCATGCAGTGAGTGCATCCTGTACAAAGATCAGCCTGTACAGCCAGGGCATGATGAAAATCCCGTGTCTGTTTCTTAGTTTGCATCAGGTTTGATAAAGTTTATAAGTTCCACTGTAGTACCCTCACCGGGTATGCTTGTGATATTCATAAAATCGCTGTTCCTCTTCATGTTGGAGAGGCCCATGCCTGCTCCGAATCCCATTTCTCTTACCTGAGGAGTTGCAGTGGAGTAACCCTCCTGCATTGCCTTCTCTATATCAGAAATGCCTGGACCTTTATCCGCGATAGTTATTTTTATTTTTTCACTGTCTATGTCGATATCAACAACACCTGAGTAGGCATGAGCGACAACATTGACTTCACCCTCATACAGAGCAATGACAATACGTTTCGACTGTTTATGGTCAATATTTATCTGTTGTAGTACTTTTTTTACGGCACTTGCAACATTCCCTGCACGGGTAAAATCGCCACCTGCTATCTTATGCCTGATCTGCATATCTCAGTAGATTGGTTTAAGGCCGGCTTTATACAGTTCACCAGAAACATGGAATACTGAGTGAGGACTTTCAACCAGGATTATATTATTCTCTTCAGCCAGCTTAACCATATCATCATTTACCTTTTTATCCCGGGCAACAATGACACAGTTTATATCCGACATTTCTGATGTTCTGATTACCTGCAGGTTTGTAAGTCCGGTTATCAGAAGTATATTTTCCTTTTCAACAGTAAGGACATCACTCATAAGGTCTGAGGCGAATGCGTACTCAACAGAAGTTGAGAGCCTGTCTTCACAACAGATAACCTTCCCGTCTATAAGCCCTGCAATATCCCTGATAGTCATTTGGTTGAATGTATTCATCTGATTGTTTTGTCATTTAACAGGACAATTAAGAATAATTACCTTATTAATAACATCGCAAAGATAATCATGATTTGTTAATAAAATAACACTGTTAATAAAATAACAGAAATTTATATTGATTCTAAATAATTTTGGATGATTGAGGTTTTTGGAGTAAATTGCCGGAAAGGCCGCCAGGCCTCACGCGTCAGGCACAGGTCTCAAATCAGGGGGATCCGTTTGACCAGACCTGTAATCGCCCAGTACGCCTCCCGCCTCCCAACTACCTGTGGAACTCCGAACCCTTCTTCCACTGAGGAAAGTAATCTGTTGTGACAAGTCTGTAACCGGCATAGAACACAAGCTTTGCATCTTCTGCTATACCTTCCAGGTTCCAGATTTCAGGTTCAAAGTTGTCGGAAGGACGGTGATAGTGGTTGTCAATATAGTCTTTCTCTTTTTTTGCCGCCCATTCCTTTCCAAACTCACGGCTGTCAAGATTGCCCCTGACAAAAGCTGATGGTACTCCTTTACGTGCAAAAGGAAAATGATCGGAACGGTAAAACATTCCGGTGTGTGAGTTAGGATCGGCTGCTATATATCTGTCCTGCTGTACAGCAGCTTCATTAATCATTTCATCGAGTGTGGAATGTCCGTATCCTGTTATCATTACATCTTTCATCCTTCCGATTGGCAGCATAAGGTCATTATTGAAGCAGGCAATAGTTTTCTCCATCGGAAAAGCCGGAAACTCAGTATAATAGGATGATCCTAAGAGGCCCTGTTCTTCAGCTGTCGGGAAAAACAGAATAACTGACCTTTCAGGCTTTCTTTTCATTTTTGTGAAAGCCTCTCCGATCTCAAATACCCATGCCATGGATGTACCATTATCAACTGCACCATTATATATTGAGTCGCCATTCTCCTTTTCGCCAATCCCGAAATGGTCCCAGTGTGCTGAGAATATAATGCACTCATCAGAATGTGTCGTTCCTCTCAGTACTCCGGCAACATTTGTTGATGTATTAAAGGTAGTGGTATTCTTTATTGACAATGAAATCCTGCTTTTCATCTTAAAGCCTTTGAAACCTCTTATGCAGGCTGATTTTCTGAGATCTTCAACCTTCAATCCTTCAGATGCAAACAATTTGTCGGCTGCAGCAGCAGACAACCAGCCTGTGAATGAACACATAGCGCGGTTACTGTCAGCCGTCTGCATGTATAGTTTTGGAGTGATGGAGCTTTTCCTGGGAATAGTGTACTGGTATCCTGCTCCTTCAGTTTCGTGTATGATCAGAATTCCTGCTGCTCCCTGTCTGGCTGCCTCTTCATATTTATATGTCCACCTTCCGTAATATGTCATCTCCCTTCCTTTGAAGAGTGTTGTGTCTCCGGTATACAATCCCGGGTCGTTGACCAAAACCACAATTGTTTTCCCTTTAACATCAAGATCTTTAAAGTCGTCCCAATCCTGATCAGGAGCTGAAATACCAAACCCGGCAAAAACCATTTCCGATTCACTTATATCCATTTGCTCCTTAATTGCCGGAGAGATAACTGCAATGTCATCCGGGGCACTGAGGGCAAACTGAGCCTTTCCATTTTTGATTATTGCCTTTCCCCGGACTTCGGAAGTGATTTCAACCATAGGGACTTTCTGGAAGTAACTCTCCCCGAATGCAGGATCATACCCTATTCTTTTTAGTTGCTCTGCTAGATAATTTACTGTTATTTTCTCTCCCGGACTGAATGGTTTCCGGCCCATGAATTCATCTGATGCCAGACTGCGGATATAGTTTTCCATATCCGTGGTGTTTATGCTGTTCTCAGCAATTCTGTAATTTCTGTCACTGCAAGAAGTTAAAGAAAAGATCAAAAGATTAATAATGAGTATTTTAAGTAAAATGATTTTTTTCATATTAGTATTACTTTTAGTCTTACATCCCCCTGTCCCCCTTCAAAGGGGGAATCTTCCGGGGTAATTCCTATCTCTTATTTAACTAAGTTCACTTTATAACTACCCAGCAACCTGCAACCAGCAACCAGTACCCAGCAAACTACCTGAGCACCACATTTCCGACAAGTACCCGTCCGCTTTTCCAGAAGGCCCTGAAATACGGATTATCGGTAATGTATATAACTTCACCCTTCCCTATATTCTCTGATCCTATCACCAGCGTATTCTTAATCTTATCCTTATATTTGAATCCTGCAAAACCTGAATATGGTTCTTTTTCAAGTATATAGCCAATGTTATTGCCTGAAGGAAGGTATGGATATCCGGCAGTCCTTTTCATTATAAACCACTCATTGCCGAGACCAAATGCATAAGGATGGGTATCATCAATCTTAACCTTGTAAATGCTTCCTGCGGAACGGGCAGAGACTGAATACCTGCTTTCTATTGCGTATTCGAACTTTCTGAGATGGACCGTATCATCACTTTTTATCTTTTTTTCCGCTGCTTTATCTTCAGTGGCTTTTGTCTCAATGGCTTTGCCAAGTGATGTCAGTTTTGAGTTGTTAAAGACAGAAATGGCATTCTCCATTGCAAGTACCCTGCCGCCTCTTCTGACATAATCTGTAATAGTATCCTTTATACCGGTATAACTTCCGGATGTCAGAATAAGGAGATCATAAACTGAAAGATCAGTCTGTAAGGCATCCTTTGTATTTATTAGTGATACTGGATATTTAAGCTCCCTCTCAAAGAAATACCAGAGCTCACCGGCTGATGATGATGTGCCCTCTCCGCAGAGCATGGCAATTTTCCTCTTTTTCTGCAGCGGGGAGTAAGCCGATCCGAAATCTTTACCACTTTCGACAAGTCCTGTTTCTGCAGGAACGATCCTTACACCTGATTCATCTGCTGCTTTTCTGATGATTTCATCAAAACCTTCACCTGAATTTTTATTATCACCCCTGGCAACAATGATTGAACCTCTGTTGAAGCTGCTTCCGTTTATTCTGAAGGGTTTCATAGAGTACCTCACTTTTATATCTTTCATGTATAGTGCTGCCATAAATTTAAGTTCATCAAAGCCATTATAATCTGCTATATATGCATATGGTTTGGTAGAGCTTACAACATTCTTTATTTCAGGGTATTTTACATTTCCTGTATCCGGTGATATTTTTTCTTCAAGTGCATAGGCTTTCAGATTGTACACATAAGGAAGCGCCCATGCTGAAAGGTCATAAGTTATTGAATCACTTGCCTTGCTATCGGGTTCAAAGAGCACCTGCACAAATCGCGACTGAGGCTGATATGCACTTATGAGAATATCTCCCTTCTCAATTGTTACCTCACCATCTTTGTTTTTGGAATAATCAAACCCTTTTGTTTTTTTTCCTGTACTCCCGGCAAAACTGTATCTGATCTGATGATTATCAAACAGTTCCAGTAGGTTCCTTATATTTGATTTTTCATTCGATGCTTTGATTATAATTGATTTATACTGGAATCCGGGTTTTTTTGAATTGTCTTCGAAGTATTTGTTGAATTCAGAGATCAGTTTTTCACGGTTCTCATACGAGACTTTTATTGTTGCCATTGATGCGGTAAAATGACCATCAATTCTCTCTTTCAGTGTAAGGGTATCACCCGATTCAAGCTTGAATGAGAGTCCTGATACTCCGCCACCTGCCTGTTCAAATGTGAATCCCATGGCACCATTAAACAGCGGCCATGTATCGCCATAACTGGGATAAAAGAGATCGAAGCTCTCTTTTGTAAAATACAGTCTGTATTTATCATCGAAAAGCTCTGCATTACCCTTACCCATAAGCTTATGGAAGTCATTCTGCCATTGAGTTATTACAGTGTGCCATGGCTGAGCTGCGGGGGCAAAAAAGAATGTCGACTCGGGTCCCATCTCATGAAAATCTGCATGAACCTGCGGCATAAACTGGTTATAAAGGGCCAGCCGCTGCCTGGTTTCTGTCTGTGTCTGCCATGTCCAGTCGCGGTTCAGGTCGAACATATAGTGGTTTGATCTTGAAGAGGGCCACCCCTGATTATGTTCCCATGCGTTTTTGTCAGGATTTAACAGCATACTCATAGAGTTCCTGTACCGGCTGGTGTATAGCTCATGACCATCAGGATTCTGGCAGGGATCAATAATTATTACACAGCTTTTTAGGTATTCATTGACATTTGGATAACTACCCGATACAAGAGTGTAAAGAGTTTTCATCGCAGCTTCCATGCCAACAGCCTCATTGCCATGGACATTATAGCCAAGCCATACGAAGGGGATCTGTTTTCCTGTTGGTTCTCCGGAGGCGAGACCTGTTTTTATAAGGTTATTCTTTCTCAGCTCCTCCAGATTGGCAAGGTTCTCCTCACTTGATACAAAACAGACTCCCAGAGTCCTTCCTTCATAAGTTGTACCATATTCACGGAATTCAGCCAGGGGAGAATTATCGGCAATATATCTGAAGTATTCAACCGCTTTGTGTTGGTAGGTGAACTGCATACCTGGTTCATAACCCAGAAATTCACCCGGCGATTTAAGATCTTGTGATCCGGAAGGGAAGTTTATAGTTAAAGAGACCATTAGTACTGAAAACCATCTTTTCATGTTCCTGATATTTTGTGAAAGTGTTAAAGATAATTTATTTTTGAACCTTAATTTTTAAAATATGAAACTAATAAACAGACTTAAATCACTTATTCTGCTTACAATATTTGCAATTGTAACATTTCTAACAGCCACATCGCAGATGCCGATGCGCAACATGAACCAGGTTGCGGTAACCGGATGGATTGATGATACTCATTATATTTTCAAAACATTTGATGCAGATAAAAAACCTGTCATTCAGAGTGTTGATATCAAAACAGGAAAAGCAGTTGTAATTCCTGCTGAAAAAACTTCCAGGGATCTTATCTCACAGGTACTCCCTTCAGGCTTCACTCTTGGAATGTCCGATGCCATGAGCCCTGATTCAAAGAGCGTTATAATTTCAAAAGACAATGATCTCTATTATTTCAACTCCGTCACAAAGGAGTTTAAACAACTTACAAAAGACTCAACTCCTGAAGTTAATGCCAGGTTTTCACCCGAGGGAAGTAAGATAGCCTATACAAAGAATAAGGATCTTTATGTGTATGATCTGGTGAATAATAAGGAGATAAGGCTTACTACTGATGCATCGGAAAAGGTTTATAACGGATATGCTTCCTGGGTATATTTTGAAGAAATACTTGGCCGCCCGAGCAGATATGCTGCTTTCTGGTGGGCGCCCGATGGCAGTAAAATTGCTTACCTGAGAAGCGATGATTCTGATGTTCCTGTTTTCACTCTCAACAGACTTGACGAACCGGATGGTATACATGGCAAACTGGAAGTCGTACCTTATCCCAAGGCTGGAGATCCTAATCCAAAAGTAAAGATGGGGATTGCAGATATTGCAACTACCAAGACCACATGGGTTAAAACGGATTATAGTGTTGATCAGTATATTGCATGGCCTTTCTGGACTAATGACAGTAAAAAGCTTGCGATACAGGTTGTTAACAGGGATCAGAATGAGCTTAAGATTATCCTGGCTGAACCTTCGACAGGTGATTATTCTGAGATTTATAATGAATCAAGGAGGACCTGGGTTGAATTCCGGGAAGATATTTATGTTATGGAGAATGGGACCGGATTTATAATCAGAAGCTTCAAAAATGATTGGGAGAATCTGTATTACTATGGATGGGACGGCAAACTCATCAGTCAGATAACAAACTTTAATTTCAGGGTAAACAGCATAGACAGGGTTGATGAAGCTCAGAAAATGGTCTATTTCTCTGCTACCGGATCAGAATCCACAGATATGCATGCTTACAGGGTAAGCCTTGATGGCAAAAATCTTCTTCAGATTACAAAAGGGGAGGGTACTCATAATCTTTCAATATCTCCCAACGGTACATATTTTATCGATACATGGAATAGTCTTAGCCTCGCAGGTTCAATAGTAGCATATGATAAAAAAGGTAAGCCGATCAGGGAGATCTATAAATTTGATCAGCCGGAATTTGATCCTGCAAAACATGCAAAGGTTGAATTTGTAAAGATCCCGACAGCAGACGGGTTATTTAATATGCCTGCAATTATAACTTACCCCCTGAATTTTGATCCATCGAAAAAATACCCTGTAATTTTCACAATCTATGGAGGTCCCGATTCAAAGAATGTCTATAACAGGTGGCAGGGAAATAACCCTTCATGGTATGCACAGAATGGCATTGTTACATTTACTGTTGATCATCGCGGATCGGGCCAGTTCGGCAAGAAGGGACTTGATTATATGTATCGCTGTCTGGGCAAATGGGAAGTCCTCGATTATGAAGATGCTGTGAAATGGCTGCGTGAAAAATCATGGGTGGATGCTTCAAGAATGGGTATGACAGGTGGCTCTTACGGCGGATATATGACCTGCCTTGCTCTTACAAAAGGAGCTGATTACTGGACTCATGGTATTGCAAATTATTCAGTTACTGATTACAGGCTGTATGATAATATATATACTGAAAGATTCATGGATACTCCGCAGGATAATCCTGAAGGGTACAAAGATGGATCTGCCCTGACATTTGCTAAGAATTATAAAGGAAAACTGCTCCTTACTCATGGTGAAATGGATGATAATGTCCATATGCAGAACTCAATTTATCTTATCTCAAAGCTACAGGACGAAGGTAAATCATTTGAGTTCATGCTTTATCCCGGAGGTCGTCATGGCTGGGGAGGTCCGAAAGCAATGCATTTGAGAAGTGAGGCTAATAAGTTCTGGATGAGAAATTTCTTCGGGAAGTAGAACAATTTCTTTGTAAAAAGCTTTTAATAATTAGTCCAACATATTTTTTTCAGTATGAGAATTTTAAAATTCCGGGAGGGCTTACTATGCAAAAACTGATCCTGACATTTATTGTGTTATTCATTTCACAGTTACAGGGTTATGCTCAGGCAAAAGTTACATTGCCTGATGGTCTCTTTGCAGTATTTAATACAAATAAGGGACAAATAATTGTTAATCTGGATTACAGGACAACACCAATGACTGTAGCAAACTTTGTTGGTCTTGCAGAGGGTACAATAAAGAACAAAACTTATACTCAGGAAATACCTTTCTTCAATGGCTCAATCTGGCACCGGGTTGTGAAAGGACATGTCATTCAGGGAGGTGAGCCATCTGTGGTAGCTGATCCTGCTAACCAGGAAGAGAGTTCAACCGGTTATGAGATCCCCAATGAGATATCACATCTGAGTCATAATAAAGCCGGTATGATCGGTATGGCCAATGGCGGTCCGCATACCAACACATGCCAGTATTATATCACACTTGCTGACCGTTCATATCTTGATGGAAATTATACCCTGTTTGGAGAGGTCTTCGATGGAATGGATGTTGTTAACAGGATTGAACAGGGAGATACAACATTCTCAATATCAATTGTAAGGGTGGGAGATGAGGCAAAACACTTCATTGTGAACGATAAAACATTTGATGATCTTGTTTCAACGCAGTGGACGAAAGTAAATTTTGAAAAACAGAAGAGAATTGCAGCAGATAATAAATTTATTTCAGATAGGTATCCCGGACTCATTGAATCTCCTTCAGGACTCAGATACAAAGTTGAAGTTACCGGAAGTGGCAGCAAACCTGCAGATGGTCAGGTGGTGAATCTTAGCTATGAAGGACTTCTTACGAACGGAGTGAAGTTTGTCAGCTCATCAGAGGGTAAACCAATGGACGGTGATAAGGCTGAATCATTCAATCATATGATAGGAACAGATGGATTGGTAAAGGGCCTTGAAGAAGGCCTGAAAAATATGAAATCAGGGGAGAGAAGAATTCTTGTAATACCGGGTGACCTTGGTTACGGGCTTAATTCAGGCTATTATGGAAGGGAAATTCCCGGTAAGAAAAGACTTGTCATTTCACCGGGCGAAATACTGATTATGAATGTAAGCCTGAATAAGTTGAATTGAGCTGATCAATAATAGGTTAATCTTTATTATATTGCCCGCAGAATAATTTAGAAAACACTTATTTACAGAAATCTAAAGCATATGTTGTTAGGTATCCTGAAGGAGACAGGCACAGAGAACAGGGTGGCGATGCTGCCTGGTGAAGTGACTGTACTTAAAAAACTTGGTCTTGAGGTAGTTGTCGAAAAGGGGGCTGGAGAAAAAGCATTTGCCTCTGACAGTTCTTACAAGAAAGCTGGTGCTGAAGTTGCTGATCGAATGGATGTTATCTCAAGGTCCGCAATACTGCTTTCGGTAAACGCTCCTGTTTCTGATAATAACAACTTCAGGGAAGGCCAGATAATCTGTTCTGTACTTAATCCGGTTGAAAACAGGGACTGGCTCGAAAATGCCAGGCAGAAAGGTCTTTCTGTTCTGGCTCTCGATATCGTACCCAGGACAACCAGGGCTCAGTCGATGGATATCCTTTCCTCAATGGCAACTGTTTCAGGTTATAAAGCAGTACTTGAAGCAGCATCACTGCGGCCCCGTTTTTTCCCGATGTTTATGTCTGCAGGCACAATCAAGCCGGCAAGGGTCCTTATACTCGGGGCTGGTGTTGCAGGGCTGCAGGCTGTTGCTACTGCCAGGAAGCTGGGGGCAATTGTTGAAGTATTCGATGTAAGATCAGCTGTAAAAGAAGAGGTTAAAAGTCTGGGAGGAAAGTTTATTGAGGTTGAAGGTGCTAAAGAAGATGCCGCTGCCGGAGGTTATGCCGTAGAGCAGACTGAAGAGTTCAAAAAGAAACAGCAGGATCTTATACAGCAAAGAGCAATGGCGGCTGATGTAATTATTGCCACTGCCCAGATCCCCGGGAGAAAGGCACCTGTACTTGTACTTAAGGATACAGTCCTGAATATGAATCCGGGATCAGTAATAATAGACCTTGCAGCCTCTACAGGCGGCAACTGTGAACTTACAGAGAACGGTAAAAAAGTTGTAATTAATGGAGTTACTATAATAGGAAAATCGGATTATCCTTCCGACATGTCATCCGATGCAAGCAAGATGTTCGGTAATAATATTATTAACCTTATTAAGATAATGATTGATAAGGAGGGTAAGATAGTCCTGAATCTGTCCGATGATATTATCAGCGGAACAATGGCAGTCCATGGACGGGAATATATCAGCGCCCGGGTCAAACAGATGTTAAACCTCTAATAATCTAAACTAATGGAGAATATAATGCAATTCTTCCTGGAACACAGAGAAGCAATTTTTATAGTGATATTGTCAATATTTCTGGGAATTGAGGTGATAAGCCATGTGCCTGCAATACTCCATACTCCGCTTATGTCAGGTGCAAATGCAATTCATGGAGTTGTAATAATAGGAGCAATAATTGTACTTGGCCATGCCGATTCAACGGGAGCCGTTATCCTTGGATTTCTGGCTGTTATACTTGGAACCCTCAATGTGGTCGGGGGATTTGTCGTCACAGACAGAATGCTTGAGATGTTTAAGAAAAAGAAGTAATCAGAAAGACTTATTTAATTTAAATTCAGCAGAATGAACGATATCTCCCAATTCACGGCTGGCATCACTATCCTTGAGGTAACTTATGTTGTCGCATCTGTTCTGTTCATTATAGGATTGAAAATGTTAAGCCACCCCTTAACAGCGCGCAGAGGAAATACTCTCGCAGCTTTTGGTATGGGCTTCGCAATTGTTGCAACTATTGTTTTTCACAGGAAAGATGGCGAACCTATAAAAAATATACCTCTGATACTATCAGCTATTGCGATAGGTACAGCAATAGGATGGATCATAGCCAGAAAGGTAAAAATGACTGCAATGCCTCAGCTTGTATCCTTCTTCAACGGGATGGGAGGCGCCGCTGCTGCGCTTATTTCTATGATGGAATTTCCACATGTAAGTCCGGAATTAATTGCTGAGTCAGGAATGGCTAATGGTGAGGTACTTGCTATACTTCTTGGTCTTCTTATCGGGACAGTATCATGGGCAGGAAGTATGATTGCATACGGGAAGCTCGACGGGTGGATAGGTGACCTGAGAGTGAAGGCAATGAAGTATGTTAACCTGGCTATACTGGCTGTGCTTATAGGGATGATAGTGTTCATAATGACCCGTGATGTTCAGGCCAGCAGTGAGCTTACACCACTGATTTACATAATGTTTGCAATTGCAGTTGTATATGGTGTACTGTTTGTAATGCCGATCGGTGGCGCTGATATGCCGGTTGTTATTTCACTCCTGAACTCTTTTACAGGGGTGGCTGCAGCAATGGGTGGATTCCTTTATAATAATCAGGCCATGCTTACCGGCGGTATACTTGTTGGTTCTGCAGGTACAATACTCACAGTACTGATGTGCAAGGCCATGAACCGTTCTCTTCTGAATGTAATCGTAGGAGTGTTCGGAGGGGGAGGAGAGTCTAATATAGTTGCAGGCGGATCAATAAAGGAGATATCTTTAAGTGATGCTGCAGTGCTTCTAAGTTATTCAAAGAAAGTGGTTATAGTTCCGGGTTACGGACTGGCAGTTGCCCAGGCTCAGCATATCTGTCATGAGCTTGACAAGCTGCTTGAAGAGAAGGGAGTGGAGGTTAAATATGCTATTCATCCTGTTGCAGGAAGGATGCCGGGACATATGAATGTTTTGCTTGCAGAAGCTGATGTTCCATATGAGCAGCTTATTGAGAGTGATGAAATTAATCCTGACCTTCCAAATACTGATGTTCTTGTAGTTATTGGTGCTAATGATGTTGTCAATCCTGCCGCAGAGGATGATCCTTCAAGTCCGATTTTTGGGATGCCTATTATCAAGGCCCGTGATGCAAGGAATATAATTGTAATGAAGCGGGGAATGGGTAAGGGGTATGCTGCAATTGAAAACCTCCTGTTCTTTAACGATAAAACCAGGATGCTCTTTGGAGATGCAAAAGGTACTTTGCAAAATCTGGTAAACGAAGTAAAAAGCTTATAGCTAAAATACTATAAATCAGATGAGTCTTTTCCTCAAACGACTTGGCGCTTTGCGAAAGTCGATGAAAAAGAGCAAGATTGATGTGTATCTTATTCCGTCATCTGATCCTCATTCAGGGGAATATATTCCTGATCACTGGCGGACAATTCAATGGCTGACCGGTTTTACAGGATCTGCTTCAACAATAGCTGTTACAGGAAAATTTGCCGGACTGTGGACCGATTCACGATATTTTATACAGGCTGAAGAACAGCTTCTGGGGAGCAGTTTCACACTAATGAAGCCACTTGATAAGGAATCGGGAGATATAAATGCATGGCTTAAAGAAAATGCCCGGGAGGGAATCAGAATTGGTTTTGACGGCAGACTGTTTTCAGTTTCAAGGTATCGTAGTCTTGAATTATCACTGAAAGATAAAAATGTAAAAATTGTTGCCGGTTGTGACCTGATACGTGATATATGGGAAGAAAGACCCTTAATGCCTGAATTTATGGCATTTGAGCACGATATTAAGTATTCCGGTATCATCAGGAGGGAGAAAATAGAAAAAGTCAGGGAAAAAATGAAGTCAGGGTGTATAAATTATCATCTGCTGACTTCTCCTGATGATATTATGTGGCTCCTGAACATTCGTGGCAGAGATGTTAAATACACTCCGGTGCTTTCCTCTTTTGCCATTATAACAGAGGAACAGGTACTGCTGTTTGCTGATGAGAAAAAGATACCTTTTAAAATGGCAATGGAATTTGATAAGCAGGAAATTGTTTTGCTTCCGTATGAAGAGACAGCATCAGTTCTTACAAGCCTGACTGAAGGATCCATTCTTATTACTCCTTCCACAATATCAGCAGCTCTTTATAAATCAATACCGAAAGGTTTGAAAATAAAGGAAGATATTAGTATTGTCACCAGGCTAAAAAGTGTAAAGAACAAAACCGAGATACAGAATATCGAAAAAGTAATGGTTAAGGATGGGGTGGCGCTTACAAAGTTCTGGTTCTGGTTTGATAATAATATTGGTAAAGAAGAAATTACAGAACTCTCCCTGGCAGCCAGGCTTGAAGAATTCCGGTCGATGCAGGAAAATTACCTGTTCCCCAGTTTCTCAACAATCGCCGCTTTCAATGAACATGGAGCTCTTCCTCATTACAGTGCATCAGAGAATAGTAATTCAAAGATATCCGGTAATGGACTTTTATTGGTTGATTCAGGAGGCCAGTACCTTGATGGAACAACCGATATTACAAGAACTATCGCCATAGGAAGGATTACTTCTCAGCAGAAAAAGGATTTTACACTGGTACTGAAGGGGATGATAAGCCTGGCATCAGCTAAATTTCCATCAGGTACAAAGGGGGTTCAGCTCGATATCCTTGCACGCCGGCCTCTCTGGGAGCATGGACTCAATTATGGTCATGGAACAGGCCACGGCGTGGGTTACTGCCTGAATGTTCATGAGGGTCCTCAGAGCATAAGCCCGGGAGCAAATCCCGATTCAAGGAATGTAATTGAACCCGGAATGCTGATTTCAGATGAGCCTGCCATTTACAGGGAAGGAGAGTATGGGATCAGAACCGAAAACCTGATTCTCTGTTACGAAGATGAAGAGACAGAGTTCGGAAAGTTCCTGCGGTTTGAAACAGTATCCCTTTGTTATATTGATAAAAAGCTCATTGATAAAGCATTGCTTGAACCATTTGAAATCGAATGGCTGAATAATTATCATTCAGAAGTCTATAATAAGCTGAAATCTTTCCTTAATCCGGAGGAAAGGGAGTGGCTTAAAGAAAAAACATCTTTTATTTAATACTCTGTGTCTCTCAGTGAGCCTTTGCGCCACTCTGTGTCAGTTCTTATTTTTTATCTGATAACATCTTCCATCAGTGTTACATCCATAACCGGAAATTCAGTAATCCTGAGTCTTGAACAACCATAGGGAACAAGCTCAATTATCTCAGGATCGCCTTCCGGAACAACAGGACTAAGCGGCGGAACATCAGCAGAATTGTTTTTCATGGTCCAGGAAGGTATCCTGATTCCTCTTGCTCTGATGATTATGGGTGCATCACCAAGCGATGAAATGTATTTTGCGGAATCAGGTGACCATATCATATCTCCTTTATCGGCGAAGGGAAGACTGCCAACCTCTTTTTCTTCAAGCTTTATGCCTCTCATCGGATTTCTCATATCTATCAGCAGTCCGTAATTCCACGGACTTTTTGGTGAGATTTCCCAATCTACACTTCCCTTATATCCGAAATTGTCATAATTGATCTTCACACTTTTGAATTCTTTCTCCATTCTGAGAGAGAAATAGAGAGGTCCGCGAAGAAGAGATACAGAATTATTATATTTTCTCTCAAATCTTAAATCCATGGGGATCTCCATTATGATCTGATCTCCGTTTTTCCATTTCTCAGTAAGTTTAATCCAGCTCAATTCACGGTAAACCACTGTTTTGCCTTTGTACGTAACTTTAACCGAATCAGCCCAGCCCGGAATTCTTAATTCAAGTGGAAATTTTATAGGTTGTTCTGTTGAAATTGTAAAGGAGATATGTCCGTTGAAAGGATAGTTGGTCTCCTCTGCAATAGTTATCTCTTTTCCTTTTCCTACTCTTGCTTTCAGAACAGATGGGCCATATGCAACAACTGCAATGCCATTGTCATTCGTTGCCATCCACATGCTTTCAACAAATTTGGGCCATCCCTGGTGCATGTTTGCCAGGCAGCATGCAAAATTGGGCATAAGTCCGTAAATGTTTGAGTAATCACCATTGGTGCTCCAGTCTCTTTTTGTTCCTGAAACCAGCACCTGGTTTGACTGCTGATCATACTGATGTGCCCAGTAGTCAGGAGTTGTTGTGCCGGGTAATGCGTTGTAGGTCAGTAGTTCCAGTCTGTCGGCAAGGGCATTGTCACCAAAAAATGGCATAAAGTTCTCCAAGTGAGAACATATACTCTACAACAGAACATAATTCGGTTCCCTGTGACGGACTTTTTCCTGAAAGGTGTTCATCACCTGAAAATCTTCCTCCAGCCTGGCCATGGTTAATATCATATTTTTTAATACCTGCATAAACAGCATTCTTATACCGAATATCCTTCGATTGCTGATACCATAATCCGGGATATTTAATTGCCATGGCATTATTGACCACATGTGCAGTAAGTCCTACAGGACCCCAGTCAAGAGGAATCTTTTTATCAACTGAAGCGGCAGAATCCCAGGGAAATTTTTCATAGTAGGATGTCCAGTCTGAGCTGTTTTTCTGTATTGATTCAATAGTTTCAAGGATCCATTTTTCTCCGGTTTGGCGATAGAGCCAGTAGCCGGTAACAGCATTTTCCATTGCTCTTACTCCCCTCCAGTCCTTATCGGGCCAATCGGGTTGTGTGTCATGCAGGTATCTGAAATATTTTATTAAGACATTAATTGCATTTGTATCACCGGTGGCTTCATAATACTGCATCAGAGCCTTATTGGCCACTGCCAGAGGCCAGCGGTCCTTATTTTTAGAAGGTCCGTACCAGCCTGAATCACTGCTGCTTGCAATAATTGGTTCGATCCATTCTCTGACTTTTTCCTTAAGTCTATCATCATCGAGGAGGTAAGCTAGAGGCACCAGACCATCAAGGAAATATGGGCCACGTTCCCATGCTTCACCTTCACCTCCACGCCATGAAGAATTTACAAGATCTGGCCAGAAATCATCAATATTACCTGTCAGACCTTCAGCCTGAGCTTCAAGCTGAGATTTAAGCCATCCGGCAGGTTTTACTGACCCCAGAGGCAGTTTGATATAAGCATTTGTAAATAATGGCTCAGGATTATTATTATAATTTACATTGCCTTTCTTGTCAGCGCAACTGTAAATTAATATTCCGGTAACGAGCAGAAAGATAAGTTTCTTCATATAATTCAGGCTTGTATTATTACATATGGAATTAAGACCATAAATGTATAAAACTTTGACGAAAACCTGATTATAACCACAAAGGGCACAAAGATAAATTAGATCGCAAAGAACACAGAGTTTATTTTGTAATAACTTTTTACTCTGTGATCTCTGTGTTACCTCTGTGTTCTCTGTGGTAAAAAGGGTTTTTTATTCAGTTTTTATTGAGCTTGCCGGATTCAGTATAGAAGCCTGGTAGGCTTTATAACTGATTGTTATCATGGTTATAACAATTGTAATTAATGCAGCACCAATCAACAGCATTACACTGATATTTGTCTTGTAGACATAGTTTTCAAGCCAGTTGTTCATGAAATAGTAGGCTACTGGTACCGCTATTACAATGCCTATTGAAACAAGAATAAGAAAATCCTTTGCAATAAGCCGTAGCACAGTAATCTCACTGGCGCCAAATACCTTTCTTATGCCAATCTCTTTGGTTCTTTGCTCTACCATATATGATGCCAGGCCAAATAAACCAAGGGAAGCAATAAGTATCGCAAGAATGGTAAACATTGTGAAGATAAGTCCCCGCTTCTCATCAGCTTCAAACTGCCTGTTGAATCTTTCTGAAAGAAATGTATATGAAAATGGCTGGTCGGGGTAAACCTCTTTCCATACATTTTCAATAAATGCAATTGTCGATTGTATTTCATCGCCTTTAAGCTTAACATATATAAAGTTATTAAGCGGTCTGTAGACAAGCAGAAGTGATTCAATGCCATTATACATTCCTGTCTGATGGTAATCTTTCATTACTCCGATTACACGGGCGCGCACTAAATTGGCATTTCCTAATTCCACCTTCTTTCCGATTGGATCTTTCCATCCCATACGATTTACAAAGGTCTCATTTACAACAACACCCGTGAGTGTATCTGATGGCATATCTCTCTGAAATTCCCTGCCTTCAGCCATTTTTATTCCCAGAGCATCAATAAAATCATGATCAACAAATGCAAAATTAACCCCCTTCCGGGTCATTCCCTGATCGGTTTCAACGTTGAATATTACTTTTCCCGAACCTTCACCTACCGGACTATTCGTCGATGTCACAAAACTGACATTCAGGTTTTCCTGAATTTTCTCCTTCAGTACCGCGTATTTTCTAATCAAATCCCTGTCGTTAAGCTGAAGGCTTATGACATTTGTCTGATCAAATCCCTGGTCCTTATTTTTCAGATAACTGATTTGTCTGAAGACAACCATAGTGCATATTATCATAATCACTGATACAGCAAATTGGATCACTACCAGTATTTTACGGAATATACTGCCAGCTGATCCCTGAGTAAGTTCGCCTTTCAGAACAACATCAGGACTGAATCTTGAAAGAAAAAATGCAGGATAGCTGCCTCCCAGGACACCTACTATAAGTATAACTGCTGTTAATGTCCCCAAAACTACCGGACTGTAGAGGATATGAAGGTCAAATGCTTTACCGACTGTGAAAACTACTGATTCAGAAAGGAATTGCAGGATAAGAGGACCTCTGCGTGATCCGACTACTTTTCTTAAGCCTACCTCTCTTGCTCTCCTTGCTGAACGGGCTGTAGCTAGATTCATATAATTCATAGCTGCAATTAAGATCAGAAAAAATGCAACTATAGCGAAGATATAAACATATGTTATACTGCCTGTTGGTTCCGGTTCATTGGCATTGGTAGAATAGAGATGGATTCTTGTAAGAGGTTCAAGTTTGTATTCGATCGTGATTTTCATCGATTCGAATATGGTTTTCATATAGGCATCATACATTTTCTGAATTTTTGCTTCAAATGCCTTTATATCAAAATTTTCAGGAAACAGGAGATATGTAGAAACCCCGAAATTGCCCCATGATCCTAGTTGTTTGGGTAGATTATTCCTTGCAGCGACCGCATCAAACTTAAAATGGGAGTTTTCAGGTACATCCTCTATAACTCCGGTTACCTCAAATGTGTTTTCGCCAGATGTAAGTGTTTTGCCTATAGGATCTGTATTGCCAAAATATCTGGCTGCAACCTTTTCTGTCAGTATTATTTTTTTCGGTTCAGTTAAAGCTGTTTTAACCTCTCCCTTTATGACCCTGTACGTGAATATGTCGAAGAGAGTAGAATCAACATAATAAAAATCTTCCTCATTGAATTCTTTGTCTTCGTATTTAAAAAGAGCTCTGTCAATAGGTATAAACCTTACAAAAGACTGTACCTCAGGATAGTCCTGGACAACCTGAGGGCCAAAAGGAATCTGTGCAACGATCCATGTAAACTGGTCATCGGGCTCGGTTATCTTTGATGATACACGGTAAATGCGGTCAGCATTTTTGTGGTACCGGTCGTAACTGACCTCATCGGAAACATATATTATAAGGAACAGGGCGCTTGCAATTCCTATAGTCAGACCGAGAATATTCAGAATGCTGTACCCATAATGTTTGCGCATGTGCCTGAATGCTGTTTTTATAAGGTTCTTAAACATAATTTTATTTTTTTGGTTCGCGGGTATAAAAATAGACAGAATAATTTCTGATTAATGACGAATAAATGCCGTTAACGCTGCATTAACAATAAAAAGGCGGAAGGCATATGGCAACAGGCGACAGGCGACAGGTAACTCACACCTCATGCCTTACGCCTCACGCCTCACTCCTCACTCCTCAACAACCCTTATCTGATCAAACCATCCGACACCCTGGCCGGGCATTGTAAGTACGAGATTGGTTCTTAAGGTTGCAGTTGTGTCTGATGGAATTGTAACAAATGTTACAAATCGTTTCCACTCTTTTTCCGGGACAAACCTGGCAGTTGCAAATACACCGAATGATACTTCGGCATACTGGGGCTTGAAATTTTTCTGCTGAAAAGAAGTATCAGCTGATGCTCTGAACCTCTGTTCGGGATCTGATTTAGCCCATACAGATATCATGTATGATGATCCGGCTTTTACCTGGCAGGGGAAAAACCGTATTCCGACACTTGCCTCATCTTTCGGGGTTATGAGGCGGAGCGAATGGTAGCCGTCGTAATACTCACGGGAATCGGTGAAATATGTAGCACCCCTGTCTTCTCCGGGACGGGCATAGCATGCTGTGGGTACTCCGGGGGAAAAAACATATTCAAATCCAGGGTCTTTTATCAGGTTCTTCCCGTTTTGTGTTTTTTGGGAGACATCTGCTGTAAGGTCAATCATGTAAGTCTGCGAACTCAGAGGTGCAATATTATCACTTATTGTTCCACCATAAACCGGAATGGTTCTGTTCTCGAACAATACTGAAGCTTTACCGTTCGCATACCCTCTGATTCTGATAGCAGATGCAATTGGTTCATTCTTCTTGTTAACGGCAATAATGGCAAGTCTGCCTCTGTACAGCCTCGAGGTTACAATGATATCCGGTGAACCTGATTCAACTTTTAGCGGCTCTTCATCAGAAAGAAGCCAAGGTGTAAGCTCTGCTATTTCAAGTGATATCTTTCCGCATTCGTTCCAGGTGGCTGCAGATTTCGGAAAAAAGTTTTGTCCCCAGCGGATAAAGTACTGTATCCCTGTTGAACCGTTTACTACCGATTGCCAGGTCATTGACCTGATCTCCTGGTAAGTTGGTTCCCTTTCCCACCATTCACCTCCGCCGAATGCCTGTACAACCATCCATTGCGGCTGTTTTCCTGTGAATTCAGCCTGAAGCTGTCTGGCCAGATCGTCAACCATTCCAACCGGCATAGTTGGTACCGGATAAGGATCGGCCATAACAATATCGAAAGCTGCAGAATACTTCCGTGAAGCCATGAATGGTGCCATAAATACCATTGAGACAGGGTGCCATGGATCTATTTCCTTTACAGTATTATATATTTTTTCAAGTATCACAGGGTCTATTTTAAAGCCATTGGGTTCATCAGATATATACCAGCCAAGAAGAGCAGGATGATTCATGAAGGCTTTTATTTCTGTAATGAGCCGTCTGGTTTTTTCCTCTTCAGGAATTGTATCAGCTTTTGGACCGGTTGAAGCTGATACTGAAAGCAGATTATAATGGACTTTCATCCCAATTTCGGCACATCTGTCCATATAGGCTTTTCGTTCGCTTATCGTTTGAGGATGAATTTTCTGATAAGGCGACATCATATTAAAGCCCTTAATTATCTCCTCTTCAGGCAGTTTCAGATTGACAGGTGAATAGCAGTAGAATCCGAAAGGGAAGAAAGGTTTCCTGTTTACAATTAGTCCTCCGGTCAGCCTGTCGGTTTTTACTTCGTTTGGTTTGTATGGGAGAATGGAAAGAATTGTTTTCGCTGAATAAACCGGACCGTTTTTCCACCCAATTTTTATGCTGGCTTCAATTTTATAAAACTCAGGTTTAAGATTCAGATTGAAAGGGATTCTCAGTATTTTATTTGCAGAGATGCCTTCCCATGTTGTAATCGAGTCGGCCACTGTTTTAATGGTTATAAATAACTTGCTGTTTATAAGGTTTGGAGGTACATGCAACAGGAATTCACCACTCTTTTCCACAGAATAAAAGCTGTGTCTGGTATATATTCTGAAAGATGATGAATCCCTTAGTTGGGAAAATGACTGTGAGATGAAAGTTAAACAAATAAAAATGGATATTACCGTCGATAAAGCTGTCTTTTTAATGGGGCTCATTTTTCCAATCTTGTTTCTGACTGTATTAACAATGTTTTATGGTTAAATGTAACTAAATAAAAAAATATACCTTTAAAGGATCATTATTAAATCCTCTCTTATGAAGAAAATCATTTTCATTCTTTCCATGATGATAATATTTATTTCATGTAAAGAAACTGATAATAAAAGCACAATAGGAGTAGAACCAAAGACTGACAGCATTAGCATAATCAATAATGGCAATGTTGACTTTTTCCGGTATTTTGCTGACAAAACAATGCGTCTCGATTATTACCATTCAGGTAATGCAACTGAGGAGCATTTTGCCACTGACAGGATAGTCTCTGACGGCATCTGGAGCGGGAGCAGGAATAGTCTTATTGATGCTCTGGAACTCGGACCATATTTCTTTGAGGTGATTGATAAGGAGAGCAAAGTTCTCCTATACTCCCGTGGTTTCGGAAGTGTTTTCGGTGAATGGCAGACGATACCTGAAGCAACTGAAGTCTGGGGCACTTTTCCTGAATCTTTAAGGTTCCCGTGGCCACTCAAACCTGTTACTGTCATTCTGAAGAAACGTAACAACTCAAATACTTTCAGCACTGTATGGACAACAAATATAGATCCTTCATCGCGCCAGGTAAATCCTGCAGATCTGGTTCATTCTGAGAAAGTTTTTACAATTGCTGAAAATGGTCCGGCTGATAAAAAGGTCGACATGGTTATACTTGGTGACGGATATACCCAGGCAGAAATGGAAAAATTCAGGAAAGATGCTTCAAGGCTTTCCGGATTCCTGATGAGTTCAGAGCCATTCAGCAGATTTGCCTCCGATTTTAATATCAGGGCCATCGAAACCCCTTCTCCCGGGTCAGGCGTAAATAAGCCTCATCACGGTGTGTTCAGAAGGACCCCTCTGACTGTACATTACAGCAGTTTTGATTCTGAAAGGTATGCCCTTACATATGACAACAGGAAAATCAGGGATGTTGCTTCAGGGGTACCATATGATATAATGGTGATACTCATGAATGAAAGAACCTACGGTGGAGGTGGTATTTATAATCTTTATACAACAGTCTCTGCAGATAATAGCTTTGCTGAATATATTATGATACATGAGATGGGACATCATATTGCTGCACTGGCAGATGAATATTATACATCATCAGTGGCATATGAAATGCCTGAAGTAAAGGTGGAACCCTGGGAAACAAATATTACTGCCCTATTCAGCAAGGATAACCTCAAATGGAAAGACCTGGTTGAACCCGGTACACCGCTTCCTACTCCCTGGAACAAGGAATCATTCGATAAAGCCGGTTATGCAATTCAGAAGGAACGCGACAGCCTCAGATCAGCCATGGTCCCTGAAACTGTAATGGAGGATCTTTTCAGACGTCAGATGAAGGAAGAGGATGAATACTTCTCAAAGGAGCAGTACCGCAGCAAAGTTGGAGCATTCGAAGGAGCCGGGTATCTTTCAAAGGGACTTTACCGTTCACAGATTGACTGTATAATGTACACCAGGCATCTTGTTTTCTGCAAGGTTTGCAGCAGGACAATAGAAGACGTAATCAGACAGCATATTAATTAATGGCGACAGGCGACAGGCAACAGGCGACAGGTATATGGTAAATGGTATCCTGGATCAAAATCAGGATGTTTTGTTATAGCATTCCCCCTTTGAAGGGGGCAAGGGGGATGTTGATGTTAAATATTATTTTGATAATATGACTAATATTTTTGATAATCAGACTTTTACAAATACAAATTACTCCGGCAAAGATCTCTCCGGCTGTGAATATGACAGTTGCATTTTCAAAGGTTGTGACTTCACAAAAACAAATCTGACCGGGACAGATTTTATCGATTGTATTTTTGAACGTTGCGAAATTTCACTGGTAAAGTTCAGTGAAACAGGTCTGAGAGATGTTGTTTTTAAAGAGTGTAAGCTGGTAGGAACCGATTTCAGCCGTTGTAAAGAGTTGTTTCTCTCTTTTTCATTTGAAAAATGTAACCTTGATTATGCATCATTTCAAAAAATAAAAATTAAAAAAACACCTTTCAGGGGATGTTCTGTAAAAGAGACTGATTTTTCCGGTGCCGACCTGTCAGGTGTATCGTTTGCCGGATGTGATCTTACCAGGGCAGTTTTCAGTGAAACAAATATTGAAAATGCTGATTTCAGAACTGCTCTTAATTATTCCTTTGATCCGGAAATGAACAGGATAAAAGGGGCAAAATTCTCATTGACCGGAATAGCCGGATTACTGACAAAATATAAAATTGAGATTGACTAAATTTCTATTGTAAAATTCATAAATTCAGGAACATGAAAGACGGGGAAAAGTTTAAAAAAACAATGATAGGCACACTTTTATCAATCAGTGCTCCACAGGTGGCTGAAATAATCGCAATGTCAGGTTTTGACTGGGTGCTGATTGATATGGAACATTCAGCTATTTCTCTTGAATCGGTGCAGAATGCAATTCAGATAATGGAAGGAAAGATACAAACCATTGTCAGGGTTCCTTCAAATGATGAAGTATGGATAAAACGCATTCTCGATACTGGCTGCGATGGTATTCTTGTTCCCATGGTAAACAGTGCGGAAGAGGCGAAGCGTGTCGTGCAGGCATCAAAGTATCCCCTTGAAGGGCGCCGGAGCGTTGGTCTGTCAAGAGCACACAAGTACGGAGCAATATTCAAGGATTATGTGGAAAATGCAAACAGGGATCTTGTTATAATGATCCAGTGTGAACATAAAGAGGCAGTCAGGAATTTTGATGATATTCTTGAAGTCAGGGGCATTGATTCTGTATTTATAGGCCCGTATGACCTGTCGGCAAGCATGGGACTTACCGGACAACTAACTCATCCTGATGTAGCTGCAGCTATACAAGAGGTCAAGGATAAGTGCAAAAGGCCGGAAGACCTTACGGGATCTTCAGCATGAATACAGATACAATGATTAACGAGATAAAAACAGGGTGTACTTATCTGCTTTGCGGTGTGGATGCGAACTTCCTGCTCAATGCATATACGGACCTTGTTAAGAAGCTCAAATAGAATTATTCAGATTTTCTGAAGACTATTCTTATCCTGTATTCTTCTTCTGCCGGTTGACCATTGTTCAATGCCGGTTTCCATAAAGGACCCTCTTTTATCAGCCTTTTTGCCTCACGGGAATAGGCTGGTCCCGGACTTTCAATTATCCTGTAATCTGTTATTGTGCTGTTAGTATTTACGTTGAAACTCAGAATTACAATCTTAACAGGCTGAGGTGGAAAGTGATCTGCAACATCTTTTCTTTTTGCAGATAGTGGTGCAGAAGCACCCGCTACTCCCGACTTTTCCATTTTTTTTTCGGATTCGGAAGGAAGTGTAACTGCCTGTTCTTCTTCAACAGCTGAAACAACATCCGCTTTTTCCTCCCGTATTTCTTCTTTCGCATCTGAAGAAACTGCTGATAGCTGATTGTCAGAGAGATTGGGAGAGGGGGAGACGGGGAGAGAGGGAGATGGGGAGACAGGGGGAGGGGGAGAGACCTGGCGATACCGTTTTACCGGTTCATTTTTTAATTCTGTTTTTTCAGATAGATCTTTTATGGGTTCAGCCGCAGCAATTGAAACAGTAGTATCTGGCATTACTGTTTCGCTTTTACTTAGCATAATTTCAGTTTCAGTGTTCCTTTTTAAGAAAATAACTGATACTGTGACCAATATAGCTGCTGCTGCAGCTATCTGATAATAAATTGCAAATGATCTCTTTCTGATCCTTGTTCCGAGTTTTTTCTTAAGCTCACTGAGGTCACTTTCTGCGTCCTCTGCTGAAATAGAAGAAATCCCTTCCGATGCCTCTTCTGCAAAAGGATCTTTCTGAAGCTTCCTTTCATAAGCATTCCGCTCTTCTCCGGTCATCTCTCCATTTCTGTACCTGAGAAAATCTCCGGAGCTGGTTATATTATTTTCACTGTTTTTGGCCATTTTTCTCCTCAAGACAAATTTTCAGATTTCTTTTCGCATTCTGAAGATGACTCTTCACTTTATTCTCATCGAGCTTCATTGCCGAAGCAATTTCCCTGTAGCACCTGTTATCAAAATAAAACATCCTGATGCACTCCTTCTGTTCTGCTTTAAGTCTTTCGATGCATTCTGAGAGTTCCTTGTCCATGTCTCTCTTTTCTTCATCAATAGGATGCATGTCTATGCTGTATTCCATAAAAACAGTCGGATCATTTATCCAGTCTTCGAATTTTTCATCCATCGATTTCCTGAATCTTAACTGCATCAGGCAATAATTTTTTGTTACCACATGCAGCCAGCTTCTGAAGTTTTCAATTTTCTGTTTCGGAATATCTGTAATCAGTTTTTCAAATATCTGCATCACTGCATCAGACGATTCTTCTCTGTCTTTAAGGTATTTAAGGCAAACACCATATACCAGGTGCATATATCCTGAATATAACTCTCCCAGCACATCGAGATCGCCGGATGAGGTGAATTCATTTATCAGCTCCTCTTCTGTTTTGTTCTTTTTTCTTTTATATGGAAGCTTAAATATCAACTATTTGACTCAATTGATAAGTCATAAAGATAGGTTAAATGTAAAAAAGTTTAATGCAGTTTATGGAAATAGATAATTCCCTGCATCCTATGATAAATGTTTAACCAATAATTATCGTCATGAAAACAAAATTATCAGTTCTTACAATAGTGATTCTTGCAGCAATTATGATTGCTTTTACAGAATCAAGGACTATTACAGGCAGGGTTACCGACAGTACAGGTCAACCATTATCAGGAGTTTTTGTAAAGGCTAAGCCCTCCGGTGTTACAGTAAAAACAGATTTTAACGGGGAGTATAAAATAGTTATTGATGGCAGAACTGTCAGTCTGATCTTTACATACTCGGGTTATAAAACTGTAACAGAGAAACCTGACCAGAGAAACAAAATCAATGTACAAATGGAAACACATACTTCCCCTGAAGAAGATGTTTCGCTGATAAGGATGGAGAGCAGGAAGGATAAAGAGGCCAAATCGCTCGGGATGGCTGTCGCTGCACCCTATGCCTCCATGTCTTATGACTCCGGGGGACCTTTAAACAGGTACAATAATAATTTCAATACCGAAGGTTATGCATCAGTAAATGAGAATGGTTTCAGAAACGTTAGCAACAATCCTCTCTCCACATTTTCAATTGATGTTGACAATGCATCATATTCAAATATCAGAAGATTTATCAACATGGGGCAGATGCCCCGGCTGATGCTGTACGAATTGAAGAGATGATAAACTACTTCAAATATGATTATCCCGAACCAACAGGAGAACATCCTTTCTCGGTTTATACTGAAATGGCTGTCTGCCCCTGGAATACAAATCACTACCTGCTTCATGTTGGCCTTAAGGGAAAAAGTATTGATAAATCGTCGCTTCCACCTTCGAATATTGTTTTTCTGCTGGATGTATCAGGATCAATGAGTTCCCCAAATAAACTTCCGTTACTTAAGTCAGCTTTCGGATTGCTGGTGAATGAATTAAGACCTCAGGATAAAGTTGCAATAGTAGTATATGCCGGAGCAGCAGGACTTGTCCTGGAATCTACTCCCGGCAATAAAAAAGAGACAATAATGGCTGCTATTGATAACCTTGAAGCAGGTGGTTCAACTGCCGGCGGCGAAGGACTTAAACTTGCATATTCGGAGGCTCAGAAAAATTTTATTAAAGGTGGAAACAACAGGATTATTCTGGCTACGGACGGAGACTTTAATGTCGGAGAATCAAGCAATGGCGGAATGGAAAGGCTTATCGAGGAGAAAAGAGAAGAAGGAGTGTTTATTACTGTACTTGGGTTTGGAATGGGAAATATCAAGGACGACAAAATGGAGATTATTGCAGATAAAGGCAATGGCAACTATTCTTATATTGATAACCTTCAGGAGGCAAGAAAAGTTTTAGTTCGTGAATTCGGAGGAACGCTTTTCACAATTGCAAAGGATGTCAAGTTTCAGATTGAATTCAATCCTTCAAGGATTAAGGCATACAGATTAATTGGTTATGAGAACAGGATACTGAACGATGAAGATTTCAATGATGACAAAAAAGATGCAGGTGAAATGGGCGCAGGCCACAACGTAACTGCATTATATGAGCTGATACCAGCTGGATCTGATGAAAGAATACCTTCAGTTGATCCTCTTAAATACCAGAAAAATGAGGAGAAAATTACACCCACTAATGTAAATTCAACAGAATATCTAACAATTAAGCTTCGATATAAGAAGCCTGATGGCAACACAAGCATCTTAATGGATAAGCCGGTAAAAGGATCTGTAAGCAGTATCGATGATGCCTCTGATAATCTGAGGTTTGCAGCAGCTGTTTCGGAATTTGGAATGATCCTTAGAAATTCCGAATTTAAGGGTAATTCAACCCTTGGCGGTGCTTCAGATCTTGCAAGAGGTTCAAGAGGCGCAGATGAAGATGGCTACAGGTCAGAGTTGATAAGACTTATGGGAACTGTAAAAGATATGAAGGTGATGGCTGAAAATAAATAGTTGTATTGCCCTCCCTAAGCCCTCCTTGCTAATTTTTTTAAAGCATGGAGGGTTTTTATTTGGAAAAAATTACTATTTAAATCATATTTCGTTTGCCTGACAGTTATGATTATTATATTTACCGTACATCGTGATGCTGTTTTTTATGGAAAAGAAGACTTTTTATGCTTCGGCTGACAGATCCTCATTGGATGAAATACTGAGTGAGAAGGAACTTGTTTCTTCCCAGCGGCTGTTTACTGAGTTGTTTGGCAGCCTTACAGGTATAAGTGCAATTATAAATCATAACAGGCAGATAATATTTGCCAACATTGAATTTCTTGAATTGCTTGGCATTAAAAGTATTGAACCAATTCTGGGTAAAAGACCAGGCGAGGTTATTTCATGTATCAATGCGGAAACAGGCACTTCCGGTTGCGGAACATCAGAAGCATGCAGGTATTGCGGAGCTGTTAATGTAATCCTGGAGAGCATAAGAAATAATACCAGGACAACCAGGGAGGCAAGAATATTATCTGACATTGATGGTAAAGTGGTTAGCTGGGATCTGAAAATAACTTCCTCTCCGATAAAGATGAACGATGATGTTTTTTATGTTTTGTCCCTTCAGGATATTAGTCATGAGAAGAAACTCCTTGCTATTGAACGGGTATTCTTTCATGACCTCTTGAATACAGCAGGTGGCCTTAATGGTTTGTTGACAATTCTTAAATTGGGTGCTGATGATAAAGAGGTTAATGATCTGATAATCAAGTCGGAAGCGGCAAGCCAGATAATACTCGAGGAGATAATGTCATACAGGCAATTGAGAGCTGCAGAAGATGGTGATATTCAGGTGAAAATTGAGCAGGTCACTTCATTGGATTTACTGAGATCTGCCATTAGCAGAATAAGTTTTCATGAGGTTGGTCAGGATAAAGTAATTGAAATTGATGATGATTCGGTAAATGTAAGTTTCGAAACTGACCGGTTGCTGTTACAAAGGGTAATAATAAATCTGCTTAAGAATGCACTCGAAGCTACTGAAGTCAATGGTGTGGTGCGGGTAGATGTTAAGGAAATGAATAATAAGCTTGTTTTTTTTGTAAGGAATAACGGTAGTATACCTGAAGATGTGAGATTACAGATTTTTCAGAGATCATTTTCAACCAAAGACAGAACCAGAGGTCTAGGAACTTATAGTGTGAAACTTGTAACAGAGAACTATTTAAAAGGTAAAGTCAGCTTCATCAGTAATGAAGCTGAAGGGACTATATTTAAAGTAGAACTGAATAAATCCTGGCAGGAAGTTCCTGCTTAGTTTATCAGGTTTTAAGGAACCGGTCAATCTCCTTAGCTACTTTTCTGCCTGAAGCAATTGCATTTACAACAAGACTTGCTCCACTGATAGAATCACCTGCAGCAAAGAATTTATGCCGGCTTGTCATATAATTGTCACCTACTTTAATATTCTTCCTTAGATTAAGTTCAACTCCTGATTCGGAAACAAGTCCTTCAAGAACAGGGTGAACAAATCCCATAGCCAGTAATACAAGATCAGCTTCAATAATTCTTTTCGAATTTGGAACAGTTTCCATTATATATTTGCCATTCAGACTCTTCCATATAACATCTTCAACCTCAACACCGGTTACATTGAAATTATTTCCGATGAATCGTACTGATGATAAGTTCCAGAATCTTTCACATCCCTCTTCATGTGATGAAGAGGTCTTTAGTACTTTTCCAAAATATGGCCATGGATTATCTTCCGATCTTTCAGAAGGGGGCTTGGGTAGTATTTCAATCTGCCAGACGCGCTCTGCCTTCTGTCGTATGGATGTTCCAACGCAGTCTGATCCTGTATCTCCGCCTCCAATAACAAGTACCTTTTTGCCTTCGGCATTTATCGGATTGTCAGATGCATCCATCTCTCCGGCATTTACTCTGTTCTGTAGAGTAAGAAAATCCATAGCAAAATGAATCCCTGAAAGATCTCTGCCTTCAATTGTTAAATCACGGGGATGGCCGGCTCCAATTGTAATGCATATTGCATCGAATTGTTTTTCAAGCTCGGAAGCTGTAATATCCCTGCCAATTGTTATTAAAGTCTTTACAATAACACCCTCCTTCATCATCAGGTCAATTCGCCTGTCAATTGTATCCTTACCGAGCTTGAAGTCGGGTATCCCGTAACGAAGCAATCCGCCAGGTTTATTGTCCTTTTCGAAAAGAGTCACGGTATGGCCGGCCTGGTTAAGTTGATCTGCAGCTGCCATCCCAGAAGGACCGCTTCCGATAACTGCTACTTTTTTCCCTGTTCTTACCTCCGGTATTGATGGTTTTATATATCCTTCTGCAAAGGCATGTTCAACAATTGCAACTTCGTTTTCACGTATTGTTACTGGTTCCTTGTTGATATTCAGCACACAGGCATGTTCACAACTGGCTGGACAGATTCTGCCTGTAAACTCCGGAAAGTTATTTGTTGATGCAAGTCGCTGGTATGCACCTTTCCAGTCTCCCTTATACAGGAGATCATTCCATTCAGGGATGAGGTTATCAACGGGACAGCTCCAGTGGCAAAACGGGATACCACAATCCATGCACCTGGCTGCCTGTAGCATCCGATCCTCACTGTTGAGAACCTGCTCTACTTCACTGTTATCACGGACCCTTTCATTTATAGGTCTGTTGCCAGCTTCTTTTCTCTTTATCTTTAAAAATCCATTTATATCAGCCATATTTTCAATTCAATAATTTTACAATTTAAAAACTATGTTCCGGCAACCGGCAACCAGCAACTATCCTTTTAGCTTGCACTTATCTCCAGGTCGAGCTCAACATCTGCAATCTTTTTCCTGAGTTCCTCAAGCTTCTGCTCCTGCAGTACTTTCTTGTAGTCGTATGGTATCACCTTTATAAACATAGGAATATACCTGGTAATATCATCAAGGATCATTTTAGCCTTGGCACTTCCTGTATATTTATAATGTCTTGAGATTAGGTCAGTAAGCTCAACTACATCACTGTTTTCATCCACAAGTGACAGTTCAACCATTCCCATATTACAGTAAAAATCGAAATTTCCCAGCTCATTAAGGACGTATGCAACTCCGCCGCTCATTCCTGCAGCGAAATTACTGCCAGTCGTTCCAAGAACAACTACTCTTCCACCTGTCATATATTCACAGCAATGGTTTCCGACTCCCTCAACTACTGCAATTGCTCCGCTGTTTCTGACAGCAAATCTTTCACCTGCAACTCCGCAGATATAAGCTTCACCGCGGGTTGCTCCATACAATGAAGTATTGCCAATGATTATATTCTTGTCAGGGGCAAAGGTTGAACCGGCTGGAGGTATCACAATAATCCTTCCCCCGGATAGTCCTTTACCCAGGTAGTCATTTGAATCACCTTCAAGATGAAGTTCGACTCCGGGTGCAAGAAATGCTCCAAAGCTTTGACCTGCTGATCCACTGAACCTGCACTTGATTGTTCCTTCAGGCAGACCATCTGGTCCATGAAGTTTTGTAATTGTACCTGACAACATAGCACCGGCTGTTCTGTCAGTATTATGTATGTCATGTGTAATTTCAACAGGTACTTTTTCATTAATTGCCTTATCTGCAAGGACAATAAGTTTATTGTCGAGCAGGTTTATGAGTTTATTCTCTTGTTTATCAACACAATGCAGTGCGTTTTCAGATGCTTCTGCAGGCATTGCAAGAAGGGCAGTGAGATCAAGTTTCCTTATTTTCCAGTGATCAATGGCATAATTCCTTTCAAGCAGATCAGCTCTTCCTATAACATCGTCAAGTTTTCTGAAACCTAATTCAGCCAGGTTTTCACGGACCTCCTCAGCCAGAAAACTGAAGAATGTGACCAGGTAATCAGCCTTTCCCTTAAATCTTTTACGCAGCTCTGCATTTTGTGTAGCAACTCCTACAGGGCAGGTGTTGAGATGGCATTTGCGCATCATAACACAACCAAGCACAACAAGTGCACTTGTGGCGAATCCGAATTCTTCAGCTCCGAGCAAAGCTGCTGTAATGATATCTCTTCCGTTTTTAAGCTGGCCATCAGCCTGCAGCATAACCTTGCGCCTGAGATTATTCATTACAAGTGTTTGCTGGGTTTCAGCAAGCCCGAGTTCAAGCGGAAGTCCGGCATGTTTTATAGATGAGGACGGACTTGCTCCTGTTCCGCCTTCATATCCGCTGATCGTAATAAGGTCGGCACCGGCTTTTGTTACCCCGGCAGCTATTGTTCCAACACCGCTTTCTGAAACCAGTTTGACACTGATTTTTGCTGAAGGATTGACATTTTTAAGGTCAAAAATAAGCTGGGCAAGGTCTTCAATAGAATAAATATCATGATGAGGCGGAGGGGAGATAAGTGTTATCCCCGGTATGGAATAGCGTGTTTTGGCAATTATCTTATCAACTTTATGTCCGGGAAGCTGACCTCCTTCACCTGGTTTAGCACCCTGTGCTACCTTGATCTGTATCTCATCAGCATTTACCAGGTAATGAGTTGTTACTCCAAACCTTCCGCTGGCCACCTGTTTAATAGCACTTCTTACAGAATCTCCGTTTTCAAGAGGCTTGAATCTTTCAGGATCTTCACCTCCTTCACCGGTATTGCTGCGTCCCCCAATCCTGTTCATAGCTATAGCAAGTGTTTCATGGGCTTCCCTGCTAATTGAACCATATGACATTGCACCGGTAACAAAACGCTTCATGATATTCTCAGCGGGTTCTACCTCTTCAATGGGGATAGGATTGGATTTTATTTTCAGAAGACCTCTTATGAATCCCGGGAGTGCATTGTCAGCATCAACCATCTTTGAGTACTCCTTGAACTTGCTGTAATCAGCTGATCTTGTGCTCCATTGAAGTAACGAAATGGTCTCAGGGTTCCATCCGTGGTGTTCTCCGTTTTTTCTGTAGGAGTACACTCCTTCGGTAAGCACTTCCGGATGTTTCTCATCGATGTAAGCTTTTCTGTGAGGAATAAGAACCTCTTCGGTTATTTCGCTCATGCCGATACCTCCGATCCTTGAATTTGTCCCGGCAAAATAGCTGTCAATAACATCCTGGTGTATCCCTATAGCCTCAAATATCTGAGATGAACGGTAACTTCTGAGAGTACTTATGCCCATTTTGGACATAATTTTCAGAATACCTTTGTTTATTGAATGAACAAAGTTCTCTTCAGCTCTCTGGTAATCAAGCTGGATCTCCTTCCTTTTTACAAGTTTATCAATAACCGCAAAGCACATGTATGGATTGATGATACTGGCACCATATCCAAAGAGGAGTGCGAAATGCATTACCTCGCGTGGTTCAGCTGACTCCACAACAATATCAATCTGCATCCTTTTTCTTGTTTTTACAAGATGATGATGAACAGCAGATACCGCCATAAGTGAAGGAACAGGGGCAAGCTTCTCTGTAATTCCCCTGTCGGACAGTATTATATAATTTTTGCCTTCATCAACAGCTTTCTCGGCATCCTTGCAAAGCTGGTCAACAGCATTCTTAAGTGCCTCTTCACCTCCGGAAACATCAAAAAGCAGCTTCAGGTTGGCGGCTGAGAATCCCTTATACCGAAGGTTTTTTACAATCTGAAAATATGTATTTGTAATGACCGGATTCTTGAACCTTACCATTTTAACATGGTCAGGTGATTTATCAAGTACATTTTGCTGCAATGAACCCAGGTAACCCGAAAGAGTCATTACAAGCTCTTCCCTGATATGGTCTATTGGCGGATTTGTCACCTGTGCAAAAAGCTGCTTGAAATAATTGAATAGTCTGTATGGTTTTTTTGACAAGACGGCGATGGGAACATCATTACCCATAGAACCGATAGGTTCCTTGCCGGTTGCGGCCATCTCCTTGATAATCTTATCCGTATCCTCAAGTGAGTAATTGAAGGATGTATAATATTTATCATACTGATCTCCCATATCAGGCGATTCCTCATGACCAGTCTCAATCTCTTCAAGAGTGACCATGTTCTGTTTTATCCAGTCGCCATATGGAAATTCATTGGCAAGCTTTGCCTTCAGTTCTTCATCATAATAAAGTTTTCCCTCAACTGTATCCACAAGAAGCATCTTACCTGCCTTAAGTCTTCCTTTTTCTCTGATTTCTGCAGCAGGGAAAGATTGCACACCTGTCTCGGAACCCATGACAATCAGGTCATTTGTTGTAATGAGATATCTTGATGGTCTTAATCCGTTCCTGTCGAGCATACCGCCTATATAACGGCCGTCAGAGAAAATAAGTGATGCAGGACCATCCCATGGTTCGAGGAATGTTGAGTGGTAGAGAAAGAATGATATTAACTCATTTGAAATCGGGTTCTTTGTATTGAATGATTCCGGAATCAGTACTGACATTGCATATGGTAATGATTTTCCGCTCATCAGCAGGAATTCCAAAACGTTATCGAGTGATGCTGAATCGCTTTTACCAGGTTCAATAATAGGGTAGAGCCGGGAGAGATCACCAAGTTTATCTGATTTAAGTATTGACTCCCTGGCTTCCATCCAGAACCTGTTTCCTTTAATTGTATTTATCTCACCATTATGTCCGAGAACTCTGAATGGCTGTGCAAGATCCCAGCTTGGGAAGGTATTTGTGCTGAAACGTGAATGTACCAGCGCGATGGCGCTCTGCAGTCTTTCATCAGTGAGATCCAGAAAATACTCCCTTAACTGCATCGAGGTAAGCATTCCCTTGTAAACCAAAACCTTTGTTGAAAGGGATGGTATATAGAAGATATTCTTCTGACCTATTTCAGAATTCCTGATAAGATTTTCTGTGCGTTTCCTTATGATATAGAGTTTCCGTTCCAGATCATCCTGCTGTAAGTCGGCTCCGAGGAGAATCTGAACAATATTTGGTTCGGCAGCCCTGGCTATTTCACCTATTACTTTGTTATTTCTGGGGACATCGCGGAAACCGATAACATTAATACCCTCTTCTTCAATTATTTTGAGTAATATCTCACGGCATTTTTCTGCATCACCATTATCCTGGGGCAGAAAGATCAGTCCTGTTCCGAACTGACCAGCCTGAGGAAGGGAATATCCCTGTATCAGATAGAAGTCGCGAGGCACCTGGATCAGCATCCCGGCACCGTCACCGGTTTTTTTATCGGCTCCTTCAGCACCCCTGTGTGTCATATTCTCAAGGACTTCAAGTCCCTGCCTGATTATCGAGTGAGATTTTCTGCCCTTCAGGTGGGCAACAAATCCGATTCCGCAGTTTTCATGTTCAAACTCCGGTCTGTATAATCCCTGTTGTGCAGGGCGCTCCTTTTTATTCATTGTTCTTTCCGTTTTTTATACAAAAAAACCGTTCTCATCATACCTGGAGAACGGTTTTCCTATTTGATAATACAAACCATCCTCATACATTTCCAGGCACCCTGGCAATGATAAGAAGAATACTTATTGTGAAATTATTAATCATTCATTCATGTTAATTGTGTGCAAATATAAAATATTATCTTTTAAATTGTCATATAAAACTTGTAAGAAATTAATAAAATATCTAAATATCATAAAAAAGTTATCAACTTGTAAATTAACAGAGCCTCTTTCTTATACATCCTTATATTAGTCTGTAAGAAACTTATTCGTATATTTTTTGTTAAATTGGCAGTATTATAATGCCCGGGTATTCCTGGTCCATTAAATAGTAAAAGAAGTAATGGATAATCCTAAGAATCTCATTCTTGTAATTTTCGGAGCTTCAGGCGACCTGACGTCAAGGAAACTTATACCTGCAATTTATTCTCTTAAAAATCAGGGACTTTTGCCTGGGAAATTTGCAATGATCGGTACAGGAAGGACAGGTTTTTCATTAGATGAATTCAGAAAAAAAATGCAGGACTCGATCATAGAGTTCTCTGAGGAAGCAGTGGATAAAGATCAGGTTACATCATTTCTGGATCATCTTTATTATCTCTCAATGGATAATTCGGCACCCGCGGATTTTTTTAGTCTGAGGAGCCATATTCAGGAAATTGACGATAAATATGGTATAGGGGGTAATTATATATTCTATATGGCCACCCCTCCTTTATTGTATGGGCCAATAGCACTTAATTTATCAAATGCAGGGCTGACAGGCCAGTCTGAAGGGTTCCGCAGGGTAATTATTGAAAAACCATTCGGGTATGATCTTGAGTCAGGAAGAGCCCTGAACAGGACACTCCACGAAATTATCACAGAGGAACAGATATTCAGGATCGATCATTACCTCGGCAAAGAAACGGTTCAGAATCTGCTTGTAACAAGGTTTGCCAATGGCTTGTTTGAACCTCTCTGGAACAGAAATTATATAGACCGTATCGAAATAACATCTTCTGAAAATATTGGGGTGGAAGAGAGAGGCGGTTATTATGATAATTCTGGTGCACTGCGTGATATGGTTCAGAATCATCTTCTTCAGATGGTCGGACTTACAGCAATGGAACCACCTTCATCTCTCGATTCGAACGCCATCCGTAATGAAGTGCTGAAGGTATTTCAGTCACTCCAGCCTATTAAAGAGGAGGATGTGCCAAAACAGGTCATCAGGGGACAATATACAGGATCGCTGATTCGCGGGGAATGTGTTACCGGGTACAGATATGAAAAAGGAGTTCCCAAAGACTCCAGGACTGAGACATATGTGGCTATTAAGTTTTTTATTAATAACTGGAGATGGGGTGGGGTACCTTTTTATATCAGAACAGGTAAACGTCTGCCTACAAGAGTGACTGAAATAGTTATTCATTTTAAACCTACTCCTCACCATCTGTTCCGCAGAGATTCAGGTAAAATATCTGCTAATCAGCTCATTATCCGTATTCAGCCGGATGAGGGGATACTGCTTAAGTTTGATATGAAAGAACCCGGGGCTGGTTTTAATGTGAAGAATGTTAATATGGATTTCCATTATAAGGACCTTGCAAATGTAAGAGTGCCTTCAGCATATGAGCGTCTTCTCTATGATGTTATGATAGGTGATTCCACGCTTTTCTCACGTGATGATGAGGTTGAGACTGCCTGGAAATTTCTTGAACCCATACAGAAAGCCTGGGCTAATAATCATGAAATTAAGATATTCGGATATCCTGCCGGTACCTGGGGACCTGAACATGCAAACGACCTTATTGAAGGCGATGGTCTGACCTGGAGATATCCTTGCAAAAATCTTGCAGATGATGAACTTTATTGTGAATTATGAATCCAACAGTCAGAATATTCCCGACACCATACGAACTTGCCGAGAAATTTGCAGAAGAGATGGTGCAAATGATTAAGCAGGCTGCCGGGTCAAATAGAACTTTAAAAATTGCGCTCTCAGGAGGTTCAACTCCTGAGCTGCTTTTTTCCATACTTGGCGATCACTTTTCAAAATCATCTCCATGGGAGTATGTTCATTTCTTCTGGAGTGATGAACGATGTGTTCCGCCTGTAAGCCCTGACAGCAATTTTGGAATGGCTTTCCGTTCATTGTTTAAAAAGATCAAAATCCCTGAAGGAAATATACACCGGATCTATGGCGAACAGGAACCTGCCAAAGAAGCTATCCGCTATTCAGATCTCATTAATCAATATACGGTGAAGAGGGAAGAGGTACCGGTTTTTGACCTTATTCTGCTGGGTATAGGGGAAGATGGACACACAGCCTCAATCTTTCCGGGAATGAACAGCCTGTTTGATTCTGAAAAAATCTGTGAAGTATCTGTTCACCCTGTATCACATCAGAAAAGAATCACTTTAACAGGACGAACAATCAATAATGCAGACAGGATTAAGTTTCTTGTTACCGGCAAAAACAAGGCTTCAATTTTAAAAAGGATACTTGACAGGGAAAAGAGTGCACAAAACCTTCCGGCTTCAATGATTGTTCCTGTTGATGGGAGTATTGAATGGCTTCTTGATTCTGAAGCAGGATCATTACTTTAACAGGTTAAAAATACTAAACGGATTTTTGAGAAAAGTTTTTTTGTATATTTGAATTAACATTTTTATTAACCAAAAAACTGATAGCCATGTCACACGAAAGATCTAAAGAACAGGTAAAAGTTAAAAAAGAAGCTACCAAAACTTTGAAAGAAAAGCGTGCTGAAAAGAAAGCCAAGAAAGCAGAAAAGAACAGGTAATGGAATTTTATTATTGAATCTTAATGCACTATCATTAAATAAAAAAGCCGGTGAGATCTTCACCGGCTTAATTTTTTATAGATAAACTAAGCTAATTTTACATTTACTGCATTGATTCCTTTTTTACCTTCTGCAAGTTCGAATGTAACCTGGTCGTTCTCTTTAATCTGATCCTTCAGGCCAGAAACGTGTACAAAATACTCATTGTCTGAATCTGCATCCTTAATGAATCCGAATCCTTTAGATACATTGAAAAATTTTACTGTTCCTTTGTTCATTTTATTCTGTTTTTTAAAATTATGGCGCGCAAGTTATGAAATAATTTTTAAATATTCTAAATAATTTTTTAAATCGCTTATATTTAATGTATTACGTTTTCTAAATTATCATTTTTTGAGTTATATAGTATAATTATTTAATCGAATAAGCATTAATCTCAATGATTTTTTAGCCGCTTTAAAATATTCCCTACATTTATCCGCATTATTTTTCACAGCATTTTTTATGAAAACTCTTTCCCTCTTTTTAACCCTCTGCCTTGGAGCATATATTACAGTTTCAGGCCAGCAGAATTTGCTTACTGTAGCAGAGAGGTCCGACTTCAAAACTACTTCTGAACATAAGGATGTTTTGGAATTTATTGATAAACTCAGGAATACATCACCATTTATCAGAGTTGAAAGTCTGGGCAAAACTAATGAAGGAAAGGATATACCTCTGCTTGTAATCGGAAATCCTCTTCCTTCCTCTCCTGATGAGCTCAGAAATGACAGCAGGATAGTAATATATATTCAGGCAAACATCCATGCCGGTGAGGTCGAAGGTAAGGAAGCCTCCCTTATGTTTGCAAGAGATCTGCTGGGAAAGAAGGATCCTCAGATTCTGAAAAATGCTGTTATACTGATTTGTCCCGATTTTAACCCCGACGGAAATGACCGGATAAGCACTCAAAACCGTACCTCCCAGAACGGACCGGTGAATGGCGTAGGAGTAAGGCATAACGCCCAGTTCCTTGATCTGAACCGCGATGCCCTGAAAGCAGAATCTCCCGAAGTAAGAGGGCTGCTGATGAATGTTTTTAACAAATGGGATCCCTCGGTATTCATGGATTGCCATACAACCAATGGCTCTTATCATGTTGAACCTGTGACATTCACCTGGATGGTAAATCCCAATGGTGATAAGGAACTGATATCATATATGCGCGACAGGATGATGCCTGCAATGTCTGAAACCCTGCTTGGAAAGTACAAAGTGGAGAACTGCTTCTACGGTGAATTTTTTGACATGCTCAATCCTCAGAAAGGATGGGTTATGGATGCCTCAGAACCACGCTATATGACAAACTATTACGGTATTAGAAACAGAATAGCCATACTTAATGAGAATTATGTATATGCTGATTTCAAATCGAGGGTATGGGGATGTTACTATCTGATGCATTCATTGTGCGATTATATTAACATTAACGGTAATGAAATAAAGAGGCTTCTTGCTGAAAGCGACAAACGAACTATTTCAAGGGCAAAAGA
>JADKBL010000025.1 GCA_016718875.1 Bacteroidota bacterium
ACAGACAGAAATCTCTATAACACCGGGAGACACAATCCGGTTTCAGGTATTTATGAGGGACAGTCAGACAGGTGTGATTGAAACACCAAGAATTCTACCTATGTTCTTCTGCCAATTAACCTGACCATATTACAATGATAGTGCCAGGTTCAGAATTAGCCATTCAACATCATCCGGACGGCTTAAAGATACCTGAAATTACTTCCACTTGATAATTATTCAATCCTTGCATAGCGTACAAGTGATCAGATGAATTATGTTCCAAGATATGTTTTTAATACCGATCAGAACGGATAAGATCAATTCAGCGAGGAAGATTACTCGAGCCGGTGGAGTCTAAAGTGAAGTCAGCGGTTACCCTGAGGTTCCCTGCCCGAGGGAGGAACATATATTTACGGTGTCAGGCAAAGGCTTGCATTCAATTAAGTTACATCAACTGGATAAAATATTAAAGTCAGCGGAGATATTGTAAAACCAGGATGGGAAAAGATAACTTGAATTTTAAGCAATCAGGGCCTTATGGGCCAGGAGTTGTGAACTCACACCTTGTTCAAGGCGAATCATATTATGCCAAACCCGTGGAAGCAGAATCCGGTAATACTCCAGCTGGGCCCCTGCCTGAACCTGATAAGGCAGAAGTTTCAATGAGGGTGAATAATAATCCCGAACAGGATCAGTTGACATTGCGTCAAGGGGAAAGAAACTACAGGGGAAAAGATTATTTTCTAATAGTTACAATGAACAACATTTTAATATTCTCAAAAGATATTAGTACTGGATAACTCTGTTCAGTGCCAGAATAAAAATAGATGAAATTTCTCCGGTACTGCATTTGTCACACTATATGACAATGAATTGAATCATGGTAGCGGAGAGAATGATTTTTCTTGAATGCCAACCGAAAGATGAAAGTTCAGATTGGTTTAAAACAAACGATAATACCGGAAGTAAACAGAATTGACAATTAATACAACTGATGAAAAGGGGAAATAATATAAGTTCAATTATTTCAGTCTCAGCAATAGATTCCTCACCGGGATTCTATAACGTCATCCCCTACTCGACATTGAGTCACTCATTTCTGTATGACAACGAGTTTTACTATAACCTGCCACAAAGTATCAGATGCACAGGATTAAAAAATGCTGATAATAAAACTATCGATCTTTTAATGATGACTTACGGATGGAGAAAGTACACACTGAAAGAGACGGCAATGGTCATGCAGGAAAAGAGAGAGGACAATTATGATCATCTGAAGATCAGCAATCCGGGGAAAAGACAAGAAAGGCAGGGAAGTGATCAACATTTTATCTCCTGAAGGCGGAGAGATATTAACACCCTGATTAAATGAAAAAATGGAAGACATTGCCCTTTGATTCACTTGATGTTATGGCAAGGCAAATAATGATCCTTCCTGATGATGATCCTTCACGTAATTCAAATCCCGTAATATTGAATTCCCTCAAAACAGGGAATATGCTGACAGTGCAAAACTTATGAAAACTGATTTCCCTTATTTCGAAGCAGATTTTGTTTCTGGTAATGAAATCAGCCTCTCTTCAATCCCGATAGTTCAATAATGATTGATGCAGTAACAATAAAAGGAAACCAGGAGAAACCAACAGAACATGTTGCTAAAACTGCTCAAGCATATAAATACTCAGGTTCTTTAACTCTTTACCCAAAAGATTTTGAATTTGCACAAACTTTTGAAGATATTCTTTATAAGTTAAATGCTTTCAGAATAGATAAATATGAAAAATTAATTGTTCTCCGGCCCATACAATTCAAATCTAAACTTGGTATCAAATATGTATATCGACCAGCATTAGTAGTTGTTGATGATGTTCCGATTTATACTAAGTCTTATTCACCTATTGCACAAATGCCTGCCTCAGAAATTGCCTCAATAACTGTAGTAAAAGGGCCACAAGGATTTTCAAGGTATGGAGAAAACGCAGCTAATGGAGTAGTAATAGTAACAACTAAAACAGGCAATAGAATCAATGGAATAGTTGATCCCAATGATAAACCGGAACCTGTAGATAATAACTTAAAGCAGGTCAGAATCTTCCGTTCAGAAGTTGAGTATTATATTCCAACTAAAGAACAGGTTGAAATTGTTCCCGAATATCAGTTCAGACCAACATTGCTCTGGAAGAGTGATGTTTATCTGGATGGTTCAGGTCCGGTATTATTCAAATATCCCAATAACATGGGAAAAGGAACTGTTCTGATATTTGTAAATGGTGTGTCGATGACAAACCTGGTTGGATCTAAAACGCATAGCTATAAAGTACAATGATTTAATAAAAAAGCTAAAGATTGCCGACTAAAACTTTTATAAACAGAGTACTCCTTATATTTCTTTTTGCCGGATTTAATATAGTTGCTTTTAATCAGGTTATTGAGGGAACTGTATATGAGATTGGAACTGATAGTGTAATTTCTTCTTCTGCAATATATTTTGACGGAGCATTTGTGGGGACTCTCGCAGACAAAAATGGACATTTCAAGTTGGACATTACCAAATATGCTTCAATGCCATTAATTGTAAGCTCCATAGGATACTATTCTGTAACTCTGACTAATTATAGAACCGATAAAACTCTAAAAATCTATCTTACACCAAAGATGTATGAGATGAACGAGGTTGTCATTTCTTCAAAACCTCTTTTTAAGGAAAGGAAGGCATACTTAAAACTGTTTAAAGATGAGTTTCTTGGAACAACATACAATGCACAAAATTGCGATATTATTAATGAAAATGACATTTCTTTTAATTATGACTCTTGTCAGGATACCCTAAGAGCTTTTACATCAAATCCGCTTATAATAATCAACAGGGCATTAGGCTATAAAATCACCTATTATCTTGATAAATTTGAGTATGACAGGCGAAGCAGATCCTTCATATTTGTTGGAAATCTAATTTTCAATGAAGATATGAATCGTGACAAAACAAATAAAAATATGTCCTCCATGATGTATGAGAAACGGAGATATAGTGCCTATCTGGGATCGAGGATGCACTTTTTCAGGGCACTTTGGAAAGATGACCTGGCAGAAGAAGGATTTTCAGTCCGAAATTCAGATGAGAAATTTCTGCATTATAAAGATATCGTAAGACAGGAGGATATCCGACAGCCTGATTCTCCTAACAGAGATTTAAAATATATTATCTACTCTGGAGATATAAAAATATATTACAATGATGAGCTATCCACTATGATAATTCTTAAACCCAAAGTTTATTTTAATAAAGACGGGAAATACGATAATATGGCTATTATTTGGGAAGGCGAAATGATAGAAAAGCGTATTGGGGACATGCTTCCTGATGTTTATATTGAATCATATAATAGTAACCGTTAGCATCTGCAACATGCTTAAGTGAATTACCGAATTCGTATGTTTATTCAATAATGAATCTTAAAAAGTATTTAAAATAGGAGTATTCTCTTTTTTGACAGCTATAAGTATCAGTTCGAGTCTTTATCTTGTCCAAAACCTGGCGTAAACCTAGGTTCAAAGTCCGCCAACCGGATTATGATTGATAGTAAAGTCCAGGTAGAATGGTTTTTGACCTGGTATTTAATCTTTCATAAAAAAGAATCTTTAAGAAGACATCCCGGATTCCACGGATATTTTTAAATTTGATACAATTGTGAAAGTATAAGTCAGGAAAAAGCATGTAAAAGTTTTGATTCGGGGTGGTGATGTTGTTGCTTATGTGACTGACCTGACGGAAGTATAATAAGACTTTAATAAATTGAATAGAAGAGACATAATGTCCACAATAACTCCATATTTTGAAGATTATGTATACTTTTTGTCCGCATATAACCGTGTTATGGTTAATTCTCAGCAAAAGTGGACATTAGACAACTTGCAAATGAACTAACCATAACAGTAAAAGAAATTCACCAATTAAAAAATAACCTTTGACTTAATGAGACTTTTCGCTGACCTAAAAGAAATTCAATTCTTAAAGCCAATTAATACAATAATTTACAAACTCTAAAATTAGCAGGGATAACTTGACTATTGATCAATGCCCTTTTTGCATATTTAAGGATAAAAAGAATAAAATGGTTTAATTTTTGCTGTGAAAAAATTAACATACAGACTATGTTAATTTTCTCCAATGGTGCATGCCGAAAAACCAAAGAGTAGGCACAATCTTAAAATGAATATTTATGAAACTCTTTAGACTTTTCTTAATCGTATTCTTCTCAGGGATAATAATCAATCTTAATGCTCAAGTATTTGTTGGAGGTAGTGTTGGTTTTAATACTTCTAGTGATAAACATGAGGGATCTTCAGACCAGAAATCATCGATCTATAATCTAAACCTTAAGCCTGTTGCGGGTAAGTTTTTATCAGATAAAATGGCTTTAGGGTTAGCATTAGACTTATACCTTGCTGGTGGCAAAACTGAAAGTACTACTGAAACTAAATCCAGATCTTTCGGTTTTGGGGTAAGTCCATTTATGAGATACTATGCTGTTAATTGGAATAAGTTATCGATTTTTGGTCAGGGAGGTATTGGTTTAGAGGTCTCCAGATCAAGTTTAACAACAGGTGGGACAACAAATGACGGACCAAAGATATCTCTAATAGATTTGAATATTTTCCCAGGATTATCATATGATATTTCGGACAAAATCTCACTTGAGACTTCACTCAATATCTTTAGGTTAGGATTTAGTTACAACACCATAAAAGATGGTGGTGATGTGGAAAAATTATCAAATTTTCATTTTGGGACAGGATTAGACAACATTGCATCTTTAAATGCAATAATGATTGAGCAATATATAGATTTTAAGTAGCAATAAATTCGGTTGAATTTTTGATTTCCAAACTTGAACAATCAAAACAACCGTTAATCAATTGGTACTTCTAGATTAGCATAAAAAGGTTGACGTTTATATAAATAACTAGCTATTAAATAAAAGATAAAAACTAATAACAACTAACCATAACACGGACAATAAAGTAAATAAGTTCGTCACGCTTTTTGCATTGCCTCTGAGCCATTTACCGGGATTAAAATATCGGGGGATAAAACCCGAACGCGCACCTGCTGTTAACAAAATAACAATACCGTGACTTTTAACATGCCACTTAGAAAACTTTGTACCACGAACCCGCCAGCCCTCACAAAACCTTGTACCCGGATTGCAAAAAGCGCGCCGTGGCTTCCTCGCCACCGGGACTTCTTTTCGGCTAAAGAACCGGGACTGGTGTCCGGATGGCGCATCAGCCAACACTTACTTACTTTATTGCCGGGCCGTTAGCAAATATTAAAACATAACACATGAAAGCACTTTTGATTTTAATCTCATTTATATTTTTATCTGTATCAAATCTAATGCATGAAGATACCCCGCTGAAAATTGACAAAGACAGAAATATAATTGGCCTACCGGAAGAATATAGTCCAGCAATATTTGACTTGGACAAGAAATACCTGAGAATAAACGATAAAGAAATCGTATTTCCAGATTGTCTGAACTATTACTTTAACGACTTTGAAAACCCAAAACTGAATTTATCTGCTTCTTGGTATCATTCAAAAGACATAATGCCTTACTATTTAAATTTCAGCATTTCTCAAGAAAATGTAGATTATGGGTATAATATTTTGCTTGATTTGGAGACATTGAGTTAATTGAGGTTCTAAAATCGATAAGAAAAGGAAATACGATTTATGATCCCGAAATAGAATTAGAAGAAAAATGTCTTGAAGAATAAAAAAGGAATAAAAATCAAGGAATAAAAAACATTCTCTAACATGCGGTATAGTTTATTGCCGGTGCAGTGCCGGTTTCAAGGTTTTAGCTCTTATCAAACTACATTGCATCTTGATAAGTAAGTGCTTCAAAGTCGGCAACAAACCATACCGCTGTCCGTTAGCATTTATGGCAACCCCCTAAGACATGATAGATTCACAATAAACCATGATTAAATGAGAAAGATCATTCTAATTGCAATAATCCTAATAAGCTGTTCTTTTGCTTGTTTCAATAATAAAGAAAAACAAACAAATAAGGTAGACTCAAAGTCAATACTCGAAATTGAATTATCCGATATTTTTCAGACTTATTGGAAAGACTTTCGAGAAGCTGTAATTAATTCAGATTCCTTGAAACTTCTTACTCTAACTAACTTTCCACTTAAATCACATGGAGTTATGGATAGTGATCCTCAGATATTAATTAATAGCAAAAACTTTTATTATTATTTTCAAATATGCCTAAATGAAGAAACTGGCATGTCAATTAATTTCGAAACTAATTTAGACTTTATTAAGAAGATAGATAAAATAACCGACTACAAGTTTTATACAAAAAATAGGGAGTGGCAAAGGATCAACCAAATGGAATTTCAGAAGATAAATAATTATTGGAGATTAACTTTAATTTATTTTGATACAGCAGATTATAAATAAACCTCGATAGGATAATCTATAGCCATGTAAAATTCACAAATGCTAACACGAACGGTGCTATGAAAAGTAATCTCCCGGCTTGTTTAAATTTAAATAAAAATTCCATTTGATTTCTTCTGTATATAAGCCTCATTTTGTCCAAAACCTAGCGTAAAAAAAAAGACACTTTTTGTAAGTGTCTGATTTTTAAAGTGGGCCCAGTTGGGATCGTCCCGATAGCCATCGGGACAACGACCCCCTGATATAGTATTTGGGGTATTATATATAAATAGACAGGTATATTCTATAATTTACCTGAATTGAAAAACTGTCGGGAACATGCTTAGTGGAAAAACTCATAGCCTTGACTAAATCAGGATATTTAGAAGGACTAAGGCAGAACAAGAACATCCTGCCTTTTCGAGAAAATGATTAAAGATCGTATAATGAAGGAGAACTATACAATCATTTAGCATCCAATGATTTTGAATTATCAAACAAATATTTTGCATTTGCTATTTACTACACATTTCATAGCAAATTGCAAATAAATATAAATGGCAAAAGACAAAAATCCATATAATTACATTGAAGACTACCTATTAATTGTGAGATCAAAGGGTTGCTATACTGTTACACAAAACGAATTATTAGAAATATTCAATATTTCATCAATAAGCTTTAATGTGAAGTCAGAATTTTTTACGCAAGTATCGGGAAATCCTTATAGAACTTCAACAAACCAATAGTTTCGGTTCTCAGGTTTTTCCGGACATTTTTTTTCATTTCTTCATTCATTAATTCACCCATACCTTGCATCATAGATCTATCACTCAATGATTCAATCAAAACTATACATTTCTGCATATAATCAGCATATGGCAAATTCATTCGTAATTCAACAATGTCTTTGTTTATTGCAATATGGTTTTTCATAAAGAACCAGCAATCAAATATATCCCGGCTTGCTATTGAACTCCTGTCAAGAAGGGCACAGAGCTTATGTGCAAACATATCAGCCCCTATCATCACTTTCATGTTGATTCCCAACAAATTTTTTATTTCATAACAATCTTCAAACCGGCGATTGGATATCTCAACTTTTAATTTACGATCTCCAATTCCATAGTCAAGTACAACTAGGGGTCCAAAAAACTTAGGAACTTCATCATAAATTGTCCCATACTTTAAAAGTATTTCACGAACTTTATTGTAAACTAGTTTTTCTTTGCTTGTATTAATAAGATTAAAATCCAAATCAACTGAAAAACGAGGAAGGTCATAAAAAAACATAAGTGCAGTACCACCTTTAAAACCGAGACAATTTGCAAGCTCAATATCAGAATAAATGTCTTTCAGAATCTGAACCAGGAAGTATTTATGTTTATTTATATCAATCATCTTTTATCATTTTTGTTGTAATTATGGATAATGACCTCGATTGATAAAGAGGGAGAAGTCTATAAATGAGGTCTTTATCTAAAGTGTTTAGATTATCAAAATAGTAATCTTTCTCTAGGTACAGAAGATCCAAAAAGGCCCTTTCCGGAGATGCAATATTTATATGGTTTGTCTGTCTTATGATTCCCATAGTATTGACAAGCGCACTTCCTTTGATTTTGCGGAACACGAAATGCTGATTTCCTACATCAATATCTCTGCTTAGGTAACTGACTGATGTAATGCGGGAATCATACTGAAAAACGATACCTGCTTTCTGTAATACGTACTCAAGAGAAATATAGGAAGGACTAAATATCGTGCAAGCTAATTCTTCAATATTATATCCTGGTTTTGCATAGATCCCTTTGCGTGGGTTTTCCAGTTTCCCGGTTTGTACGTAATAGTTCAATTTTTTGTTGAGTGATTGAAAGCTTTCTTCGCCAACAAGAATTGCAATATCCTTCAACCTGAATACAGTCCGGCTTTCTTTATATAAAGCCAAAACAATATCAACTCTTGCGTTTAGTGAACTAGACATAACAATTATTCGTATTTATAGTTCACAAATATAGTAAGTATAATTATATAATCAAAATTCAAAATAACCCAGTTTACTGGAAATACCAGGTGTCAGTAAATCAAGTTTACAGAATGGTACATATCAATATTATAACCTACGAGAATAATATATATATGGCTTATAATATGGCTTATAAAGATGTAATAAGTTATTGAGCCTGAGTTAAGGTAATATCATCAAAGTAAGCAGTACCAGTTGTATTCGGGAGATAATTCAGATAAACAAAAATAGTAGTTACGTTGCTGCCCAAATTCTTCAGTTCAACCGTATAGGCAGTCCAGTCAAAAGTACCTTTTATTGAAACCGATCCATGGGTATCTGCAACCTGAACATGAGCTAAATTCACATCTTCACATTCAATCATAAGGGATACCCCTTCACCTTCAAGGTTTACACCCTTGATATGTGCCCTTAATGTAAGATTCTTACCTACAGGCATTTGCCTGGGGTATCTCTGTGAATAATATGCAAAGTACTCAGAATCAGTAATTGTTCTTGATATCATAAAACTATGAATCGGAGAGCGGGATACATTCTCAATCCTGCCAATAGTAAAACCATGGGTGGTTATGGAACCAGTCAGTATCTGACCACTTGTTGATGAAACCTGATAACTATTCCAGAACTGACTCGTTAATAATTCCGCATCAGTATCTCCTAAAAGCTGGTCAGGGATTACAGTCTCTTCAACAACTGGCTCCTCCTTTTTACATGCAAAAACTGAAAATAAAATCATAATCAAGATGCATATTTTCTTCATGGCCAATATGTTAGTTAATAATTATACAAATGATATCGTTTAACTAATTAAAGTTACGAAAGAAAACAGTGAAAGTCAATTTTTTTAAAGAGAAGATTAGTCCAGGATTAATCTGATATTATGGTTCTAAAAAGATTAGCTTCTTACACTAAGTTTTTTATTGGATGATTGATACTTTCTAAATGATAACTGGCAATAAATTGATTCAATACCGTGGATATAAAAATCAACTCTTGCTTCCGTTTTTTTCCTACTTTTGCATCTGTTTCTAAAAACAAATGTCAGAGTATCCAAATCCGGTTTCCGGACAAACAATTTCTTTATCTGAAAAGCGTCGCATCAGAATTGCCGTGGCCCTGATTTATTTCTGTACAGGTCTAAGTTTTGCCTCCTGGGCAAGCAGAATTCCTGATATCAAGACCACTCTGCATCTGACCGACGGGATGCTTGGCAGTATACTTTTTGCACTTCCGGCAGGTCAGTTTACGATGATGCCTTTTTCAGGAAGGCTGGTAACACGTTTCGGGAGTCACAGGGTACTTCTTTTTTCGCTTCCCATATATACATTATGTCTTAATAATTTAGGCTGGGTAACAGAAGGATGGCAGCTGGCAATAGCTCTATACATCTTCGGGCTTGCTGGTAACCTTAATAATATCTCAATAAACACTCAGGGCATAGCGGCAGAGCATCTTTATGAACGCCCTATAATGGCTTCCTTTCATGGCGGATGGAGCCTTGCAGGTTTCACCGGTGCTCTCATTGGACTCCTCATGATTAACCTGAAAGTACCACCGCGTATTCATTTTATAATAGTAATTCTGTTAGTCTGGTTAATATTTTGGATCAACTATCCACATATAATCAAAGGAAAATCATCCGGGGCCAGTGACAGTCCAAGACGCAGGTTTTTCTCAAAACCGGACGGGGTCCTTCTTCAGCTGGGAATAATCGGCTTCTGCAGCATGGCAAGCGAAGGGGCCATGTTCGACTGGAGCGGTATCTATTTCAAGGATGTTGTTAAAGCACCCGCATCTCTTGTCATTCTTGGATATACCTCATTCATGATTATGATGTCAATGGGGCGTTTCATTGCCGACTATATGATATCAAAGATCGGAAGGCAAAAGCTGCTGCAGATCTGCGGCATTATGATCTCTACAGGACTCTTCATTTCAGTTCTTTTTCCTTATCTGATTACCTGTACTCTGGCCTTCATGCTTGTAGGCCTTGGCGTATCAAGCATTGTACCAACTGTTTACAGCACTGCCGGCAAACACACAAAAGTACCACCGGGTATTGCCCTTGCAACTGTATCAAGCGTAAGTTTTCTTGGATTTCTAATGGGACCTCCCCTTATTGGTTATATTTCAGAACTTGCCGGACTCCGTTATTCATTTGCCGTGATAGGTATTTTTGGAATTGGGATTACCCTGCTCGTATCACGGATCAGGGCATTCCAGGTTGCACCTGCCCAGCCCGCAATATCACGGAAGGAGGAGGAAATGGATGAGGTACCGCCTTTTGAGATATGAGATATGAGATTCAAAGTGTAAATTTGCACAAAACAGGCGGAACGTATGGCTGATATAAAAATATTAATTGTTGAGGATGAGCAGAGGCTGGCAGATATACTAAAGAAGCAGCTGGAAGAGGCTGGTTTTTTGGCTGAAACTGCCAACGACGGGTATATAGGGAAACAGATGTCGGAAAAAAACAACTATAACCTTATCATACTTGATATCAATCTGCCGCTGATTAATGGTTATGACCTGTGCAGGGAGATAAGAAAAACCAACAAGGATATTCCAATAATCATGCTTACAGCTTTCGGAACACCGGAGAATAAAATATCAGGATTCGAATACGGAGCTGATGACTATGTTGTCAAACCATTTGATTTCAGAGAATTACTTGCCCGGATAAATGTCTTTCTGAGAAGGTCTGATCTTAATATACCTGAATCCGAGAAGATCATACTTGCTGACCTTGAAATGGATCTTAAGAGTAAAACTGTTACACGGGCAGGCAGAAAGATTGATCTGACTGCGAAGGAGTCAATGCTTCTTGAAACATTTCTCAGGAACCGACATAAACTCCTGACACGCGAATTTATTATCGAGAAAGTCTGGGGAATTGACTTTGATCCGAGCACCAATATAATTGATGTCTATGTCAATTACCTTCGTAAAAAGATTGACAGGGATTTCGAACCAAAGCTTATACATACAAAATTCGGATTCGGATTCTATTGCAGCGATAAAGAGATTTAGAAATGAATATAAAAATCAGATTATCACTTCAGTTCTCCCTTATAGTAACAGGAATCCTGCTGTTTTTTTCACTGCTTGTCTATTATTTTTCCTATTCCAGACACCATGCAAAATTCAGACAGAATATTCTTGACAGTGCAAAAAACTATGCCACTCTTTTCATAAATGTTGCAGAAGTCGATTCAGTTTTATTGAATAAAATCCAGGAAACAACAATCTTATGGGAAAGAGAAGAACTGGCAATCACAGATACAGCTTACAATATACTGTACAGTAATAACATTGAATACCTGTCTGACAGCCTGACACTTGTAAAAAACGCATACAGAATTTCACATTACTTTACAGTTGCTGAAAAAGAGGGGGTTTTCTACAGGCATCTTTATGAAAACAGGACTTATTACGTTTTTGCACTTGCATTTGACAAAACACGCGCTGCATATCTCGATGAACTTCTGAAAATACTTTTATGGAGTATCCTGTTCAGTATTTCATTATCGATAGTCCTTTCCTACCTCTTTGCGAGAAGGGCTATTAGACCCATTTCAGAGATTATTAAAAGTGTTAAGGAAATAAATTCACTTCGCCTTAGCAACAGGCTTGATGAAGGCGACAGAAAAGATGAAATTGACCAGCTCTCTGTTACCTTCAACCAGATGCTTTCCGACCTTGAAATTGCTTTCAGGAACCAGGAGGATTTTGTTTCAAATGCCTCTCATGAATTGCGTACCCCTCTAACCGTAATGATAAGCGAAACTGATTATTTCTTAAGCAGGGAAAGAACAAGAGAGGAATATGTAGATCATATCTCAAAACTTATTAAGGACCTTAAGAATATAAACACACTGCTCAATAGCCTTCTTGAACTGGCACAGGTTACAAAAGATAAAAATATCGGCTTCTCTCCTGTCAGGATTGATGAGATTGTTTTTGATGCAATACACCAGGTAAAGAACAAATACCCTGATCACAAGATCATACCAAAAATTCAATATCCTGATAATGAAAATGATCTGATTGTAAATGGTAATGAAGGGCTTCTTGCCATTGCCTTCAAGAATCTGATAGATAATGCCTGCAAATTTTCAAATGAAAATGTGATGGTAGAGTTTAGCTTCGAAGGAGAAAACATAAATGTGGTCGTTGCAGACAATGGAATCGGTATCCCTGAATCAGAACTAAGAAATATTTACAAACCCTTTACCCGGGGATCTAATGTTAAGTTTATTGGAGGTTTTGGTATCGGGCTCACAATGGTTTCAAAAATCATTCAGCTGCATAAAGCAGGTATCAGCGTTTCAAGCAAAGAAAACGAAGGTACACGTATAAGCCTGCAGTTTAAAAGATCAAATCCGCTTATTTAAGGAGTTTTTAATCAATTTCTAATAACTTTCTAATAAGTATCCCCACAATTCATTCATAGCTTTGCACTTACTGAGATTCAATAGTTAATATCTCATAAGAAGCCATAACTTATTATCAGTTGCGAATGGTAATAACGTGTTTCTTTGTTTATTTGTAACTTAATTTTTTCCTGGAAGCAGTTGTCTGATATCTTAATCGGACAACTGCTTTTTCCTTTATAAACAAATGCTACTTCTTTAATCCTGTCAGATCCGATTCATAATCTATTTTACAGAAATCTTCTGAAAAACAATTCCTTCATATGGCGATTTATAACCTGCCTCATAAAACAATCCCAGTTCCCCGCTCTTCAGAAGTGCTATATCAGAATATGCAGCCGGTCCCTCATGAATTACTCGTGTTACAGTCCATGTTTTACCCTCGTCATAACTTAGCCTGAGTGTCATTTTTTCCCGTGAGCTTTCATTTGCAGGGTTGGTAAAATAAAGAACCTTCTTTTTTGGATGGTTAAGCATGCTGGCCTGGCAGATTGGTTCAATTAAGACCGGATCGGACCATATATTGCTCCATGTCAGTCCTCCGTCACTGCTTACCGATACTTTTCTGGTCTTCTGGGTACGGTCATAGTTGCGCATATTCAGCATCAACTTTCCTCCCGAGAGCTCTGCAATTGTACACTCATTTACCTGGTCCTGGGGTGTTGTTCCGCCCAGGTTCCATGTCTTACCACTATTGTCGGAATAGATTATATGTGAATAGTATTTCCCGGTACCCGCTTCGATATGATCGCATGGGATTATCAGGCGGTCTTTATACTGACCATTGGCGACCTGTATCCCGTGACACGGACCGGTTGCGTACCATGTCCAGTTGCTGAGCTTCACCGATGTTGTGATCTCAACAGGCTCAGACCAGGTTAATCCATCATCATCAGAGACCAAAAGGTATATCCTCCTGGTATCCCTGCTTGTCTGATCAATAATCTGCGGCTCATGGTCGTTCCCAAGGTTCCATGTTGAGAGAAGGAAAATCTTTCCTGATTTTCTGTCCTGCACCGGGGCAGGATTGCCACAGACATTATCTTCATCATCCCAGATAACTGTAAGCTCGCTCCATGTTTTGCCATTATCTTCTGAACGTTTCATTACAAGGTCAATATCACCGGTATCGGAAGATGTCTTTTTCCTGCCTTCGGCAAAAGCGAGTATAGTTCCGTTTTTTGTAGTGATCAGTGCGGGAATCCTGAAAGTATTGTAAGCTCCCGTGCCGCTTTCAAACAAATATTCAAGTTTTTTTTCGGTGGTTTGCACCTGGCCTGCTGATCTGAAGGAAGGAATCAGAAAAAGTAAAATAAGTGAAGCAAGGAGTGTCTTTTTCATATGAAGCTTAGTTAATTAATTCAAATTTAAACTATAAATCGAATGTTTCTACAAATCAATTATAATAGGTATTATATTTAAGAATATATTTAAACACAGAGAACACAAAGGCTCCACTAAGAGCACAGAGAAAACAATCTTTGAGTACCCTGTGCCAGACTTTGTGACCTTAGTCGTAAAAAAAATCTTTAATGAAAAGAAGAGAAGTAATCAGAAACCTTTCAGTCCTGCCGGTTGCAGGAGTGATGGGAAATAATGGCCTGAATTCATTTCTGGATAATAAAGATCCCAAAACAATTGTAAAGCCGGGGAAAAGCATCTATGAATCGATTGGTGTCAGGCCGGTAATCAATGCGCGTGGTACTATTACAGTACTTGGAGCCAGCAGGATACTTCCTGAGGTTCAGAAGGCAATGGATGAAGCAGTTCTCGGATATGTACAGATAGATGAGCTTATGGATGGCGTCGGTAAACGGCTCTCAGAGTTCACAGGAGCAGAATCGGGATGCATTACTGCAGGAGCATCAGCAGCTCTTACAGCTGCAACTGCCGGCTGTGTCACAGGAGGTGATCCCGATAAGATCTGGATGATCCCAAATCTCACCGGGATGAAAGATGAGGTGATAATACCAGCATATTCAAGATCAGCTTATGATGCAGCTGCCAAGGGAGTCGGAGTAAGAATGATACAGGTTTCTGATATGGCTGAATTCAAACATGCAATAGGACCACGAACAGCAATGATAATGGTTCTTGCGGGTACCAGGTCAGAAAAAGGGCCTCTTTCGCTGAGTGAAATTTCCTCTGTTGCAAAGCCTCTCGGAATACCTATTGTTGTTGACGCTGCTGCAGAAGGGCTTGAGGTTCCAAATCCGCATATAGTTCAGGGTGCAGACCTTGTGGCCTATAGCGGCGGAAAATACCTGAACGGACCTCAGTGCGCGGGACTACTGATCGGTCGCAAAGATCTTATAATGGCTGCCCGGATGTGCACTGGTCCGCATCATGGATTTGGCAGGGGATTCAAAGTAGGACGCGAAGAGATTATGGGCATGCTCACCGCAGTAGAAATGTGGTTTAAACGCGATCATGCAGCAGAAAAACGGATATGGACATCAAAACTGGAATTTATTGCAGATAAGCTTAAGAATATACCCGGGGTTAGTGTGAATATATTCCAGACTGAGGGACGATCCAATCCAAGTCCCAACCTAACCGTTAAGTGGGATACATCGAAAATCCAACTGACAGGACAGGATGTTGAGAACCTGCTATGGGATGGAGAACCAAGGATTGCAGTAAGCGGAGCCGGTAGCTTTCTGCCCTTTCCTCCCAATCTGAAACCTGACATAACAATAAATTCCTCGCAGCTTGCCGAAGGTGATGAAAAGATCATTGCCAAACGTGTTTTCAGTATACTTTCTGCACCTCCTTCAATCAAAAAGTCAGAAGCCCCACCGGTATCGGATATCAGTGGCCAGTGGGACCTTGAGATGAAGTTCTATGCGAGCACAGTAAAGCAGACTCTGATACTTGAACAAAAAGACAATTCACTGACAGGCACTCATTTTGCAGCTATAGGGAAACGAGATATCAGAGGAACTCTATCCGGAAATGAAATCCTTCTGAGAAGTTCCTATACTGAAGGTGGCGCACGCATCAACATTGAATTTACCGGCAAAGTGAACGGTAATTCAATGGAAGGCGGGGCAAGCCTGAGTGAATACGGGAAAGCGGAGTGGAAAGCATGGAGACATGATTACAGGTAGGAAGGCTGTAGAGGCTGTAGAGGCTTTAAAGGCTATAGAGGCTATAGAGGCTGCAGAGAGGCTATAAAGTCTGCAGAGGCAGGCGGAGTTTAAGTTTTTAATTTGATGATTTTATAACTTGATGAACTGAAATATTATGTGGCTGATAATCTTACTTTTCCTGGCAATTGCTTTTATTATAATTACCACTACAAAATTCAAGTGGCATCCTTTCCTTTCGCTGCTTATTGCAGCAATCGGATTCGGTGCATTTTCAGGAACAATGTCTCTTGAACAGGTTGTAAAATCAGTCAATACCGGTTTTGGAAATACTGTCGGATTCATTGGAATAGTAATTCTTGCCGGCTCAATAATCGGTACTTTCCTTGAAAAATCGGGAGGGGCTCATGCACTGGCAACAAGTACTCTTAAAATTGTTGGTAAAAAAAATGTACCACTGGCTCTGAGCATAATAGGATATATTGTAAGTATACCAGTATTCTGCGATTCAGGTTTCATTATTATTTCCCCTCTTGCAAAAGCCATGACCAAAGAGGTAAAAATCTCTTTTGCAGTGGGAGCAATAGCACTCAGCCTGGGACTGATTATCACCCATTCAATAATACCACCGACACCAGGTCCAATTGGCGCTGCTGGAATTCTTAATGCAGATCTGGGCCTGGTGATTATCCTGGGAATCCCGGTAAGCCTTGCAGGACTCATTGCCGCCTGGATGTTCGCTGTAAAGATCGTACCTAAAATAAAGTATGAATATGTTCATGAACCAATTGAGGCAACAAAAGAAATAAACGATTATCCGTCTGCGACTAAATCTCTTCTCCCTATTTTTACTCCAATTCTTCTTATCATAATGAGGTCAGTTGCACAGTTGCCATCTGCTCCTTTTGGCACCGGAAATATTTCAGGAATCATCAGTTTTCTTGGCCAGCCGATAATTGCATTACTTATAGGAGTTGCACTTGCGTTGCTTCTTCCGAAGAAACTCACAAAAGACATGATATCCTCAACAGGATGGGTTGGTGAAGCTGTTCTGGCTGCTGCAACAATAATAATAATCACCGGCTGTGGCGGGGCATTCGGTCAGGTGCTCCAGAGCTCCGGAATTGGTGATTTTATAAAGGAAAACCTGTCAGGAGCAAAGAGTCTTGGAATTTTACTGCCTATTATTATTGCAGCATCGTTTAAGACAGCCCAGGGATCAGGTACTGTGGCAATCATAACCGGGGCAAGTCTCATGGCTCCCCTGCTTGAACCGCTCGGAATGGATAGTCCGATGGCAAAAGCACTTGTTGTTGTTGCCCTGGGATCTGGTTCACTGATGGCAAGTCATGTAAACGACAGCTATTTCTGGGTTGTTACGCAGCTTTCGAAAATGAATGTAAACCAGGGATATAAACTACAGACTCTCGGAACATTTACTACCGGGGTAGTTTGTTCACTTGCAGCATGGATAATGAGTCTGTTTATTTTATGAGTAAATTTACAATAAGAATAAGCAAATTAAGACCTTTCCGAAATTACCACCCCTATCCCGAAGTCTCGGGACCCCAAGGGGGACTTTAAGAAATCGGAAAGCCCCCCTTGGGGGGTTGGGGGTGGATTTATGTGAAAATTATTACAAAAATTAAGTATTCATACTATGAGTCCTACTAATAATATCCGTCTCACCAAAATCCGGCAGCACTTTCCAAAGAACGGACTTGCCGATGTGAAAGGTGAAGTTTCAAAAGAGCTTCAAAGACTGAAGCCATTATTAAAGCCGGGAAGTAATATTGCGGTTGCAGTCGGTAGTCGGGGTATCAGGAATATTTTTCTGATTGTCAGAGAAGTAACTGATTTTATTAAAGCCAATGGAGCTCATCCGTTTATTGTCCCGGCAATGGGGAGCCATGGGAATGCAATTGCTGAGAACCAGGCACAGATACTTTCAGACTACGGTATTTCTGAAGAGACAATCGGAGTACCTGTAAGGTCATCAATGGAAGTTATTGAACTGCCGAAAGGTGAATCTCCTGCATCGGTATTTATTGACAAAAATGCATACCAATCAGATGGCATAATACTTATAAACAGGATAAAGCCTCATACAGACTATCATGGCTCGTATGAAAGCGGGATGGTGAAGATGACTGTTATCGGACTTGGGAAAGAGAAACAGGCATCGGCAATTCACAGCTATGGTGTTTACGGACTAGCTGAACTGATTCCTGTTGTTGCAAAGGAGATCATAAAAACAGGGAAGGTATTAGGTGGACTGGCTATCGTTGAAAATGCCTTCGATGATACAATGATAGTGAGTGCACTCAGGTCGGATGAGTTCTTTGAGAAGGAACCTACTCTTCTTAAAGCTGCAAAAGATAACATGCCGTATATTCCTGCTGATAATATTGATCTGCTGATAATTGGCGAAATGGGAAAGAATCTCAGTGGCGTCGGAGTGGATCCTAATATAATTGGAAGGATGAAGATTTACGGACAGCCGGAACCGGACAGGCCTGTAGTCAAATCGATAATAATTGCTGATATAACAAAAGAGTCACACGGGAACGCTATCGGAGTGGGACTTGCGGATGTCATTCCAAGAAGTCTTTTCAATAAGATTGATTTCCCTTCTACCTATACAAATGGTATCACGAGCAGCTTTTATGAAAGAATAAAGATCCCTGTAATTGCAGAGACGGACAGAGATGCCTTTAATATTGCTTTAAGGGGGTGCGGATATATAAAAAAGGGAGAAGAGAAAATTGTAAGGATAAAGAACTCACTTCACCTGGAGGAGCTTTATGTTTCGGATGCCGTGCTGGAAGAGATAAAGGATTCCGGGAAGATTGAGATCATTGAGAGAAATGTTGACCTGTTCAGCGGATCAGAATTTGGAAGATTCTGATTTATTGAATACTTTTTCACCAGGCACCTTTGTTTTAACCGGCCTCTCCCCAACCCCTCCCCCGATGTGGGAGGGGCTTAAAACAAAATAATGTGCGTTGGATCATCCCCCTCTCACCCCGGGAGAGGGGGAATGAGGGGGTGAGGTCAGTTAAAAACAAATTAACTTGCAAACTATTATGTCAAGCAATAAACATAGTACAGGCAATCCGCAAAAGATCCTCGTAGTTGCCGATGACCTCACCGGTGCGGTTGACACGGGAGTACAGTTCAGCAGGAGGAACCTGAAAACTGTTGTTGTTACTGGCAGTGAAAATCTTAGCAGAAGCCTGAAGGACTGTGATGTACTTGTTGTGGATACAGAGAGCCGGTTTAATGACATGGAAACTGCTTACAATAAGGCTTTTGAGACTGGTGAAAAGGCCCGATTTGAAAATATTAAATACCTGTACAAAAAGCTCGACTCTACTATGAGGGGCAATGTGGGCGCTGAGATTTCAGGGTTGATGGATTCGATGAATATCAGTCATACATTTGTTGTTCCTGCACTGCCTCTGTACGGCAGAACTACACTGAACGGTAATGTATATGTTAAGGGAGTTCTTCTTGCTGAAACCGATTATGCTAATGATCCCAAAAATCCTGTAAAAGAATCATATATCCCGGCAATAATTTCAAGACAGTCAGATAAGAAGACGGGAGTTATCAGCTTCAATGACCTCCTTGCAGGAAAGGAGGAAACCGGCATAAAGATTAATGACCTGATAAATGAAGGAGTTCAGATCATTATTATAGATGCTGAAGATGATGAGGATCTTGAACAGATAGCCTCGGTAGTGGCAGATATCCATGGCAGAGTGATGTTTGCCGGATGTTCCGGATTTGCTGAAAAACTTGCCGGATATGTTGAGTTAAGTAAGGATAAAACGAGCAATGTTGTCATTGCCGGCAGTGTTAATAAAATAACACTTCAACAAACAGATCTTGCAGCGAAAGAACTGAATATCAAAGCAATTGACATTGATGCAGAGAAGATCATCTCCGGGAAGAAGGATGATGAAAAAAAGAGAATACTGACACTAGCTGAAAAGTCAATAACTGCAGGTGAGGATGTGATAATAAGAAGCGCTTCATCACCCGGATCAGTAAAGAAATGCCTGGAAAAAGGTAGAAAACTTGGCATGGATGATTTCATTGTAAGTGATATAGTGGCAAATTTTCTTGGCGGACTGGCTGGTGAAATAATCCTGAAAAAAGGGCCTAAAAGGTATTGTCCTGACAGGAGGTGACACAGCAATAAAAACACTTAATGCATTAAATATTAATGGCATCGTGGTAAAAGATGAAATCCTGCACGGAATCCCGTATGGCTATTTCAATGATGATAATTACGGGGATCTGTTAGTTGTTACAAAAGCCGGAGGGTTTGGAGGTGAGGATGCCATTATTAAAATTTTAAATTTTCTGAGAAATGCCTGATAATAAAAAGATCCCCGTTATTGGTATTACTATGGGTGATCCTTCCGGGATCGGTCCTGAGATAATACTCAAAAGCTTTGAAAATGACGAGATAAGCAAACGCAGAATTGTTGTATTGGGCGATTACCATGTAATGCAGGCTGCTCATGACCTGCTTAAAATCAAATCATTCAGGCTAAACAGTGTTAAAAGCATTTCTGAATGCTCTTTCAGCAGGGAAATACTCAACATATTCAATCTTGATATTATCGGCAGGGATCAGCTTGTTCAGGGCAAGGTAAATGCTGCTTCCGGAGCTGCCGCCTTTGAGTGCCTGAAAAAGGCCATTGAGCTTGCAAAGAATCATGAGATTGATGCGATTGCAACAGCACCTCTGAATAAGGAGGCGCTTCACATGGCGGGACATAAATATGCAGGCCACACGGAAATACTGGCTGATCTTACCTCGACAGAAGATTACGCCATGTTGCTATATGACAAGAAATTAAGCGTTATCCATGTCTCGACACATATATCACTTCTTGAAGCAGTTACCGGACTCAGGAGAGAGAGAATTGAAAAAGTGACTGAACTGGCTGAGCAGTCGATGAGAAGATTACTCGGAAAATCGCCAAGGATAGCAGTTTCAGGACTAAATCCCCATTCAGGTGAGAACGGTTTATTTGGTGATGAAGAGATCAGGGAGATAATGCCGGCAATTAAAAATATGAAGTCAAAAGGAATTAATGTTGAAGGTCCTGTCCCACCCGATACTGTTTTTTTAAAAGCTGTTAACGGAATGTATGATGTTGTTGTGGCCATGTATCACGACCAGGGGCATATACCGCTTAAGCTGCTTGGCTTTAATACAGGTGTAAATATTACAGTGGGTCTTCCATTCATAAGAACCTCTGTCGATCACGGAACTGCATTTGAGATAGCCTGGAAAGGCAAAGCCAGTGAAGAGAGTATGACAGAGGCAGTAAAGCTTGCTGTAAAACTGGCTCTTTAAATGGACTGAAATCAACATCTGAACCATTTTTTACCACAGAGTTCACAAGAAAAATCACAGAGTTCACAAAGGAATAATAATCAAGCCTCTTCCTTAGTGAACTTTGTGATCACAATGCCTTCTGATAGCTATCATAATATGACTCTGTGCCCTCTGTGGTTAAAACAAATTTTCGACTTTCTTTCATTCCAGGTCTAAAATAATTAGTATCTTTCTTAATAATCAATCTCTGCAATGAAAAAGTCAGTTTTCTTCCTGTTTCTTTCATTTCTTGGTTTTAGTTTATATTCTCAGAATCATAATGAGATAATATCCGGATTGCTGACCCGTATATCTGAAAAACAACCTGCTGATCATATCTTCATCCATACTGACAGGAATCTCTATAACACAGGAGATACCATAAGGTTCCAGGCATTTATAAGGGACAGACAGACAGGTGTAATTGAAACACCAAGCATTTCACTCTTTGTTCTTCTGCTTAACTCTGACCATGTTACAATAGACAGTGCCAGGTTCAGAATCAGCTATTCAACTGCATCCGGCTGGCTTAAAATACCTGAGATTACCGCTCTGGGTAATTATTCAATACTTGCATACACAAGTGACCAGATGAACTACAGTCCTGAATTTGCTTTCAGAACACCAATAAGAATAGATAAGATAGGATCAGTCCATAGCGGGACTGATTCCTCACTAGTGCAGTCGCAATCAGCAAGCGATCTGAGGTTCCTGCCCGAGGGAGGTACATATGTTTATGGTATCAGGCAGAGGCTCGCATTCAATGCAGTAACATCAGCAGGGAAAAGTGTTAAGGCAAGCGGAGATATTGTAAACCAGGATGGGAAAAAGATCACTGATTTTAAATCTGGTCCCTTTGGTCCGGGTGTTGTGGAATTCACCCCTGTACAAGGTGAAACTTATTATGCCAAACCTGTTGAAGCAGAATTCGGTAATATCAGCTGGCCACTTCCCGATCCTGAAAAATCAGGTGTTTCACTGAGGGTGAATAATACAAGGTCCGGATCAGTTGACATTGCAGTGGCGGAAACGGAACCGGGGCAAAAAGTACTTCCTGACAGTTACAATGAACAAAATTTTAATATTCTCAAAAGATATTAAGCTTGATACTCTGTTCAGTGCAAGGATAAAAACAGCTGAGATACCTGCCGGTACTGCATTTGTCACACTGTATGATAATGAATTGAATCCGGTAGCTGAGAGAATGATCTTTCTGAATGCCGACAGAAAGATGAAAGTTCAGATTGGCGTTTCAAAACCAAACACAAGACCGGGAAGCGAAACAGAACTGACAATTAATACGACTGATGAAAAGGGTAATAATATAAGTTCAATTATTTCAGTCTCGGCAATAGATTCATCCTTGGGATTCTATAATGGTATCCCCTACTCTGACATTGAATCACTATTTCTTTTTGATACTGAGTTTTACAATAACCTGCCACAAAGTATCAGATGCACAGGGTTAAAGAATGCTGACAATAAAACTATCGATCTTTTAATGATGACTTACGGATGGAGAAAGTACACTTTTAAAGAGACTGCAATGGTCATACATGAAAAGAGAAAGGATAATTATGATCATCTGAAGATCAGCAATCCGGGAAAAGATAAGAAAGGCAGGGAAGTGATCAATATTTTATCTCCTGAAGGCGGAGAGATATTAACACTCAGGTTAAATGAAAATATGGAAACATTGCTGCCCTTTGATTCACTTGATGTTATGGCAAGGCAAATCATGATCCTTCCTGATGATGATCCTGCACGAAATTCAAATCCTGTGAATATTGAATTCCCTGAAAACAGAGAATATGCTGACAGTGCAAAGCTTATGAAAACTGATTTCCCTTATTCAGAAGCAGATTTTGTTTCTGTTAATAACGATCAGACTCTCTTCAATCCTGACAGCTCCATAATGATAGATCCAATAACAATAAAAGGAACCAGGAAAAAACCAACAGAACATGTTGCCAAAACTGCTGAAGAATATAAATATGCTGGTGCTTTAACGCTATACAGTAAAGATTTTAAGGGAGAACAAACTTTTGAAGATATTCTTTACAAGTTAAATGCCTTCAGAATTAATAAATATTATAAAACAATCGTTCTTCGTACAATTCAATTCAAAGACAAAATTGGTATCGGTTATGTGTACCGACCTGCATTAGTAGTTGTTGATGATGTTCCGATTTATACTAAGACTTATTCACCTATTGCACAAATGCCTACCTCAGACATAGCTTCAATAACTGTAGTAAGAGGAACACAAGGATTTTCAAGGTATGGTGAAAATGCAGCTAATGGAGTAGTAATAGTAACAACTAAAACAGGCAATAGAATCAATGGAATTATAGATCCCAATGATAAACCAGAACCTGTAGATAATAACTTAAAGCAAGTCAGAATTTTCCGTTCAGAAGTTGAATATTATACTCCAACCAAGGAACAGGTTGAAATTGTTCCGGAATATCAGTTCAGACCAACATTGCTCTGGAAGAGTGATGTTTATCTGGATGGCTCTGGTCCGGTATTATTCAAATACCCCAATAACATGGGAAAAGGAACTGTTCTGATATTTGTCAATGGCGTGTCGATGACAAATTTGGTGGGATCGGGAAAAGGAAGTTATAACATAAGATAGAACTCAGGAACATATACTTATTCAGAGTCAAGTCCCATTGCAACCAGTTCACTTACAGACAATATAAGTTCAACTTATTTTCAATAAATGTATTATCTTTGACACATGAATTCATACAATAAAATAATAAAAATAAGCTCTGACAAAAGATTTGGCAGACCCTGCATCAGAAATACAAGAATTACTGTATCTGATATACTTGGATGGCTAGGATCAGGGATGAGTTTTGAAGAAATATTGCAGGACTTTCCTGAACTTTCAAGAGAGGATATCAAAGCAAGTTTAATGTTTGCTGCTGACAGAGAACGTAAACTTCAGACAATCTGATGAAATTGCTTTTTTTGATCAGAAGCTTTTATTCAGACAAAATTACAATCCTTAATTCTTTGACTTTCTCTTTCTTAGTCAGAATAATCTTTGTATCTTTATTATTCATCAGTTTCTGCAATGAAAAAGTCAGTTTTCTTCCTGTTTCTTTCATTTCTTGGTTTTAGTTTATATTCTCAGAATCATAATGAGATAATATCCGGATTGCTGACCCGTATATCTGAAAAACAACCTGCCGATCAGATTTTCATTCATACCGACAGAAATCTATATAACACCGGAGACACAATCAGGTTCCAGGCATTTATCAGGGACAGACAGACAGGTGTAATTGAAACACCAAGCATTTCACTCTTTGTTCTTCTGCTTAACTCTGACCATGTTACAATAGACAGTGCCAGGTTCAGAATAAGCTATTCAACAGCGTCAGGCTGGCTTAAAATACCTGAGATTACCGCTCTGGGTAATTATTCAATACTGGCATATACAAGTGACCAGATGAATTACAGTCCTGAATTTGCTTTCAAAACGCCAATAAGAATAGATAAGATAGGATCAGTACATAGCGGGACTGATTCCCTCATTGTGCAGTCGCAATCAGCAAGCGATCTGAGGTTCCTTCCCGAGGGAGGAACATATATTTACGGTATAAGGCAGAGGCTTGCATTCAATGCAGTAACATCAACCGGGAAAAGTGTTAAGGCAAGCGGAGATATTGTAAACCAGGATGGGAAAAAGATCACTGATTTTAAATCTGGGCCTTATGGTCCGGGAGTTGTGGAATTCACTCCAATTCAGGGCGAGACTTATTATGCCAAACCTGTTGAAGCAGAATTCGGTAATATCAGCTGGCCACTTCCCGATCCTGAAAAATCAGGTGTTTCACTGAGGGTGAATAATACAAGGTCAGGATCAGTTGACATTGCAGTAAGCGGAAACGGAACCGGGGGAAAAGATTACTTCCTGACAGTCACAATGAACAATATTTTAATATTCTCAAAAGATATTAAGCTTGATACTCTGTTCAGTGCAAGGATAAAAACAGCTGAGATCCCTGCCGGCACTGCATTTGTCACACTGTATGATAATGAATTGAATCCGGTAGCTGAAAGAATGATCTTTCTGAATGCAGACCGAAAGATGAAAGTTCAGATTGGTGTTTCAAAACCAAGTACCAGACCCGGGAGTGAAACAGAACTGACAATTAATACGACTGATGAAAAGGGGAATAACATAAGCTCAATTATTTCAGTCTCGGCAATAGATTCATCCCTTGGATTCTATAATGGTATTCCCTATTCTGACATTGAATCACTATTTCTTTTTGATAATGAGTTTTACAATAACCTTCCGCAAAGTATCAGATGCACAGGATTAAAAAATGCTGACAATAAAACCATCGACCTTTTAATGATGACTTACGGATGGAGAAAATACACACTGAAAGAGACTGCAATGGTCATGCAGGAAAAGAGAAAGGACAATTTTGATCATCTGAAGATCAGCAACCCGGGAAAAGACAAGAAAGGCAGGGAAGTGATCAATATCTTATCTCCTGAAGGCGGAGAGATATTAACACTCAGGTTAAATGAAAATATGGAAACATTGCTGCCCTTTGATTCACTTGATGTTATGGCAAGGCAGATCATGATACTTCCTGATGATGATCCTGCACGTAATTCAAATCCTGTAAATATTGAATTCCCTGAAAACAGGGAATATGCTGACAGTGCAAAGCTGATGAAAACGGATTCCTCTTATTTCGAACCGGAATTTGTTTATGCAGGCAATGAAACCTCACTATTTAATCCTGACAGTTCAATAATGATTGATGCAGTGACAATAAAAGGAACCAGAACAAAACCAACAGAATATGTTGATAAAAACGCTCAACAATTCAAGTATGCAGGGGCATATACTTTGTACAGCAAAGATTTTGAATTTGCACAAACTTTTGAAGATATTCTTTATAAATTAAATGCATTTTCAGAATTGATAAATGTAAAAAGAAATAGTTCTGCGTACAATTCAATTAATGACTAAAGTAATTGGTAAAAGTGATTATGAGTACCCTGCATTAGTAGTTGTCGATGATGTTCCTATTTACAAAAGACTTATTCACCTATCGCACAAATGCCTGCCTCAGATATAGCTTCAGTAACTGTTCTAAGAGGTTCACAAGGATTTTCAAGGTATGGGAAAATGCAGCAAATGGAGTTATAATTACAACAAAACAGGGAACAGAATAAATGGAATAATTGATCCCAATGATAAACCTGAAGCTGTTGATAATAACTTAAAGCAGGTCAGAATCTTCCGTTCAGAAGTTGAGTATTATATTCCAACTAAGGAACAGGTTGAAATAGTACCCGAATATCAGTTCAGACCAACATTGCTCTGGAAGAGTGATGTTTATCTGGATGGGTCTGGTCCGGTATTATTCAAATACCCCAATAACATGGGAAAAGGAACTGTTATGATATTTGTCAATGGCGTGTCGATGACAAATCTGGTGGGATCTGGAAGATCCAACTATATTGTAAAATAGACAGGTAACATGTCAATAGGTGCCTGTATGGTTTATCCTGTTTTGGATGGAATGCAGTCCTGCATAAAGTCACATTAAAACGATGAAAATCAAAAAAATACTGATAATAAATTCATTTCAAATTCGTTAATAGTCAAATACTCCTGACTTTGGCAATTAAAACAAAGCATATCACTCAAACAATCTGGATCATAACCTTAATGATTGTTCCGCTTTATGGATGTGAATATGATTCCTCTCTAACAAATGATGTCACAGGACAAATAGATACACTTGTCGACATTGACGGTAACAAATACAATACAATTGGAATCGGAACTCAGATCTGGATGCAGGAGAATCTTAAAGTAACACATTTAGCAGATGGTTCGAAAATTACTTTATTGGAACAAAATACAGATTGGTTAAACAGAAATCTTAATATTGCGGCATACTGCTGGTATGATAATGATTCAATTAACAATAAACCGACTTATGGAGGTCTTTACAACTTTTTTACCGTTGAAACAGGATTAATTTGTCCCACTGGTTGGCATGTGCCAAGCCAGGCTGAATGGAAAATGCTGGTGGATTATCTTGGAGGTAAAGAAGTCGCAGGAGGAAAATTAAAAGACTATTCCGGTAGTTACTGGACTTCTCCAAATCATTGCATTGAAAACAATTTTGGTTTTGTTGGCTTACCGGGAGGTTACAGAACATCCAGAACAGGACTTTTTAATGGGAAAGGATATGGTGGAAGCTGGTGGGAGAACAGGATCTCAAAGGAAGACAGTTCAAAGTCATTAAAACTTTCAGTAGCAAGTTCTGAACACAATATTTCTGAATCCTATTTTCTAAAAAAATGAAGGTGCCAGTATCCGATGTGTTCAAGATGTAACAAATAAAAAACGCTGAACCCAACAGTTGGTAAAATAAGCGCTTTCTGCCCATGCCTGTAGGCGGTTATCCTGGATTAAAAAACATCAATACTTGATATTTATACCAAAAATTGGTATTTTTGATAAAAAATAATGAATTATGGATAGAAATACTTCAATATCAATAGGAGACTATTTTGACCGTTTCATTAAAAGCAGAATATCTACAGGACGATATAAAAATGCAAGTGAAGTCGTTCGGGCTGGATTAAGGCTTTTAGAAGAGGAAGAAAACAAGATAATGGCTTTGAGAGCAACTATTCAGGAAGGGATTGAAAGCGGAATTGCCCAGGATTTTGATCCTGATACCCATTTGAGTAAATTAAAAGCTAATAAAAACCTGAATGGCTGATTTAAAGTTTCAGAGAAAGAAATAGAAATCACAAGAATTCTTCATGAACAAATGGATATTGAGAATAGATTAAAAGATAAATAACCCCGCATAGCAAGAGGTAAGACTTCCTCACTTCCCCCCAACCTCCCTGACCAGATTCATCAGCTGCGCCCTGCTTCTGACATTTGTTTTAATGTAAATCCTGTGTGTATGGTCCTTTACTGTCTGTAGACTGATAAAAAGTTTCTCGGAAATTTCTTTGTTGCTTAATCCTTTGCAAATTTCACGAACGATATCCTTCTCCCTCGGAGATACCTCGAATTTGCTGCAGAACTCTTCAAAGGAGAGATTGTATTCCTTGTCAGAGGCAGGTGCTATTCTTTCCATCCCGTATGTAATATAGAAAGGAAGAATTGTGTTGCCGCTGAAGAATGCCAGAATAAATAATATAGCAATATATGTCTGGGAGGTAAACAAAATGAGAAGAGCAGTTTGAATAATCATTACTATGAAAAGTCCTGCAGCCACTTTCTTCTTTTCCCCGGAAGTGATTCCGAAACTCTCTTTTCCTGAATAGAATATCTGCAAGGCAGCAGCAGCTGTATATATGAAATTAGCGACTAAGTAGTAATATTTTATCAGAGAGAGAGGTTTAACTGATTCAGCTCTGGTCGTGAGGTAACCGAGGATGATTATTACAATGATATTTATGAAAAGGAATCCCAGGACAAACCAGTTATTTTTCCTGCTGCCTGAAAGAACAGATGAAAACTGGAGCAGCATCATCCATGCAAACAGAACGAACGGAAGTCCCAGAATAAGGGCAATATCAGAGAACCTTGCAAATGCTTCGGCAGAAATATAAGGGGTTAAAAATGCCCTTATAAGAACCTGTCCCCATATACCGTAAAATCCGAAAGCATACAGGAAAACCTGGTAATAAAGCAAAGGTGATGAGAGCTCATGTTCGAACTTCTTCTGGAGCCTTGCAGAAAGAATTACTCCTCCCGCAGCCATTGCCACCGAAATTATAAATATGAGATAGACCAGATAAAGCAACATGCTATAAAGTTATTAAAATCCCTTTAAATGGGAGGTTCAAATATAAATACTACTAAAGTATTGTCCTTCATACTAAAGTAGGAAAAATTAAATTCAATACTATAGTATGAAATCCATTAGGAAACCGGGGTTTACATTTGCTTCATAATCGTTAACCCGAGTATTAATTTAACTAAATAGAAAAATGGAAACAAATAATGATTACACTCTGAAGCCTGGTTTCAGTAATGCATTCGGAGCAGGATGGCAGGTTATGATGAATAACTTCCTCAGGTTATTTCTGGTTGTCATAGTTCTGTCAATTGTAACAGGTCCTTATAAGTTTATGGATTTCAAAATGGATTCAGGTGATTTTCACGGAGCTCCCTGGAACTGGAACATGGATGATGCAGGTAACTGGGAACATATGTTCGGACTGGCATCCCTGGGTCTTTTTGCGGCTTTCTTTGCTCTCCTGGCAGGACTTTATGTTCTGCTTGTAGCCCCTGTATTCCAGTATGGCGGAAAAATGATCTTTGTGCAGGCTGTAAGAAAGGTTAAGCCTGATTTTGAATATTTTATTAAAGGTTTTATGGAGAATTACCTTACTATTATCCTCGCAAACCTTCTTGTGATAGCACTTGTTGTACTTGGTCTTTTTGCCCTTCTGATCCCCGGAATAATTATCGCATGTCGTCTGGCATTTGTCTCTTACATCGTAATGGACAAAAAGCTTGATCCCATTGAAGCTGTTGAGCTTAGCTGGAAAATGACCCGCGGGCACGGCTGGAAGATCTTCTTTATGGGATTTGCATCCTTCTTTATAGTAATCTTTGGACTGATTCTCATGATTGTCGGGATCTTCCCGGCAATGATCTGGATATCCAGTTCCTTTGCAGCCTTATATGAGTCGGTAAACCTTGAAAAGAACAAGCCTGTTGAAGCAGAAGTTGTTGCTGCATAGGTAATTACGCTATATACCCCTTCGATAGGGAGGACAAAAAAGCCAAAATCCATTAACCACAGAGTTCACAAAGAAAAACACAGAGGTCACAAAGGATTAATAATAACGATTTTACCTCTGTGTACTTTGTGAGAACTTTGTGTCCTCTGTGGTTAAAATTTACTTTTTCAACATTCCCGATTTTTTGGTACGCAATTTGCCACATAAACAAAAATTTAAGTATTTTTAACGTCTATTTTAAACCAATTAAATATGAAAACAAGGGGATTATTTTTGCTTTTTGCTTTTGCACTTCTGATACCGGTAACTACATCTGCCCAGGTGGGGAATCTGCTTAAAAACAAGATGAATAAGGTGGTAAATGCCGGAGTAAAAACCGTTGATAAAGAAGTTGATGCCGAGATAGATACAGCTGTTAATAAAGAAGCTGATAAAGCAAAACAGAAGGCTGAAGCAAGGGAGGCAGAGAAGAAAAAAAGTGAGAATCAGCCATCTGCAGCAGAAGGATCCGGTGATGCCGGAGGAGATGCCGGACAGTCAGGCGGACCCGGTGCTATGGGTGCTTTGTTTTCAAATAAAGTCGATCTTAAATATAATGAATCATACAGTTTTACATCAAGGATGTATATGGTCTCCGAGACATATGATAAAAAGGAGACAATGAAAATGGATATGTATATCTATTACAGTGCAAATCATCCGAGTATGGGTGTTGAGACAAAATCGGTGCAGAACACTGAGGGTGAGACAGTTCCTGTTGTTGCAAATATGGTGATGGATGGTGAGAATAAGTGTTTCCTTATGCTCACGGATATGAACGGCATGAAAATGGGTATGATATCCGCAGTTCCCGAAGAAGGTGCTGAGCCAACTGACAAAAAAGGAAAGAAAGATACACCTCCTGTATACACAAAAACCGGTAACACAAGGGAGATCGCCGGCTACAAATGTGATGAGTATTCCTATGTTGATCCTGATGATAATACTAAAGGAAAGGTATGGTATACAACCGACAAGAGAATTAAAATTGACAGACGCGGGTGGAAGAATACCAATATGAATACCTATTATCAGGCTCCACAGTTCAATGACGGCATAATACTCGCCAATGAAGCTTATGATGAAAAGGGAAAACCTACTATGAAGTCTGAGACAAAGGAGATAAATGAGAATTATCCTCACTCAATTTCTGTTAAGGGTTACTCACTTCGCCAGATGAAAATGGGAGAAGACAAGAAAAAATAGCAGTCAACAAACTGATTTTAATTACTTTACTTGTTAAGTAATTTTCATTGATATGAGAATTTCCGGATTTTTATTACTCCTGTCCTTACTGGTAAATCCTGCTTCAGGTCAGGAGAAAAAAACAATTGACCAGATAAAGGAGCATAAAGCCGGTATCGCAGTTTGGTGGATAGGGCAGGGGAGCTGGATAATCAAGTCTGACAACCTGGTAATTTCGACGGACCTGTTTCTCGAAAACAGGGGAAGGATATCTCCCAGCCCGATTACACCTGATGATATTGCACCTGTTCTCGATGTGGCATTTATAACACACGGGCACGGAGATCACTTTGAGGAATATACAACAAGAATTCTTATTGAAAAATCGAAATGCATATTTGTTCTTCCGGAGAGCTGCCTTGAAAATGCAAAGAAATTTGGCATACCTGAAAACAGGATTGTCGTTGCGAAACCACGCGAACCATTTGAAATTAAGGGAATTAAAGTTGATCCTCTCAGGGCACTACACGGTAATGCAAATTTTGCTATCTATTATGATGCCAACCTTCAGGATTGCGGCTATCTGTTTACGATAGGAGGAAAAAGAATTCTTCAGCCGGGTGATACATACCTGCTCGAGGATCACCTCTTCCTGAAAAAGGTGGATGTGCTTTTCTTCTCACCTACTGAACATAATATGTATATCGATAATTCAGTAATGCTCATCAATGCACTTGACCCTGAATATATCTTCCCTCAGCATCACAGCACAGTTGCCTTAAATGATGGCAACCGCTTCTGGGCCAAGGGATACCCGGATGAGGTAAAGATCAGACTGTCGAAACCGCTTAAAGAGAAATATTTCATTCTCAAAACAGGTGGAATGAAGGAGATCAGGTAAGATCCTCTAAAGTTTCCTGAGTTTTGCAAATCTGAGCAGAAGCTTTCTTGTTCCGTCTGTATCAAATTTTACTGAAGCTGTTGTATTGGGTGCTTCTCCTTCAATAGATATGATTGTCCCTTTGCCGAAGCGCTCATGATGAACAAGGTCTCCTTCAGAAAAGAGTGAGGCATCTGTTCCGGTAAGTCCTGTTGGTGAATCCGATTCAGTACTGGTAAGTTTTTTCAGTTTATCCTGCCTTGCATATTTGACCGGTTCCTCCCTTAAAGGTGCAGGTTTGGCAGGTGATGAGGAACCAGAATTAAATGGTTTTCCCCCTGTCTGCGGATAGTCCAGAAACTTCTGATCAATCTCCTTAAGGAACCGGCTGGGGCTGCATCTTTCAAGGTTTCCCCATTTGTAACGGTTAAGTGCATAGCTCAGGGTAGCCTGCTTTTCAGCACGTGTAACCGCGACATAAAAGAGCCTTCTCTCTTCCTCAAGCTCTTTTGCCGAACCGCTCGACATGGGCGATGGAAAGAGAGTATCCTCCATACCGGCAATATATACATGTTTGAATTCCAGTCCTTTGGCCGAATGCATTGTCATCAGGGTTACCTTATTCCTGTCCTCCTCCTTCTCTAAATCCTGGTCAGTAAGAAGCGAGACATTTGCCATATAAGCTTCCAGTGCATTTGGATCACCGTTTGTATCTGCCGCTTCGGTAAACTCCTTGATAGCATTCAGTAGCTCTTCCATATTCTCATAACGGCTTACCTCCTCGGGTAATTTTCCATCCCTGAGCTCCTTCATTATACCCGATCCCATTGCGATCTCATTGGCCTTGGTAAATGCATCAACCGAATCAGCATCCCTTCTCAGATGATTTATCACATCCCTGTACATGATCAGTTTCTTTGCAGTTCCTGCATTGAAATGATCGGGATATTTATCAGCTTCACATAAAACTGACCAGGGTGTGACGCTTTTTGAAAGGGCTATTTCAAATATTTTATCAATTGTAGTGTCGCCAATTCCACGCTTGGGGTAATTTATTGATCTTTTCAGAGCTTCCTCATCCTCAGGATTAATTACCATTCTGAAATAGGCAAGTATATCCTTTATCTCTTTTCTTTCATAGAATGAGAGTCCGCCGTATATCTTGTATGGTATATTTTTTCTCCTGAGTGTCTCCTCAAAGATCCTCGACTGTGCATTTGTCCGGTACAAAATTGCAAAATCCGACCAGTTGAGCCTCAGGGCAAAATGTTTGTCGAAAATATCTGATGCGATGTTAAAACCTTCTTCCGAATCGGTCATTGCCTGGAATACCTGGATCTTCTCTCCGGGTTCATTCCTGGAGAAAACATTCTTTTGTATCTGGCCCTCATTGTTGGCAATGATGGTATTGGCTGCATTAACGATTGTCTGTGTCGAACGGTAGTTCTGCTCAAGCTTGAATAATTGGTAATCAGAATAATCATTCTTAAATTCCAGTATGTTCTCGATCCTGGCTCCCCTGAAAGAGTAAATACTCTGGGCATCATCGCCTACAACGCAAATATTTCGATGTGCTGCCGCAAGTTTCTTAACAATCAGATACTGCGAGTAGTTAGTGTCCTGGTATTCATCAACAAGAACATAACTGAACCTCTCCTGGTAGGCTGCAAGTGTTTCGGGAAAATCGCGGAAGAGGACATTTGTATTCAGGAGCAGATCATCAAAGTCCATTGAATTGGATTTGAAGCAACGTGCGGCATATGTTCTGTAGATATCTGCCAGAAGCGGCATCCTGTTTGCCTTGTCATATTCCTGAAAAGATGAATTTGAAGAATACATGTTGGCAGTAACAAGATTATTCTTGGCTGAAGAGATCCTTGAACCGATTACCCCTGGCTTATAGATATTATCATCGAGATTAAGCTCTTTGATTATCGACCTGATAAGACTCCTTGAATCAGAAGTGTCATATATTGTGAAGCTGGGTTTGTATCCGAGCTTTTCACCCTCTATCCTGAGGATCTTTGCAAAGATTGAGTGAAAGGTACCCATCCAGAGATGCCTGGCAACTTCAGGACTGATAATCCTCGTGATCCGCTCCTTCATTTCCCTGGCAGCCTTGTTGGTAAAGGTGAGGGCAAGTATTCTGCCTGCAGGTACTTTTTTCTCCAGGAGATGAACGATCCTGTATGTAAGGACCCGGGTCTTTCCTGCTCCGGCACCTGCAATAACAAGTGATGGCCCCTCTGAATTCAGGACAGCCTGCTTCTGGGTCTCATTGAGGTCACTCAGGTAATCAGTATTAATAATATGCATAGGTTACAGCGTAAACAGGTCCGGCAAATTTAGCAATAAGAGGTAATCTGACTAGTGGTATTGAATACTTATAACCGATTATTTATTAACACCTTTTTATTTTGATCATATTTTTGTAATTTCCCATAATGGAAACAAATATATTTTCAGGGCTATTACTGATTGCAACAGGAGCTTTTACTGCGGGTAGTTTTGCTATTCCATTCGGAAATGTAAAGGGTTGGAAATGGGAAACCTACTGGCTTATTTACTGTATTGGCGCCTATACAATATTCCCCCTTATTGCCTGCCTTGTTTTTGCTCCATCTTTCCTTGAAATTTACCATCAGGTTCCGGGTAATGTTCTTATCTCCGTTTTCCTCCTGGGAGCAGTTTACGGTATCGGAAACCTCTCATTCGGATTATCGCTGAGATATCTCGGAATATCATTGGGCTATGCAATGTCGCTCGGACTTATGCTGGCCATCGGGACACTTATTCCGCCGGTTCTCGATGGACGTCTGAAGCTTATGACAGCAGGTTCAGGAGGCACGCTTCTTATTGCCGGAGTAATTATTGCATGCATCGGGATTGGATTTTCCGGGTGGGCAGGATATCTGAAAGATATCAGCGTGTCGGATGCAGATAAGAAAAGAGTATCTCTGAGTTTAATCTGATAAAGGGAGTTCTGGCTGCATTGCTTGTTGGTATAACCGGTTCAGCTATGTCGCTTGGCTTTGAACAGGCGGTTCCGATAAATGAAATAGCTGCAAAAAACGGTATCGATCCGCTTTTCACTTCAATGCCTGTTATGCTTCTTCTTCTTTCAGGAACCCTTGTTACTACAATAATATGGTGTATTTATCTGGGATTCAGGAATAAATCTTTGTCAGACTATATCAGAAGCGATAATCAGAAAAGACTCTTTACCAACTATCTCTTTTCCCTGCTTGCCGGACTTCTCTGGTTCAGTCAGTTCATTCTGTTCGGCATGGGCAAAAGCAAAATGGGACCATTCACATTTACATCATGGGGAATTCTCATGGGACTTACAATAGTTTTTGCAACCCTATGGGGCTTTTACAGGAGTGAATGGAAAGGAGCTTCAAAATCAATAATCCTCTTCATGGCAATCTCCCTGATGATAATAATTATTTCATCATATATTATAGGTATAAGCGGATCCGTTTAGAAGAGAAAAAGAATATCAGAACAAGCAACTAAATATTTGTATATGAAAAGATTCGGACAGGTTATTGGAGTAAAACCGGAACATTTTGAGAGTTATAAGAAGTATCATGCTGCTGTATGGCCCGAGATACTTGATATGATAAAACAATGTAATATCCGGAACTATTCAATATTCCATAAAGATGGAATGCTGTATGCATATATGGAATATACAGGAACCGATTTTGCTGCCGATATGGCGAAAATGGCAGCTGATCCCAAAACTCAGGAGTGGTGGTCAGTGATGGAGCCGATGCAGTCACCTGTGGCTACCCGTAAAGAAGGGGAGTGGTGGGCAAACATGGAGGAAGTATTTCATCTCGACTAAGCCTCATATTACTCCTGTTTTTATTATACTTGCAGTGGAAAATACCAAAATTGCAACTATTCCGTTTCTGTAAGTAATAAGTGATTGCCTGTGCGTTATATTTTTCTGACAATTAGCCTGTTCGTCGCCCTGTCCGCTTCAGCCCAGCTGGCTGCTCCGGGGAATAACGCCATACGCTATACAAAATTCATCCCGAATCCTGAGATTAAAGATCCGGTATTTATCTACTGCAATGCCTCCAGTACGCAGAAAGGGACCCTGGTGGCATCTCTTCCGGCAGGAACTACTGCTTCAAATTTTGCCTGGTTTCAATGGAGTGAAAGTGATAAAAGCTTCTCAATTCCTTTAAAAAATGAGACAGCTGTAACTTCTTCAGTCGCAAATAATCTCTCAGAAGGAGGATACAGGGTTTTGATTACAGGAGGTATTGATACAAGTTATACCGGATGGATCTTCCTTGACAAACCGTTTTCAAGTGCTGCGCTTCTGAACCGTACATGCGATTATGTTGCTCTTAACGGTGAAGCTGCTGTTGACACATTCTTCTATAAAAATCCTGTAAACGGAACGGCAGTCCGCCTTCCAAACAGGGTGAAGTTCCTGTGGTCATCCAATCCTGTTTCAACAATTCCTTTCCCTGATCTTGAGATTGATCCCCAGACATTTGTTCCGCCTCTGGAAGATGTAACATACAAAATACAGGTATCTGACAGTTTTGGATGTGTAAGTGAATCTTCATTTTTCTATGAATCTATACATGTCAAGGCTGATTTTTCAGTCGATCCTCAAAAGGGTGAAGCCCCTCTTGAAGTTTCATTCTCAGATAAATCCGTGCGTGGTTCGGTATATAAATGGGAGTTTGGCGACAGCAAGGACAGTATTTCTGATCTTAAGGATCCGGCTCCTCATATTTATTATATCCCGGGTGAATATTATGTTACCCTGACTATTGAAAGCGACCTGCACTGTATTGATTCCATGCGTTCTGAAAAGATAGTTGTAGACCCATCTGAACTGGATATCCCAAATGTCTTTACTCCCAATGATGATGGACTGAATGACAGGTTCATGGTTCAGAAAAAATCACTCAAATTCATCTCTGTTGAAGTCTTTAGCCGCAGCGGAAAAATGGTCTATAACTTTTCGGGTGAAGGGGAAGCCCTCCGAGACTGGGATGGCTGGGACGGTAAAGTAAATAATTCCTCAGCCGACGCAAGCCCCGGTGTTTATTTCTACATCATCCGTGCGATGGGATGGGATGAGGTTGAATACGATAGTAAGGAGCAGCGGGGATTCGTATATCTTTACAGATAAGGCTCAATGGCTCAACGGCATAACGGCGCAGCGGCTAAAAGTATTTATAGCCTTTGAGCCCCTGAGCCTTTGCGCCTTTGCGCCTCTGCGCCTCTGCGCCTCTGCGCCATTCCTAATGCCACAACCCTATAATCAGACCCATTATCGTCAGACTGACAACGCTGTAGCCTGCGTTTATAAGGAAATGAGCAAGCGATCTGTTCTCGAACAGGTAACTTATTCCGAAGAATGTGAAAACCCATCCAAGTCCTGCCATAAAACCTGCGAGAGCTCCAAATGAAGCACCGGCCTCAGGACCAATGAACATGGCAAGGAAGAAAGCAGCAATAAGAGAAAGTACAAAAGCAAGTCCGAAAACCTTCAGCATATTTTTTCCTGCTGCAGATTCTTCGGTGATGCCTGTCTCCTTCATCCATCTTTTTGCGAATAAAACAGGGGAATACCAGAGTCCTCCAAGAGCAAATGCGCTGATGGCTGAAACAACTATTGCCAGCCAGTTGAGCGACTGAAATGCATTTTGCATATCCATAATAAAGTGGTTTTTTATAGAAAACAGTAAGGGGCTGAAAATGTTCAGATTGTGATCATTCTTTTTCTTGCTTCAACTTCCCATCTTCCTGTTGCATGCTTATTTGTAACAATTGTTACAAAATCATGTCTGTCAACGGTTGGGCATATATGCCACGGAATACCGTACAAAACATCACCGACATTCATTTTTTCCGAACCTGCGAATTTAATAACCAGGTGTTCTTCGCTATGATTGGAGACGGTATATTCATCAATCCCCATAAAAACAATTCGCGGATGGGGCATTTCCGATGCAACTGATTTATGTCCGAGATCGAGAGCAATAAGACCTTCTGCCGGTTTGCTGACTATACGTGTCATAAGAACAGCGGCATTCATGAACTCCATATCAGGCAGGCCGCTGCTGTAGCCATAATCCCACAAAAGAACTGTCCCGGGACTGCAATCTACTCCATCACGCAATGCATGAACCCTGAAGGTTGGAGATCCTCCGGCTACAATTTCAATAGTATGATTTGTTTTAATTCTGAGTTTTTCTGCAAGTCTGTAAACTGCATCAAAAGCATCATCACTCTTTTTCTTCCTGACTGAAAAATCCTTGTCCCTGATATGCCCGTCATAAACATGTAATCCTGCAGCCTTTAACATCGGCAATCTGTGAATGAGTTCAAACAATGATGCTGCATTATCGTCAGGTGCTATTCCCGTACGGTTCATTCCATTGTTGATATCGAGCCACAGGTAAGTCTCTGAACCATTTCTGACTGCTTTTTCAGCGAGCTGTCTGATAATTGATTCACTATCTGTTATACATGAGAACTTTACATCAGGGAAGTTCTGTTTAAGCGAAAAGAATCTGTCAATGGTTGGTCCTACAGGCTGCAGTGCCAGAAGGATATCAACTGCTCCGTTTTTTGCGCACATTTCTGCCTCTGCAATTGTGGAGCATTTGAATTTGTTGATCCCGTGCCTGACTTGCAATCTGATGACCTCAGGCATCTTGTGGGTCTTGACATGTGGCCTGAGTCGTTTTACATCTCCTGTTATCTCGATCATTTTCCGGATATTGCTTTCAATCCGGTCAGGATATACAAGAAGGGCCGGCGAAGGAACCTCACTGATATTGTCCGCCTCGTACCATGTTCTGCCTGATTTCTTTTCTTCCATTCTGATAATTAATGATTTAATTCAAAAACAGCTTCAACCTCCACAGCAATGTTTGAAGGAAGCATCATACCCACGGCACTTCTGACCCCGATACCGTTTTCATCGCCGAAAAGCTCGGCCATCAGTTCACTGAAGCCGTTAATAACAGCCGGGTGCTTATCAAATCCCGGAACGGAATTAACCATCCCCAGTACCTTTATAATACGTTTGATTTTATTAAGGTCGCCGATATGAACTTTGATCGAAGCCAGCATGGCAAGTCCGACCTGCCTGGCAGCGAGCTTTCCCTCCTCCAGATCCAGATCAGCGCCTACCCTTCCGGTAATGAGGGTACCGTCTGATTTAAAGGGGCCGTGCCCGGAGACATATAAAAGGTTATCCACTATGAGAACCGGTTTATAAACTCCAACAGGTTTTGGCGCCGCAGGAAGGATAATTCCAAGTTCTTTGATTCGGAGTTCAGGATTGTATTTCATAGGAGTGACAGTTTTAATTTAATTTCTACTAACGAATATAGGAAACTTCCGGGTCATAAACAATAAGGCGTAATGGCGCAGCGGCACAATGGCACAGCAGCACAGCGGCACAACGGCAAGACAATTGATCCATGGCAGGATGAATATTGAGTCTCATGTCTCCCTCTCACCCATTCACCCACTCTCCCCTTCATGCCTTTGAGCCTTCCTCCATTCACCGGTAAAAACCTTCCGTTTACGGAAAATATCCGTTAAAAAACTAAAAACTTTATAAACTAAATAAGTTTTCTTATTTTTGTACTGCAATTTGAATACAATTATGGATATACGAGAAAGAATTATTGAAGGGGCTGCACAGTTATTCAAGATGTATGGCATAAAAGCCGTAACAATGGATTCTCTCGCAAGTCAGATCGGAGTATCAAAAAGGACCATATACGAAGTTTTTGCAGATAAGGATGAATTGCTGGAGGGCGTTCTGAAGAATATGGCCGTAAAACAACGACATCTGATAAGCAAGATCCTGGATGACTCAGACAATGCAATTGATGCCATTTTCAAACTGCTGGAAGTCAACAGGGATCATCTTCAGACAATGAGTCCTGCCTTTCAGGCTGATCTGCGAAAATACCACATGGAAGTCCTGATGAATAAAGATGAAAAATGTGAAATGCCCGATTACAGGGACAATATCAGGATAATAGAAAAAGGCATCAAAGAAAAACTTTTCAGAAAAAACATTAATGCAGAGATAGTAAACAGTTGTCTCTATTCCATGGGCAGGTCAATTATGGATAATGATCTGTATCCGTATGAATCCTATACAAGGAAAGAGGTAATCAAGAATACATTTATCAATTACCTGAGAGGTATTTCAACACCGGAAGGTATTGAACTGATAAACAAAAGAGATGAAAAATACTAGCTATAAATAACAACAAAATAATAAACATCCGAATAACAAATTAAGAACATGAAAAACAACAGAATTTTTAATTGCTTGCTGCTATTCTTTATAACAGGGGGATTGTTGTCTGCCCAGACACAGTCACAGGGCAGTGAGCTGAGGCTTTCACTTAAGGAAGCACAGAACTATGCAATTCAGAATAATAAGACGGTTATAGCAGCCCGTCAGGATATAGCTGCCTCAAGGGTTGCGATCTGGGAAACAATTTCAAGCGCACTTCCATCGGTTGATGCTTCAGGATCATTTACTGACAACCTCAAGCTCATGACAACTCTTTTACCCGGTGATTTCTTTGGAAAGCCAGGCGAGAAGGTTCCTGTAACATTTGGTTCACAATTCAATTCAGGAGGAAGCGTCCAGGCAAGTATGCTTCTGTTCAATGCTCCTCTCTATGTAGGAATTGAAACCACAAAACTTGCAAATAAGTTAAGTGAGAAAAATCTTGTCAAATCTGAACAGGATACAAGGGAGTCAGTCAGCACTGCATATTTCCTGATAATTGTATCAGAAGAGTCACTCAGGATACTCGAAGGCAATATGGCAAACCTGAAGGAGACACTTAAATCAACCAGGTCAATGTACGCCGCAGGTATGGCAGAAGGAACAGATGTTGATCAGATGGTATCAAACGTTACAATGGTCGAAAATGCAAGAAGTTCAATGCAACGGAATATTGAACTCAATTATAACCTTTTAAGATTTCAGCTTGGAGTTGCCCCTGAAACAAATATCATAATTACAGAAACTCTTGAAAGCCTGACTCAAATGATAAATGTTGATGCCCTGATGTCACAGGAATTTGATCACAGACAGAACGTTAACTACCAGCTTCTTGAAGGCCAGGAACAATTATCGGCACTCAACCTTAAAACGCAGAAAGCATTGGTACTGCCAACATTATCAGGTTTTTACACTTATGGAACAAACGGGATGGGTGATAAAGTCCGCGAACTTCAATGGTTCCCGAACTCCATGACTGGCCTACAGATTACTGTTCCGATATTTGCAAGCGGTCAGCGATACAGTAAGATCAAAAAGGCACAGATTAATCTCGATAAAGCAAAAACAACCAAAGATATGGTAACAGAGCAGCTGTTGCTCCAGGAAAAACAGCTCAGGTATAACCTTGTAAATGCAAACCAGCAGTATATCAGTCAGAAAGATAATGTTGAAGTCTCAAAGAGGGTATATGCAAGCATGGAAAATAAATACCGCCAGGGGATGGCTTCAAGCCTTGACCTTACTCAGGCAAACCAGTTGTACCTGCAGTCAGAAACAAACTATGTGACAGCATTGCTCAACCTGCTCCAGACCAAAATTGCACTTGATAAACTACTCAATAACATTTAATATATTAAGAAACCTATAAATTCAAAATAATGAAATACTTAAGAACAATTACAGTTATCCTTTTTGTCGGACTTATAATGTCAGGATGTTCCTCAAAAAGTGATAAGCCGGCTGAAGCCAGTCAACCTGCCGCTAATCAGAACGAAAGAGGAGTTATCCCGGTAAAAACAATAGCTCTGGCCAGAACTAAGATTTCCAGGACAATTGATTATACAGCAACAATCCTTCCCTTTGAAGAGGTAAATATGGCTCCTTCAACACCGGGCCGGGTTGACAAAATATATGTGGAGGTTGGAGACAGGATCAGGAAAGGGGAAGAGCTTTTTTTAATGGACCGCACACAGCTTTATCAGCTTAAGCTTCAATTAAGTAACCTTGAAAAAGATCTTTCAAGGCTTGATACCCTTCTTAAATCGGGAAGTGCAAAGCAGCAACAGTACGACCAGCTTAAGACACAGTACGATGTTACAAAGACAAATGTTGATTTCATGGAACAGAACACCCTGATGAGTGCTCCATTCGATGGGATTGTAACAGGAAAATACTTTGAGAATGGTGAAATGTATTCCGGAGCTCCTACAACAACAACCGGCAGGTCAGCCATTGTTACAGTTATGCAAATCAATCCCCTGAAGGTAAATGTCAGCATCTCGGAACAATACTATCCCTTGATCAGGAAAAATATGAAAGCTGAAATTACTGCTGATGTTTATGAGAATGAGAAATTTACCGGAACGGTTTACCTTATTGCCCCTACAATTAATTCAGCCACAAGGTCATTCAACGTAGAACTTGAACTGGCAAACAGGAATGAACTTCTCAAGCCCGGAATGTTTGTGAGGGTATCGATGGACCTTGGTGAAGTTGAAACTTTTGTTGTCCCTGCCAATACAGTCATGGTTCAGGAAGGTACTAACACCAGGTATGTATTCCTTAACAAAAACAATGTTGCTGAAAGGATTGAGGTCCAGCTTGGTAAAAGATTTGATGACCGGCTTGAGATAATTTCTTCCAGCATAAATGAAGGCGATATGCTTGTAACAGAAGGACAGGCCCGTCTGATTAACGGCGACAAAACAGAGCTTGTTAATTAATAGTCGTGATTTAAAAAAGATTTAATATGAGTATTTATAGTACCTCCGTTAAACGTCCTGTAACAACCATCCTCATTTTTGTGGGATTAATGGTTATGGGACTCTATTCCCTGAAGCAATTGCCGGTGGACCTCTATCCCGAAATGGAATTGCCTTTTGTGGTTGTTTATACTACCTATCCGGGTGCAAGTGCCTCGGATATTGAAACCAATGTTACAAGGCCTCTGGAAAACTCCCTTAACTCTGTAAGCAATCTGAAGGAGATCACTTCAACTTCGAGCGATGCTAACTCAGTCATTTTCATGAATTTTGAATACGGGACCAATCTGGATGAAGCCTCCAACGATATCCGGAGCTCACTGAGTTTCACAGAGCGTATATTGCCTGAAGATTGTGAAAAACCGACGATCATTAAGTTCAGTACCAGCTTTATGCCAATCGTTTTCTATGCTATCACGGCAAAAGAAAGCTATGCAGGACTTGAAAAGATCCTTGATGAAAAGATCGTAAATCCCCTTAACAGGATTGAGGGTGTGGGTTCCGTTGCCCTCACAGGTGTCCCGGGCCGTAAAGTATATATTGATGTCGATCCCCGGAAGATGGAGGCATATAATCTTACTATCGAGCAGATAGGTAATGTGTTGCGTGCAGAGAACATGAATATGCCTGCCGGTTATCTTGAAATGGGCAAAACAGACTATCCGCTTCGTATCCAGGGTGAATTTCCGGAGAGCGATGTAGTTAAGAACCTTGTAATAAGCAGTTTCAACGGCAACAGTGTTTACCTTAAGGATGTAGCAGAAGTACGCGACACGATCCGTGAATCAAAGCTTGATACAAAGATCAACGGTGAAAGAGGGATGTCGATGTTTGTTCAGAAACAATCAGGTGGCAATACAGTAAAGGTTACAGAAGATGTAGATAAGATGCTGTCAACCCTTGTTAAAGATCTTCCTGAGGATGTTAAAATTGAAAAACTGTTCGACAGTGCTTCATTTATAAAAGGATCGATAAATAATCTTACAGAGACCCTGATGTATGCAGCTATCTTTGTTATACTTGTCGTCCTCTTCTTCCTTGGTCGCTGGCGCGCCACGTTTATAATCATTCTTACAATACCGATCTCACTTATTGTTGCATTTATATATCTGTTTATTACAGATGCCTCCATCAACATAATTTCACTGACCTCTCTATCAATAGCTATAGGTATGGTGGTGGATGATGCGATTGTTGTCCTCGAAAACATCACAAAGCATATTGAACGGGGCAGCAGGCCAAGGGAAGCTTCAATCTATGCCACCAACGAGGTTTGGCTGGCAGTTATCGTAACTACTATGACAGTTGTGGCCGTATTCTTCCCGCTTACATTCGTAACCGGACTTACCGGGGTTCTTTTCAAACAGCTTGGTATGATTGTTACTATAACAATTGTAACTTCTGTCTTTGCTGCCATCACTCTTACTCCAACATTAAGTGCACTTCTTCTGAAATGGTATCCGATTAAAAAAGATGCCCCATTCTGGACCTATGACGGAAGCATCAGAAAGGGACTTGACTGGCTCGATCATTATTATGAGAAAACACTGAGGTGGGCCCTGCGGCACAAGACATTTGTGTCAATATTGGCAACAGTAATTTTTGTCACTTCAATGGGTCTGTTCGCTGTAATCAAAACTGAGTTCTTTCCTCAGGCTGATGAATCAACAATGTCTATTACAGTTGAATTGCAGACCGGAACCAGAGTTGAGCAGACAGTTATTACTGCCGACAGAATCGACAATCTTATTAAGGAGAAATATCCTGAAGTCCGCATCATCTCTACCTCATCAGGCTCTGATGACCAGGGTGGTTTCGCATCAATATTCCAGTCGGGAGGAACTCATAAAATCAGTTATAACCTTAGCCTGGTTCCCATTGAGGAAAGGAAAAAATCTGTCTTTGAACTAGCAGATGAGATGAGGGCAGATCTTTCAAAAATGTCGGAAATTGTGAATTTTAAGGTCTCAACTTCCGACAATATGGGAAGCTTCGGAGGCAGTGCGGTTGACGTTGAAGTGTATGGCTATGATATTGCTGAGACTAATGTTGTGGCAGAAGAGCTGGCTGAAAAGATCAAGGCTATTGAAGGCTGTAATGATGTTACAATCAGCCGTGCCAAATCAAAACCAGAGCTTCAGATTATTTTTGACCAGAACAAAATGAGTGCAAATGGTTTAAATACCGCAATGGCCTCAATGGCAGTTAAGAACAGGGTTGATGGCATGACGGCAACCCGTCTGCGCCAGTTTGGGGATGAGTATGATGTTGTTGTGCGTCTGAAAAAAGATTCGAGGAGCACTATTACTGAAATTGAAAATATCGGGATCACTAACCCTATGGGCCAGACAATAAGACTGGGTGAGATTGCGCAGATAAAGGAATACTGGTCACCTCCGAGTATTGAACGTAAGAGAAAAGAGAGAATTGTAAGGGTGAGTTTTACCCCTTATAAACGGTCACTGACAGATATTCAGATAGATGTTCAGAAAGTTATCGATGAAACCATTATGCCATCCGGAGTTATGGTACAGATTTCAGGAGCTATAAAGGAACAGATGGATGCATTCATGGATATTGCAATGCTTATCCTGCTGAGTCTTGTCCTGGTTTACCTTATAATGGCATCCCAGTTTGAGTCACTCAAAATGCCATTTATAATTATGTTCTCAATCCCATTTGCTTTCTCAGGAGTTGCTATTGCGCTCTTCCTTACAAATACAACATTGAGTGTTATCTCTGCCATCGGAGCGGTAATGCTTATTGGTATTGTGGTTAAGAATGCTATTGTGCTTGTTGACTTCATCAACCTGATGCGCGAGAGAGGACATGAGCTTTATGACGCGATTTCTATTTCAGGCCGTTCCCGTCTGAGGCCGGTAATCATGACTTCAGCAACAACAATTCTTGGTATGTTGCCACTGGCAATGAGCAAAGGATCGGGATCTGAACTATGGAGCCCAATGGGAGTATCGGTAATCGGAGGACTTATTTTCTCTACTGTGGTGACACTCGTTTTGGTGCCTGTGGTGTATGCCATATTTGCAAAACGCGGTGAGAGGAACAAGAACCTTGCAGTTTATTCTGAAATGGGTTTCATGAACGGAGATAGTACAAAAGAATAAATTTATAACTTAATAATCTGATTATGAAAGCTGTAATGATAATATATAACCAGGCGCATACTGAAAAAGTAGAGTATATGATTGATAAGCTTGGAATTAACGGTTATTCCCTGTGGGAAAATGTACAGGGCAGAGGCACCAAAACAGGAGTACCTCATCTCGGTACACATACCTGGCCTGAAATCAATAAGAGCCTCCTTATCATCATTGAGGAGGAACTTGTAGACAAGGTTCTTGATACTGTGAAAAAAATTGATGCAATAAATGATGAAGTGGGTATCAGGGCATTTGTCTGGGATATTTTAAGAACAGTTTAGTCTTCTGTTCCCTCTCCCTGATTTGCAGGAAAAGGATTAGATAGATTGAATTTAAATTAGAGGAGGTTGTGACATAAATTAATTGTCTCAACCTCCTTTTCTATATCTTTACCCCTGGTTGTTAATTAATTAACAGATGTAATATGGCAAGGGTTAAAAAAGATCGTAATATTATTAAGCTTCTGTATCAGTTTGCAGTTTTTGGAGCCTTATTTTATATGGGCCTGAGACTTTGGTTGGATAAGGTTTATGTTCCTGATTTTGAAGCATATTGTCCATTTGGAGGATTGCAGGCTCTTGGCAGTTACATAAATCTGAACTCCCTCTCATGTTCTATGACAACAATGCAGATAATGATGGGGGTGATGCTGTTTATCGGAGCAGCTGTTTTCAGCAAGCTGTTTTGCGGATATATATGTCCCCTGGGAACAATAAGTGAGTGGCTTGGCAAACTCGGCGACAAGCTTAAGATCAGGATAAATGTTAATGAATCATTTGACAGTTCATTGCGTGCCCTGAAATATATGCTGCTGTTTGCAACATTCTATTTCACCTTAACATCAAGTGAGCTTTTCTGTAAAAAATTCGACCCTTTTTATGCTGTTGCTTCCGGATTCGGTTCAGATGTTGTATTATGGTATGCCTTGTCAGCAATTGTGATTCTGATAGTGGGTTCGGTTCTGTTCAGGTTTTTCTGGTGCAGGTACCTCTGTCCTTTCGGAGCCCTGACTAATATCTTCAGATACTTCTGGTGGTTTGCAGGGATTTCAGTTTTGTTCATTGTACTCTCCCTGACCGGATTGGAAATACCATTTATATATCCGCTGCTTGCCATAATATGTGCAGGATATATTCTTGAAATAATACAGATGAAAAAGGTAAAGCCTTCTCTGGCTTATATCTCAAGAAATATTTCAACATGCACCAGCTGTAATTTGTGCTCAAAGAGATGTCCTCAGGAGATTGATGTTGCCTCCATGGAGAAGGTAACACACATCGACTGCAACTTATGCGGCGATTGCCTTTATGTCTGTCCTGAAAAAGACACCCTTCAGATAAACAGAAGGAATATGAAATGGCTGCCCGGGGCAGTACTTGCAATTTTGATTATTGCAGGTATCGTAATGGGATCTTTGTATGAACTGCCTACAATCAATGTAAGATGGGGAAGTGATGAGCAGATTGCAAATGCGGCAACCTTCACAAAAGACGGTCTCAAGAACATAAAGTGCTTTGGAAGTTCCACTTCATTTGCAAATAATCTGAGAGAAGTTGATGGGATATACGGAGTCTCCACATATGTTGGAACTCATACGGTGAAAGTGCTGTATGACAAATCAATGTATAACGATACAACTATGCAGGAGCTGATTTTCGTACCTCAGAAAAAGATTGTTGCTGAACTTGAACCATGGATCGATTCAATTGCCGTTTTTTCCCTTACAGTTGACAATTTCTTTGATCCTTATGATGCCAACTACCTGCAGTTTCTTCTCAGGCAGACCACCTCAGCTTATTCATACCAGAGTGAATTTGCCTGTCCTGTAATTATTAAGATATATTTCCCGCTGGGGAACGAGCCAAAGCCTGAATTTCTTAAAGATGTGATAGAATCAGAAGTACTAACATACCAGGCAGGGGAAGACATCTATAAGGTGAATCTCAACTACAGGGTTGTTTCAATATCTGAAAAACCTGAAATTATTTCCCGGCAGGATTATACTGATATGGTATTGACTGAATAAACTCAATTATCATGGTAGAGATTCCTCATCCCGCCAATGCGGGATTCGGAATGACAGTCTTTTATTTTGTGGGTGGTGAAGGGAAAAACAGATAGCGGGCAATGCCCGCTATCTGTTTTCCCTTCACCTTAAACATATAAGGAACTGGCATTCCGAGTCCCCATACATTTTTGCACACCAGGTTTTATGACAAGCGGCTCTGAAAGAGCCAAATATGAATAACCCCCAGCGTCAGCTGGGGGTCTTGTACCACAATCCTCCTCCAGCTCTGAAGGAGCTGAATATATCAGTTAAGGAAAAAACTTTTCATCCATAATGAAGTTGATACTTTAATATCTCTCATGAAATTTATTAGTGCAATTGTCAGATTCATATCTGTAATTATATGAAGGTGATTTTCAACGCCGTTAATTATATTAAGCACTTTCAGTGCTTTAGGGTCAGTTGATGACCCCAGCTGACGCTGGGGAAATATAATCGTTTTATATTTTTACAAAATTTGTAAGTACTTCCTAATCTGCGAGATGTAAAATATTGTCATTAATAGCGGTAGCGAGGGATCACCCACATATTTATATCTATTTTAATTGATTGAGAAAACGCTTTTTAAAAAATAAAGAGCGGAATCACAGACTCCGCTCTTTTTATTTAATAATTAAATAGATTTATTCTATTCTTCTTCTTCCTCTTCCGAGTAAGCTTTGATAACAGTATCCTGAACATCGCCCGGCACCTGTGCATATTCTGCAAATTTCATTGTATACAGTGCACGTCCCCCTGTTATTGAGCTGAGAGCTGTTGAGTATTTATTCATTTCAGCAAGAGGTACCTTAGCTTTTATTACTTCGAATCTCTTCTCGCTGGACATTCCAAGAACCATACCGCGTCTTCCCTGAAGGTCACTTATTACATCACCCATCCTGTCAGACGGAACAAATATTTCTACATCATAAACCGGCTCAAGGATCTTTGGAGCTGCATTTTTAAAAGCTGTGCTGAATGCATTTCTTCCTGCAAGGCGGAATGATATTTCATTTGAGTCAACCGGGTGCATTTTGCCGTCATATACGTATACTCTGATATCACGTGCATATGAACCGGTAAGTGGGCCAATCTCAATCTTTTCCATAATACCTTTCAGGATAGCAGGCATAAATCTTGCGTCGATTGATCCGCCCACGATACAGTTGCAGTATATGAGTTTGCCACCCCATGATAGAGGAATCTCTTCCTTGTCGCGGACAGAGATCTTCTGTTCTTTTCCTCCGATTTTAATCATCGTGAGTTCTTTCGATCCTTCCTCATAAGGTTCAATTACGAGGTGAACTTCTCCGAACTGTCCTGCACCGCCTGATTGCTTCCTGTGTCTGTAATCAGCCTGGGCAGTCTTTGTGATTGTCTCGCGATAAGGGATTTTAGGAGGGAAGAAGTTTGTATGTATCTTATATATATTATCAAGATGCCATTTCATTATATTAAGGTGATATTCACCCTGACCGTGCACAATTATCTGCTTTAATTCTTTTGAATATTCAATGATAACAGTGGGGTCCTCAAGATGTATCTTGTTAAGTGATTCACCAAGCTTCTCATCATCGCTTTCGCTCTGGGCTTTTATTGCAGTACGGTATTTTGGTTCAGGGAATACAACGCCTTCATATTTCCAGTCATTTCCGGCGGCATTAAGAGTATGTCCCATCTTGGTGTTCTTGAGTTTCACAAAAGCACCTATGTCGCCGGTATACAGTTCAGGAACTTTAGTTCTGTTCTTGCCTGCGCAGACATAAAGTTGTGAAAGTCTTTCCTTTCCTCCATTACTTGTATTTACGATATCAAGGTTTTCAGTTATTTTACCTGAGAATACCCTGAAAAAGTTTATTTCACCTATGTGTTCCTCGATTGCTGATTTGAAAACATAAACTGAAGCAGGACCTGCAGGATTTGGTTTTACCTCTGCACCTTTGTTATTTTTAATAACCGGCATATCGGTAATTGAAGGAGCTTCGGTTACAATGAATTCCATTACCTGGTCAACTCCGATATTGTTTTTGGATGAACAGCAAAGCACAGGGAAGAGGCTTCTTTTAATAATACCTTTTGCAATACCTTTCCTGATCTCATCCTCAGTGAGAGTGTCGTTGGCAAAGAAGAGTTCCATCAGCGATTCGTCGCTTTCAGCAGCTTTCTCAATAAGGGCACTGCGAAGTTCGGCAGCTTTATCGGCCTGATCGGCAGGGATATCTACAATTTCTGCTTTGCCGCCATCCTTAGAATACTTCAGCATTTTCATCTTAAGAACATCGATGATTGAGTTGAATCCTGTTCCTTCATTAACAGGATACTGAAGGAGTATAATATCAGTACTCAGTCTTTCTTTCATCATTTCAACGGCTTTCTCGAAATGAGATTTTTCATGATCGAGACCGTTAATAACCAGAATCAGGGGTTTATTGTTCTTTTCAGCATGTCTGAAATGTATTTCAGTGCCAACCTCAACACCATTCTGAACGTTGATTGTCATTACTGCAGAATCTGCAGCGAACAGAGATGAAATGACACCGCCGCTGAAGTCATCGAGCCCCGGTGTATCCAGGATGTTTATCTTTTTATTCTGAAATTCGGTGTAGAGAACTGTTGAATAGATTGTGTTTCCGTTCTCGTGTTCAATAGGGCGATAATCGGAAACTGTATTTTTCCCTTCAATAGTTCCCCTTCTTTCGATAACGCCACCATTAAAAAGCATTGCTTCGGCAAGCGTTGTCTTTCCTGACCCCGAGTTGCCGAGAAGGGCAATGTTTTTAATCTGGTCGACCTGGTATGTTTTCATATTTTTCTGGTTATTATATGTTATACAATTATATTATATACCAATAATGAAGCTGACAAAAATAATAATTTTTTAAAACAGATTAAGAAAGAGTGCATAATTCGAAAATTTTTATTTTCTTTGCACCAGTTTTTTGAAATACAGGAGTACCGTTTCTTCCTTCAATGTAAGTTTACAAAAGGAATCTCCAAGGGAAGGATCGGGAAGCAAAACCTGTTAATAACTTACAAATTAAGTAAGATATTTTTTTAAAAAGCATGCACGGCGGCCTGAATAATGGCAATTATCGGGTTGTTTATGTGCAGTGAAATAATTAGTTTGAAAAAAATTATGTTATTGAGTTTGAATTAAAAAATAATTATAATACCTTTGCAAACCATTTTTTTGAGTAAAATTTAATGCTAAAATAATTGGAATTATGCCGACAATTCAGCAGTTAGTAAGAAAAGGCAGGAAGAAACTGATCGACAAAAGTAAAGCACCTGCTCTGGATTCATGTCCTCAGAGAAGGGGTGTTTGTGTGCGTGTTTATACAACCACACCAAAGAAACCAAATTCAGCTATGAGGAAGGTAGCCAGGGTAAGGCTGACCAACCAGAAAGAAGTTAACGCCTATATTCCGGGAGAAGGTCATAATCTTCAGGAGCACTCTATCGTATTGATCAGAGGTGGCAGAGTTAAGGACCTTCCGGGTGTTCGTTATCACCTTGTTCGCGGCGCACTTGATACATCAGGTGTTGATGGCCGTACTCAGAGAAGATCAAAATATGGTGCCAAAAGGCCTAAGAAGTAACAGTTAAAGATATAAGATAATGAGAAAAGCAAGACCAAAGAAGAGGATTCTGTTGCCGGATCCAAAATACAAAGATCCGTATGTAACAAGGTTTGTGAATAATCTTATGTTCAGTGGTAAAAAGAATCTGGCTTTCAAGATTTTATACGATTCACTTGAAATCGTAGGAGATAAATTCAAGAACGAAGGTAAAACTCCCCTTGAGATCTTCAAGCAGGCTCTTGATAATGTAACCCCACAGGTGGAGGTTAAAGCCCGCAGGGTTGGTGGTGCAACATTTCAGGTCCCAATGGAAATCAGGCCCGACAGGAAAGTTGCTATTAGCATGAAGAACATGATACTTTTCGCAAGGAAAAGAACCGGTCATTCAATGTCAGAAAAACTTGCTGCAGAACTTATGGCAGCATACAAGCTTGAAGGCGGCGCATACAAAAAGAAGGAAGATACCCACAGAATGGCTGAAGCTAACAAGGCTTTTGCACATTTCAGGTTCTGATAATATTCAGGCAGCAGGGAAAATAAAATAGATGGATAAGAACCTCAAATATACTAGGAACATCGGAATCATGGCTCACATTGATGCCGGTAAGACCACTACAACAGAACGTATTCTGTTTTATACGGGTCGTACCCATCGAATGGGAGAAGTTCATGATGGAAATGCAACGATGGACTGGATGGTTCAGGAACAGGAGAGAGGGATCACAATAACATCTGCTGCAACAACAACTTACTGGAAATATAACGGAGAAGATTATAAGATTAATATAATCGATACCCCGGGACATGTTGACTTTACTGTTGAAGTTGAGAGATCACTTAGAGTTCTTGATGGTGCTGTTGCTGTATTTTGTGCAGTAGGTGGTGTTGAACCACAGTCTGAAACAGTCTGGAGACAGGCTGACAAATATGGCGTTCCGCGTATCGCATTCGTGAACAAGATGGACAGGGCCGGAGCTGATTTTCTGAGCGTTGTTCAGCAGCTTAAAGACAAACTCGGAGCAAATCCGATTCCCGTTCAGCTTCCTATAGGTGCTGAAGAGAATTTCAGAGGGATCATTGACCTTATCGGAATGAAGGCAACAATGTTTTATCCCGACGGAGATAACGGAACCAGGTTTGAAGTTGAAGAGATACCTGCTGACCTTCGTGAAGAGGCTGAAGAATACAGAGCTAAACTTATTGAAACAGTTGCTGAGGTTGATGATACTCTTCTGGAACGTTTCCTTGAAGATCACGACTCAATCACAGTTGATGAGATAATCCTTGCTCTTAGAAAAACAGCGATCCTCGGACATGCTATCCCGGTGATCTGCGGTTCGGCATTTAAAAACAAAGGTGTTCAGAGTCTTCTCGATTCAGTTATTGCCTTCCTTCCGTCACCCGTGGATAAAGGTGAAGTAACAGGCACCGACCCGAGAAATGATGAAGTTATTACCCGCGGACCGGATGATGAGGCTCCTCTGGCAGCTCTCGCATTTAAAATTGCAACCGATCCTTTCGTGGGACGTCTTGCATTCCTGCGGATTTACTCGGGAACGCTGAATGCAGGTGATACTGTTCTGAATGTACGCACAGGAAAAAGAGAACGTATTAACCGTCTCTTCCAGATGCATGCAAACAAGCAGAATCCTAAAGATAAAATAGCAGCCGGTGATATTTGTGCCGGTGTTGGATTTAAAGATATTAAGACAGGTGACACACTATGTGCCATAAATAAACCGATTCTTCTTGAATCGATGGATTTTCCTGATCCTGTTATCGGAGTTGCTATTGAGCCTAAAACACAGGCTGACATTGACAAGCTTTCAATGGCACTCGGAAAACTGGCTGAAGAAGATCCTACTTTCCAGGTTAAAACTGATCCCGACAGCGGACAGACAGTCATTC
>JADKBL010000026.1 GCA_016718875.1 Bacteroidota bacterium
CCTTATGGCCTATGAATCGCGATTGAATTATTTTATGCCCGGAAAGCCATGGATCAGTATCTGTCTCTATAATATAACAAAATTTTCAGGGAGCATCATTGTAAATGTACTACGCACGCATCCTTATACTATTTCGGGAGGCATAATAACACAGAATCCATATTATATTGATCCTGATATATATCTGGCAACATATTTCCCTGAATTTATTTACAAGTAACACCTGGCATGAACCTGGCATACGATCTGTTTCTGCTTACATTTAATCTTTCTCAGCTACATAACAGAGAAAAGATTATTCAGCTCTTTATTGAGGGCCTGCAGGAAATATTCAAGCCTTCGGTATTTGTTTACATGAAGACTTCTGACAGGATTGAAACTGAAACGTTTGAACTAAAAACAAGGTACAAACATTACGGATATATTAAACCTGAATTAATATCTTTTCTGGAAAATGAGCAAATTGTGCTTCTCCGGAATTCAGTCCAGATGGTGGCAGTTATTATTGATAACCTGGAATATTATAATAAAATTGAGAATGAGAAAACAGAGCTTCAGAAGTTTACAGAGTCTAAACTTATTGAGTTGAAAGGGACGGTAAAAGAACTTGAGGATGCAAGAAGCGCCTCAATAAACCTTATTGAAGACTTGAATCTCGAAATTGAAAAAAGAATAGATGCCGAAAAGTCTATTAGTAAAACAGAAAATTACTTCAGGTTTTTGATTGAAAAGGCCCCTGACGGGATTGTACTTATCGGCGTTGACGGAAAAATCATTTATGCCAGTCCATCAGCACGTAGGATATTTGGCTATTCACTGGATATGGAGGTTATGCCTGATCCTAACGAGTCAACTTATCCGGATGATCTGCCGAAAGTGCTGTCAACTTTAAACGAACTTTTTAAGAATCCTTCACTTGTATTAACAATTGAATATCGTTTTAGGAAGAAGAACGGGACATGGAACTGGATTGAAAGCACCTTTTCCAACCATTTTGGAGAAGAGGGTATAAACGCTATTGTCATTAATTTCAGAGATATTTCAGAACGTAAAAAAGCTGAAAGGGAACTTAAGGAGAGTGAGGAGAAGTTTAAACAACTTGTGTGGGATATGCAGGTAGGTGTAACCCTACAAGATCATGAGTCCAAAATTATCCTTTGCAACCCTATGGCTTTGGAGTTGCTCGGCCTCAGCGAAAACCAGCTGCTGGGGATAAGCTCCTTTGACCCCAGCTGGAATATTATCCATGAAGATGGATCCCTTCCCCGGATCCACTCATCCTGTTCCAAGGGCAATTTCATCAAGGAAAGCGGTGCGAAATGAAGTTATGGGTATTTATCGTCCCAAAAAAAGACAGGGTTTGGATCCATGTAGATGCTGAACCAATTCTTGACTCAGATGGCAATGTCAGACAGGTTGTCTGCACTTTTGTTGATTTTACAACGCGCAAAAAGGCTGAAGAAGAACTGATACTGAAGAATCTTGTATTCGAAGAATCAATTGCTGCAAACAGTATTTCAGATGTAAATGGGATTATCACCAATATTAATTCAGCTTTTATTAAAATCTGGGGCTACAACAATAAAGAGGAAGTAATAGGAAAACCGATTTCTGAATTCCTTGAATATGAAAATGAAACTGCTGCAATAATCAATTCTTTATCAATATCAGGAAAGTACAGTGGGGAGTATACTGCCAGAAAAAAGGACAATTCAACCTTTCATGCATTCAGTCTTGCTACAGTGGTATACGACAATTCCGGGAATATCATTGGATATCAATCATCTGTTCAGGATATTACGGCAAGACATTTAGCTGAATCAGCTCTCAGGGAAAGCGAAGAAAAGTACAGAACTCTAATTGAGGTATCGCTCGATGCAATCTTTATTAACCAGGATAATAAGATTACATATATTAACAGTAGCGGACTAAAGCTACTTGGGGCCGAGAAGCCTGAACAGATACTTGGAAAATCACCCTTCGATATTTTCCATCCCGATTTTCATAAAATAATAAGGAAGAGAATTAAGGATATGATTGAAAAAAATTCAACTGCAGACCTTATTGAAGAAAAAATAATCCGTCTTGATGGCGTTGTTGTTGATGTTGAGGTAGCTGCAACACCTTTTGTGTTCAGGAATAAAAAAGCTCTTCAGGTAATTCTCAGGGATATAACTCAGCGAAAAAAAGCCGAAGAGACACTGAAAAATAGTTATACCCTTCTTAGTACGGCAGGAAGAGTAGCTAAATTCGGAGGCTGGAATGTAATTATGTCTGAAAACAGGTCCTATTGGTCAGACGAGGTTGCTGCAATTCATGAGATGCCTGCAGGTTACTGCCCGCTGGTTAGTGAGGGTATAAGTTTTTACGCACCGGAATTTAAAGATAAGATCACAAAAGTTTTTACAGAATGTTCGCAAAACGGTATACCATACGATGAAGAGATGCAGATTATTACACCTTCAGGTAAAAGGTTATGGGTGCGAACAAACGGCGAGGCAGTAAGGGATAAAAACGGGAAAATTTACAAAGTACAGGGGTTTTTTCAGGATATAACAGAACAGAGGCTCAAGGAAAAAAAAGGAATCATGAACAAAGTTTTGATGATGGTCATGCAAGAGTTATTCTTAACTGGAGAGCTTGTTGTAAACAATGAAATTACTGATAGGGTAAGGGCAAACGAGGAAATACAGAAGCTAAATAATGAACTTGAAGAAAGGGCTTTAACGTCTGAGCGAATAAGGAGCTTGAGGCATTCAGCTATTCTGTTTCTCACGATTTACGAGCCCCCCTCAGAGCTGTTCACAGCTATACACGAATCCTAAAGGAAGATTATATAAATATCCTTGATGATGAGGGAAGGAGAATATGTGAAATAATTGAATCGAGTTCAGTACATATGGGGCAGCTGATTGATGAGCTCCTGGCGTTCTCACGGATAGGCAGGTCAGAGATAAATACTTCAAAAATTGATATGAACAATTTGGTAAAAACAGTAATAAACGAGATTACAACTCCGGAGGAAAGGAATCTTATCAAAATAAAGATCAATAAACTTCCTTCAGCATATGGTGATCCTGCTGTCATCAAACAGGTTATCACCAACCTGCTGTCGAATGCAATAAAGTATAGTTCAAAAAAGGAAAAACCTTCAATAAATATTGGATGGGAGCAAACAAAATACAATCAGGCTTATTTTGTTAAAGACAATGGAGTAGGATTTGACATGAAATACTCAAACAAACTATTTGGGGTATTTCAGCGACTTCACAGTACAAAGGAATTTGAGGGAAACGGAGTTGGACTGGCAATTGTGCAGCGGATAATTCACCGTCACGGAGGAAAGGTATGGGCTGAAGGTGAAGTGGGTATGGGGGCAACGTTCTTTTTTACCCTGCCAGAGAAAGTGGATAAAAATGACAACATTATTGAGAATAGTTATTTAAGTGTTAAATTAATCACAATAAAAAAATGACAGACATGAATGCAGTTGAGATTCTGATAGTGGAGGATGATCCCAGGGATGCCGAACTTACGTTACGCGCATTAAAGAAAAATAACCTTGCTAATAATGTCTATGTAGCCGAAGACGGAGAAGTGGCTTTGGATTTCTTTTTCTGTAAAGGTAAATTTACAGAGAGAAGTTTTCAGAACCCTCCTAAAGTTGTACTTCTTGACCTCAAACTTCCGAAAATCAGCGGACTCGAAGTACTGAGACTTGTGAAAGCAGATAAAAGGACTAGTCACATTCCGATTGTTGTAGTGACATCATCCCGTGAAGAACCTGATATGAAGGAGGCTTACGCCCTGGGGGTTAACAGCTACGTTGTGAAACCAGTAGATTTCGACAAGTTTGTCAGTGCAATGAGCAGTCTGGGACTATACTGGTTACTTGTAAATCAACCATTGAGATAGGCATCCGGCAACAGGCACCAGGCATCAGTAAGATTAATCTGTAACCTGAAGCCTGACCCCTTAAGCTAAAGATATTTAATTATGAAAGATTCAATCAGGATTCTATTCGTTGAAGACGTACCCTCTGACGCTGAAATGATATGGAGGGAGTTAAAGAAAAATAATTTTGTTTTTGACAAAATGCTTGTAGAGACAAAAAAGGATTATACAGCTGCTTTGAAATCTTTTAAACCGGAGCTGATAATTTCAGATTTTTCTCTTCCCCAGTTTGACGGGATGACAGCATTAGTTCTTAAAAATGATCTGGCCCCGGAAATACCTTTCATACTGGTCACCGGATCAATTAATGAGGAAACTGCAGTTGAAGTGATGAAAGCCGGTGCGGATGATTATGTTATTAAGCAGAACCTGTCGCGTCTCGGATCAGCTATTAAACAGGCATTAAAAAAGCATGAAATTATTAATTCAAAAGCTATTATTGAGAATGAACTTGAACAGAGTGAGAGAATATTTTCAGCATTTCTCGACTATTGTCCTGTCTATTTTTTCTTCAAGGATAATGAGGCCAGGCCAATAAGACTTAGTAAGAATTATGATCAGTTATTATGCCGCCCGGTTAGTGAAGTACTTGGAAAAAGTATGTTTGATATTTTCCCTCACGATCTTGCCAAATCCATGATAGATGATGATCTTAAAGTCATCAGGGAAAAAATTCCGGTAAAAAAAGAAGAGGAATTCAATGGACTGATTTTTGAAACTACAAAGTTCCCGATTCAAATTAGTCCTGATATGACATACATCGCAGGTTTTACTATCGACATAACTGAAAAGAAAAAGTATGATGAGGCATTAAATCAGAAAATTGAGGAGCTTGAACAATTTAATGACCTTACAGTAGACCGAGAATTGAGAATGATCGAACTTAAAAAAGAGGTGAATGATTTACTGACAAAACTGGGAAAGAAGGAGAAATATAAAATTCTGGAATAAATGAAAACTTTATTCACTGGCAAAGCACGATGCAAATGACAGTCAGTTATGAAAGAAACAATTGAAAATATTACCAGATCAATTTCGGAGAATATTTTCCCGGATATTACAGTGTTTGATGAATCATTCATTTACAGAAGTATTTCTAACAGGATTAATGAGCTGTCTGTAAAAAGCATTTCCGATTATCTGCCATATCTTAATACGAACAGATCGGAGCAACAGATTCTGATCGAAACTTTATTTAATTCTTACAGTGAGTTTTTTCGTAATCCTTTAACATTTCTTATTATAGAACAGATTCTTCTTCCCAAAATATTCCTTCAGAAAAGCCGCACTTATCCTGATGAAATACGGATCTGGTCGGCCGGGTGTTCGGCAGGACAGGAACCTTACTCGATTGCAATACTTACAGAGGATTATAAAGCAAATAACCATCAAAAAATAAATGTTAGAATATTCGCAACTGATAAGAATAAGAAAGAACTATTGTCAGCAGGGAAGGGTATCTACCATTTTAAATCTGTTCAGAACGCCCGGCTTTATCATATCAGTAACTATTTTACGAATAATGGGGAGTATTATTCGATAAATGATAAGATTAAAAAGTGTATTGATTTTTCAATACTGGACCTTCTTGATGAAGGTGCCGGTGCACCGCCGTCCAGTATTTATGGTGATTTTGATATTGTAATGTGCAGCAACCTGTTATTTTATTATAAACCCGAAATACAAAAAAAGATATTGACAAGATTATCCAACTCACTGGTTCCCGGAGGATTCCTGATTGCAGGTGAGGCTGAGACAGGAATAATAAAGTCAATAAAGGGGTTCAGGCAGTTTACAGCAACAGCGGCAATATTTATGAAAACATAAATTCTAAATATTATTATAAATGCAATGTTAAAACATAATATATGAAATTCAAAGACATTAAAATCAGCTGAGGCTTACTCTTGGCTTTGGCATTAGTGTATTCCTCGTAGTGATTCTGGGGTATATTTCATTCAATCAGGCAAACAGACTTTGGCAAAATACAGATGATCTCTATAATCATCCTTATCAGGTAGGGAGAACAGTTCGTGATATTCAGATCGGGGTGCTGGAGATCCACAGGAAAATGAAAGATATTGCCATGGATGAAGGTTTGACTTATGAGCAAATAAATAAAATAGTTCATGAAATTGACTCTATTGAGTTAAATGTATATGAGAATTATGGTTTGGTAAAGCAATTTTATCTTGGACCGAAGGAAGATATTGATAAATCGTACATGAGTTTCAGCAGTTGGAAAAGAGTGAGAGATAATCTGATCGATATAAGGCTTAAATCAGGCAGGGATGAGGCTTATAAAACTTATATAGGAGTTAACCGGGCTTTTGTAAACAGTATAATTCCTGAAATCAACCGGTTAATTCAATTCTCCTCAGCAAAAGGTGAGACTTTTTATGAACAGGCCGGGATTGAAAAAGACAAACTCTTTGCCCGATTCATTATTCTGGTTCTTATAATTGTATTTTCAACAGTTTTTATAACCTTTCTTCTTATCAGGGGAATCCGTTCACCTCTCCGTAATCTGACTTCAATTACAGATGAATACAGCAGGGGAAATTACTCTGTACGCAGTGATTATATTTCTGAAAATGAATTTGGAATGCTGGCTTCAGCTTTCAATAAAATGGCATTTTCTGTACAGAACGACATCATAATCAAGGAAAATGTTGCCTGGGTTACCCATCTTCTGATGAACGAGGAATGAGCTTAAACCGTTTTGCAGCAGTCTGATTAATGCACTCCTGGCAAAAACAGAATCACAGGTTGCTGCAATTTACCTTAAGAACAACAGTTCAGGAAAATTCGAACATTACGATTCGGTTGGCCTGGATGAAGACAGGATCCGTAAATTTTCAACCTATTCTGGTGAAGGCGAATTCGGAACTTTACTGTCTCAGAAAAAAATACTTCATATTTCAGATATTCCTGATGATACTTGTTTCACTTTTTCTGCCATTACAGGAAATTTCAAGCCAAGGGAAATCGTCTCAATTCCCATAATTGATGAAAACACAGTAATTGCTGTAATATCACTGGCAACTTTAAAGAACTATTCGGAACTCTCGATAAGACTTCTTCAGGATATACAGTTAATTGTAACTGCCAGGCTTCTTGGTGTTCTTCATTTTCAGAAAACAAAAGATTTTTCTGTCGTTCTGGACCATCAGAACAAGGAACTTGATCAGAAATCCAGGGAACTTTTAATGCAATCTGACGAGTTACGGGAATATAATATTGAACTTGAACAACAGAAGAAACAGCTCGATGAGGCGAATAAACTTAAGAGCACTTTTCTTTCAAATATGAGTCACGAATTACGCACACCGCTCAATTCTGTAATTGCTCTTTCGGGAGTCCTGACCCGGCGGCTTGAAGGAAAAATTCCGGAAGATGAATATAATTACCTGGGTATAATCGAAAAAAACGGAAAGAACCTATTATCTCTTATCAACGATATACTTGATCTTTCTCGTATTGAAGCAGGTAAGGAAGAGATTTCTCTTGGCAGTTTTTCAATTGCTGAATTGCTTGATGATATTCTGAATTCAATTTTACCAATTGCCGAAAGTAAAGGACTTTCAATAGCATGCAAGTGCCCCTGCAAATCTTCCTTCAATCATCAGCGACAGAGACAAATGTCATCATATATTTCAGAATATCATCAGCAATGCAGTTAAGTTTACTGAATCAGGTACTGTAAGGATAAGTGCATCTGTAAAGGAGGAAAACCTTACTGTAAGCATAAACGATACAGGAATTGGAATCCCTGAGGAGTTTATGCCTTATCTGTTTGATGAGTTCAGACAGGCTGACGACAGGTTTTCAAGAAAATTCGGAGGGACCGGGCTTGGGCTTGCAATTGTTAAGAAATATTGTCAGATGCTTGATGGATCGATTGATGTTGAAAGTACCCACGGATCAGGATCGGAATTTGTTGTAACCTTGCCGCTCAAACCATCAGATTTTATTGCAGGTTCGGAATTTTCTGAACATTCAGATAATACAGGTTCCTTTTTGAGAATAGAAACACGGGAAAAACCGGGATCCGGAAAAACATTGCTTCTGGTTGATGACAGCGAGCCACAGATTATTCAACTTTCTGACATTTTGATAGAGGAAGGGTTCAAACTTCAGGTAGCAAGAAACGGAAGGGAAGCTCTCGATTCTATAAAAAAAGTTATCCCAGACGCCATGATACTTGATCTTCAGATGCCTGATGTAGACGGGTTTGAAGTTTTGAAGGAGATAAGAAACCTTGAAGAAACAAAATCTATTCCGGTTCTGATATTAACTGCAAAGCATATATCGAGGTCAGAACTAGGCTTTCTGAAGGAAAACCATATTTACCAGCTCATTCAGAAAGGAGAGGTTAACAGGAATGAACTTCTTGCACATGTTATTAATCTTGTAAATCAGGATATGAAATCTCATAAAGCAACAGGGAAGAGAAAAGTATCAAAAACTAAAAAAGACCCGAAGCCATCCATTCTTGTAATTGAAGATAATGAAGATAATCTTGTAACACTGAGAGCACTGCTCTCAGAAAAATTTATTATAACGACCGCAACCGATGGTTATGATGGGCTTGAAAAGGCAATATCATTATCACCGGATCTTATTCTTCTCGACATCTCTCTTCCCGGAATTGATGGTATAACTGTTTTTGATGAAATAAGAAAAAATGAGACGCTCTCTGCCATTCCGGTAATAGCACTCACTGCCAGGGCTATGAAAGGCGACAGGGAAAACCTGTTGGCTTACGGATTTGATGGCTATATATCAAAACCTATTGATAATGAAACGTTTGAGATAAAGATCAGAGAATATCTGAATTATTGAATTATGAAGAAAAAAAATGTAAAAATCCTGGCTATCGATGATACAAAGGATAATCTTACTGTTTTAAAAGCACTTATAAAGGATGCTTTCCCGGATGCAATTTATATCTCAGCAGATTCCGGAATGAGGGGTTTGGAAATTTGTTACACCGAAATGCCGGATGTAATCCTGCTCGATATTGTAATGCCCGGCCTTGACGGATATGAGGTTTGTTCAAAAATCAAATCTGATGTCAGGTTGAAACACATACCTGTTGTGATGGTTACGGCTACCAGAGCCGACAAGAATAGCCGTGTTAAGGCCCTCGAATCAGGTGCTGATGCATTCTTACCGAAGCCTGTTGATGAATCTGAACTGAAAGCTCAGATACGGGCGATGATAAGGATAAAAGAATCAGAAGATTTTAAAATTGAAGAGAAACAGAGTCTGGAGAATATGGTACTTGAACGTACTGAAGCACTTGAAATCGAACTTGCCGACAGAAAAAAAGCTGAAAATAAACTCATAATCTCACTGGATAAGATTACCCGTAACAGGCAGGCTATTTTAAATCTTATGGAAGATTTAAAAGCAGAGATAAATGAACGGAAACTTGCTGAAGAAAAGTTAAATTATGAGAGGAATCTTCTCAGGACTCTTATTGACAATATTCCGGACACAATTTTTGTTATGGATGAGAAAGGCAGGAAAATCATTGCCAACAAAGCTGATGTTGATATAATCGGGTACAATTCTGAATCAGAAATATTAGGAAAGACCGATGAAGAACTATTCCCCGGCGAAATTGGTAAACGGTTTCACAAAATGAATCTCTCGGTTATCCATTCGGGCAAACCTACTATTGATGTTGAGGAAGAATTCATTGATAGAAGCGGTAAAAATCATTGGTTTCAGTCATCATATTATCCCCTTGCAGAACAAAATGGCCTGGTTTCAGGGCTTGTTGGAATCGGATATGATATTACCGAACGGAAAAAAACTGCTGAAGACCTGACCCGGAAGAATAATGAACTGAATTTCTTGAACACTCTGGCTACCGATCTCAACAGTATGGATCCTGAAGGAAACCTCATCAGTTTTCTATTGGCCAGGCTAAAGGAATTTACAGGATCCCAGTTTGTGGCTTTCTCAGAATATGATCCAATAAAAAACAACCTGATTACAAAGCATATTGAATCTGATCAGAAAATATTGAAGAGCTTTATTAAAATTGTCGGCAATTCTATTCTGCATAATCAATCACCTGTAAAAATAACCAGGGAGACCTTTACTGAAATAATAACTGAGATAGTAACCGAAAAAAAATCTCTTAGTGAAATATCTTTTGGTGTTGTTCCTGAAATAATTGATAAGGGAATCCGTCATTTTGCCGGATTTGACAGATATTTCGGATTATCCTTTGTTGTCTCAGGCCAGCTCTTTGGAACTACAATGATGGCTTTCAGAAAAGATCAGCCATCCCCGTCAAAAGAACTGCTAAAATCTTTTTCTCATATTGCTGCAGTTTCTCTTCAGAGAAGGAAGGCTGAAGAAATGCTGAAACAAAGCGAGGAAAAATACCGATTATTGATTGAAAACCAGGGAGAAGGCGTTTCTATTATTGATCTGAATGGTACAATTACTTTTGCTAATCCGGCGGCGGAAGAAATGTTTGGTGTGAGTCACAATGATCTTGTAAACCGTAACCTGAACGATTTTATTTCCCATGATCTATTGAATATTACAATTACACTAAATGAGATAAGGCAGAAATCAGGGAAATCAACATTTGAAATAGAAATAACCAGGCCTAACGGTGAAATCCGTACAATATTGGTAACAGCTACATCGCAGTTCAATAATGAGGGAATGCTTACAGGCACTTTTGGAGTATTCAGGGACATAACTGACCGTAAGGAGCTGGAATTAAAGATAATGGAATCTGAAGCATATTACCGGACACTCATTGACATTTCGCCTGACGGAATTTTTACAATAAATCTGGAGGGAAATATTACTTACGGATCAATTAAAGCTTTTGATATATTTGGGATACCTCCTGATGTAAACGTAATAGGTTCATCTGTATTCAATTGGATAAGTCCAGAATATAAAAAAAATGTTCTGGAACGTATTTCTAATATCGTCGATGGACTCGACGGCCCATTTATAAGAGAATATAAACTATTTAAATACGATAATACTGTTTTCTGGGGAGAATTATCCTCTTCTCCTCTTAAAGATAAAAATGGTAATCCAACCGGATTATTAGTTGTATGCCGTGATATTACAAATCGTAAAAAAGCAGAACAGGATCTTATAATGGCAAGAGATAAAGCTGAAGAAAGTGACCGGCTAAAAACAGCTTTTCTGCATAATATTTCACACGAAATCCGGACACCTATGAACGCTATAGTCGGATTCTCATCTATGCTTGGTGATCCGGATCTTGATCAGGAAGCACGAAAATCATATACTGAGGTTATTACCAGAGTAGTGATCATCTTTTATCAATAATTACAGATATTGTAGATATTTCAAATATTGAAGCAAATCTTGTAAAAACATCAAAAAATGAAATATGTATCAATACAACACTGAAATCTTTGTATGATCAGTTCAGCCCAAAAGCTGAAGGGAAGAAAATTAAGATTTCACTCGAAACCGGTTTAGAAGATGCTGATGCTTTGATTCTGACTGACAGTACAAAACTAATACAGATTATTTCAAACCTGATTAGCAATGCTATCAAGTTCACAGAAAATGGGGAAATCCGTATTAAATATTATCTGAAAGACAATTTTCTGGAATTCAATGTTTCTGATACAGGTATAGGAATTCCAAAGGAGTATCATGCAAGAATCTTTGATAGATTTTACCAGGTACATAGCAACGACACCAGATTATATGAGGGAACAGGCCTTGGACTGGCAATTTCAAGAGCTTATGTAGATCTTTTAGGCGGTATGATGTGGCTTTCGTCTGAACCAGGCAAGGGGTCATCATTCTTTTTTACAATTCCATATGAAACCAGTAAAGTAGATAATAAGGAAGAGGTTGAAATTAATTCGACATCAACCTTTGCCTTTTCTTCGAAAAAGACAATTCTTATTGCTGAAGATGTTGATAGTAACTTTAAACTAATCAGTTTCTTCCTTTCAAAGGCAAATACAAGGATTATCAGGGCGGTAAATGGCAGAGAAGCTGTGGAAAAGGCTTTATCCGGGGAAAAGATTGATCTGATTCTTATGGACATCAAAATGCCTGTAATGGATGGTTATACTGCAACCAAAATTATTCGTGAAAGTGATCCATTCATCCCCATTATAGCACAGACGGCATATTCCGAAGACCGGAATAAGTCAATTGATTATGGATGTTCAGGCTTTATTTCCAAACCATTTGATAAAAAGAGTCTGTTCAGGATACTAAAGGAGTATATCTGAATATTTTCATTTATCTGATCCTCTTATTATTGATCATTAATGTAAATTATTTCTTTTCCCGTATCCATAAAAGACCTTACTGTTTCCTTAGAAACCTTCCAAAGCTGCCTTTGCATTATTAACCATAACAGCTGCAGGAGTTTTCTCAAGGCTTGTGGTTGTAAATGCTGATAAAACTTTTTCAATTTCTTTCAGCTTAACAATATTCTTCTCTTTTTTAAACTGCTCTTTCAAAATCCTTACCTTCTCATAATCCTGTATCCCTTCAATAAGTTTCTCAAACCGGATGGAAGAACGAGGCCCCGGATAAATCTGGTAACAATCACCTGCGGGCCAGGTTTTATAACGTGTATCATGCAAGACATCTGAAGTCCAGTTGTTATAAGCCCAGAAGAGGTAACCAGATAAACCATTTGCTGCGGAGTACCAGCTTAGCCAGGTAGCTTCCGCAGGGGGAGAGAATGAATGAATGTTGGGAAGCCTTTCTCCGCAGGCTGTATAAAATGTTGTCGGAAGACCCAATGCTCTCCTGGCATCAAGAATATCCTGATCAAACTTTTTACCCCATATAATACAGTAATCGAAGATATCCATCGCAATCTCACGGTGGTAATTTCCTGCAAGAGCTGTTTTCCATTGCGGGTCAACAGATTTCATTAGTTTCATTACCTCAAGCATTCCCTGCATATCCCTCTCATCCATGGCAATTGAGGTTTTGTCAAACCATCCTTTGGCCTTAAGATGTGAAGTGAAATCACTTATCATAGGCAACCATAAATCGAGATATTCCTGTGTCCCGGGTTTAGCATATACTGATACTGTATCATCTTTGGCTTCATCAAAATATATGAAACGAAGGTCCCATGTTATCATTGAATAGCAGTTTATTCTCTTGTTGATGCCGCAGCTCATGACAAATTCAATGTATTTGTCAAATTGACTATAGTCATACGACCAGCTGCCATCCTTTTTCCTGGTCCAGTCAATAAGGGAGGGATCTCTGTAATAAACATGATCAGGACCCCAGGGCTGGTCTATGATAAAGGCTGTTATACTTTTTTGTCCTGCCCCGGCAAGCATTTCATAATAAGGTCTCATCAGTCTGTAATGTTCATCGCTCCATAATTTAACACCATGTACCTTTGCAATGGGATCGGGATTCTGCCAGAGATCGAGATCAAACTTCCAATCCGAAGAAGGAGGCAATGTGTGTCCTGAAACATTAATTGAAATGCCCAGCTTAAATTCTTTGCCGGCTTTTACAATAACTGATCCCCTGTAAGTACCTGCCGGTATATCCTGCGGAACTTTTACAGTTAACCATACAGGCTGAACCGTATTGGATCTTACATCAATTCGGTCAACAATATCAATCGGATCGGGCACCAGCGAAGAATCATACTTTTCCGGTGTACGTTTATCGCAACCTTCCCCAAACTCATCAGTCATAACATATCTTACAAATCCTGCTTTCAGGTTTGAACTGCTTATACTGTTGCCATTTTCATCAGTCAGATCACCCGCAGTTACTCTGAGACCTGTGATTTTTGTTTTAGTCCAGACCAGTATCTGTGTGTGAACCCTCTCCCCTCTCCAGGCAGATACTTCCCAATCGGATGATGATACCTGCGGGACATGCTGCTTTGGATATCTGATATTATCATCACCAAAGCTTACATTAATCTCCCCCGGCATATTTGCCCATTCAGCAACCGGCGACCTGTCGGGGTTTTTCAATTCTTCGTAAGAGTTTTTTCCGGGTTTGCTGTAACTCATATCCCTGTTGGGTGACATACAGCCAGCCAGAAATAGTGTAAAAACCAATACTGAATATTTCATTGGATTATTCTGTTTATTACTTTTTCTTAAGATGCCTTTTACATGTGTCAGCAAAAACATCAATACATCTTCTGATATGTTTTTCCTCCCATGAAGGGTGAAGGAAGAGCGAAATTGTGCTCTTTCTCAGTGCATTTGCTGTCTTGCAAAAGACCTTGCCGTAGTTCACACTCTTCTTATCTGTGTATTCCGTTGACCTGAAGGGAAATTTATGTGAACCGAAACCATTCAATTCCCTGTAGGCCTTTTCGAGATAAGCTTCAGGCCACTGTATCCCGTAGCATGGGATATTCTGATCATGAAGCTCCTTTATCATACCGGCGGCATCTGTGTCAAGAATATCTGTATCGAGTACAATTGGATACCACCAGTAAGCATTTTTCCGTTCAGCTGTGTTAACAGGAAGCTTTTTGATCCCCTTCAGATTTTTAAATGCCTTATCGTACATGGCAGCATACTTATAACGTCTTTTAAGATTCCATGAATCAAGGCGTTTCAGCTCATTAAGACCAATAACCGATTGTATTTCAGTCATCCTGAAATTAAATCCTACCCTGTTATGGATATAAGGCAGCTTCTCTTCAAGAGCAAGCATATTGAGCCTCTCCTTTACATCATATCCGTGATCGCGGAATGAGCGGCATTCCCATGCCACATCTTCATCATTTGTAACAACCATCCCCCCTTCGCCACCAGTTGTAAAATGTTTGCTCTGGCAGAAACTGAAACATCCAATATCTCCAATAACACCAGCCTTAATACCCTTGTACTCTCCTCCGAAACACTGTGCACAATCCTCAATAACTTTGAGCTTATGTTTTTTGGCTATCTTCAGGATCGGGCCCATATCACCCACTACTCCATAAAGATGCACCACAATTATGGCTTTGGTCCGCTTTGTTATCAGGGCTTCAATCTGTGCGGGATCAATAGTATGATCCTCGGTGGTATCACAGAAAACAGGAATTGCGCCTGCCTGAACAGCTGCAAAGGAGGAGGCAATAAAGGAATATGAAGGAACGATCACCTCATCCCCCGGACCGATACCAAGACTTGCAATTGCTATATGGAGGGCGGCTGTTCCGTTGGTGCAGGAGATGGCATATTTTGCACCGTTCCATTTTGCCCATTTCTCCTCGAATTCCATACCCTTTTTACCTGTCCAGTAGTTGACCTTTCCGGTTCGCAGAGGCTCCAGAACATCCTTAAAAGTTTCTTCTGCAAAAACAGGCCACATCGGGAAACCGAGATCAACTATCCCGGCGGCATTCATTACAATGTCTTCCTTCTTCTTCATTTTATCTGTTTTTTTTGTGTTTATCGGTATTTAATGAAATTGCTTCCCCATAATAAATAAGAGTATAATCAGGTTCGGCAACAGGCTGCTCACTTAAAGACTGATTCTCTTTAACCATAACTATATTAATCTTCTTCCCGGGCTGAGAACCAGTGTAATTACCCTTTTGCTGACTGAGTGACAAAATATTTGATTCACTTTCCCAATTTACCGTGAATGTACTAAAAAACCCTTTTTCATAATTATAATTATCATTTTCATCCTGATAAACCTCAAAACATCCCGATCCACCGCTATAGACACGTACTTCAAGGTCTTCTGGTTTTTCTCCTGTAAAATTAACAACAGGGCCCATCGGTATTACAGAACCGGATTTAACAAATATCGGAATTCTGTCGATAGGCGCATCTGCTTTTATTATTTGTCCTCCTTTATATTTTTTGTTTGTCCAGAAATCAAACCAATCATCCCCGGCGGGCAAATAAACATTCCTGTAAACCATACCCTGTTCAACAACTGGTGCAATCAGCAATGAAGGTCCAAACATATATTCATCGGCAATATCAGCAACATTTTTATCATCCGGATAATCTAAAAATAAAGCTCTCATAAAAGGAGTGCCTGTCTGATATGTATTGAATGCCTGTGCATATATATAAGGTAAGAGACGATATCGCAGATGCAGATATTTCACAAGGTATTTTTCAGCCTCAGGTCCGTATGACCATACCTCATTCTCTTCACGTGAGCCATGTGCCCGGAAAACAGGACAGAATGCTCCAAACTGGAACCAGCGTACATAGAGTTCAGGATAATCAGGGGCACTTTTTGTATTTAGTGGTACGATATCTGATTTAATCAGTAACGGCCTTTCAGCCTTAGGTCTGTCCTTAAGCCATTCAATTTTGCCCCAGCCTCCGATATCCGAACACCAATAAGCCATACCTGATGCACAGAAATTCAAACCTGTCGGAATCTGGCGTTTCAGATAATCCCATGTTGGCTCCACATCTGACGACCACGTAGTTGTACCCCATTGCTGGGATCCGGGATAGGAGCTACGGATTAAAATGAAGCAACGGTTACTAATAGTTGATCTGTGACCTTCATAAACATTCTTTGCATGCAGATATGGATAAAGATTATGAATTCTGGCACCTGTACCGGCATACAGGTAATATGGATGAGGACAAATATCAGGTTCACTTTCATCCAGCCAGTAGCTCGTGAATCCGTTTTTCACATAGTTGGTTTTGATTAAATCCCAGAACCAGGCGGCAGCATCGGGATTGGTAATATCCAGAACAGCCCCCCTCTTATCCTCAGGCGTACCATATAAAGTTGTACCATCTGATTTTTTCATGTACCAGCCATTTTTCTCCCCAATATCATAATTCCTAGATTCCTTCATGAATCTGGGCCAGCAGGAAATCATTACATTGTAATTCATTGCCGACAATTCCTTATTCATTTCTCTGGTATCAGGCCAGTATTTCCTGTCAAAATCCATGTCCCCAAGTGCAACCCAGTGCTTCCAGTCAACAACAAGGTTGTAGCACGGGTAACCCTTTTCTCTGTATTTACGGGCAATACCAAGCAACTCATCCTGATTCGTAAAATTTACCACCCCAGTTTTGCACTGCATATACCCCAGCTTAGATTTGGGAGGCAATGGTGTTATACCGGTGAGTGTACGGTATCCTTTATATATATCAGTAAACGAAGACCCTGATATCACAAAATAGGAAATTGCATCAGCAACTTCAGCTGTCCATAAAGTTTTACCTTCATTTCCGGGATATGTCATCACACGTGAAGTATTATCAAGCAGGAAAGCATACTTTTTATTTGTAACCATGAAAGGAAATCCGATTATTTCACCCTTGTCGCCTTCGTAATCATGCCATCCCTGGACCTTTTTTCCTCTCAGGTTCATTCCTAAATTCTGGTGCTGACCCAATCCGTAATAATTTTCATCTGCAGGAGAAAGAAATGACAAATTCAGTTTATAGGTATTCTCACCTGATATAAAAGTCGGCTCAAGTGAGTAACTATCAGATTTAAGCAGAAGATTGGGACTGTTGTCGAAAAACGCGACAGAACAGTCTTTTTTATTAATATGTACCGCCATACTGGGTGATCTGATAATAATAAGATCTCCTTCTTCAGTTATTTCAGGCTTCACAACTGTTGAAGAAGGCAGAATTCCCCATGAAGGCAGTGTTGTCTGTACTTTTGAAGGATAATAAATAAAATGTACAATATTGTTATCATAAAAAATGATTTGGATCAACCCTTTATCGCACCAGATCAGTGCCTTATCTGATTTTGACGAGTATCCTTTTACAGTAGCAGGATAAATTATTTCAGCTGAAGATCCAAATGTGTAATTCATTAACAGATTAATTAATAACAAGAACAGGAAAATCTTTACCACGGGCGATATTCTGATTATCATATTCTGCATTTTAAAAAAGTTGAATTATTATTTGTCTTTTTCAAAATTATCTCAATCCATAATCTGGAATCGGTGAATTTCATCGCATTTGTAATGAAATTATACCGATTTATTTAATTTTAGACCATTAATTAAAGGTATTTTTGAATAATTGCATCAATTTCTTTAAATGAAACTGGAGAACTACAGGCTTATAAAGGACCCCGACAAGTCATTTATTTTACATCATGAGACTCACAGTTTTTCGAAATGGCACTATCATCCTGAATATGAGTTGGTACTGATAAAAAAAGGAAAAGGAAGAAGACTAGTTGGTGATACTATTGACAGGTTCAGGCAGAATGACCTGATTCTCGTCGGATCATATCTTCCTCATGCATGGATATGTGATGACAAGTTCAACTCCCTTCAAAAAGGTTTTCAGGGAGAAGCAATTGTAATTCAGTTCATTTATGATTTTCTTGGTCCGCAGTTCATGGAGATCCCTGAAAACAGAAAATTAAAAAAAATGCTGGAAGAATCCTCAAGGGGTATCAGATTCACAGGCAAAACCAGGGATAAAATTATTTCCCTTCTTAATGATAGCTACAAACTTGAAGGTTCTGATCAGCTTCATCTTATGATGACTATATTTAACCTCATGTCAAAGACCCCGGAGTATACTCTTCTTTCAAGTGCCGGATTCATGGAGCCATATCATAAGCAAGGCAATGAACCTGTTCAGAAAGCCATTGATCATATACTTCACAATTTTCAAAGGAAAATTAGAGTGAATGAAATGCTTGGGATAACCAACATGTCAGATACTCCATTCTGTTCGTCCTTTAAGAGAATTACCAGGATGACATTCAAGGAATACCTGTTGAATGCGAGAATAGGTTATGCCTGTAAGCTTCTTTCAAGTAGCCAGTTGTCTATTGCAAATATAGCGTATGACTGCGGATTTGACAATCTCTCAAACTTTAACCAGAAGTTTAAAAGAATTAAAAAAGAAACCCCTTCGTCCTTCCGCAAAAAGGCTGAAAGCCTTAAAATATATCCTAAAGAAGGTTAAATGAACATTACTTATGGAAATAATTCATATATTTTCAGAGGATTATATTATTGCATCTGCCATAGTTTTAAAACAAAGTAATTATGAAAATAAGTAAACTACTGATTATCACAGTACTCCTGGCCAATATCGGATTAGTCTATGCTGAAGATCCTAAAACTCTGGAGATAGGTGCTTCTGCACCAGCATTCTCCCTTCCCGGGACAGACGGCAAGACATACACACTTAACAGCTTCAGTAAAGACAAGATCCTCGTTATAATATTCACGGCCAACCACTGCCCAACTGCCCAGGCTTATGAGGATAGGGTTGAAAAGCTATACAATGAATTCACACCAAAGGGTGTTGGATTCGTTCTGGTTTCCCCAAATCACCCCCAGGCAGTCTGCCTCGAGGAATTAGGCTATACCGACCTTGCCGATAGTTTTGAGGAGATGAAGTTAAGGGCTAAGGATAAGAACTACCGTATGCCATATCTTTATGATGGTGACAAGCAGGAGATGGCTAATGCCTATGGTCCTACCACCACACCTCATGTCTTTATTTTTGATTCACAACGCAAACTGCGTTTCTGCGGACGAATCGACGAAATGGAAAATCCTTATGAGAAAGCAATGGAGCACGATACCCGAAATGCCATTGTTGCACTCCTTGATGGAAAACAGGTGCCGGTTGAAAAGACAAAAACATTCGGATGCTCAATCAAGTGGGCAAGCAAGGTGGAATGGAGAAACAAGTATGATGCCGACTGGAAAAAGAAACCCGTAGAGGTGACAGAAGCTGACCTTGATGCGATAAAAGAAGTTCTGGCCAACAAATCAAACAAATACCGTCTTATTAATGTGTGGGCTACATGGTGCGGACCCTGTGTTATTGAGTATCCCGAGTTTGTTACCATGCAGAGAATGTATGGCGCCCGCGATTTTGAATTTGTTTCGATCAGCACTGACGGATTAAAGAAGAAAGACAAGGTGCTGGAGTTTCTGAAAGATAAAAACTCTGCAGTTAAAAACTATCTCTATTCCTCCGAAAACAAATACCCTCTGATAGAGGCAGTTGATAAAAACTGGTCAGGGTCTCTTCCTTACACTCTTCTGGTTGCACCCGGAGGCAAAGTTGTCTATGCTCACAGCGGTGTTATCGATCCAGGTGAGGTAAAGAAAGAGATAATGATGGTTATAGGAAGGTTTTTTGCTGATGATTGATTTTTCTGAAATCCATTTAACCACAGAGGACACAGAGAAAATTCACAGAGGGCACAGAGAATCAAAACCAGAATACTCCTTTGTGTCCTTTGTGATCTCTGTGGTTAATATAAAAATTATACAATGACAAATAAATTATCGCGCCGCAATTTTGCCAGGCTGACACTTGCAGGAAGTGCCTCGCTTTTGGCAGTTAAAGGTTTTGGTATTAATTCAGATAACCAGGGAGCATCGGGATGTATCCGCCTGGGAGGACCGGTATTCGGTGATCTCAAAGACCCGGGTGCCTGGGTAAAAGCCGTTAAGGCAAAAGGATACAGTGCCTCCTACTGCCCGGTATCTCCGGGAACTGATGAAAAAATAGTAAAAGCCTTTGAGAAGGCTGCAAAGGATGCTGATATTATCATTTCTGAAGTAGGCGCATGGAGCAATCCGATAAGTAAAAATGAAAAAGAGAGGAATGATGCTCTTAAAAAATGCAAGGAAGCACTGGCGCTGGCTGATCTTATCGGTGCAAACTGTTGTGTGAATATTACAGGGTCCCGCGGAGAAAAGTGGGATGGCCCTGATCCTGAAAATCTTACAAAAGAGACTTTCGACATTATTGTTCAGTCAACAAGGGAAATCATTGATGCAGTCAAGCCTGTCAGGACCTTCTATACCCTGGAAACAATGCCATGGGCTTATCCCGATTCACCTGACTCATATCTTCAGCTTATTAAGGCAATCGACAGGAAACAACTGGGTGTTCACCTCGATCCGGTCAACATGATCAATTCCCCTGAGAGATATTATAAGAACGGAGCCTTTATCAAGGATTGTTTTGCCAAACTTGGCCCATTCATTAAAAACTGCCATGCAAAGGATATAAGACTTGGCACAAATCTTACCGTTCATCTCGATGAAGTAATAATAGGTACCGGGGGCCTTGATTACAGGGTATTCCTTACAGAACTCAGCAAACTGAAGAATGTACCTCTGATGCTTGAACACCTGAAAACACCTGAAGAGTATGACCAGGCAGCAGCAGCAGTAAGAAAGGCAGCTGTTTCAGCCGGAATAAAATTCTGCTGAAATTAAAACTAAAAATATGCTTACTTATAAACATGCTGCTTATCATTAGGTCAACATGAGAATACTGATTTTGACACTAGTCATTTTTATTACCGGTTTATCGGCTTTCAGCCAGGTAAGAGATGCCTGGGTTGTTGGAGACGGGGAGAAAATATTCCGCAATGATGATAGCAATCCTGCCAGAAAAAGCAATTTCATCTGGGACGGAAATGTAATAAAATTAAAAGGACTTTATAACGAAGTGCTTGGATTCCAGATAATTGTTGAAGCTGAGAAAAAGGGAGCAAAGGCAATTGAGATTTCGGTTGATTCGCCGGTTGAAAAAAAATCAGGGAAGGTAATTGGTGGTTCAACACTAAAATTCGGACCCGGAGGAACTATAGAAGTCTTTAGTGAGCATTACCTGCATGTGGTAGATTCAACCCGGCCCAACTGGTTTTACGGTTCGGCAGCCGCAGCCCCGAAAAAGATGACAGGATGGATCCCCGATGCTCTTATCCCTTCTGATGCGATGCCAGGAAGAGGAGGATTTCCCCTGGATATCCCTGCAGTCAATGCCAGAGACAAACATTTTCAGGAGCGTTCATTTCAGAACCAGGGATTCTGGGTTGATATTCACCTTCCCCGCGATCAGAAAAGCTTTCCACCGGGAATATATAATAGTAAAATAAAGGTACTTGAAGGAGGAAAGGTAGTTAAAGAGATGGACCTTGAGCTGACCCTTTTACCATTCTATCTGTCAGATACAAATGCAACAAATATATGGGCCTTCAACGGTGATATAGGCAACTATTTTCCGGGCGTGTCGCAGGAAAATCTTGACAAAATGATAAAATCCGAAGCTCACAGACACAGGATAAACATGTCGGGAGGCTTTGATGTAAATAGTTCTCCCTTTAACCGGGAGAAGATGGAGAGTTACAAACCATATCTCGATGGAAGTGCCTTTACTCCTGCAAATGGTTATCACGGACCTGGTGAAGGAGCGGGTGAAGCACTTTTCCCTATTGGAATGTATGGAGGCAATGTACTTGGCAGTAACAAAGAAGAAGCCTGGATACAATCAGATCTATGGGTTGACTGGTTTAAGAAAAATGCTCCCGGAATAACCTTTTTCTGGTATATAATTGATGAACCAACACCGCCTGTATTTGCCCTGGTAAAGGAGAAGGCAGGGTGGATCAAAAGTAATCCCGGCATTGGGAAAACTCTGCCGGTTTTTACAACATCGCATTACAGGGAAGAGCTGGCCGGAAGCATAGATATTTGGGCAGCCTACGATGGAGTCGACCTGAAGATATTACCATCTCTGCGCGCTAAGGGAGGAGATTACTGGTTCTATAACGGAAACAGGCCCCGCATTGGGTCAGTGATACTTGAGGGAGATGGGATCGACTACAGGGTAAATCCATGGATATTATATAAATATGGTATTAACCAGTGGTTTATATGGGAGACCACCCACTGGCAGCATAATTCACAGGGACCAAAGGGACGATTACATCAGAACATTTTTTCAAATCCTCTTACATTCATTAACAACAGCCTGGAATTCGGAAATGGCGACGGAATTCTTTTCTATCCCGGAAAGATGCCTTTCTATCCCGACGAGGACAGGGGCCTGAACCGGCTTTTACCATCCATCAGGTTAAAAAACCTCCGAAGGGGACAACAGGATGCAGTACTGATGAAGATGGCTGAACAAAAAGCCGGCAGGGAGGCAGTGATGAATCTGATAAACAGGATAGTTCCAAAAGCAATGAGTGAAGTCGAAATGAGTGATAAGGTACAATGGTCAGAAAACAGCAGAGACTATGATAAGGTGCGGGATGAGCTGCTGCAGTTATTGAAATAAATCAATTATATAATTATGAAGAACCGCTGGATAATTATTCTGCCCGTTTTAATCTTCTTCTTAACAGCCTGTTCAGAAAATAATAATTCATTTATTGTGAAGTTTGAAGGCAATTATCCTGAAATGAAATGGCCGTTAAAAGAGCTGAATAGTAAAATGCCTGCAGACTGGTCAGGATCCGGATTTCTGACATTTGAGATGAATTCCTCTACTACACAGCGCTTTGAACTCAGGGTTTATGACAAGAGCGGTATCAGGATATTGCAGATATTACCCTTTCAGGGTGCATGGGTAAGAGCATCCATACCCCTGACATATTTCATGAAGATGAACACCGAAGGAACGGATCAGGCTGCGATCTGGAAGACGCCCAGGCCTGGTTACTGGATAGGATTTACAAGATCGGTAGGAGCTGTTAACAATATCGATTCGATTGGAGTTGCTATGAAGCTGCCGGCAGGGTCCCCAACTCTTGAGCTTCGTAACTTCAGGCTTACCGCTGCAGCGGAAGATACTATTCTGGCAGCTTATCCCCTTGTTGATGAATTTGGCCAGTGGATCCCTGCAGAATGGAGTGGCAAAGCCACTTCTGCCGAAGATCTTAAAACTGCATGGGCTGAGGAGGAAAAATCATTTGAAAATGTCAAAACCATAGCTTCGGAATATGGCGGATTTGCTGGTACAAAAGCAAGAGCCACAGGATTTTTCAGGGTAGAAAAGATAAATGAGAAATGGTGGTTTGTCGATCCGTCAGGACAGCTCTTCTTTTCAAATGGAAGCTGCTGTATTGAACCAAATTCTGATCTCTCAAGGACAGAAGGCCGCGAATATATTTTTACAAAACTGCCCCCTGCAGATCTTTCCCCTTCCATGAATCCTTCAGGCAGGAAAAGAAATGCATCGTTTTATACCTGGAACCTTTATCGCCGCTTTGGTGATAAATGGTACCAGGAATGGATGGAACTTACCTCCGAACGAATGAAAAACTGGGGGCTCAATACTGTCGGAAACTGGTCGGATACCGATCTTGGTAAAAACAGAAAGATCCCATATGTGGCTAACCTTACAGGATGGGGAATTCAAAGCGGGAAAATGGGAATGCCGGATGTTTATGAACCTGGATATTCAAAGATGGTAGACTCTGCCGCTTTAATACAATGCTCTAAATATAAAAATGATCCGTATCTGCTGGGCTACTTCATTGGCAATGAACCTCCATGGCCGGGAAGGGAACAGGAGCTGGCAGAACTTATACTCGGAGGTGAACCATCAGCAATGAAAACTGCTATGGAAAAGTATCTTGATGGCAATGATACACCAGAGAAAAGAAAAGAGTTTATTTACAGGACTTATAAATTATTCCTTGAGACTGTCTGCTCGGCAATAAAAAAATATGATGCTAACCATCTCAATCTCGGATTCCGCCTGGGAGGAGTAAATCCCGATGAAATGATCGCAACATCAAAAGAATACTTCGATGTATTCAGCATTAACATTTACAGTTATTCGGCAGACCATAAAATAATTCAGAATATCTATGATCTGACAGGACTTCCGGTTATAATAGGGGAATTCCACTTTGGAATAGCCGGTCACGGACTGGCACCCGGGCTTGCACAGACAAAAAATCTTGAGGAAAGAGCCGTTGCATACAGATATTATGTAGAGAATGCCGCAGCTCATCCGGCACTGATCGGAACTCACTGGTTCCAGTGGATCGATCAGCCGGTGACAGGAAGATTTGACGGAGAGAATTACAATATCGGATTTGTGGATGTAACTGACAGGCCGTATCAGGATATGGTTACAGCTTCGAAGGAATTGTACAAAAGGCTCTATTCAGTTCATGCAGGCGATGAACCTCCGGTAAGCAGAAAAGCGGTTGTTCAGTAAGATTATGAACTATTTTTGGGTAACATTATATTCAAAGAACAAAAACAGACCATGACAAAACCAAATCAATTCATCCAGCCCCAGGAAAGGATCCTGTCAGTAGATTTTTTCAGAGGGTTTACAATGTTCCTGCTTATTGGTGAAAGCACAATGCTTTATGAGCATCTGAATGAGTTTGGAGGAACAGGAATAATTCACTTTTTTGCAACACAGCTTAGCCATCACGAATGGAACGGTCTCAGGTTCTGGGATCTGATCCAGCCATTCTTTATGACAATTGTCGGTGTTTCAATCCCTTTTGCTGTAGCAAACAGGAAAAAGAAAGGTGATACAGACAGGACAATCCTGATGCATGCTTTTAAACGTTCGCTGATTCTGCTCTTCTTAGGTTGGGCAATCTACTGCATCGGCCCCGGCAAAATTGTATGGAGATTTCAGAATGTGCTTGCACAACTTTCATTCACTTATATTGTCGCATTCCTGATAATGAACAAAAGTGCAAAATTCCAGATAGCATTCACACTGATTCTTCTGCTTCTTATCGATCTGGCTTACAGATTCTTCCCCGTTGAAGGATTCAACCAGCCATGGGTCCCGTATAAAAATCTTGGAGCATGGTTTAACCAGGTCGTGGAAGGGACTGACAAGACCAGCATCTGGGCCACACTTAACTTTGTCTCCACAACAGCACATACAGTGTGGGGTGTTCTGGCAGGAAAATTACTTATGAGCGATAAACCGGCCACTGAAAAGATAAAGATCCTGATCGTGGCAGGGGTTATTGGACTTGCTGTTGGCTTTGGCCTCGACTGGCTCAGCATTACACCGATAATCAAAAAGATAGCGACAGCTTCATTTGTATTTGCAAGTGCAGGATGGACACTTTTGGCTCTATGTTTTTCTTACTGGCTGATAGACGTGAAAAAGAAGTTTATTAATAGTGTAAAGCCTTTCTTAATTGTAGGTATGAACTGTATAGCAATCTATGTTTTCTTTGAGGTTGGCGGTGCAAGTCTGTTATATAAAATTTTTACCCCTTTCACTACATCATTGCTTACATGGGCAGGAACACTTACGGTCGGAGTTGCTACAAGCCTAATCGTATGGGCAGCTGAGTGGTATATGTGTTATTGGCTGTATAAAAACAAAATATTCATAAAAATATAAAACAGGCAACAGGCATCGGGCGACAGGCGACAGGTAGCCCTGCGTCGTGCGTCGGGAGCCCTGAGCCATAAATTCTTTAATATGAGTACTCCAATTCAGGCAGAAAAAGCACCCGATCGTGTATTATCGGTCGATTTCTTCAGAGGTTTCACAATGTTCATGCTGGTGACCGGCGTTACGAACATTTTCCACGAGCTGGCGCAGAACAACATGGGAGGTTCTGTAATTGCCTTATTAAGCAAGCAGTTTGAACATGCGGAATGGAACGGATTATATGCATGGGATCTTGTGCAACCTTTCTTTATGTTTATTGTCGGGGTTGCCATGCCATTCTCCATGGCAAAAAGGATAGCACGCGGTGACTCCTGGAAACAGGCATTTCTGCATGCATTATCACGCTCATTCTGGCTTCTTGCACTTGGTTTCATGCTTGGCTCTGACCGTGATTCATATGCTTTTCAGAACGTGCTTGCACAGCTTTCATTCACATACATTGTTGCATTCCTGCTGATGCGATCAGACTTTAAAATTCAGATTGCTGTTTCGTTTGCTTTGATCATCCTTTCAGATGTTATCTACAGGGTATTTCCGGTAGATGGTTTTAACCAGCCATTCACTCCCGACAAGATTTTCGGGGCATGGGTTGACATGCTGATTTCCGGACATCTGAGTACCGGACACTGGGTTTCATTCAATGCTATTCCCACAACAGCTCATACAATATGGGGAGTGCTTGTTGGTATGCTGCTAATGAAGGACTTTTCACATAAAAAGAAGATGATGATCCTGCTGATACCCGGAGTGATCATGATTGCTGCAGGTTACCTTATGGATCCCTTCATACCTATAATAAAAAGGATCTGCACAAGCTCTTTTGTAATTGTCAGCGGGGGCTATTGTCTTGTTGCGATGGCATTCTCATACTGGCTTATCGACATAATGAAATACACCCGGACATTATTGTTTTTTGCAATTGTGGGAATGAATGCAATATTCATCTACCTCTTTTCAAATCTGGGAGGCAAGAACCTTCTACGAGGGGCAGCCGATCCGTTTATTTCGAGGATATTCTTCTGGATGGGTGACGTCGGGAAAAACGTGATGGTCACAATTACTGTTGTAGCTATGGTGTGGTATATATGTTACTATCTCTATAAGAAGAAGATATTTATAAGGCTGTAGGCGTGAGGCATGAGGCGTGAGGTGTATAAGGCACGGATTACGCTTCGCTAAATCCGCGCCAGCAATAAAAATATTAACCACAGAGGACACAAAGAAAAAGTACATACTCTTCCTCTGTGCCCTTTGTGTAATACCTCTGTGCTCTCTGTGGTAATAGATCTCTATTTTGTTACCTCAAGTACCTTTTTGATGATCTGGAAATTGACATCCGAAGCAAATCCCTTTTCAAGTTCTGCTGCGGCAGCCTGGTCGTTTTTGGCAACAGCTGCAACCCACTTCTGTGCAGGTATTCTCGATTCAGCCATGTTACTGATCATTTCATCAGCAGCTGCTTTATCGCCAATGCTATTCAATGCATTAACAGTAAGTATGTTGCTGTATGATGGTCCCCTGCGGCGGCCCTTATATTCTGATATCGATTTTTTCAGGGCATCTGTTTCGGATTTGCGGTTAAGCTTATCGAGACAATATATGCTCAGATAATCCTGGATCCTTGTATCAACAACATAGGGCTTGCCTACGCCAAGATGCTCGGGATACTCCTTCGATTTATCGATCATCTTAATTGCATCAGCATATTTCTTTTTGGCAATAAGATCCATCGACATAAGCAGAGATGCCTGTTCGAAAATCACTTTTCCCTCACTTGCACCCTCGCCCGGAAGTATTGTCATTGCATCAAGAAGCTTCAGGCTGCTTGCATACTGGCCGTTATTGATAAGGGCAAGAACATGCTGGACTTCAATTGCCTGGTTACCTTTGAATTTTTTAGCTGCAACAGTTGTGAGTGTGAGCATTGTTTTATAATCTTTCCGTTCTGAGTAGTACTGAATAAGCTTGTTTGAAGCCCTCCAGTTATTTGGGTCAAGTTTTGTGGCAGTCTGCAGATCAGCAAGTTCCTGTGCATCATTTTTCGGTTCCAGAAGAGCTGCTCTTGTAAGGTAGAAAGGTGCATAATCGGGCTCCTGTCCGCAGTCGCTGAGAAGTTTCATACCCTCTGCCCTGCGCTGAATCGCTATCTTGTTAAGAGCAAGATAGTATCTGAACTTCCAGCTGTTGTTCTTTGAGACAGCCCATTCCAGGGCTGAGATATCCTCTGTGCGGTAAGGGAAAACAAACTCCGGTGAAGCAACAGCCACTTCATTAAGTAGTGAATTGTCATCTTTAATATATGCTTTCCAGAGTGTGACCATCGGGTGAACAGGTGACTTTTCCAGTACAGCGAATGCATCCTCCTTAAGTCCAAGTCCATAATATGTCATGGCAAGCTCAAGATGTGTCTGATAAGCCATCTCGTTTGTAATGGTAGAAGTAAAGAGCTTGAGATTTTCGGCATTAGGATTAAGCAGGTAATTCTCAAAATCAGCAAAATGACTCAACTGGTCAACGCTCAGTATTGTCTGAATTACTTTTTCAGCCTTTGCCTTATCTCCCGATTTCCTGTAGAGCACGGCAAGAACCTGCAATGCATTGAAATTATATCGGTTATAATCGAGAGCCTGCTTTGCATAATGCTCTGTAAGCTGTTTCTCATTCAGAAGGAATTCAATTGCAGCCATCTGGGCATATGCTACAGAACGGTATTCAGGTGCACGTGCTGCCCAGCCAAGGCTCTCAAGAGCATCAGTCAGATTGCCTTTTGCCAGGTATGTTATCCCTGCAAAGAAGTTTGCTGCAGGATGATAGGTATCAAGCATCAAGGCATTATTTGCGTAATAGAGAGCTGAGTCATAGCGCATTGAACGGTAAAGAACTTCAGCCAGAGATGCATAAGCATCAATATAGAGAGGATCTTTATCAATACACTTTTTAAGCATCTCCTCAGCCTTTACATAATACCTTGACTCCTTAAGCTCGTTGCCTTCCTGGTATAACGATGCAGCAGTTACAATATCCATAGGCATCTCTGAAACGAAGGGCCTTTTAAGAAGTTTCCGCTTTGATGGGCTGTACCGGAGGTCCATCCCTTCAACTACTACTTCATAATCCGCGTTTGTATTTAATGACACCGTTGTCATGAAAACGTCCATTGGTTTGAAGTTCTTCTCCTCTGTAAAAACAACTTTGCCTTCCGATTTTACAATTATATTTCCGGTTGCAGAAGCAATAGCATTTACACCAATCTGAAGCTTCCCGTTTTCGGCATCCACATTAAGAACACCCAACGGAGAAACATCAGTGAGTCCGCCAATCTCCAATACCGGGAACCATATTTCATGCCATCTGTCTGTCAGCCCGGGATTAAATGGAGTCTGCGAAATGGGTGTTTTGAAAGCAGATGTTCCTCCATACTGATTGAACATACGTCCTGCCTGATATTCAAAATATTGCCCATCAGTATCAGTAAGAAGATCCTCCCATATTCCTCCGCTCCTCGACTGCGACCATAAGAAGAGTTTATGGCCCGGAACCTCATCATATAGTGCCCAATGACCAAATCCATGCTTTGAATTATGATAATAGCCACCCATGAAATCATTATACTCACCTACTATATGAGCTGACCTGTCGCTCCCAAATGCATTATTCCTGTAAAATGACAAGTCACGTTTCTCCTTATCTACCGGCCAGGGACTCTCCTCGCCCCCATGTCCAATCTCCTGGTTTCCGGGATAGGCAAACTCGAGATCATCAGTAACAACCGCAGCTGCGGTCATCCAGTTATAATATGTCTGTGTAAGAGGTGTTGGATTGCTCCACATGGCATAGGTCTCGAAATAAGCTTTGTCCTTAGGCAGCCTTACTTCAACATACCACTTTGTACGTGAAGGAAGGTCAAGGTTTCCCACAATGCAACTGACACTCCCATCACTGTTCTCAACTGTCTTATAATCAACCGGAACACAGGTTGACGGATGATGTCCGATAAAACCGAAGTTAAATTCAATACCTCCTGAAGTCCAGGGACCGCGCATCGATATATTCCGGTATTTCATAACTTCATTACGATATATAAACTCTTTGCCGGTTGATTTTTCAATTGCTCCCCATACTTTACCCCCATCAGTTGGCAAAATATATACTTCGATAAAATCATTCTCGAGTTTTACAACTTTCCACTTTTGCATCTGGCCCTTCAGGCCGTATCTGCTAAAAGTATGATAGGGAAAGATCTCGTCTCTTCTATCAACAAGTACCGGAACAGGATCAGGGTCACTGTAATTGTAAGTTAAGAGATCTCTGGATTCCTCAGTAATGGTAGCCTTCTGGCCAATCACAGTCTGTGATAAAAAGAGAAGTACTATCAGGAAGTTCCTTATATACATTTTCGTCTGGATTTGAATTGAGATAATTAATAATACTGGCTGTTAAAAAATCCTATTTAGTTACTTCCAGTACCTTCTTGATGATCTGGAAATTAACATCTGATGCAAATCCTTTTTCAAGCTCCGTTGCAGCAGCCTGGTCGTTTTTGGCAACAGCTGCGACCCACTTCTGTGCAGGTATTCTCGATTCAGCCATCTTACTTACCATTTCATCTGCAGCTGCTTTATCGCCCATGCCATTCAGTACATTAACAGTAAGTATGTTGCTGTATGATGGTCCCCTGCGGCGACCCTTATATTCTGAAATCGATTTCCTCAGGGCATCTGTTTCTGATTTACGATTAAGCTTATCTAGACAATATATATTAAGGTAATCCTGGATCCTTGTATCAACAACATATGGTTTCCCAACACCAAGATGTTCCGGATACTCCTTCGATTTTTCAATCATTTTAATTGCATCAGCATATTTTTTCTTTGCAATCAGATCCATCGACATAAGCAGTGTTGCCTGTTCATATATAATTTTCCCTTCCTGTGCCCCCTCTCCGGGTAATATAGTCATTGCATCAAGCAGTTTCAGACTGCTGGGGTACTGGCCGTTATTTATCAGAGCAAGAACATGCTGTACTTCAATTGCCTGGTTCCCCTTGAACTTTTTAGCTGCCACAGTTGTGAGTGTGAGCATTGTTTTATAATCTTTTCTTTCAGAGTAGTACTGAATAAGCTTGTTTGATGCCCTCCAGTTATTAGGATCCAGTTTTGTTGCCATCTGCAGATCAGCGAGTTCCTGTGCATCATTTTTCGGTTCCAGAAGAGCAGCTCTTGCAAGGTAGAAAGGTGCATAATCAGGTTCCTGTCCACAGTCGCGGAGAAGTTTCATTCCCTCTGCCCTGCGCTGAATCGCTATCTTGTTAAGAGCAAGGTAATATCTGAATTTCCAGCTGTTATTTTTCGAAACAGCCCAATTGAGTGCTGAAATATCCTCAATACGGTAAGGGAAAACAAACTCAGGTGATGCAACAGCTACTTCATTAAGAAGTGAATTGTCATCTTTTATATATGCTTTCCAGAGTGTGACCATCGGGTGAACAGGTGACTTTTCCAGTACAGCGAATGCATCCTCCTTAAGTCCAAGTCCATAATATGTCATGGCAAGCTCAAGATGTGTCTGGTAAGCCATCTCATTTGTAATACTTGAAGAAAAGCGCTTAAAGTTTTCTGCAGAAGGATTAAGCAGATAATTTTCAAAATCTGCAAAATGGCTCAGCTGGTCAACGCTAAGTATTGTCTGAATGGTTTTTTCAGCCTTAGCCTTATCTCCGGACTTTCTGTAGAGAACAGCAAGAACCTGTAAAGCATTAAAATTGTATCTGTTGTAATCGAGTGCCTGGTTTGCATAATGTTCAGTTAGCGGTTTATCATTCTGCAGGAACTCAATAGCTGCCATCTGACCATAGGCTACAGACCGGTATTCAGGTGCACGTGCTGCCCAGCCAAGGCTCTCAAGAGCATCAGTCAGATTGCCTTTTGCCAGGTATGTTATCCCTGCAAAGAAGTTTGCTGCAGGATGGTATGTATCAAGCATTAAGGCATTATTTGCGTAATAGAGAGCGGAGTCATAGCGCATTGAACGGTAAAGAACTTCAGCCAGAGATGCATAAGCATCAATATAGAGAGGATCTTTATCAATACACTTTTTAAGTGTCTCCTCAGCCTTTACATAATTCCTGGCTTCTTTGAGTTCATTCCCTTCCTGATACAGAGAGGCAGCGGTAATTATATCTTTTGGCATTGTTGAGACAAACGGACGCTTAAGGACTTTCCTGTCTTTAGGACTGTATTTGAGATCCATTCCCTCAACATTGACTTCATAATCAGCATTTGCATTTATAGCAACAGATGTTTTGAATACATCCATCGGCTTGAAGATTTTCTCTTCAGTCAGGACTACTTTGCCTTCTGATTTAACAACGATTTTTCCTGTAACAAATGCAAAAGAGTTAACTCCTATCTGGAGTTTACCATCTTTTGCATCAACGTGAAGAACTCCTGAAGGAGATACTTCAGTCATACCCCCGATTTCTTTTACAGGAAACCATATTTCATGCCAGCGGTCGGTAAGACCAGGATTGAAAGGAGTCTGTGAGATAGGTGTTTTGAATGCAGATGTGCCGCCATACTGGTTATGCATACGACCTGCCTGGAACTCCATATATTGCCCGTCGGTATTGGTCAGAAGGTCTTCCCAGATACCTCCATCCCTTGCAAGTGACCAGAGCCAAAGTTTGTGGCCCGGCATATCATCATAGAGAGCCCAGTGGCCATAGCCGAAGTTGGAATTATGATAATAGCCACCCATGAAGTCATTGAACTCTCCAACAACATGGTATGATTTGCTTGATTCGAAATCGTTATTCTTATACCAGGAAACATTGCGTCCCTCCTCGTTTACAGGCCACAAACCGAATTCTCCGCCGTGACCTATTTCAGCAGCACCGGGGTACTGGAACTCCAGATCCTCTGTAACAACAGCAGCTCCTGTCATCCAGTTATAGTATGTCTGGTTGAGAAGAGTAGGGTTGATCCACATGGCATATGTTTCGAAATATGCCTTATCCTTCGGGAGCCTAACTTCAACATACCATTTTGTGCGTGACGGAAGATCTAAGTTTCCAACGATACAGCTAACACTGCCGTCGGCATTCTCAACCATCTTATAATCGACAGTTACACATGTTGAAGGGTTGTGGCCAATAAAACCAAAGTTCAGTTCAATACCTCCGGAGGTCCATGGACCGCGCATTGAAATGTTACGGTATTTCATAACCTCGTTACGGTAAACAAACTCTTTCCCGGTTGATTTTTCGATTGCTCCCCATACTTTACCTCCGTCAGATGGCATCACCCATACCTGAATGTAGTCATTCTCAAGTTTAACAACATCCCACTTCTGCACTTTGCCTTCAATGGCATATCCCTGGAATGAATGGTAAGGATATATCTCATCCCTCCTATCGGTAAGGATCGGAATAGGGTTGGGATCATTGTAGGGATATGTAAGGATATCTCTCTTTTCCAGTGTAATGGAAGCTTTCTGTCCGATGAGGAGCTGCGGCAATAAAAGCAGCGCGAACAGTAAATTCTTTTTAAGCATAGTTATATTATTTAAGGTTATTTTGTAAAAATTTGAATAGTCCGGTTAAGTTTTACCAAATGTAGCCAAGAAAAATCAAAAACCATATATATTTTGATCATTATAGAATCGGTGAAATTATCTTTTACCCCCTGAGGACACAGAGTTAAATTCACAGAGCCACAAAGAAGATAATTAGCTATCTTAGCATTCAATATATACATTTACAAAGGCTTATTACTTATGAAGACAAAGTATCAAGGCACCATAATAATGCTGATCCTGTTGTTTACGGTATTTATAAATAATGAGTTAAGCGGAGCAAATCAAACCTCACAACAATCAGGCGGACGACTGAGGATAGCATCATGCCAGTTTCCTGTTTCGGCAGATATCATGTCGAACTACAGGTTCATAGAGTCGCAGATCATTGAGGCAAAACTTAAAAAGGCTGATGTGGTGCATTTTCCGGAATGTGCTCTTTCAGGATATCCCGGAACTGATTTCCAATCTATGGATGGATTTAACTGGGCTCTGCTTCACCGGATGACCGATTCGGTTATGGTGCTGGCAGGTAAGCTTAAGATATGTGTCATACTGGGTTCACTGCATAAACTGACCGGGGACAATAAGCCGCATAATTCATTGTATGTTATCACTCCTGAGGGAAAAATTGCAGACAGATACGATAAAAGATTCTGCACATCCACCGATCTTAAATACTGTTCACCGGGTGATCATTTTGTTACTTTCCCTATAAAAGATGTCAGATGTGGTCTCCTTATCTGTTATGATGTAAGGTTTCCTGAGTTATACAGGGAGTACCGAAAGCTTGGCTGTGATGTTATTTTTCAGTCGTTCTACAATGCAAGAGCAGACAAGGGAAGTATTCATCCCCTGATAATGCCTGTTACAGCACAGGCCTATGCAGGAGTTAACTATTTCTATATGTCACTTACCAATTCTTCATCTGCAGAGAGCTGGCCATGCCATTTTATTACTCCCGACGGACTGATTCAGAATAAGCTGGCTCCAAATGTGCAGGGGATACTGATTTCGGATATTGACACAGGCATGAAGTATTATGATGCCAGCGGGGAGTTCAGAAAGGATGCCATGAACGGAAAACTTAATTCCGGGACAACTGTAATTGACCCACGTTCAGCAGACAGGAAAAAAGTATACTGATATGAGCAGGTTTACCCTCAATGATCTGGAGCACCTTACAGGCATCAAAACTGATACCCTGAGAATATGGGAGCGCCGGTATAATATACTCAGTCCTAACCGTACTCACACCAACAGGAGATGGTATGAAGATGATGACCTTAAAAAACTGATAAACATATCATTGCTGTATAACAATGGAGTAAAAATCTCAGTAATAGCAGGGATGAGTGATATTGAAATTGCGGAAAAAGCCTCCACCCTGTCAGAAAGCTTAAAGACATCCGACAATATCATCAGTACGCTAGTATTAGCCGTTAATGATCTCGACGAAAATGCCATTAATGAAATTTTTCTGAGATCTGTTATACTAAGGGGATTTGAAAAGACATTCACTGAGGTTCTATTTCCATTCATACGAAAGGTTGGTATAATGTGGCATACAGGGGCCATGGACCCTCATACCGAACATTTTATCAGTGCAATTTTAAGACAGAGGTTGATTGCTTCAATAGATTCTATGCCACAGTCATTACATGAGAAAAGTAAAAGGGTAATGATGTACCTGCCGGAAGGTGAATTTCATGAGCTTGGATTGCTCTATTTCTACTACATAGTCAAAAAAAGAGGCCACCGGATACTCTACCTGGGACAGGCTACTCCTTTTGATTCTGTGAAACAATCGGCAGCAGCATGGAGACCAGATATTATTATAACAGGATTGCAGACCGAACTAAATATTTCTGATCCCAACGAATTTCTGAGGAATCTGTCGGCAGTTCATGGCAAACCAGTTATCTATGTCGGTGGTGCGCTGGCTTCCCATGCAGAGAATCTCAAACTTATTAATATAAAGCCACTAACATCAGAAGAGGACCTGGATTTCCTTTCTTCTTAAATTAAACTTGTTAAAATTCGATATGTAATTTTTCATTATTAAATTTGAAAAAACTCTTTATGTATCCTGGAGTCTTTTATACCTGATGGTTAAAAAAATAATGCCACGAAGGCGCTAAAGCGCTAAATAATAATAATGAATTAAATATTTTACATTATGTCACTAACAGAACAAATTTCAGCTGATCTTATCACAGCAATGAAAGCAAAAAACACCCTGGCACTTGAGGCAATAAGGGCTGCTAAAACTGCATTTATACTTGCAAAATCGGAAAAGGGAGCAGATTCAGTTCTTTCTGCTGATGAGGAGCTTAAGATTATCCAGAAGCTGGTAAAACAAAGAAGAGAGTCGGCAGCCATTTACAAGGAGCAGAACAGACCCGACCTTTATGAAAAAGAAGTTTCTGAGGCTGATGTTCTGGAAAAGTATCTTCCGGCGAAGATCAGCGAAGCGGAACTCACTGCAATTATTAAATCAATTATAGAGCGTGTTGGTGCCAAAACACCAGCCGATATGGGTAAGGTAATGGGCACCGCTACCAAAGAACTCGCAGGCAAAGCTGACGGGAAAGAAATCTCTGCAATAGTAAAGCAGCTGCTTGGATAGGATAAGAAGGCTGTAGAGGCGATAGAGGCTGTAGAGGCTTTAATAAGAGTAAATTGGTTTAGCATTTAAAGCCTTTATAGCTATATCTAAAAGTATCCTCCTATGTTACCGCTGAATAAGGCCTTCGCAAGATCGATATGGTACCAGGCCCTGGCATAGAAATAACACAGGACAGCAAGTGTGGCCAGGAATGCCATCGTTAATCCCAGGTATTTACCGGCCAGCGATTTACCTGATTTTATTAATTTGAGAGACAGAGCCTTAACCCATCCTTCCATTTTTGTGAAAAGAGGATAGAATACTACTACTATTATTCCCATCGCAATCAGGGTAAATGTCACAGGCTTAACATGATTCTTATAGCTTATCATATAATCGCTGATAGCTGTTGTCAGCAGATTGGCTGTGAGAATTGTAACAGTTGTTACAACAAACCTGAAAAAATATCGGTACATGTTTTACTAATTAATAACTTTAATAATTCCCAATAATAAGCTTTTTATATGAGAATTATCAATAACGAAAAGATGCCCCAGGCAAATGGCCACTACTCACAATGTATTGAGCATAACGGAATGCTTTATCTGTCAGGACAGCTGCCCGGAAATCCAAAAACATGTCCTCTGCCGGAAGATATTGAATCTCAGACCAGCCTGGTTCTCAGCAAGATTGACCTCATCCTGAAGGAGGCGGGCAGTTCAAGGGATAAAGTGATCCAGATGCGGATCTATATACCGGATATTGAGTTGTGGGATGGGGTGAACCGTGTTTATACCGAATTTTTCGGAACTCATAAACCTGTCCGCTGTATTGTTCCTTCAGGCAGACTCCACTACGGATGCCTCATCGAAGCTGAAGCTACTGCATATATCTGATTTATTAATTTGAACCCACCCCCACCCCTCCCAGGAGGGGATCACAATGAAGATTACTCCTCGAGTCTGTCGAGGATGTTCTGGGGAAGTGATTTGGTAGTATCCGCACCTAGCTCTTTGATCTTTTCTATTCTGCCGATAATGGTATCTCCCTTTTTCTTTGACTCATAAAGCTTGTTCATTGCATTTGAGTATTCACCTTTTGCATCATCAAGCTTTCTTCCGACCTGAATAAGATCATCAATAAATCCTGTAAACTTTTCATACAGAGCCCCGCTTTGCTTTGCAATCTCATAAACATTCTTCCTCTGCTTGTCCTGGTTCCAAATAAAATTAATTGTACGAAGTGTTGCGAGAAGTGTGGATGTGCTCACCATTACGATATTCCTCTTCAGGGCCTTGTCAAAAAGTGATGAATCCTCTCGCTGCGCAACCGACAGTGCCGGTTCAATAGGTACAAACATAAGCACATAATCGGGAGGGTTAATACCGTACAGTTTCTGGTAGTTCTTATCGCTCAGCTCCCGGACATGGTTAAGGAGATCATTAAGGTGCTGCTTCAGAGCCAAAGCCTTAACATTCTCATCATCAGCATTGAAGAACCGCTCATAAGCAACCAGCGATACTTTTGAATCAACAATAAGCTGCTTGTCATCGGGCAGGTTTATAATATAGTCGGGACGAAGATTTTTCCCTTCATCATCTTTTATAGTCTCCTGTTTTCTGTAGTGGATATCTCTCTCAAGACCTGCTTTCTCAAGTATCATCTCGAGCTGCACCTCTCCCCAGTCGCCAAGCATCTTCTTGTCGCCCTTGAGCGCATTTGTAAGCTTGTGGGTATCCTCGCTTACCTGCTGGTTCAGCTTTATGATACTCTCCAGCTCCTTCTTCAGGGAAATCCTCTCCCTTGTTTCATCCATATAAACCTTATCAATCTTCCCTTCAAATTCCTTTATCTTGTCTTTCAGGGGATTTAACAGATCTCCTACACTTTTCTCATTCAGCTCAAGGAACTTTTTGCTCTTTTCCTCCATCATTTCATTTGAGAGGTTTTTGAACTCGGTTGAGAATTTCTTGTGTATCTCCTCAACCTCCTTTTTGCTCTCATTGAATTTCTCCTCAAGATTCTTCAGGTTGGCGGATAACTCCGCAATACGGGAATTAAGAGCGATAATGGTTTTCTCCTTCTCGCTGTTCTCCAGTTTCTCCTGGCTGTAGAGGTCGATTGATATGTATCTGCTGTTAAGCTCTTCAACGGGTATGCCTTTATCCTGAAGCGCTTTCTGGCGTGTGAAGAGCCAGCCGATAAGAGCTCCCGAAATCAGTCCTGCAGCTAAAAATAATATTTCCATAACTATTTGATTTAAAACCCATTACCAGGAACGCAAATCTGAGTTTTCATTATGGGAAGATAGCAAATCTTGTTTAAATAACTTCATTTAACCACAGAGAACACAAAGGCCTTCGGCTAACACAGGCTGGCGCGGATTTAGCGAAGCGTAATCCGTGCCTGCTTTTTGGCACCAATTACCACATTGGCGCCAGCGTTTCCTGATTGGCCTTTGCTGGCGCGGATTTAGCGAAGCGTAATCCGTGCCTTCAATTTGCAGCCTCTGTGGTTAAAATAAATGATTATTATTACCTTTGGCTTGATCCTGAACCTGATAAGATGACTGATATAATTAAACAGATCGAGAGCCTGAAAGATCAGCCCCTGAAGGAAAACCTTGCCCGGGTGATTGAAATAGCCTCAACCCGTCTTAATGATTCCGACTATCCCGATCTTGCAAAGGAATTCACTTCATTTTACTCTGCCAGGCTTTCAAAAGAGGTATTCCCGTCAATAATTAGGATCACAATACCGGAACCTTCAGCTGACAATAACCTGACCAATCAGGAGTCTCCAAGAATCGTTATTATAGGTGATATCCACAGTGACTTCAGCTCACTCAGCTCAATCCTGAAAAAGCTTGCTGCCTCATCATTTGACTATTTCGCAAAATCTGTAATCATTTTCTGCGGTGATTATACCGACAGGGGACGCCGTCCTTTTGAGACCCTGAGGCTGCTCTATGCGCTTAAAACTTATATGGGCGACAGGTGTATTCTTCTTAAAGGTAACCATGAGATTATAAAATACTCCTGTTCAATGCTTCGCCCGACGTTCTATCCTGCCGATACAACGGATCTGATGAACAGAGTGCTTAATCCTGAGGTAAATAACCTTTACTACAACTATCTCTCAAAGCTACCCTATCTGGTATCGCTCAGATTTCACCAAAAGAAATACCTGATCTGCCATGGAAGCATACCGCGACACGACTATGCAACATTTTTCAATGAGGAGAAACTTGCTGAATGTCTTCTTCCAGTAAGCGACCACTCTAAGGAGGGCATAATGCTTAATCAGATGATGTGGGGCGATCCGGGGGATAACAGTTCTTCATTCAGAGGAACAGAAACCCGGTTTGAGTTCAGCAAGACAGAGTTTCTCGGATTTCTGGATAAACATGGTTATGATGTCTTAATACGTGGTCATCAGCCTGTGGATAACGGAGTTATGTTCTGCTATAATAACCGGCTGATGTCGCTCTTTTCATCAGGCGGACATAACAATCCTGATTCATATTATCCCGATGATGTCGCCAATCCTTCGTATGTCATTATCAATGAAGAGGGAGAGCTGCTTTTTGAGAAAGTCTTCTGAAGATTTATACTTCCTGTATAATTACGTGTTTTGAGATAATTTCAAGCATCTGATTCCGTTTGTATGGTTTAGCCAGATAATCAGTACAGCCAGCCTGCATAGCTTTATCCTTTTCATTTGTCATTGCAAAGGCCGATTGAGCAATAATCGGAATCTCCGGACGCAGTTTCCTGATTTCCCTGGTTGCTGAATAACCGTCCATAACAGGCATTTTAAGATCCATCAGAATAATATTTATAGATTCATCCGTACGGCAAATATCGACAGCTTCCCTGCCATTCACTGCTGTCAGAATTTCTATCTCTGTTCCCTTGAAGATCTCGCCGATATATCTCCTGCTGGTTAAATCATCTTCGACAACAAGGATTTTCAGATTACCCATATTATATTCAGGGTCACTTTGACGGGATCTCAGGGGCCTGAGGTTTTCAGGTTTTTTATATGGTACTGTAAAATAGAAAGTTGCCCCTCTTCCAGGTTGCGAAATAAGCCAGATATGCCCACCAAGCAGTTCTACAATTCCTTTCGATATGGCAAGTCCCAGACCAACACCATCATAGATTTTATCACCTTCAGGATCTATCTTCCTGAAACGTTCAAATATCTTCTCATGCATTGCGGGATCAATACCAATTCCGGTATCCTCAACAAAAAACATAATCTCTTCATTCTTAAGTTCATAACCAAAGATGATATGTCCCGAATCAACGAATTTTAATGAATTGTTTAGAAGGTTACCGAGCACCTGCTTTATTTTTCCCCCGTCAGTAAGCACCATGGCTGCCCTGCCTTTAAGGCCTGGTTTAATATCAAATTTTATTCCGGGGCGGATTACAGGTAAGAAAGTATTATACACATCATCAGCTAAATCGTTAAGATGTACCGTTTCTGTTATTACTTTCTTGTTCCCGGTTTCAATGAGCGATATATCCATCACCTCATTAATGATATAGAGAAGCTGTGCTGAGCTTGCCGATACATATCCCAGGTATTCATTCCTGGTTTTCTCATCAATTCCCTTCTCCTTCAGTAATTCAGAAAAACCGACTATACTGTTCATCGGGGTCCTGATCTCATGGGAAATATTCTGAATGAATGCTGTTTTAAGGCTGTCACTGTCTTTGGCTTTGCGTTCAGTTTTTCTAAGTTTGCCGATATGATTCCTGAGCATAAGGAAGAGAAGGATTCCAGTAACAAGAACATAGGCCCAGCCTTTATAAGTCTGTAATCTTGTTATTGTCCCCGGATCATGTATTAGCAGATCTATAAAGCTGTCTGATAATAGTATCCACAAGAAACCAACAATAAGGTAGCCCAATGTAATTCTATACTCGAATTTCATTTGTCCGACCAGTTTTAATACTGAATTTTAACTTTCACTTTGCCCGTCCAAACTGCCTTTACAATAAAGAACAGAGTCCCGGGATTCTCCTTTTTGACACAACGAAGATAGCAGAATTAAAAGAATGGCCAAGCCGGTAATTCTATGATATATATCGAAAATGATTTAAAAAATGTTAAAACCGTTTAACTGTTGTTCCCTTTTCCGGTTCAGCAAACGAGTTAATCTATTCCGAGTAAATATTATTATGAAAGAAATGGACGTATACTGGCAGGTAATAATAGTTATAAAACCACAGAGGACACTGAGTTCTTTGGAATACACAGAGGGCACAGAGTTATTAATAAATATTCCTCTGAGTCCTTAGTGTTAACCACTGTGTTCTCTGTGGTTAAATTATATAAAGTAGTTTAAAGCGATCTCATCATCAGCTCAATACCGGAACCTTTACCAAGATTCCTGCTGTACTTCTTCTCTGTAACATTGTTCCAGTGTTCAAACACACCAAGACTGGAGATCTTTGCGTTGTTTCGCTGAGGATCGTATTTTGCTTTTGACGGTGGATTATCAGCCATTGCTGCTTCAATAAGATACTGATCGCTGAATGCCATATCGGGTGCATCGGGCCATTCGCATCTCAGGAAATCGAGCCCCACGGCATCAATAGCCACAGGATCCTGTGATGCCAGAAGACTGCATGCCCAGTTATTGTTGAAGGGTGCCATCTTCCATCTCGGACCTGGAGCACCATTAACAAGCTTCGATCCGTAAACGCCATCGATCAGGAAAAGCATTGTTTTGTCGCCCAGCTCTTTATGTGACATAAAATCAACAAATGTGAGATATTGCGGAGTGCCCTCACGACTCGGATTGAAGTTATTATGTGCATTCTTGCGCCAGTCGTTATATATACTTGTAGTGCCGTACCAGTTCTTCCCGCAGAGAGTAACTCCCTGTCCGACATATCCCTTGAGCAGAGCCATGTTGATAAGATAATCAGCTTCAACCGCACATGAGGCAAGGCCGGTGGCAAGCTTTCCGTTATCGACCGAATAGGGAATTGCATTGTCAACATATACGGATTTTGTACGGCCGTCACCACCGGTATTGTCGACAAATATCACACCCGGAAATGCTGCATGACACTTATTGTAGATATTATCTGTTATAAAGCGGCTGGCATCAAACACAGTGATCTTATCCTGTGGCACACCGGCTTCATTTACAAGACTTTTGATAAGTGATAATACCATCTGAGGTGTTGCATTTATCTCAGGTGAATTCTCATGGCCATAGGTATTGTTTGTATTTATCTTGATTGCGATCTTTTCACCGGGCTGATAATCGGTTTTCTTATTATTATGGCTCAGGTTGAAATGCCAGAAGAGAGCTTTCCATGCGTTCTTTTCACTGTTTTCTCCGGTCAGGCTTGCAAGTGATTCCTTCATCATCCTGTCAGTAGCTTTCTGAGAAACAACCTTATCATCCCACCAGTTGCCCGTTATGCTGTCCCATGTAGCTGCAGCCGGATCATGTACCCATACAACCCTTCCGGGGAAGATGCCTTTGGCTGTTCCTACAGGCTGGTTCGGGACTACTATCCACTGTGCTGTACTCTTTTGGGAAGCAATTCCTGTCTCCCTGCTCAGAATGAAAACTGATCCGCCGATTGCAAGAAGAAGGAATATAATACCAACGGAATAATTTGAACGTGCGAAGCTCAGCTTTGCCTTTCTGAAAGAGCCTGCAACGCCTGTAAGTGAAATGAGCCATACCACAAAACCTGACATAATGGGAGCCGATGCACGCATGCACGGATAAGTTGCTCTCTGAGGCTTTGGAATTACCCTTACAAGGAACCAGATCACCGATGCTGCTCCCATTATTATGAGATAGAGCTTTATAACAGGTGTCCGGCTTATCAGATTTCTGATACTATTCAGAATTGTTTTGAATCGGTTCATATGAATCAGGTTACCGTTTAATAATTTAAGATTTTGAAACAAATATAATTTTTAGTCTGACAGTAATAGTTTTTATTGTTATTTATCTAACAATAACCTTACAAAATAGACATCATGTTCTCCTATTACCGGAGAAAAAAGATTTGCACCGGTTAGTCCCAGATGGGAAATAATTCCCCGCTTATCAATGTTCACATCCTTGCCTGATGTATCACCATTATCCCCCCGGGCTATGAATTTTCTTTCCCACACCAGTGCACCATCATTTGCGTACATCCGTATAAAAGCCTCCGCAGGAGGAAGATTAAGAATGCCGCTTATCAGCACTTTATCTGAGAAGAGAGCAATTCCCCTCACCCCATCATGCTTATTTGTTCCAAACTGATTGTTCCATAAGATATCGCCCTTCTCATTTATCTTAAGAAGAAAGGCATCACCCTCTCCTGCCTGTTTGCCTCCATAATTTCCTGATGTCGAACCTCCCACAAAAATATTTCTGTCATCATCAACAGCCAGGACGAGGGCTACATCAAAACCGTCGGTCCCAAACTGGTTATAGTTTATAAGCTCAAGTTTATTGGTGAAGCGCCCCGTGAATCCGTCAATAAAACCTTTGTTTTTGCCTGCAAAATCACCCCATGTTATTCCGCAAATATAGATATCTGACCCCGGTCCTCCTGTGACTGAATTACTGTAATCATCTCCGGATGTTCCCAACTGGTTAAGCAATAGCTGATTACCCTTATTGTCAAGCTTCATTATAAAGAAGTCTGATTTACCAAAAGAATTCTTCCCTAATTTGCCACCTGTCACTCCCGTAACATAGATAAAACCTTCGCGGTCGGAATAAATCCCCTTTGCGATGTCAGTACTGTCAGTCCCGAATTGCTTAACCCATTCCTGAACACCGTCCGGATTATATTTAACCAGGAATATATCTTCCCTGCCGTATTTTTTGTCGCCCAGAATTCCTGTTGTTGAGCCGGTGATGTAAACAGAACCTGATTTGTCAATCGCCGACCACTGGATATCTTCATCACCTTCAGAGCCAAATTGCTTTGTCCATAAGGTATTTCCAAGACTGTCTATTTTAGTAATAAATCCATCATTCTTACCCCGGTTCCTGTCATTCATTATACCGGTGGTTTTCCCTGCAATATAAATATTGCCAAAGTTGTCAATTACATGGTTTAAAGCATATTCATCCTTTTCAGATCCCAGCTGTTTACCCATGATAAAGCCGGTCTGGCATTTTAAATTGTTCACAGAAACAAAAAGTAAAAGGATGATAATAAAATTGTATCTGTTCTTAATAGTTCTCATTGGAAAAACTCCTTTTATTTTGGTCAGTTTATGAAATGTGAAAATATCCTTTATTTGAATACTTTTATATGATTATTGAACGAAATGATGAGGTCGAATTCTTAAAAAATGATAAAATGAAGGCTGTATTTCTTGAGAAGCCGGGTGGCAATCTTGTCGTGAGAGAGGTAAAGACCCCTGTTCCCGGGCCAGGTGAGGTTCTGGTCAGGATGAAGGCAGCGCCGGTAAATCCATCAGACCTGGCAAAACTCAGAAAGGCAGACGACATTACAACTTTTATTCCCGGACTGGAAGGGAGCGGTACTGTAGTGGCTGCAGGCAAGGGATTGCTTCCGCGTCTGTGGATGGGAAAAAGGGTAGCTTGTTCTTCAGAATATCCTTACAGTGGAACATGGGCCGAGTACATGGTAACAAAAGCGGGTAAGTGCTTCCCTTTGGCTGCTAAAGTTGATGATGAACAGGGATCAATGTCTCTGGTCAATCCGTTGACAGCACTGGGCTTTTTTGAGATCGCTAAAGAGAATCATCATAAGGCAATAATTAACAATGCTGCTGCCAGTGCACTGGGAAGAATGGTCGAGCTGCTGGGAAGAAAAATTAATATACCTGTGATAAATATTGTAAGAAAGTCTGAACAGGTAAATAACCTTAAAAGATCGGGTTCAAAATATGTTCTGGACAGCACGGCCCCCTCATTCATAGAAGATCTTGGAAAAATATCACATGAACTTAGTGCCACTGTTCTCTTCGACTCTACATGCACAGGTCAGCTTGGTAAAATGATAAGTGTACTTCCATCGGGCAGTTCGGTTATCATCTACGGAAACCTGTCAGGTGAAGAGAATATATTAGTAAACCCCAGAACTCTGATTGACAATGACATAAAAATTTCAGGATTTTTCCTGGGTGCCAGATCAAAGAAGAACGGGATGCTTAAAAACATTATTAATCTGAGGGAAGTTGGCCGGCTTATGAGTTCTGACCTTAAGATAAATGTACAGGGCAGGTTTCCTCTGGAGATGGCACAGGAGGCAGTCGAGACCTATCTGGCGGATATGTCTGCAGGAAAAGTTTTGCTGGTGATGCAGGCCTGATTTTTTATTTGTCTGCAAGGAAAGTATCAGATTCCTTTATGCGTTGTTTGCATATCTTCTCAATTTCAAGTACATCCGGAATCCCTGACATATATACTATATAAGGTATGTAATATGAATTCCCGGCCCTGTTTGTTTTTGTCTGATAGCCTGTTGTACGGATAAGTGTAAGAGAACCTTTTGCAGCATTACCACGGACCTTTGTTTTCATAGTAAACATGTCCCAGTCATAGATAATTATCTCTCCGTTCCTGTAGTTCAGCAATTTTTTAGGAGTCCCAATAAAAATTCCTCCCGGTTTTAACAGCGGAATAATAGTTTTTGTCAGTTGCCATATTCCCGGGAACAGGAAGAGGGCATAAAGAAGATAGATCCCCAGGTCCTGATTCAATGTACCATCCTCATTATAGAGTTTCAGTGATGTTGATTCTGAAGAAGGATCTCCGGATGTACCAAAAGGTCCGAACAGGGCAAAGCCAATCCAGATGAATGCCCCGACCCATATGCTTCCCAGAATTAGGTTTTGGAGTGATCCTGAAACCGGACGCAGCCTTGTTCCCTTAACAACAAAATCTTTGGTTTCAGAACCAACAGCAATGAGTAGTTCCTCGGGTAATTGTATGTCCTGAAACATTTTAAGCAGTATTGGTTAATGACTTAAAAAAGCAGACCTTTTAAGAATCTGGTATAAGTAACTAAATATATGAAATAAATCCCTGCTGACAAAAGGAAATAAAAGCATAATAGTTATTGCTATTGATCTCCCCCTCTCCCAGTCTCCCCATCTCCCCCTCTCCCCCTCTCCCCATCTCCCTCCCTCCCGTTTTGAACAATCTCATTTGATAATTTGTTTATTGGGAAAGACCTGTTTTTGACTACTTATTAATTAAAAAATCTCTAAAACTATTTCTTATGAAAAGCAGAATGATCTACCTCTTTACTCTGATACCGCTGCTCGGAGCCTGCAGCCTGATAGAGGATGCAGCAACAATTACGATTTCGACAGAATTGAAAGCTGATATTCCGGTTGTAGTTGCCGGTACCGGAACAAAATCTGCGGAACAGTCCGGAGCTCTGACTGCAGTTACTTTTACCAAATCACAGGATCTGAATCTTGGCAGTAATGCAGATGTTGAGCCTTATCTTGATAAGATTAAAGACATAAACCTGAATTCACTTATGGTTACAATTATAGGGCTGAGTGCAGGTCAGACAATAAATTCGGTTGCACTTGATGTTACCGGAGTCGGTAATATTTTTACACAAACAAACATTACAATGACGAACAACTCATTTACTCCTGCAATTACTACTGCAATACTCGATCAGGTTGCAGCCAAGCTGCTGGCTGAAAGAAAGATCACACTTACTGTTTCAGGAAATGCCAGCGGACCAATGACCTTTACAACCAGTCTGAATTTCGATACTGACATAATTGCGGGTGTACTCAATTAGTTTAGGTTAGGTTTTCAATTTGAAAGAGGGTGTCTTAGCAGACACCTTTTTTATTTTGCAAACCCCAAATCCCAAACCTTACCTCTCACCTCTCCCTCTTCCACCTGTTATGCAGCCATAGCCATTCATTGGGGTGCTTCAGCAGCAATCCGGCAATCCAGTTGATCTGGATCTGGGTATTCACTCTCAGAAAGGTTTCCTGATCCTCTTCCTCCTTAAGCGGAATTTCAGGTAAAATGGTTATAGAATGATGATTATTGCTGTCGCGGCAGATATAAGCGGGAATGACCGGGACTCCCACCCGCTTTGCCAGAAGGGCCGGTCCTGCCGGCGAGGGTACTGATTTATTAAAGAAATCAATATATATTCCCTTCGGATGCGACTGATCATTCTGGATCAGCACAATTTTACCTTCTTTTAAAGCTCTTATAACTGACAATGTAAGTGATGCTTCCGATTTGTATGTCAATGGTGTAAGGTTTAATTTCTTCATGTGATTCCCGAAGAAATCATCAGGAAGATTTGATGCCTCTTTATAGACTGCAGCTATGGGATAACCTTTGAATGCCAGCCATATAATCATCAGGGGGAAATTGCCGAAATGTCCGCTGTAGAGTATTGCCCCCTGGTTTCTGGCTTTAAGTTCATCGAGATACTCCAGCCCTGAAGCATCAGCCATTTTCAGGACTTCATCAGCAGTACATTTCCCGTTTATGATATAGGCAAATTCATAAAAGCTTTTCAGCATATTACGGAGTGACTCCCTGTAGATAGCTTTTTTCCAGCTGACTGTCTTTTCAGGAAAAACGATGTCCAGGTTATTCATTGCAATTTTGCTTCTTTTCCATCTGACACCCGATCCGGCAAATGCAATAAATGAGCTGAAGCCATAGCCAAATCTCAATGGCAAAACTCTTGTCAGGAAGAGGAGAAATTTTACCAGACGAAATGTTACCTTACCACCTGATTTTTTCGTGGACATCTGTTACTTTTATAGTTTGGAGTTATAAATTTATGAATTTACACAGAAAAATAATAAATGAGACTCCGCCACAGAATATTTCAGGGTTCTGTGCGTTTGATTATATAACCCTGATCATTAATTAACCTAATCCGGATTTGAAATGAAACAGTATCGTTTTAAATACCTGCTGACATCTGCCCTGATTCTTTTGGCAGTGCTCAATTCAAACAGCCAGACTGCTATGCCTGAGGAACTTAACAGCAGCAGTATTGACGGTCAGATAAAATATCTTGAGGAAAAGACGAGAATCTATGAAAACTACCGTGCTGTGCGGGAGGATATGTTTCAGAAGATAAACAGGAATATCAGAGATACTATCAGCTCAGACAAAAACAGGATCAATGAACTGAATAATCTTACATCATCGTTAAAAGTCACTTACGATTCACTTAACCTCATCCTTGAGAATACAACAACCAACCTGAACGAAATGACTGCTACAAAAAACAGTATCAGTGTTCTGGGTATGGAAGTCAATAAGACGACCTATAATACAATCATGTGGACAATCATTTGCATATTACTCGCGGTATTGGCTATAGGATTCCTTGCTTTTAAAAGAAACCTGCTGACAACAATCAGAACAGGGAAAGAACTTAAAGATCTCAGGGAAGAATTTGAAGCTTACAGGCAATCGACACGTGTAGCGCGTGAGAAGATGCAGATGGATCACTTTAATGAGATAAAGAGGCTGAAGGGGAAGTGAGGTTGCGGGTTGCGAGTTGCGGGTTGCGGGTTGCGGGTTGCGGGTTGCGGGTTAACTTTGAGAAGCCGGCAGAGTAACAAAGAAGGATGTCCCGGCACCGACACTGCTCTCAACAGTAATAGTGCCTTCTAATGTCTCTGTAAACTCCTTGCAAATAACTAATCCTAATCCTGTTCCCGACTCACTGCCTGTTCCTTCTGTAGTCAGGGTTTCCCCGATCCTGAAAAGTTTTTTAATCTGCGCCTCGCTCATCCCAATACCGGTATCACATACCTTAAGAACCGTTCTGCCGTTTTCAGTAAAAGCAGAACATGTAACACTACCTCCTTTATTGGTATACTTTATCCCGTTTGAAATCAGATTCCTGAATATAGTGGCAAGTATTTTTTGATCAGCATACACGGAGATATTGCCAGGTATGTCATTAATCAGGCTTATTCCTTTTGCTTCAGCCTGTGATATATACAATTTCATGACATCTTCTGTCTGACTCTTAAGATTCAGATCAGTTCTGACAGGCTTCAGAGCGCCTGTCTGGCTTCTTGCCCATGCCAGAAGGTTTTCTATAAGCAACAGTAATTTATGCGAAGACTCATTTATCATCGTGACATACTGTTTCAATTCTTCCTTGTCAATTGTATCTGCATTCTGGTGCAGAAGCTCAGTAAGTCCGATTAGCGCAGCAAATGGATTGCGGAGATCGTGGGCAATAATTGAGAGGAGCTTGTCCTTTGTTTGTACTATTTTTTTCAGCTCCTCTTCAGATTTTCCAAGTCTTTCGTTGGTATCAGTCAATTGCCTGTTTTGCAGTTCAATGCTGTCACGTTGTTCTATAATTTGCAAATTATTTAACTCCAGAAGCTTTTCGTGTTTTCTCCTTTGTTTAAGAAGTATTAGCAATACAACAAATACTGTTACCAGAAGCACAATTATTATCGTCAAACCAACTCTTATGAATCGTCCGCGTTTAAGCTGAAGTTCCTTTATTGAGTTGTCTTTGTTAAGGAGATCGATTTTAGCATTTCGTTGTTCTCTTTCCATCTGATATTCAAGGAAGAAGATCTTCTCAGACAGCTGCTTGCTGAACAGGGAATCATCATACTGAATAACTCTTCTCTGCAGATCCGATGCTGTTTTATAATCCTTTGTTATAAAAGATATTTCTGAAAGAACCTGCAGAGCATCTCTTATTGTCCTTTTTGCTCCTATCCCTTCAGCTATTTTCAGGCTTTCATGCGCCAGTCCGGATGCTTCATATATTTTATTTCCCCTGATAAAAATCTGTGACTTCATAATAAGCAGGTTAGCATAGAGATCCTTATCATTCTTCTTGTCAACCTTCTTGAGTGACATATTATAGTTTTCAATTGCTGTTAACAGGCTGTCCTTCTGAAAATAGATATCTCCCATATACCTGTAGCAGTTTGCCTGCTCAGCAACCTGATTAAGCTCCTGTCGCAATAAAAGAGATTTCCTGTAGCTGATCAGAGCACTATCAGGCTTATCCTCTAGACTATAGATTCTGCCGGAATACAAATTTATATAGGCCAGTATCCTCTTATTACCAAGGTTTCCACCAAGTGCTTCTGCTTTCTTTAAGTTTTCAGAAGCCAGTGAAGCCAGTTCCTGATAAACATATAAGTTAGCCAGATTTAAATATGAATAAGCTGCCTGTTCAGGAATTTCGTGTTTTAGAGCTACTTCAAGACCCGTATAATAAAAGTCAAGCGATTTGGAGTATTTCCCCATTACCCTGTATGCCACACCCACAAAACTGTATGCCTTTGCCTGACTGATAAAATCGTTGTTCCTGATTGCCAAATCCAAAGCTTCTGTTCCGTAATTCACTGAGATTTCAGGAGCAGAGTTTCTATTCTCCCAGCATAAAGTCAGAAGATCAGAAATCCTGGAAGAGTCGCTTTTGTGCTGAAGGGATGAGGATAAACTATCATTCTGATCCAATACCGGGGATAAGCCGTTTGAGAACGGGTATAATGTTATAAGCAGAATAAGGGAGAAAATCCACCTCGTCATAAAGTATTCCAATATCAGGATAATCGTAAATGTAATTATTCTTTTGTTTTTTAATAATGATTTCTATTTTTTTCCGGAGTTGTTAAAAAATAAAAATCCATTAACCACAGAGGTCACAAAGTCCTTCGCCTTCAGCTCAGGATAACACAGAGATCACAAAGAAATAACAATCAAGGCTTTAACTTTGTGTCCTTTGTGTGAACTTTGTGTCCTTTGTGGTTAAAAATAACATTTCAAGATCCTCTGTATTTAATAAGACCTGAAGGATTATTTACAAAAAACAGCAAAACAAATTACTTCCTGTAATTGCCAATAAACTAAGATAAACCTGAACAAAAAATGATTAATTTTATGGAATCTCAGATTTTGACAATATTTAATTAAGAACAGATAATATGAAAACCGGAAGCAGCAATTCAAAAGCCTTTGCAATCAGCTTTATCATTTTCCTGATAATCGGAGTTGTCCTTTATTCACTCTACAGCAGTGAACATAAGAAACTGATGACTATCATGGAAGATCAGAAGGTTTCCCTTACTGATAAGATAACTGAACGCGATTCTGTTATCAACGAATGGATATCGACTTTCAGCGAGATCGAAAAGAACCTTGTAATGATTAAGGAAAAGGAGAAGATAATCACCATCAGCTCCAATGATGTTGAATTCTCGAAAGACCAGCGCGACAGAATACTTGAGGATATCAAATATATCAATTCACTCCTGGAACAGAACAAGAAGAAGATCGCTTCACTTAATGCCCAGCTGAAGAAATCGGGAGGCACAATAAAGGCTCTCCAGGTAAAGATCACCGAGCTGGAAGCTTCGATGAAACTTAGTGAAACTGAAATATCAGATCTGAAAACAACACTGGCTGACAAAGACTTCAAGATTGAACAGCTCAATGCCGAGATGACTGATATGCAGGTAACTATCGAAAAAAAGGATGCTGAGATTGTAAACAAGACTGCTGAACTCAACAAAGCTTATTATGCTTATGGCACATTTAAAGAGCTGAAAGCCCAGGGCACTGTTACAAAAGAGGGAGGATTTATCGGTCTTGGCAAAAAGATCTCTCTTATTGAGAATTTCCCCGACAGTGCTTTCACACTTATCAATATCACTGAAACGAAGATTATTCCTGTAAATGCAAAAGATGCCAAGCTGATAACGGGAACAACCACCAGTTTACTTAAGCGGAAAGCACTTTTTGAATCTTTAAGGATCCAGTAGATAACCCCGCTTAAAATAGCCGCAAAGAAACACCAGACAGATGTGAGATACTGGGTAAAGAATATTGCTGTCACAAGACATGACAGGAACATCAGTACGCCCATAAGGTGGGTTCTTTTTATGCTGGAAATGAAAAGCGGTGCTATTGTTACTCCCAGGTAAATTATAAATGCCGGCATCGAGAGAAATTTAGGAAAAGTGGTATTATAGTGAATATGATAACCTCTGATCTCAGGCATGACGTCAAAATTGAAGAGGCAGAAAGAATAGTACAATGAAAGGGTTATACCCATTCCCAGCAATACAAGTAGTATCTTTTTCCTTTTCAGGTTATCCTCCATCAGCAGTACCGACAAAGGAATCATTGTAGGCCAGAGTACATCGGCCATTATCAGAAAGATATATGTTGAGATCTCCCTTAGCGATCCATAATCATTCAGCGGAATTGTAAGCCACAGGCTCCCTTCAACCATCTGCTGGATCCCGAAAAAAAGCGGAATACTTGCAAACACAAGCTGCGATGATTTATGTACTTTGGTAACAGTTGCTACTCCGATTGCGGAAATAATTACACCTCCTGCAAAACTTGCTTCGGCTGAAAAACACATAGTCTATTCTCCTTTCATTCAATCGGGTTATCAGGAATACCTGAATTAATCGCTGCTGACAGAATTGTACAATATGTAATGGTACAATAAATTATCGGATATATAAGATAAGGCGTCTGGCGTCGGGCGTCGGGCGGTTCGGCGGTACGGCGGTACGACGGTTCGGCGGTGTGACGGTATGACGGTGCGACGGTGCGATGGTTTTTGGGTATGGTGGTTCAACGATCCGATGGTTTGTTGGTTTGTTGGTTTGAATTTAAGTTTCCCCTCCTTTTGAAGGAGGGGTGGCCGGGACAATAGATTATCTGTTTTTTACAATGTTCATTTCCCGGCCGGGGTGGTTGATTTGTCCGTTTATCTTACCTCTTTCTTAAAATTAAATAGAAATCTATTCAACAGAAAAACCTAAAATCTTTCAGATCATCTCGATAGAAAGGTTAATCTTCAGCTGAAGTCGCACAATGAGAGATTTAAAATAAAAAACGATCGGTTGAATAATCAACCACCCCGGCCGCAACAATCTTTTGCATTATTTTAGCTGTCATTCTACGCCACCTCCTTCAAAAGGAGGGGAAACTTATTCCGATTTAATTATTTTCAATATTACTAAAGATCAACAGTTATTGGGCATGGGGATGTTTTTTAGGAATTTTACTTCCTCTTCCCTTCCATAACCACCTTCCCCTGGTGAAGAGTTACTTTACTGTAATTGCCGGCATCATCCTTTGAAAAATCAAGAGTAGCATCCACCACTTTCAGGAAGAATTTCGTTTCGGTTTCAGGATAGATCTCGATCTTGCCCTGTCCTGTAGCCTGGGAGAATATCCTGTCACCTTCTACAGTTATTGCAAGAATGAATCCCGGTACCAGTTCATAATTTCCCACATAACGGGATAGGATGTCCGGTGACAGCTTTATCTCAATATGGGTTGGCAATGGTTTTGCCGACCTGGTCCATGTTTTGAGTGTTCCTCTGTCATCCAAAACTGCCTCCTTAATGTTTCCTGACTCATTACGATTGAAAGTTATTGTGGTGAAAGAGTCGTCAAGAAAGAACTTGTCAGCCGCCATAGGATAGATCTTATATTTCTGTCCTCCGCTTCTCTGCGAAAAGAGCTGACTGCTGTCCCTTGTAATTAATCTCTGACTGCCGCTCTCATCTTCATATATCCCTGTGTACTGATCAAGGACATCAGCAGCAACTGGGATTGCTTTGTAATTAAGTGGCTTACCAAGGGCCACAGCCGCTATTTTCATTGAAACCAGGTCAGGCGATTTGGCTGTGCTGTTGGAAAATACAGCCACAAACATATCCTCCGCAGGAAGGTAGATGCCGTTACACAGGAATCCGTTTATTGCACCGCCATGTTCAATAGTAGGACTTCCCTGGAGCTGGTGGAGGAACCATCCGTAACCATAGCTGGTACCTTTACCGTCGGACAGCTTATATTCGGTGAAGGCTTTTTCGAGAGTCTCCTTTTTCACAAGCTTATACGAAATAAGAGCCCTGTTCCAGCGGTAAAGATCCTCAACAGTTGACATTATTGAACCTGCTGAATAAGGGAGCAGCATGCTCAGATAGTCAGCATTTACTGTTTTATCTCCTTCGGGCTGGTAGCCGCTGGCCCTGTTTTTTACAATACTTTTATCAGAGCCATAGATTGAACTGGTCATCCCGGCGGGTTTGAAAAGATTTTCCTCAATGTATTCTGCATAAGTTTTACCGGAGGCTTTTTCAATAATATATCCCAAAAGAAAATAGCCTGAATTGTTATAAAGCCATTTTGTTCCCGGGGCAAAATCCATCGGCAGATTTTTGAACTTGTCAATAGCTGCATCCGGTTTAAGGTCCTCCTTCATGTAATTCTCAAATTCCGGCACGTTTGTATAGCTCTTAATGCCTGATGTGTGTGTAAGAAGATGTTCAATTGTAATCTTATAGGCCTGAGTGGGATAATCGGGGATGAATTTTGTGATATCATCCTGCAGCGAAAGTTTTCCCTGTTCCATAAGCTGAAGAATTGCTATGGCAGTGAACTGTTTTGTTATTGATCCCACCCTGAAGATCATATCGGGTTGCATTGGTACATTAAGCTCTAGGTCAGCCATTCCAAAGGCTTTCTTATAGATTATCTCTCCCTTTACAGCAACGAGGGCAGCACAACCTGTCTCTCCGGCTTTAAACTGAGCGGAAAGCAGCTTGTCGAACTCCGAAGTCATTGCTTTTGTTTTTGCCGGCTGTGCCTGTGCTCCTAAAGTGACAAATACCATCAGCATTATGACGGTGACCTGCATGTATCTCTTATGGTTCATGGTTTGTGTTTTATTAAAATGGAAATTAAAGTTAGCAGATTAAAATTATTTAAATAATGACTTTCAATATATTGTAATGATGCATCGGGGGGGGTATAAAGTGGTGTGACGGTGCGACGGTATTACGGTACGACGGTATGACGGTGCGACGGTGCGACGGTGTGACGGTATGACGGTATGACGGTATGACGGTATGACGGTGTGAATTTCAGTTTCCTATTTCATTATTCGTAATACTATTATAGATCAACAGGTATTGCTAAGGAGAATGTTTTTCAGGAATTTTAATATCCCTTAGTTCTGCACCGGCCCAATCAATCCAAGTTCCCTGAATATTTCCTTTGCGATACTGTACCTCACCGGAATCATCTTATCGAAATCATGTGTATGGAAATTCAGTGCATAAAAATATGTCTTATTATCCTTCTCGAGATACCCCACAAGCCACATAACATATTCGGTATCAGACAACACTCCTCCTCCTGTTTTGCCGCTTAGCTTATATGAATCGGTCTGTTCGATGATTATCAGATCCTTTACAATATCAACCGAACGTTTTGAAACAGGCAGCTTATAGCTGTAAAACTTCCGCAGGAAATCAATCTGCTGGTTGGCGCTTATCCTGAACGGTCCGTTGAGCCAGAACCTTGTCGGGGGACCGGAAAGGTCTTTATTGCCATAATCAAATGATCTGATATACCTGTTATACTTGTCTATACCAACCTTTTCCGCCAGACCGGTATAAACCCATACACAGGAGTATTTTATTGCAGTTCTTAAGGTCTGATCCTGGTTCCACTGTTCATTTGGCCATTTGTGACCATCCCATTTTATTACCTGGAGGGTATCTTTTATCAAGCCCTCTTCGAGGAATATCAGCGAGTTGGGGATCTTGAATGTTGATGCAGGGATGAATCCTGAGTCGCACCGGGCAGGATTATACTTTATAAATTCATTCCCATCCTGGTTGTACATGACAAAGCAGCCATCCACTCCGTATTTTGCAAAATGGGGTTTGAAATTTCTTACTGTTACTTTCTGTGAGAAAACAGAGAGAGTAAGAATTAAGGCTGTTATCAGAACTATTGAGCGTTTCATTATTAAGAAGAATTTATTGACTACCAAATTTAGGATTTTATGATGGAAGTTTCGTTAATCTTTGATGGGTTCAATTTTCAGATCTCCTGATTTCCGCTAGATTATATCTTCTCGCGATCTCCCCGGCCTTTTCTTTGTCTTTTTAAGCACAGAGGGCACAGAGGAATCACAAAGAGGACACAAAGACTTGCACGACATCAGACTTGCAAGACAATTCTTAACAATTGCTGTTGATAATTTTACCCCTGCATGCACCTCCTGAGTCTGAAGTTTGAATAAAATAAAGAGTATTTTTGGTTTCAAATAACTCAAAAAGGAGCATAAAATGTCGAAACAATATCTTGATCATTCAAAAGCTATCCTTACTTCAAAACGTTCAAATTTTAAGGGAGGAAGCAAGGAATCGGGGATCATCTCTTTATTCGGGTATCAGAACGAATATGATCTCAGGGAAGGGTATCCCTTATTAACCACAAAAAAGATGGCTACAAGATCCATGTTTCACGAGACAATATGGTTCCTGAGGGGGGATACAAATATTAAGTATCTTGAGGACAATAACTGCGCCGTATGGAGACCCGATGCTTTCCAGGGTAATCTTCCCGGAATGAAAAAGGAGGGTATTTTCGCGGAAAACATTGCAAAATATTCTCCCGACTGGGACAAGGCAATGGAGGAATACGGACAGAGAGTAAAGGAAGATGCAGAGTTTGCAGTTCGTTGGGGAGATGCGGGTCCGATCTACGGAAAACAATGGAGGAGATGGGAATATTTTGATCATGACAAAAAAGAGTTTGTTGAGATAGACCAGGTAGGGAAAATGATAGCCGGACTGAAGAAGAATCCGACCGGTAAAAAACATATTGTTGATTCATGGAATCCGGGTGACACTCCTAAAATGTCACTGCCGCCATGTCATGTTCTCTACCAGGCAACTGCAAATGAAGAAGGCGAGCTGGAATTACAGCTTTACCAGAGAAGCTGCGATCAGTTTTTAGGTGTTCCCTTCAATATTGCAAGTTATGCTGCTCTTACCCATGTAATTGCACAGGAAGCAGGAATGACCCCAAAGACATTTATCCACACTTTCGGCGATTCACATTTCTATGCCAGCATCGGAAAAAGAACCCAGTGGCACAAGGAAAATTTCAGTGAGGTGCAGAAAAGAATAAGAAATGTTTCTGCAAGGGAAGAGTACATGGAAGTTGTTGAGTGGATCAATAAAAATGCTCCCGCCGACGGCAATGAGGAGAAGTATGATCATGTAACTGCTATTCTTGAACAGATGTCGAGAGAGCCCAAACCTATGCCAAAGCTGCATATTGCGAAAAAACCTTTTGATCAGCTTACTATTGATGATTTCGTTGTGGAAGATTACGATCCGCATCCGGCGATCAGAAGAAGTATGGCGGTGTGATGTTGTCTACTGGTCTGCTGGTCTGCTGGTCTTCTGGTCTGCTGGTCCTGAATTGCCGTTGAGCCATTGCGACGTTGTGCCATTGCGCCGTTAAATTAAACAGTATGGAGGAGCTGGTATTTGCCATCCCAACCGGGGAGCTTTGGAACTTACTGACCTATAAGGAACAGGGGCTGATCCATGGTAAAAGCGGTGCCTTAAATACTATTGTTCAGAAAGGTCTTTTTCGTAAAAGAAGTGAACTGGAAGAAGACTCTTCTTTTAAACAGATCATTCCATACGGAGTGATTACCTGTAAGGATTCATATTACTTATTTAAGAGAACAGGCGGGCAGAGAGATAAAAGATTGCCGAATCTGTTCTTTCTGGGTGTTGGCGGACATATGAATCCGGGCAAAACAACCGGTTCTGAGGAACAGTACATAACTGATGAACTGAAGAGAGAATTATTTGAAGAGGTAAGATTATCGAATGGCTGTACAATAGAGGATATAGAATTTATTGGTTTTATAAATGATGACACCATTCCGGTCGGCAGGTTTCATATCGGACTCCTGTATAATATCCGTGTATCAAATAAAGAGTTATCTGTAAATGAAACTGATAAGATGACGGCAGAATGGGTTGAAAAATCGGGGTTGGAAGATTATTATGACGGGATGGAAACATGGTCGCAGATTGTCGTTGATCAGTATATTCACTAAGGTGCTGGTTCGCGGGTTCGGATGCTTTTGGCTCCCCTCCTGGGAGGGGTTGGGGGTGGGTTAAATCAAGTACCAAAAAAGAACTTACACAGAGGAAATCCGAAGTCCCGATAGCTATCGGGACACAGAGGGCCACAGAGGTTAATTATGACCAATCTCTGTGTCTCTTTGTGCAGCCTGAGCACGTAAGCAGCGAAGGCCTCTGTGTCCTCCGTGGTTAAACAGACTTCCCGAGTACAAAAATCATCCATGGTGCAATACTGAACTCCGATTTCCACTCAAATGGTTCATCTTTGTTTCCCAGCGGTTTATAAGTGGCTTCAAGGGTCAATCCTGCATCAGAAAACAGTTTATGGTAATCCTCTACAGTCCAGAAGATATCCTCAACAGGCCGGCGGTCATCCACATCAAGCATAATATCCCGTACAATACTGCCTGTAACAGCTTCCCAGTTTTCAGGAAAATCCTTTGTTGAGAAGGAAGCCCATTCGTTTGTGTAGAGTTCAGGAGTTGAATCGAGCATAATGATCTTTCCATCCGGCTTCAGCAGGTCTCTGAGACCTGTCAGTATTGCTGTTCTGTTTTCCCAGCCGGGGATATTGTCGAAGGTAAATATTGCCTGGACCAGGTCAAAACTGCCATTCCCGAGGTGACTGTATTTTCCGTTTGTAACCAGCCGGTAATCACCTCCTTCATCAGACATAAGTGCATTTGCAAGCATATCAGCGGAGATGTCTATCCCGGTAACACTAAACCCGAGCCTTTTAAGAAATCTTGTTGACCTGCCTGTTCCGCATCCGAAGTCGATTGCCCTGTCACCTTTAACATGCGATGAGATTATCTCCGGCAGATCGCGGTACGCCAGGTAATAAGTATTTGGGAATTCAAGTTTTGCATATGACTCTGCCCTTGTCTGGTTTCCCCAGGAGTTTTCAAAATTTGTGTTATCCATTTTTATTCATTTTTTTCTGTAGTCAGACTTAAAAAATCACCATCAATTATGAGAACTTTTACACCGTTCTCACTATATGAACGATGTGAGCTTAACTCATCGGATACAACATAAGTCATGCCGGCCTTCAGTTCAAATTTGATGCCATCCTGCAATTCGCTTATAAAATCACCCTCCAGACAATGCACGATATGTCCCTTACGGCACCAGTGGTCGGCGAGATAACCCTTTGAGTATTCAACTATCCTGATCCTGAGTCCCGTAAACTGTAATGTTTTCCAGGTTGCCAGTCCCGATTCGCCATTGTGTTCAGTGACCGGAACCTTCGTCCAGTCAATTACCTGAAAAGGTATTCCATGTTGTGATGCCATTGCTATAGGTTTTCTTTTAATATAAATGTATAAATTTCCTTCTTAACTAAACGCCCCTCTGTCGCTGCGCGACATCTCCCCAATTGAAAATATTATGATATTTTGTAGAGCACGAAGATGCCCCTCTGTCGCTGCGCGACATCTCCCCAATTGAAAATATTATGATATTTTGTAGAGCACGAAGATGCCCCTCTGTCGCTGCGCGACATCTCCCAATGGAAGATATTATGATATTTTGTAGAGCACGGAAATGCCCCTCTGTCGCTGCGCGACATCTCCCCTGAAGGGGAGAGAATACCGATATTTTCCTGGAATTTCATTACGCCGAGGGTAAAATCCCCTCACCATTCCCGATACAGCGTGTAAGCTCGTTGAGAAGCCGGACCATAGGTGCTCCGTCGATAACATCATGATCGATAAGGATGGTCATATTGAGGATTTCCCTGATCTTAATTTCGTTGCCGGTCACAACAGGTTTCTTCAGAACAGATCCTATTCCAAATGAGACCGGGTGAATGGATCTGTGAATGAACCAGCCGTTTATCCTGCCGGTCATGCCTAAGGATGTAACAATTACATTGCCCATCTTTTTATAGGCAAAATGAGGATTACGAAGTATCAGACTCCAGGTAAGACGTCTCAGAAATCCGGGCAGATGGTAATAAACCCTTTCAGAGAATGAGCGTTTCCTGTTGATGACAATATCGCCGCTGCCCATCTCGCTGTTTTTTGCAGCCTCAATTTCTGCAGTTATCTCAAGTGCGCTCTTTTCATTCGTCTTTTCAATGACCACAGGTACCGGGACCTTATTCCCATTAATCTTTTTCTCGATCATGATTGAGATATTGATGTCGTCGAAGATCAACAGTTTTCTTTTGCTGTAAAGAAAGGCAGATGCTTCGGGATGGTTCTTCAGAGTCATCCCTATAACCCTGAGGAGCCAGCCATTGAAAGATATGTTTGTACCGTTCTTGCGTAGCTCCTGGAGCTTCTTCCTGCTGTCGGTGACGTCGAATTCAAGAATTGCTGCCACATGATGTCTGAGCATTCCGGCAGAAAAAGTATCAAATGTTGCTATCCTCGATTCCGGAATTGTCTGGTATGAAAAGGAAGGAGTCATTACTTAAATGTTTTCTGATACTCAAAGTTATAATTTTAGGTGAAAGGTGAAGCAGTGAAGAAGAATTGACTGGCGGGTGCGACGGTACGACGGTACGAGGGTACGACGGTACGAGGGTTCGGATGCTTCGGCTCCCCTCCTGGGAGGGGTTGGGGGTGGGTTATTTCTGAATGAGGGTTCGAGGGTTACCGGTTACCGGTTTGCCGGTTGCCCTGTGTCCTCCGTGGTTAAAAAGGATTTCCCGCAGATCACGCTGATTTTCGCAGATTGCAATTTCTCGCAAAGATGCAAAGGCGCAACGGCGCAACGGTTAAGGGTTTCAGGTTCTAGGATTAGTTACTATTCGCCCCTTCTCCCCCTCTCCCAGTCTCCCAGTCTCCCACTCTCCCACTCTCTTCCTCCTCTGCGTCCTCTGTGTTCCGCCGCAGGCGGCCTCTGTGCTCTCTGTGGTTAAAAATGATTTCCCGCAGATCACGCTGATTTTCGCAGATTTCAATTTCTCGCAAAGGCGCAATGGCTCAATGGCGCAATGGCGCAGCGGCACAACGGTTAAGGGTTTCAGGTTCGAGGATTAGTTACTATTCGCCCCTTCTCCCCTTCTCCCCCTCTCCCAGTCTCCCAGTCTCCCACTCTCCCACTCTCCCACTCTCTCTTCCTCCTCTGTGTTCCGCCGCAAGCGGCCTCTGTGTCCTCTGTGGTTAAAAAAAATTTCTCTCACAAACTGAATTTAAATAAATCAGGTAAATTTAATACTGAAAATTTCTAATTATGAATGAACTTATATTATTGCCGGGTGATGTTTTCCTGACAAGAGGAAATGGATTCATCCCGGCAGCCATTCGCTTTTTCTCGAGGGGATTCGGAGAGAAAAGAACCATTGTAAACCATGTTGGTATGATTGTGGAAAAAGGCACACTGCAGGATTGCGTTGCCATAGAAGTTTCGTATAAGGTGTGGAAGCGTAAACTATGGGAGGATTATGGTCCGCCCGCTAAAAGCTCGGTAGCAGTATACAGACCAAAGAATTTATCTGCACCGGAACTTGAAATTATTGTCTCAACAGCTGAAGAGCAGGTAGATAAAATATACGGCTTCTTAAAGATTCTTGCTCATATACTCGACTGGATGTTTTTCGGGGTATATTTCTTCAGGCGGTTATTCAGGAACAATAAATACCCGATCTGTTCGTGGCTTGTAGCCCATGCCTTTTCAAAAGCCGGAAAGGATTTTGGAGTTGATCCCGGTGCTGCACAACCCGATGATATCTGGGATTTTATTCAGAATAATCCGGAGAAGTATGATCTGGTATATCCTTTGGGGTCGCTCTGGGAGAAAGCCGGAGATTAACCACGGAGACACAGAAGGCACGGAGGAACATGGAGAAAATTAAGTTGTCATTCATGGTCATTCGAATTGTCATTCAATGGTCATTGATTGTTTTGACGATTGATTGTCATTCAATCGTCAATCAATTGTCAATAATTTCGTTGGGAATGTGTATTTTTAGGGTTAACTAGTGCTAAAAGGTTATGAAATTAGAGGAATTAAAGGTTTATTCTCTTTCGATGGAGATGTCAGACAGGATATGGGAAATTGTTCTGAAATGGGACTATTTTCAGAAGGATACTCTGGGAAAACAGTTGGTGAGGGCTGCAGATTCAATATCAGCAAATCTGAGTGAAGGATTTGGCCGTTACCATTATAAGGAAAATACAAATTTCTGCTATTATTCAAGAGGATCATTATATGAAACAAAAACCTGGCTCACAAAAGCCCACAACAGAAATCTTATTCCGGATGAATCATATGAATTATTCAATTCGGAGATTGATAACATTGGAATTAAATTAAACAATTATATAAAATCAATCGGTAAAACCTCCCAAAAACAACATACTGACAATCAATGACTACCAATGACGTTCGACGTCAGGAGAACAAATGACGCCCGACGCCAGGAGGACAAATGACAGCGAAGCCAAATGACGGCGAAGCTAAATGACTAAAATTGCTCGCAAAGACGCTAAGTCGCAGAGAATACATGGTTCGCAGAGGGTAAGAAATTTTATGATTTTAATATAACATAGGTTATCAGCCAATTTGGTATCTTATCTTTTGTAACTGAGAAGTATAGCATTCCATCTCTGTCAATTCTGGCAAACTCAGATTCTTCAAGAAATTTCTGAAAGTCTTTTGTATTTGATGTAACACCATATTCATTCAGATTTATCCCTTTATCAAATCTGATTCGTTTCTCAATATCATCAGCATTTATATAATAACCAAGGGGAACTGATTCAGGTATTTTTTTAAGCATTGACGATTTTCCTGAGCCATTCGGACCAGCAAAAATTCGTAACCTTTTTTGCACCACTACTTTATTTTGATAGGTTTGTTTATATCAACAGCAACTGAAAGTTTCTTAACTGTGCCAACAGGTTTAATTTTCCTGTTTGAATGAACTTTAATATCCTTCCGTTTCTGATAATTGTTACAGCAGATTTTTTCCTGTATGCTCTTCTTCGGGCATTAATAGAAATCCTTCGTAAACTGTTCCTGACGGCTTTTTCCTCATCAGTAAGTTTTGAAGATAAAATCAAAGTTACATTCGGCTCCTCAACAAGTCCGGCATCCTTTTTATCTTGCTTACTTGGTTTTATTATCTTCTTCTTTTCCATTGACATAATAGCTAAATATCTCCAAAGGTTTTAACTATCCTGATTAAAATAATCACTTTAAAACCAATCCTTAAAGTTAAGAAAAATAAAGAAATCAAGCTCTGAAAGATTTGATCTATCCTTTAAACTCTATCTGGAAGAAAGCCAGGGATTAACCACGGAGACACTGAGGGTATGGAGGAACACGGAGGAAAATTCAGTTGTAATTCAATTGTAATTCGGTTGTAATTCATCATCATATAACATATCTATAGGATCAGGTCCAGTGTCTCTTTTGTAAAGAAAATTGAATAATCTATACAAATCAGTCCCTGTATGATAAATATTTTAGAATTCTTATCAAAAGCCTGCCCCGACCGAAATGCTGGTGGAGTAATTAACAGTGTAACTCCGTGGTTAAAAGGTTTTTCCCGCAGATCACGCAGATTTTCGCAGATTTTAATTGCTCGCAAAGACGCTAATACGCAGAGAATACTTGGTTCTAACATTAGGAGAACAAATGACGGCGAAGCCGAATATCGTCGCAGGCAAATGAAAACGAAACAACAACCTCTCCTTCTGACGCAATGACAGTTTTGCTATCAGCAATGAGAACTTCGGGTGAATCAATGTCATTTTTATCTTTTGCAACTAAATCTTAGTCTGAAACAATGGCAGTTTTGCATTAAGCAAATTCATCTCAGGCTGAAGCAATGTCAGTTTTAACCTGAGAAATAGCATCTGATTGCTGAGAAACAACATCTGGCGACGTCTGGAAATGATCTGACTGGTTGTTGATGGTATCTGGCTAGCTTTTGAAGCGATCTGGCAGGTCGTTTATGCGATCTGACTGGACGTTGAAGCAATCTGGCGAATTGTTTATGCGATCTTACTGGTCGTTGATGGGATCTGGCGGGTCGTTTTTGCGATCTGACTGGTCGTTATGGATCTGGCGGGTTGCTGGAGGCAGCTGGAGATGGGGAGATGGGGAGACTGGGTGATGGGGAGACCAGGAGATTGAAACAAACAGGTATACTTCTTACCTTTGAGCCAATGCGCCTTTGAGCCATTGCGCCGTTAAATTAATTATCACTAAATTAGTACTTCAATCCCATTTCAATGAATGACATTCAAATACTTATTGACGAACTTGTTAAGTTCCGCGATGCACGACACTGGGAACAGTTTCATAATACCAAAGATCTGGCTCTTGCTATATCAATAGAAGCTGCTGAACTTAATGAGCTTTTTCTCTGGAAAACAACTGCCGAATGTGAGGAGGTTGACAAAACCAAGCTTAAGGAGGAACTGGCTGATGTGCTGGCATTCAGTCTGCTGCTGGCCGGAAAACATGGCTTCGATGTGGAAAGAGATAATTACTCGAAAGATTAAAAAGAACGGAGAGAAATATCCGGTGGAGAAATCGAAGGGGACGGCGAAGAAATATGACGAGCTGTAAAGACGCAGGGTGCAGGGCGCAGGGAAAAATCGTGAAGAATAATTCGACATCAATATTTGTTCATGTCGAATATTTATAATAAATTCGACATTAAATAAGAATGATGTCGAACCGATGACAAAAAAATGACATATAATCCGAACATACCATATAACGATTTACCAGACCTGCCTCCGGTACTGGACAGCGAAACCAATGAGGCAATCCTTAGTCACGCAGTAAAGGCGGCCCAGGTCTTGCAGAACTGAAAGGGCTCTGCGAGACATTACCCCGTGAATCGTTAATGAACCTCCAAGTTAATACTATAATGCTCCGGAAAGCCGCGACAGCTCTGCAATTGAAAATATTGTAACAACACAGGATGAATTATATCAGGCTGCAACTGATGAGATTATAAAAAGTGAGTCGGCCAGAGAGGTACTTGGTTACAGAGAAGCTATGTATACAGGACTGGATTACTTCAGGAGTCATCAGAATCTGATCACAACAAACCTGCTGATAAAAGTTGTTCAGATAATAAAACAGAATAAAAGTGGCATAAGGAAAATGCCCGGGGTTGTTTTAAAAAGTTCAGTTATGGGTAATGTAATTTATACTCCTCCCTGCTGCGAAGATGTACTAAAAGAAAAACTTAAACATCTGGAGATGTTTATTAATGATCCGGATTTCTGTACGCTTGATCCCGTTATAAAGCTTGCTCTTATTCACTATCAGTTTGAATCGATACATCCTTTCGGAGACGGCAATGGAAGAACAGGAAGAATATTAAACAGCCTCTACCTGGTGCATCAGAATTTACTACCGGTACCGGTACTTTACCTAAGCTCCTATATTATTGATCATAAGCAGGATTACTATCAGTTATTGCGGGGAGTTACTGAAAAGCAGAACTGGCGCGACTGGATTCTTTTCATGATAACAGCACTTAATACCACTGCTCTGTTGACGATAGAAAAAATCAGGGCATTCTGAATCTGCAAAAGGAGATGAGAACGCATACTTTGGCGATCCTCAGCAAATTCAACAACCGGGAAAAGTTATACGATCTGATGTTCACTGTTCCATACATTAAGATCGACCTGGTCGTTAAAAAGGGATCGCTCACAGAGACAGCAGCACTTTACCTGAATCTTCTTGAATCGAAAGGGATCCTTGAACCATTAAAGAAAGGCCGGACTACCTATTATCTTAACCACAGGTTAATGAAACTCATTACAAGCAGATGAGTACTAAAAAATACAAGAACAGATTATTAAACCACAAGCCGCAAGCCTGATACCTCATACCTCACCCCATACCTCCACCTTAAAATATGCTGATATACCAGGCTCCATCCGAACGCTTTATTGATGATGTCAGGGAAAACACAATTTCCGATATCATGTCGGAGAATTATAAGGCAAGACTTGGGAAAGATCCCCGGAAGACCCGGAGTTTGTATCATGGCAGAACAGTCTTTCGAGGGTGAGGGATCTGCTGGAGCTTGGTAAGATTAATGATACTTTTGTGGCTCTTGAATATGAGGTGCCATACAACCAGAGCAGGCTCGACTGTCTTCTGTTCGGAAAGGGGACAGACAATGTTTCAAATGTTGTGCTGATTGAGCTGAAACAGTGGTCTTCTGTGAAATCGTTAGCAGAAGAGGGCAATTTTGTTGAAACGTATACAGGAGGAAGAGAAAGGGTTGTCCCCCACCCTTCACAGCAGGTAAAGGGATACCATTACTACATGCAGGGCTTTGTTGAGGAGTTTGAGAAAGAGCCCACTTTATCGCTTTTCAGCTGTGCATACTGCCATAATTATCCGAGAGCCGAAGGCAAGGACTCCATCACCCTGTTTACCAAGAACTTATTGCAGAGTTTCCGCTGTACACGAAAGAAGATACAAAACTACTTGGAATAAAAATCAGGGAACTGCTTGAGAAATGGCACTGGAATGGAAATCTTCAACCGTTTTATGCAGAGCCGGCTCCATCCCTCAAAGAAGCTGCTTGATAATGTACATAAGATAATAAAGAACGATGTTGTTTTCTCACTCCTTAATGAACAGCTTGTTGCAAAGAATCTTATCTGGGCAAGGTACAGGATGTCGGACAAGAAGAAGGAGAAATCGGTGATTATCGTTCATGGCGGACCGGGGACAGGCAAGTCGGTTATTGCCCTGAATATTCTTGGCAGAAGCTGCACTGAGGAAAAAGAATGTATTCTATGGATGCAAATCAAAGCCCTTTATTGAAGGTCTGAGGAAGATTGTTGGCCCAGAGTAGCAGAATCATTTCTCAAATCTTTACCGTTTTGTACCAAATAAAATAGGAGAAAACGAACTCGATATCCTGCTTATTGACGAGGCACACAGGATTGAGAAGAACAGCAACCACCAGTACACAAAGCCGGAGGACCGGACGGATATGCCGCAGATGGAGCAGCTTGTAAGGTGTTCCAAAACAACTGTCTTCTTTATTGATGACAGGCAGAATGTAAGATCATCGGAGGTGGGGAGTTCTGGCCTGATCAGGAAGCAGCCGGCAAGGTACAATGCCGGTATTCATGAAGTGACACTCGAAACCCAGTACAGATGCATGGGATCGAATGATTACCTTCTGTGGATTGAATCGGTGCTTGGGTACAGTGATGAAGAAAGGATTTTCAAAAGGGAGGACCAGTTCGATTTCAGGATTTTCTCCTCACCTCAGGAGATAATGGATCTCCTCAGGGAAAAGGAGAAAGAGAAGCCAAATTCTGCAAGGATGGTTGCAGGCTTCTGCTGGCCCTGGAGCAGCAAAACTGATGCTAACGGTGATCTTGTAAATGATGTGAGGATAGGTGATTTCGCAATGCCCTGGGAAACACACGATAAAATAACCTCAATACCAAAGGGTTATGTAAGGTGGTATGAATGGGCCTATAAACCGGAGGGAATAAAACAGGTGGGGTGTATTTACACTGCCCAGGGTTTTGAATTTGATTATGTCGGGGTAATAATCGGCAATGATCTTTGCATTGACAGCAGAACCGGAAAGATCTCAGCTGATATAAGTGCCACCAAAGACCCAATGCTGAGAAGAAGCTCCGAAAACTTTGAAAAGCATGTAAAAAATATTTACCGGACTCTTCTGACACGGGGAATGAAGGGGTGTTATGTGTATTTTACTGATAAGGAGACAGAGGAGTATTTCAGGAAGAGGATGGAAAGGATTTAATAGCCAAACCAGATTTAGAAAATGAAAAGAAAATATATGGACCTGTTTGAAAACAAATAATGATTTAATTAACACTATGAATATAAATAATAACCCCTGAATTATTGCCAGTAAGGTGAAGTCAGAACCACGAGAACCTGAATACAGAAATGCAGATGAAATAATTTTAGCTTTAAAAGCGTCTGAATTTTATGAAGATTTTAGAAATATTTTAATTAGCAAAAATAAGAATGAAGACATAGCAAAAGAATTCTAATTGAAAATGCTGGCGGATGACATTCAGTAATATTAAGGAGATTATATTTCTTGTGGATGAACCCTATTTACAGAGTATTTTAGGAAAGGCATATACGAACCCATGGTTTGGGATGCTATTTCGATCAAATACCAAAGACCTCTATTCTGAGGATCTTCTCAAAATAAACAGATGGTTCAATACACTATCGGATAACAATGTACAGGTTGAAAAAAAGCTTGAAAAATTATTGAATGAACCCTATCGTATAAGAGGACTCAATGTAGGTTTCATAACAACCATGCTATATATCACAAACAAGAATGATTTTCTAATCTGGTTTAAGGTTCTACATAATGGGTTAAGACTTATTTACCCTGAATTTGAGTACTATACAGGCAAGAGTAAACAGTATTTGCTATTTAATGAAAAGGCTAAGAAATTTGCCCTTGAGTATTCATTTGAACATACTGAATTGGACTGGATCTTTAGCACTGGAATTCCCGCTATTATAAAAGGGGGAAAAAGGATGACAATAAAAACCGGTTCTTTGTAAGGAGGTTATGACAATAAATTTCAACGACAAAGAGAGTCTTTTCAAGAATGGATTCACCGGTTTCAAGAGTGTTTCTTTTCTATTAGATAATATGAAAACCATTCCTGACCAGACTGGAGTCTATCTGGTTTTGTATGAAGGTTCAAAAACGCCTGAATTCCGTAAGAAAGGAACGGGTGGATTTTTTAAAGGAAGAGATCCTAACGTTTCCATAGCTGAGCTAAAAGCAAACTGGGTCGAAAAGAGTAATGTTGTTTACATCGGAAAGGCTGGCGGAGGGAATACATTAGCTACTTTACGGAAGAGACTTAACCAGTATTTCAGATTCGGAAACGGACAACCTGCAGGACACTATGGGGGCAGACTGATATGGCAGATTGAGAATCCCGGAAACCTTATTATTTGCTGGAAAGCACTTTCTGATTTTGATCCAAGTGAATATGAGAGGGAGCTGATTGCTGAGTTCAAAAGGAGCTATAACATGAGACCATTTGCCAATCTTACTGACTGACTTTTAAGTGAATAAACCCAAACACAACTTTGCAATGGAAAAACTTACATTTAAGCACAAGAAGATAATCAGACAGGTATGCGTAGCGGAGTTGATGTCGCTTAAATCAATATTCGGAAAAAGAGGAATCCTTAACAGTGGGGACATTGATATCTCTGCTGAGGAAAAAATGTATCACAATGAGTTCATGGACAATCTGCTTGATACAACAAATTTTTTTGCAAAGATGAAAGAAAAGCCTGATCTTATCTTTGAAATAGACGATTATGATGCCGGGATTTTCCTAAAGGTAATGATTCTTTTATCCGATGAGGGATATATTCCTAAAGATGGAACAGAAGAGCTTGCTGTACTTCTGAGGGAAAAAATTGGAGAAGAAGGACCTGAAGCTGTTTCAGAATCAGAAATTAAGGAGTTAATTAGGGAGGGAGAAGGAAAAACAGTTGAATTCAAGCCAGCACTATCCTACTGCTTTACAAAAGAAAGGGCCACACTTGGAACAAATTATATTATTGCAAAGGCAATCTGCAGTTTTCTCAACTCAGAGGGGGAGGAGTTCTTATTATCGGGGTGTCGGATAAAGGTGAAGTTACTGGTCTTGAAAATGATTTCAGCCTCTATATAGGTGATGAAAGAAAAAAGAAAGATCTATTTCGTCTTTCTTTCGATAATCTCATTCGCCACTTTTTTGATATTTCTGTTTTCAGTCAGATAAGTACTGCAATTCACAAAGTTGATACCTGTGAGATTTTTATTGTAAGTGTAAATCCATCGGATTCCCATCCGGTGTTTCTTCGCAACAGGGATTTTAATGCTGAGAACGGCAAGTGGGATAAGGTTAAGAAGGAGTTTTTCATCAGGGGAGAGGCATCATCGCTGCAGATAAAGGATCCGGAGGAGATAAATAAATATATAAAGGATAAGTGGAAGTGAAGAAATTGTAGAATTTTATTAAACCCTCCACTTTACATGCTTTAATAAAAACAATATAAATTCTCAGGTAGATTCAATATCAAAAACACTAGTTTTAAATTGAATTTTTGTCAACAGCTCGTTCACTATTATTATTTCCCTCGCAGTTGGTCTTATACCTTCCTTTAATTTTCGACCCAAATTATGAACTGCAGTTGTATAGTATTCGGCAATTTCATTGTTCTCCTTACAAAACATGTAAATCTCTTTCCACTTTTCCGGAGCTATGCTTTTTATTGTTGATTCAATTTCCTCATAGTAAGACTTTTCGACTTCAAGGTCACTTATCCTAAGCCTCTTTTTATTATTGTTCCCTATTAGATCTCTGGAAGGAATTTTAATTTCAATATCCTTATAGTTGCCTTCAGTAAAAGCTTCTTTTAGAGTTGACCAACACTCGGCTTTCTTGGCCCATTCGCCATAAAGTGCTCCTGGTGCAGTTTCTTTAATTACATGCTCTACAACACGCATAAACTCACCAGCTGTATTTAGTAATTCTGCTGAAACAGATTGGTTAAGCCATATCTTATAAAGATCAAGTTTATATTCAGTCAGGTACCCAAATAATGAGAGTGCATATGGGACTGTAATGTATCTTAAATCACCTATGGCATTAGGTTTTATCCCGTATTCCTTTTCAAACGCTCTGAATATTATCGCTTTTGCGACAATATCCTCAAAATAAATATTGTCGATATTCTCTGTAAGATTATGATCAATAAAGCTTTTATAATTTTTTTGATTTCCCTTAACAACAACATGTGGTCCAATTAGTATTTTTTTCCCATCAATAACCTCCTGATAAGAATTGACATACTTTGCCAGTTCTTCTTTGTTTATTACCTGTGATTTAGGAGTTGCGGTATCAAATGCCTTTCTTTTTGTTATACTATTACCTGCTTTCAATCTGGCATTTTTATATTGTCCTCTAGTCCTTTCATAAAACCATCTTGTACGGAGACTTTTACCAGGCAGAAGAGGGGCAAGAATGCTTCTTGATATTTTTTCCAGTGAAATATGAAATGGTCTGTTAGAACTTAGGTCGGAAATAGCAATTTTGTTCTGTGTATTTGCGTATTCAGATATTCGTGAAACTATTTCAGAGAAACGGTCCTTATTATTGACAACATTTAGCTTCATCGGCACATAAATCTCATCAATCCTCGCTTTTACATACTTTTTGTGAGTATGGTAAATGGATGCGGTAGTCTGACCTCCATTAACAATCTGAAAATCGCGTACTTTAGATATTACAAAACCATTATTATCTGGCAGTTGCTCAACCTCAACAGATTCTGCCGTTGCAGAAATGCCATTATTAAAGGCAAGGAACATTTCAGGTTCTGTTGTAATTGTTTCACGGATTCCTTTATTAATTTTCCCGGTAAACTGAAGAAAAGATCTGACATTCTGCTCTAAAAGCCTTGAACCATATTTTTCATAAATTGCTGCAAGAGCTTTACCTGGAATAATTGCCAGATAGGACTGATATTGACTATTTCTTAATGGAGAAATAATACATTGGATCTGAAAATTTTCCTGTTTGAAGTCAATTTCAATTGGGATATGTTCCTTTTCACTTATATCAAACAAGTAATTCAGATCAACTGTTCTGAAGTATAATGGGAGTTCTCCAACAGTCAGACTTGCTGGAACCTCCCCTGGATAAAGGCCGTCAGTAATGATAATTGCATTGATTCGAACAAGGTTTTCTGCCAGATCATCTGAACCATTCAGTGTATTTGCAAGATCAAAAATCTCAGAAGATTCCTCAATCTCATTTACATAACTTTTTGAAAGACCTTTCATCAAAAAATTGGAAATTCTTTTTGTTGCTGTATCCACCTCCTCCTTGGCAACACGAACAATTTCATCTGTACCTTTGTAAATTGTTATAAACAAATCAAGTGTTTCATAATTTTCGGAGATTGCATAAGCGTTAATTTTATGTTGATTCTTCCTGCCTAGTGAATTCTCATCATAAGCTACTCTAACATTTTCTGTTTCGCCTGCCGTTGCAATCAAATCTACTGCAAATTGTGTAAAAATCTGTTCAAGGTTTCCTCCATCCTCTGAAGAAATCTGTATTGATTTTATTTCCTGAATCATTTCCTGATAAAATCGGGACAATTCAGTTTTTTCTATTGTCTCTGTCATGAAAACTTAAGATTATTAAAAACTTCTTCTTCAGAAATCTGATACTCATTGCACTGTGAAACTATTATAGAATATTTCACATCACCGACACCATTACGTATGTCTGATTCTTCAATTCTCGGGAAATTATTACGTACTCTATAATAATCATCTTCTCTAATAAAGTAACCAGTATCTTCATATATATCCCTGTGATGATCAAAAAAACCTGCTTGAATCAGCTTGCTTTTAAATTGATTAAAGGAACTAAAGTCTGCTTCAAGATTCTCACAAATTGAATCAACAATTTGATTAAGTGTTTCACCTGACATCTGACGAAGTTCAGGGAAATATGATTAAGACAAAGAAACTCCAGATTAGTCGTATCAAGTTGTCGTTCACTACTAATATGCACCTTTTGATGATTGTTACCATGAGTGGTTTTCACTTCTACACTCCATGTTCCAGATTGAAAATCTTTAATCTGCTTTTCTGGACCAACCCATGAAATAATAACATTTCTGGAATCCTGGTTAAATTGTATAAATTTCCTTATAAAGTACAACTCACCAAAAAGACCTCTTTGTTCTTCAGGAGTTAACCCTGGTTGTTTTAACCTCTCAAACAGGCTCTGCCATTTTACCAATCTGTTCGAATAGGATTTAAGAATCACTTTGATGTTAGATTCATCAATTATTGCTTCCAGTACATCAGATACAAGTGAGTCAAATACATCTTTAAACTGTTTATCAATTAGTACCAAATTAAGAAGCAGAAAATGCGAATCATCAGGATCATAAATTTTTTCAAATTTCAAACCACGGAATTCATATTTCAGTTTGAACTCCTTTCCTATCTGAAATGGAACTCTGACAATTAGCATCCTGTACATTTCAGGTATCTTAACTCCAAGAAAGACATCGCATTTACCTGTTTCAGAGTATCGTAATTTAAGTAATCCTGCTACAGTTGAATTACCCGATTCAAGTTGCTGCCATATCTGTTTAATCCGTTCCATCGGTGTCCTCTGTTTGGTCTAGTTCTTCCGGGTACTCATATTCTTTTCTGAATTGTTCATTAACTGCGTATTCTACCTTTTCATCATTTTCGTTCTCAGGGAAACTTACAGCAATTCCAAGAATGGGTACTTCACTTATTTGTTTCCTTCTGGTTGTTTTTGGGGTAGTTGTATCATCAAAAATGTACTGACAGTTGTGGTTTAATGGGTAAAGCAGAAGCAATCCACACTTACAGGATCTCTTCCACTTTATTCTTTTCCTTGATGGGATATCCGGAATATCTTTTTTTCCTTCTTCCTTATAATCATCTTCAGTCTGTTCTCTTGCGTCAATTATTTCAGTTTCAGTAAGGTCAATCAACTCATGCCTGTGATCTGTAATGTTATATTTAGCTACTTCATAATCATTCGGATCAGAGCTGATATTTGTCCTGTCAACTAATCCAACTTTTTCACTTATCCCTGGAAACTGGAATTCGTTTTCGGGGCTAGCAGTAGAATTATTTATTAATGCAACTGTCCAATTAGTAAGATTTCCTTTTTTAGACTGAGCCACTATATAATCCACTATTTTATTAGTGTCAATTATTTCCTCCCCAACCTTATATTTGATGAGAAACGAGGTTATTGCATTGAAATTATCTTCTCCTTTCCAAACATATTTTTGTCGGGCATTGTAACTATTAAGTGGTTTGTCTATTGGATTTCCAAGATCAGAAATCAAGTCAATTAAAGCATCAAAATTTCTTCTGAATCTGGTACCCTCAATTTTGAACTGATAAGTTTGCTCAAGTGCACCAGAATAACTTAAGTACATTATTTTTTTATATCTGAATTTATTAGCTGCAGTAATCTTTAAAACACCAGGATGGGTCCTGACTTTCAATCCAAATTCTTTTGGAGTTTTCTTTAACAGAAACATATAATCAAAGTCTCTTCGCATTTCCTCTGATGCAATAGTAATATGCTTATACCAACCTGTGAGGTCGCGTGCTGTAAAAATTCTGCATAAATCAACATAACCTGGTCGAAAACCAAACCAGCGCCCCATCTGCATTAGAGTATCATACATCTTGGAAGCGCGCAAATAATAACTTACTGTTAAGCCTTCCAATGTTAAACCTCTTGAAAGTTTATCTCCTCCAACTGCAATTACAGAAAGGAATTTCCCCTGCTGCTCAGAAACAAAATAGTCAAGTGGGGAAATGTTGTGATGAGATAAACCTGCTAAATTTTTATCACCATGAACAGCTCTTACTTCCATCTTCGAAATTGCATTATAAATCTCTGATTCAATTTCATCCCAGGCTATCAAAGATATTTCCGGATCAGAATATAGATGGGAATCCCTCAATATTTTTGCTGTTGTCGGAATAAAATCATTTTTCCAAATAATCTCAAGATCTTCAAGCAGATTACCTGATTTCAATTCAATTTGTTTTTGATAGAATTTCAATTCTGCATCAACCAGAGTGGCTATTTTATCCTGCCAGACTATGTATCTTGATACATGAATCAACATTGAGTTATGCTTATCAATCTGTTTTCTTACTCTTCTGGCAGTTGCAGAAAGAATAAAACATTTTATTGCATATTTTAAACTGGCAGGCAATTCAACCGGAAGTTCGTCATCCTTTTTATGTTTATCAGGGATAAAAGAATTTACATTTGAAAGACTTGTTCTCTTGCTGGAATCTGAAATTAGGCTCTGTTCATTGGGTATAATTGAACCTAGATCATCATAGTCATGCACAAGACGAATTAACGGCAATGGCTCTTCATCAACTTCCGATGATGATAGTGCCGGCAATCCAAAAATTTTAGCTGGGCCAATATAATTTGAAGGAGCAGGGATATTTATAATGAAGTCCTTGGGAAATAAATCCTGTCCTACTGTAAATTCATAATCCTTAATAGAAATGTCTAGCCCCTTAATGTTTTCTTCCTTAAGAATCTGTATGAATACATTTGCGAATGGCGTAGCAGTATAACCTACATAAGCTGATTGTTCAAACAATGATAGCAGTGATCTGATACAACCGTTTATGGCAGAAACCTTTTCTTTGCTAACGTTTATAGAAGCATTATCTGCCTCATCATCGATAAGAAGAAATGGTATATTTCGAATAATAATCTTTCCATCAGGCTGCTTGTCTCCCCAGCCTGCCAACCATGAAATAAGATTCTTAAGAATAGATCCATTCTTTTTTACAACTGCAACTATTGGATCATCCTGCCAGTACGATAATAAGTTTGTAACCTGCATCAGCTGATTTATTAATCAGACCAGTGTAATTACTCGTTTTACCGGATTGAACCTGACCAACTACCATCCCCCTTTTTGTCCCATGGACCCTTAATTGCTGGATTGGCGATACGATCCAAAATATCATCGGTCAGATTATCGAGCTTGTTAATAGTATCTGGAGCAATTTTATTCTGAAGATAGTTTGTATAACGATTCCAAAAATTCCAGTTAATTGAAGCTTTCCTGTCTTTAAGCCATGGTACGTATCCTTCGTCAGTATCAAGTATTTTATAATCCTCAGAAAAAACTGAAAATGTTGCTGTCAATGAGTTAATTAATAATTCACGTTGCAGTGAAAGACCAGGAAAAATCTTCAATGCCTCGTCGATAGAATTATTTATATCGGTAACTGTTGGATTTTTAATATTGCCTAAAATAATAATGCAGATGTTTTTAGCTTGCTCAATCATGCGAGATCAGTGTTTCAATATATTCTGGAAAATGGTTAAATGGTTCAAGATTAAAAATGACTGCTTTCGCCTCTTCAATTGATTTACCCTGCATAATTAAAGAGCTAAATATAGTTTGCATCAGAGAGAGGATATCATTATGAATCAACCCCTCAAAAGGTTTACCCTGTGACTCCGGCTCTTCAGCTTCTTTAATATAAATAGCTTTTACTGGTATGGATTCTTCAATTAATTTCATCAGGGTTTCAATTGCCTTGTCAGGCTTTTCTTTTGCCTGATTTTTAATACTTTCTATTAAAGGATGTGTTCTGTTAATCTTATAAAACCATTTTTCACCTCTTTTATGGTCAATCCAAAGAGGAACAAATTTCTGACCTCGGATATGGTTTTACATTTTTCCTTTATGCCTGTAAACCTCAACGGCCTGTAACCGCACTTTTCCTGCATAGGCTCTCAGATGATCTCTTAAAGCCAAAGGGGGTCTGGCAATCGATTTTTTAATGTCTATCTGCCACTCAGAGTCAAGAGAATTTGGAAGGTTTATTTCAATTCTTGCCAATTTATAATGCTCTTCTTTGCGATACATCCCCAACCAATCACCAGCTAAAAGTAACCTGTCATTTCTATATATGTAAAATCCCTGTTGCTCATTCCAACCTTTAGGACCTTCTGACTCCCTGAACTTGTCATTGGTCATTTTTGACTTATGTGGCAATACATAACCTTTTACAACTACCATTCCATTATTAAAAGGCTCCTCTGGAAACCCTTGGGTAGCGGGCTCATTGGGCAAGAATGGATTCCATCCTTTCAGAGGTCTGTCCTGAAAAGAGATTTTAATTTTTCCACTTTCAAGGAACCGGTGGAATACCATAGCAAGATGGTTCTTAACATGTTGCATTATGCCAAGAAACTTATCCAGGGAGTTGTCATCATTCTTTTGAAGATCTTTTACAAGCCTGTCAATGTCATTCCATACAACAATTGTCCCGGATTTTAATGAATTGATTTCCTGTATAAAGTGTTCATTTGGTAAATATTTGATCAAATCCCAATTTCCGGTTTGGTTGACGAAATCCAGGTCCCATGTCCAATATACAGGCTCCCCATTCTTCTTTTTACTTACTACAGAAAGTTTTCGGCATTGCGAAAATGAGGCAGTTTTTAATCCAAGTCCGAACCTTCCAAGATCTTTGCTCCCTCTGTCTGCAAGTGGATTTTTACTCCCTGGTCTCAGAGCCTGAATCAAATCAAGATCGGTCATTCCTGTCCCGTCATCTTTAACTGAGATCCATGTATCATTACCTAACCATTCAAAGTTTACAAAAATATTTTTTGCTCCAGCAGATATTGAATTATCAATTATGTCAGCTACTGCTGCTTCAATACTGTAGCCAATTGCCCGAAAGGTTTCGATCATTGAACCAGCTTCGGGTATGGCTGGCGTTTTTTCAAATTGTGAATAATCAATCATTTATTTCAACAAGTTGCTTTTCAGTAATACTCCAGCTAATCTGAATCGAAGTGAATATGTTTTTCTTTGGGTTGAGTTTCCGAGCTGGGTTTTGAATGAAAATTATTTCTGGTTTGTAATGGAGGTTGGAGACCACACATAAGAAATAATTATCTCCTTCACTTTTTGCTACAATCCATTCTTTACTCGTGAAGAGAAGACCTCCTGAATAGTCTGAAAGCCCTTTTACTTCTACAAGATATTTTTTTTCTCCAGCTTCTATTCTGAAATCATAACCAACTCCTAAGTCTCTACAATCAATTAAAGTACCATCAATAGGATACTTGTTATACAAAAATGAGACACAAAGAATTCTTCAGCTTGCTTCCCAGTTGGCGCTCTAAGTATAAAAGTTATTCTTTTCTCTTTTTTTATTATTACCTCTGAAAAAATTGAGGTTATTTCCTGTATTTCATCACTAGTCCGAAATTCAGGATCTTTTAAGATTTGCAAAGCAATTTCTCTCAGTTCAGTTTCTTCAAGATCTTGAAGAGCATCAATAGCTTTCTTAATTCTTTTGTCCATTGGGCGTCGCCACCCTCTACGCCAAGAATGAATCGGATCAAACTCGTCACGCCTGAACTTTAAATAATTCTTTTTTATACCAAGAGTATTTGATATCTTTTCGAAGGCATCAGCGTCATTCCTATATCCTAACTTATGAATTCCATCTTTATCAAATTTTGATAAATAAAATGCAATAATAATTGCTAATTCATTGTTGTTCATCCTTTAGAAATAAACTCATCATACAATATAGAAATATTAAAATCCGGTGAACCTTGTCTTGAAAAATAAGATGAAAACTTTTCGACTATATCCTTAATAAATGAATGCGATATAGAGAATACTTTAGAGTAAGTATTTAATGAAGAAAATGGTATGCAGTGGGTATTTTGGAAATTGATAATCCCTGTCGCAAACCCATTATAAGCAGGCAGAAAATAATATTTACTGGAGTAAGCATTTTTCATAATGTCTTCAATTATTCCTTTTGCCTTACTCTTCCTTTTTGCAAGTTCTTCAAGTAATTCGCCATCAGTAATTTTAGTTGGTTCTTGCCTTATCGTAGATAATAAACTATTTAAAATGCCCTTATCAGAATGAATTATTTCGGCGAGTGTAACATTTTTTGCTTTAGTATTTGCCAGATCGCAGGAAGGTGTTAAGAGGATAAAGTCCATCCCGCCTTTAGATAAGATATCTCCTGTTTGATAAATATCATGCATACATGGGATGTATACTTCACCTGGAATAAAATATTCATATTCCTTTAAATTGGGATTAAAACTTAAATAGCTATGTAAAAGATTTGAAATATATCTAAGCATAGCCTTTTCCTTTAATTCAGGCTCTAAATCAATATCAATCCAATACTGAATTATTTGGGACAGGTAATTCCAATAAATATTTCTAATGTGTTCATCTAATTTTCCATTAGATCCAAATAATTCAATTATTCCAGTTTTTTGAATTTTAATAATGTCCCTAAGAATCTCAATATATTCGATTTCAGTTCGAGGATATATTTTAAAAAGCGGATTTATCTCAGGAAGTTTTAAACGTGGATCTATTTCCGATGGATTGCTAGTGACAATGTATATTGGAAATCTTAAAAAGGTTAGAATTTTTTCTAAGATTATATTCCCTTCAAAAACGACAACTCCAGGCTCAAGTTTTAAATCAAGTATGGCCCCTGAAATGATTTCTTCATTAGTTTCAAGACACGCCAACGCGTCTTCTTTATTTCGACAAATAAGCGGTTCTACTTTATACCTTTCTTTGTTCTGGAGATTAAAAGTATTTACTGAATCTGAGAATATTTCGATTTGACTTCTATCGTCTTCAACGAAAAGATGTAAATTAATTTCATTTTAAAACAAAATTTCTATTGTAAAATATGCTCCAGTATTGTTATAATGCGCAGTAAGTGACCCCCTAATCTTTCGACAGCTTCGCCAGCGATAGGAAGACCAATACCTGTTCCCCTTTTTAGAATAACCAGTTCGAAAATAATCCCACTTTCAATATTATGTTTGCTGATACCGACCATTATCTTGATAATGAATTATTAATGCATTATTTTCTTCCCGAATAGCTACTGAAACTAATTTGTTATTGTTTGTTCCAAAATCTAACCAGTAAATACTGTTTTCAATTAAATTGGTCAGTGCTATTATTATATCCTCTTCCCATCCAAATATTTCAAAGTTTTCACTATCAATAATATACTAATTGACTTAGATTTTAAATCAAATTCGAATATTTGAAAAGACTTCTTTATTGCTTTATTTAAACTGAAATTATATTTTTCTCCTTTATTTTGTTTTGCTAAAGGATCCAATTTTTTAAAAAGAGATGACAATAGGATACTCTGATCTTTAAAATTCTTCATCCGATCTAACAGATCATAAAATAATTGATCTTCCCAGTTTTTTTGCCCTTTGTATATAACCAACCAAGTACTTAACATTGGAGATTGCTGTTTAAAATAATTCACAGGCTTTCTCCCTTCATGAAGTAAGACAGTTATAATTTTACCAAGTGTCGCCTGTCCCTGGTAAATTGCAACTGTCTTTTGGATATCTTCTAATATTTCGTTTTTCTTTTTTGCTTCCTCTTTGATAATCAATGATACGCTTTCTAAGATCCCTGCTTCAATCTTATGAGAAGATAACTTCTTTTTTACGGAAATATTTAAATCTTCATAATCAAATAGATTAGATAATTCTTTTTGTAACCCTGATTTTTTCCGACCACGACCAGTTTTTTTTCGGAAACTATATCGCCGCTCTTCAAGTTCGCTTAATATAAAGCCAAGTATAAAAGTTAATCCTTTGTAGAACTCATTTTCTTTCAACCCGTCTCTTGCACTTTTTTCTTCGAGATGTAAAAATTTCCTCAGGTTTAATATTTACGAAACCAATAACTTGGTTATTACTTATTTTAAAACTTGGATCTTGTATCCTTTTCTTATCTAATTCTAACCAATCAATGCCACCATTACCATATGGACGAATTCTGAAGCCTTCTCTATAAAGATTGATCCCATATGCCTCATTTAATAATTGCTTTGCATTATTCTTGCTTAAATATTTGTTCGAAATTGGATCAATAAGTCCCTTATTAATTAAATTCTCAATTGCTTCGGGATCCCTATCAAAAATCCTTAAGTCAAAATAAACCGGGCCACAAAATTTACAATGAATTGGAAGTTGAATTTTCGAATCAATGGTTTCTTTCGGTATGTTTTCTTCTGCATTATTGGTAAAGACAGCAACCATTTTACCATCTCCAGATACGTTTCCAGCAATTCGATAATCATAAAATTCAACTATAGGATAAGCTTCAATTTCAAAAATGTTATCATTATATTTTTGAAAAGGACAATTAATAAAAGCTAGATTAATATCAAACTTATCCACAAAGAATTCTTTAAATGGAGATTTAAGCTTGCGTAATTCATTTGTTAATTTTTCTATTTCGGCTTCAGTCCAAAATTGCAGTTTTTCATCACTTGCTTTAATCTTTATAATTGTTCCCGTTTTTCCTAAGGGACACTTTTTAGTTGAGACTTCAATATCAACTTCCTCAAGAAATTGAACTTGGGTTAAAAAATATTCCAATTAATGGCTAATGTTGTTTCATCTAGATTGTTATCAATAGATGATAAATAAAAGTTCTTGGCCTAAAATTGCTGCTGCATATCTACCGATACCTTTACGACCTTGAAATAATCGCCCTTCGGACTATTCCTCCGATTAATTTTATCATCGGTTGCTGGGACAAGCCATTTGTTAATAACAGTATCATGACATTCCATGCCCATCGTCTTCAATCACGATTTCAAGAATATTTTTAATACTGTTGGGATAAAATTCGAAGAATATATTTACATGTGACGCGTCTGCGTCGTAAGCGATTCCTTACTAATTCTACAAGAGCTGAATGAACATCCAATTAAATTCCTCCCCAATCGTGCTAATTAATCTAGCAGATGGTCTAATTTTGTATTTACTCGATTCCATTAATTAAAAGAATTTTATATGCAATAATTTCTGCCATCAATGAGGTACAGCATTACCTATTTGCTTAAATGCAGCAGTTCTATTCGATAATTCTTTAACTCCTTCAAAATAATAATCATCCGGAAACGATTGTAAACGGGCAGCCTCCCTCACACTAATTGAGCGATTTTGTTTAATATCGGGATGAATATAATAATGACCATCCTTGGCAATATTGCCACTACTGTTTGTGAGAAGTTCAGGTCCTGTGTAACAACTTTAAACCGGTCAAAAAAGGAATGCCGGTTTTTGTGAGTTTTTAAAATATCAGGAAGATCATTATAATCAAGTCTTTGTTTTACTTTATCCCATTTATTTACAGCAATGCGATATATTTTTTTATCCTGCTCAGTATGCGGTCTGGCAACATGCTGAGTTAAAACATCAATCCCATTCCTAATAGAGTTTGTTCAAGGTATTTATTTAATCCGAGCTTATAATTATCGAATTTATGAACTCCTTTCCCGGCTTGAATAGGTGGAAGATCATTAAAAATACATTCAACTTTAAATTCAAAAGGTGTTCTTATGGTTTCTAAATCCGGCAAATTAATATTCAAATCTTTCTCCATCCAAGTATTACAACTCTCCTTCTATTTTGTAAGACACCAAAATTATTTGCAGCAAGTGTGTACAACTTCATTTGATAACCTTTTTCAAAAA
>JADKBL010000027.1 GCA_016718875.1 Bacteroidota bacterium
ACTGACGGACTTTTAGGCGGTGCAACATTCAATGAGAGCTGGGTCGGGTGGGAGAAAAATGACGGTGAGGTGATTGTTGACCTCGGAGAAATAAAGGAGATTGAAACTGTTGAAGCCGACTTCCTCCATAAACTCGGATCATGGATCCTTATCCCGAAGAGTATGACATGTTATATTTCAACTGATAACACAACTTTTACATCTTCTGGGTAAGGTGCTTATTCCGGAAGACAGATCGCCGGAAGTTAAGTATGTGAGTTATGAAGTAAAGGTAAAACAGAAAGTAAAGGCAAGGTATATCAAAATTCATTTTGAGAATGTCGGGATTGGACCGTCATGGCATTACGGAGTGGGATATCCGGTGTGGTTCTTTACGGATGAGATATACGTGTATTAGCCTCTCCCTAAATCCCTCTCCCGGGGGAGAGGGACTTAAGAAAACGACAGTTCCTGCACCCCTTCTCCTGCGGGAGAAGGGGCCGGGGGATGAGGTATAAACAATCTGTGTAAGTTCTTAATTTGTTTTGGAAATTTTCACAGCTATATCCCTCAGATATTCAGGTGATTTAATCTGAAGCCAGCCACCTTTATGACCGTTATTTGATTCAGGTGTAACTGTACCGGTTTTGGTATCGGTCCAGGTTATATTATATGATCCCACAGGCAGGCTGACCTCAAGAACAGAGGAAACTGAAACAGTATCTTTTACAGACAGGTAGAGTGCCCATACCTTGCCGTCTTCAACAAGTCCATCAACAGAAGTACCGTCTGTACCCGGCTTAACAACATCATCACTTAATGGTTTCATATTAATGAAGTTAAGTGATCCCATGAAACCTGCCAGTATTCTGAACTGTTCACGAAGCTCCCTGCTCCCTCCTCCCGGTTCCCCTTTCTGAACGACATAGGAACCATCTTCATTTTCAGTCGTGAAAGAATAATCGAGATGGTTGAAAAGAGCTCCTCCTGCAAGCAGGAATCGCCAGGCTTCGATACGGTAAATTGTACCTTCTATTCCTCTGAAACCGGTTTCATTGTCACCAAGAGGCAGTTTCAGATGATAGTTAAGAGGTACGGTAACCGGAGGTTCCGCATAATGGAAATTGTAGATCGAAACATGCTGTCGGGGTTCGGGAACCAGCTTTTTAAAATTCTGTACATTATTGGATATAAGATGCTTATTGACAAAATCCTTTTCCGCATCTGCCACTACGCCTGTCATATAAACTTCCCACTCCCTCAGGGCAAGTGTATCGCCAAAATAAGGTTCGTTGCAAATCTCATAATAGAGGTTATCGAAGTCTTTAAGCTCATTAACAATCTTCTTTGCCATCTTACCCTGCATATCAAGTAATTCAGGGTGTTTGAGGGAAAGTACTTCTTTCCATTCCCTGATTACCTGCATATTGTTAATATTGTTACTGTAGTAAAGGGGAGACAATTTCCATTGAATTGTATCATAGATACATGAAAAGAGATCCAGTTCGACAACTACATTTCTTTTCCCCGCTTCAGTAATGAAATCTTTCAGTCGTGTGAAGTATGCCTCATCCCACTTGTTGAGATCGAACTTGTTTCCTCCGTTTGAATATCCTGGTTCAGAACTTCTTGCCCAGGGAGTAATATATCGCTCCGGTGCAGGGGCCATTGTGTTCTTCTTAATGCCGAATGCTCCGGAAGGTTCAACATAGACACCCGAAAAAGTGCGTGTTATATTGAGACCGCAGGCAGCAAGTTCATCTAAGTATTTTACATAGTCAAAATCGAGGTTCATAACTGCCCCGTAGTGTTCGGTTGAACCGATAAAAACAACCGGCTTTTCCCTGAACAGGAAGTAATGAGGATTCTGAGGGTGAACACTTATTGGTTTTGGTAATTCAGCTGAGGTACAACTGACAATAAGAGTTACAATTAAGAGCAAAAAGAATTGCCTGATAAGTTTCATAAGATGTATGAATTAGGAGTAAAAAAATAAATTTTAAAATCCATTAAACACAGAGGGCACAAAGTCATTCATATCCTCCTATTGTTACAACTTACTGAATACACAGAGGTCACAGAGACCATGCATTAATGTTCTGTCTCTGTGACCTTTGTGAAAGCCTCAGTGTTCTCTGTGTTTAAATCTTTCAAATGACAAATTATACTTTTACAAAAACGTTCTTCTTATACATAAACCAGAGCAGCAACCATTCCGCAGCTATGACAGCAATCGCTCCGATAACCTCACCTGAACCTCCGAGAGGCTTTATTATCCATCCGATAAAAAATCCTGTTATCATCGCGACGGGTACAATACGCCCGAAGAGATAGATGAATACAGAGTTCATACCGATTATCCTGAAGAAGAAGGACCACTTCTGATAACCCCACACATCGATAATAAGATAGAAGAGAGCTATCAGCAGAAAGCTAATCCCGCCGGCAAGCAAATTATAAGTGGTTGTCCAGCATACCTTTATTATAGGATATACAGGTGAAAGAGCAAGAGCAAGGAGGATTGATATTAGTCCTATACCCGCAAGCATTCCTGTTTTTCGATATTCACTGAATGATGTATTCTGAAGAATTTTTCCGCCGGCTATTCCCATAACGGTAATTCCAATAGCCGAAACAACCGACAATATTCCGAGAGCATCAAAGATACCATTGAAATATGCCAACCTGCCCGGAAGATATAATCTGTCGATATAGCCATTCATAACTCCTTCAGGTGTAAAAACTCCGGCACCTGCTCCGGGAACAGGAACAAAGAGCTGAAGTACAGATACCCCAATCAGAATGCCTGCCAACCAAAAGAGAACAGCTTTTACTGACTTTGAATAGATATAAATAACTGATGCAAAAAAATAAGCAACACCGATCTGACCCAGCACACTTGCATAACGGGCATTTTCAAATCCGTCCTTAAAGACACCATTATATAATATTCCTAGTATAACCAGTATAACCATCCTTTTAAAAACCTTCAAAAGAAGCTTTGTTTTTGAAGGATTTTTGGCAAGTGCTGATTTTACAGAATAGGGAATTGCAATTCCCGATATGAACATAAACAGTGGAAATATAAGATCATAGAAATGAAAACCGTTCCATGTCACATGTGTCATCTGAACAGCCAGTGCATCAAGCCATCCGGCATCAGAATTTTCAGCAAGAGTTGAAATGACACCGCTGCCACCGATTATCCATAACATATCGAATCCCCTGAGTGCGTCGAGGGATAAGAGCCGGCCTTTGCCGGTTCCTGGTGTTGTTTTTGCTGAATCTTTCATTTTAATACAGGCGCTGTTTGTTCAGGTGAAGTAACTCCTGCAGGGAGTTCAATTATCTTAATATTACGGAAATGAATTGGCGCTCCCTCAGATTCAAGGCATATATATCCCTTTTTCTGAGTAGCTCCTGCTACTCCGTTTACAAACTTGCCGTTGACTGATAGCTTGACAACCCCATCAACACATACCACATCGTAAGTGTTCCATTCACCCTTGCCCTTGCAGCGGTTTTCAATTGATTTGCTCCTGGTTCCGCGTGGATTATCAGGTACTGTTGTCACACCACCGACACCAAACAGTTCGCCGTGGACATATGCAATGGGAGGAGTAACACCATCTCTTTTATTGAGATTAACCCATTCAAGTTCAAGCATCTGAACCTCAACACCATTCGGAAGACGGGCTCCCTCGGGCGGTGTTGCATTACTCCAGACAAATGTTCCGGAGTTGCCACCAGCTTCCATATGCATCCACTCCACATGAAGTATAAAATTCTCATATTGCTTTTCCGACCTCATCACTCCTATCGGTTTTCCTGTGCATATCAGGAGGTCCTTTTCCACATGCCAGGTATCAGGATCTGTATTTACGTTCTTCCATAGAAGCGGCAGTTCTTTCTCTTTTGTCTTAAAAAGAGCACGGTCAAGGGAAGAGGATTTTCCGAAAGAGATAAGTTTTTCCTGTGCGGAAGCAAATGAAATTGTAACAAATGTTACAAATAGCAGCATCAGAGTTTTTCTGAGATTCGACATTTTATAAGGATTTTTATTAATAATCAAATATAAAATAAACAACTAAGAACTAACACAGAGTTACACAGAGAAATCACAGAGACACACAGAGATAATCTAAAAATGACAAATAATATTTATCTGAGATAGAGCAGCCATCCTTTTTTTGGCTCAACAGTAATGGCGTCATCAACCTTAAATGTTCTTTCATCCTGAAAATCCTTTACATACGGGGCATGAAGAACAGCTTTTGACGGATCAATGCCAAGTGCTTTCCAGTCGAATGATAGTCTGAAATTAACAGTCGCTTCAGCCCAGCTGCCTATTGATATCAATGACATTCCATCCTTCTGATAAACAGTTGCTTTTATATCATTACGATCTGTTTTCACAGGACAATCTTTTTCCCAGTAGCCTTTCATTACAGATGATTCAATTCCGAATTCATCCCATATTTTCCAGACAGGACGGGGATCGCAGAGCACACCTTCAGTGGTCCATGGATGTCGGACTGTCATACCGTAAACCATTCCCCTCCAGCGGTTACCTCCTCCCTGAAGCATATCGCCCATAAGCCCGAACGGCAGCCCGGATACCTCAACCAGCCAGTTTTCCGAAGGCATCTTATCGTACTGAAAACTCTCACCAAACCAGAGCTTGTCAACATACGGAAAGTACTCAGCGTACTGAGTGGCAGGACCTTTTGAGAAACCCGTATTTGAATGAAGGTCAAGCATGCAGCCTGGTTTATTGTAGTCAAGTACTTTTCTTATGCGTTTTACAGTCCTTCTGTCGTATGATACATCATCGAGATAAAGCCCGTCGATATCGACATTCTTCACGAGCCAGGCCAGTCCTTCAATATAATAATTATACCACCTTGAGTCACCGGGAGCATTGACAACAGAGGCATCAGGACTTTTGTCAGGAAAGTACTGATACCATTGGGGTCTGTACCCGGTAATGAAATGCTCTCTAAGCCACATGTAACCTCCACCCTGGCCATCACCAAGTATTTCATCACCTAGACTTCGCAGTGCCCAGATTTCAGTAGTATAATTGGTTAGTTCCCTTATTGTATAATAGATCTTTACTTTCTGACCCTTGCTATGCATTTTGTTTACAAACCACTTCATTGAATCAACCGCAATGAAGGGATAATTTATATGAGGATTGTAGTTATTTGCATGGTGCAGATTGACTACTTTGACACCACATGAAAGGTCCTCATCCGACGGCATAGGATTGCCTCCGTTATGATAATACCTGTTGACAAACTGGCTGCGGGAATCGGTTTTCTTAACCGGTGTTATCAGAAAGGACCATTCAAATTCCAGCTTTTCGCCCTGTTTCAATGTCCGACCGCCACTGAAGGCAACAGCCCTTACCTCACCCGGTTTCCGGCTGATTTTAAAGCCGCCATGATTTTCATTATACCATGAAGCAGGATGCTCCGGCTGATAAAGATTCATAAGCGGTCCGTGATAACTTCCACCTCTGAGCTCGCACCAAATGCCTGCAAGTGTATTTCCGATCCAGAAACTGTCATAGGGACCTGACCAGCCTGCAGAATGCTTTTCCGGAACAATTGTACCGGGCAGTCCCATTCCCATCATATATCCGGCAACCTGCTCTGTAACAGGAATTTCCAATCTGATATCCTTCAGATTAATATCATTAACAGCTGTAAGAACCACTTTGTAATTAATATACCCGTCAGATTCAATAATGCCCACTCCTTTCATTTCAATGTTTGAAGAATTGCTTCTCCATGAGCCACTTAATGCCCCCGGTTGATTTTTAAGGAGAGTTACATCTTCCGGCAAAGAGAATTGTTCAATTCCTTTTTCAGACTCAACAATAAATTCAACGGGACTTTTTAAAAGCTCTGTTTCAACAACTTTGACAGAACCAGGCATGCCTCCATCGTCCATTGTTAGTATTTTATCTGTGAGGCGGTATGAATTCTCACCAAGAAATTCGATCGGTGAATAAGGCTTTACCGGTATATCATCAATGCCAAGGGTTGAGTTGAGCCAGCGAAGCCGTGAGTGTCGCCATGGCTCATTGTCGCCCCTGTCGGCAAGTATCCTTTCATTGACTTTTATCTCCAGATCAACGGTACGTGCCGCAGCATTTTCAGGTTATTGTTACTTTTCCTTTATAGGTACCTGCTGCAGAAGTCTCCGGAATGTCAATACCGATCCAGAATGGCTGGACATTTCCTGCAGCTACGTCCACCCTTTTCACAAACTGTTTACCATAAGGATCTGTTCCCCCGGTATTAAAACAGGTTAAGGCTGAAGCAGGAATCACAGAATTTCCTGATGAAAGATCAGAAAACTCAATTTTAACATCATTTATTTCCTTCTTAGATGCATAAACTGCAAGCTGAAAGGCATAATACTCATTTCTGCAGGCATCACCGGTAAACTTATCTGATGGCCCCTTCACAATCCACCGCTGCGGTATTTCATCTTTCATCCTGACAGGAAATTCACGATCCTCAGGGAATACAAGATATTCGGAAGGGAATTTTGCTGTGAGGCTTTTTTTCTCGGAAGCCAGGGCAATTACCTCCATCGGGTAGAAGGAGTCAAATGCAGATCTGGATTGAAATTCAACAACTTTCGCTGCCGGGAAACTTTTATACCTCGACATATCTCCTACCCCGCTGGTATTAACCCATTGGGCTGAAAGTGATTTTTCAGGTCCGGGATACTCCTTGTTGTAAAATCCCCAGTCAGTCTGCACTACATAAGGCAGGTAATAGAAATAATAGGTACCTGCTTTTTTAACAGGACCGAATGCAATGCGGCACCGTTCATTTGTTACCGAGTACCTATAGATATTCTGAATCGTATCACCTGATACTGCATCGATAATCAGAAATAATTTTTTCTGAGGATCCGGATCATGTCTACGCCAGAACAGATCGAGCACCACCAAATCTGAAGATTTGGGAACCTCAATTACTGCCCTGTGGTTGCCGAATGATTCTGGCCAGTGTATTTTGGTTCGGGAATGGATTTTGAAAATGCTGTAATTGAAATAGTTGCAAAAATAAAAGAATAGAAAAAATTCATTTTACCTGAGTTTATTTATAAAGTCTTCCCATTTCGTTTTTCAAGTTTCATAACTCTTCCTCAATCCCTCTCCTTTATGTAAACGCCTCTCCCTAAATCCCTCTCCCGGGGGGAGAGGGACTTAAGCAAACGAAGATTCGTGCTCCCCTTCTCCCGCGGGAGAAGGGGCAGGGGGATGAGGTCTTACCCAAAATTTCGTGCAGTTTCAATCATTGTCTTAAGGTTTTCTGAAGGTGTTGTAGGAGGAATTGCACATCCCGCATTAAGGATGAAACGGTTGGAGTTTTTGTAAACTTCGAGCAATTCAAGTGTCTTTCTTCTTACATCATCAACAGTACCAAGAGCAAGAACACCACTTGGATCAATATTCCCGATCAGAGTTGCAGAATCATGGAACATATCATAGATCAGATTGATATCGGTTTTATAATCAAGATCATAGGCATCAGCTCCGATCTTCTTAATATGTTCAAGTATTACTCCGGTATCTCCGCAAATATGCATTGTATATGCCTTACCCAGTTTATGAGCAAGGTCAACAATTCTTTTTTCATATGGCATGGCATATTTTGCAAACATATCGGCCGAGATCATCTCCGGACCGGCAGGGCTGTCACCGTTGGAAACCATATCGCAGCCTGTCTGTGACATCAGTGTAATGAACTGTGAAGATGCATCCGTGCAATACTCAAGAAGACAGGTGATCTGCTCTTCGGTTCCCATCATAAGGTCGAGCATCCACGGCTGGGCGCCGCGCATCATGCTGGCCAGGGAAAACGGGGCCTGATCGCAGTTGCCGCGGATATAGATCTCATTCTTATAATACTCCTTAAGCAATCTGACAGCTTCAAGCCAGATCTGGATATATTTATAATCACCCACTTTGGCTGGTTTAAGCTTAAAAACATCATCAAGGTCAGCAATGTTGCCATCGTGAGAACGGGCAGCATCATCAGGAGGAAAATCCACTTTTACCCCGACAGCCCCGGCAAGTGTAACAGTGTCAATATCAACAAGAATACCATCATACTTGTATTTATCCACGGCTGAAATAAATGTCTCAGCAATTACTTTGGGGCTGTTCCGGTATTGTTCCATTGTTACTCCATGTTCCCTGGCTGCCATAAGGAAGTTATGAAGCATTACAGGTACTTTGTCAGGTTTCTCACCTTTCAGTGCGGCAGTTATTCGTTCGTGTCCGTTCATGATATGTATTGTATTTCTGTTTTTATGGTTAATGACTTGCGGTAACCTGCTGATGGCTACCGGATACCGGATACCGGTCACCGGTCGCCGACTTAATATTTCCCAAATTCATTTACAAGTTCTCCTACCCGTTTAACACGTTTCTCGAGTCCGTCAGGGGGTACCTGGTCGGCCACGCCAAGAACAAACCGTGGTTTCTTTTTCATTATTTCAAGTAAATACTTTACATGACGTTCAAACTCATCATCATCGACGCAATCTGTAAAATACGAGCCTGGGATTCCGCCCCACAGTATGCTTTTTGAATCACCGACAAAGTCCTCAAGTTCTTCCCATTTCATATCGCCGACCGGATGCGGAGTGAGGGCTTCCAGAACAGAAAAGCCTACCCCTGCTTCCTGTTTCAGCAGTCCGGTAAGTGTACCGTCAATATGTATGAAGGAGTATTTTCCGGCCTCCCTGATCTTTGTTGTCCATTCTTTCTGGTAGTCGTACATGTAAAGCTCAAAAAGGTCAGGTCCAACCATTTCGGATGAGAGGTTTTCAGGTATCATCAGCACTTCCGCAGGACTGTCAACAGCTATCTGTGCGGCCTGATCAAAAGACCTCTTCATCGTAATGAGAAGATCGCCGAATTCATCAGGAGCAGTCAGTGCTGCCATTGTTACGGCCATAACACCGGCTTCAAGAGCAAGAAGATGCATGAAAGGGCTCTTGGGCAGATAGCATAGGACAACACCCTGATCACCAACCTGTTTCTTACGGAGATATGCCTGGTCATAATCTGGTTCAAACCTGGTATTCTCATAGATAAACTTCATGATAGGGATCTCCGCTTCCGATTTCATGAAATGCTCAACAGGGGCATCCGAAAATGAGGTTGGGATGAACTCCCAGCATTCCCTTACTGATCCGACAGGAGTTACTATCTCCTTATAATGTTTATGACCTTCATACCAATCTCTGACCTCACAATTGGAGATAATCTGCCTGTATGGAAAGTATCCCTGGAGGTAGAATCCTACTCCGAGATCTCTGTGCCATTTAATATAATCATCTGAAAGTATGAAATCCTTTGGCTTCAATCCTCGTTTAACCAGTGAATTAGCCCAATAGTCAAGATCCCCGAACCATGGGATCTGGTCGGGCTGATCTCCATTCAAAATTGTGAGCAGTCTTTCCCTGTGTGTCATTTTAATGGTTAATGGTTAATGGTGAACTTCTTTCTCAATCTGTTCCAGCGTTTTTCCCTTGGTTTCAATTAAGTTTTTATTCACATAAAGGAACCCTATGAAAGTGAAAACCGAAAAAAAGATAAAGGCATAACTCATCCCCGACTGTTGTTCTGTCTGTGTTGAACCAAAAAATCCAATTACAACAGGAAAGAAAAAGTTGAGAGCAGCATTTACTACCCAATTGGCTGAAGAACCTATGGATGCACCTCTGGCCCTTATAATATTCGGAAACATTTCAGATAATAATACCCATATCACTACTCCCATTGATGAGGCAAAAAATGCAATATAAGCTACCAGCAATGCAACCAGCCAGTAACCGGAAATATTCCCGGATAGCAGGCCGTATCCAAACAATCCCAGCACAGTTACCATTCCCAGTTGTCCTACCAGTAATAGTTTCTTTCGGCCAATCCTGTCAATGACTGCCATTGCCAGAAGTGTGAATACAAGATTTGTAAGTCCGAGAATTACGCTCTGCAGCATTGAGGTATCGGGAGAAAATCCGGCAATACTGAATATCTGTGCGGAATAATAAAACACAACACCAATTCCTGTCAGCTGGCTGAAAATAGCAACAAATATCCCAATGAAAATTATTTTCCGATAGGGTCGTTTAAACAGATTAATCCTTTTCCCTTCATTTTCGATGTTAATTGATTCCTGAATCTCTCTAATTGTCTGTTCAGTATCAATCTCATGAGATGAAAGTTCCTCAATGCTTTTTCTGGCTTCCTCTATCCTGCCCTTTTTGACCAGCCAGCGCGGGCTCTTCTTTATAAAAAAAAGCATCAGGAAAAATGCAACGGCAGGTATAGCACCGCTGAATAGCATCCAGCGCCAGTTATTATCACCAATATTTAATAAAAGATAGTTCGATATCAATGATAAGAGTATCCCAAAAACTATTGCAAGCTGGAATGTTGAAGCAAGCAATCCCCTGTGTTTAGGTGGGGAAATTTCAGAAATATAAACAGGACAGATAACGGAGGCTCCGCCGATTGCCAGTCCGCCAATAAATCTGAACAATATAAATACATCTATTGTTGGGGCAAGTCCACATCCCACTGATGAGGCAAGAAACAATACTGCAAGCAGTTGCAATAAGCGCTGGGCGCCGAAAATATCTCCGGGCTTTCCTATTAATAATGTCCCGATAATGCATCCTACAAGGGCAGAACTGACTGTCCATCCCTGAATTGCAGGTGTCAGGCTAAAGTGTTTCACAAGATCGAGCATTGCGCCATTGATGATCACGGTGTCGTATCCGAATAGCAATCCCCCAAGTGCTGAGGCGATTGTACATCTTATAAGTATTTTATTCATAGTACTAAAAGTAATTATTTATCTTTATTAACAAAATCGTCCTTCCAAAAAATAATCAAATTCAAGTACCATGGAACGAAGGAACTTCATTAAAACCGCAGGCTATTCTGCCGCAGCAACAGTTATATCACCTGCTCTGGGTGAAAATGCAATCATTGATTCTTCCCTTTTGCCCGCAGGGTACAGGGGCACTGTTAAGGTGACTGATAATAAAATAGTTATTGACACCATTTCATTGTCGGCAACTATTGAAAAAGGGGTCATCACCTCATTGAAAGATAAACCATCCGGTGAAGAATTCATTGAGAAACCTGATACTGCAAACTTCAGAGCCCTGCAATTGTTGTACAGGAACAATGAACTGATCAATATCAATGAGGAGAAGTTCGGAAGTACAGAGACCAGACAGCTCTCGGAACAGAGAGCAGAAGTCCGCTTCAACAGCTGGGACGGTGATGGAGTTCTAAATGTTTCGGTTGATGATATTACTGGTGACCTTGTTATTGAACCCTCAGCTTATTCATCACGTCCGGGTGTATTTGCATGCCGATGGAATATTTCAGGAATAAAACCTTCACTCGATCTCGTTGCCCCGTTTTTCCAGGGTATAAAACTTAAAATGGATGATCCTCTTATTAAGAACAGCAGATGGAGATGGCCTTCAGACTGGGAAGCCGGACTGGCAATCTTTCAATCGAAGGAAAGGGGATTCTGGATTCATACCGAGGATACCCAATACAGATTTAAGGCGCTTCAGACAGGGACATCCACAGATCCGTTTGTTATGGGTCTTGACAGTGAAGCGTTTGGTCCTATAGATGATAACCTGAGTGCAGGTGGAATATGCTGGAGAATAAATACTTTCAAAGGCGACTGGAAGGTACCTGCTGAAAAATACAGGCAATGGTACTGGAAAGCCTACAACCTGGAAGCTGAAGAGCAGCAGAGGCAGAAATGGATCAGGGATGTGAAATTTGCTGTTTCATGGTGCCCGGGAAATACTGATGTGCTGGATGCACTTGCTAAAAAAATTGATCCCGGAAAAGTGCTGCTCCATTTTTCAAACTGGAGAACAGATGGTTATGATGAAAATTATCCGGATTATTTTGCGAGTGAAAGTGCAAAGATGTTCCTAAAGAAAGGCCGGGAAATGGGATTTCACATCATGCCTCATTTCAATTCTATAGATATGGATCCATCAAATCCTGTATATGAAAGGGTCAGGGATTTTCCATACAGGTCGGTTGAAACAAAACAGCTGCAGGGTTGGAGCTGGTATAACAGCAGGGTTATCGGAGTACCCGAATCAAATACAAACCGGATGGGTAACCGTGATAAGAAAGTTATGGTAAAGATCCATCCCGCACTGAGCATGTGGCGGTCAATACTAGGAGAACGTATACTGAATGCCTCGAAGGAATTGTCACTAAATACTATATTTATCGATGTAACGCTATGTATCTGGAATATACATAACAGTATTGTTGAATCAATGCCTCCGACAGAAGGAATGAACAAACTCATCCGGCATATATCAGAGCTGGGAAACGGGTTGGCTGTCGGTGGTGAAGGACTGAATGAAATCACAGCACAGAGGCTCTCATTCGCACAGGTTCATCTATACAGAAGCTGGCAGACATCAACTGAGGGACTCGATAGGGCCGGAGGATGTAATCTAAATGAACTGCTCTTCGGAAAGTTATGCCGTACGTTCGGTTATTCAGGACTTTCCGGCAGAAACAAAGATGAGGAGCTTCGTATGCAGGTACATCTGGATCATGGTGCAATTCCAACAGTTACAATCAGATCGGCTGAGGAAATTACTAATCCTAATGCGGCGGTAAAGAGGATGCTTGAGTTGGGGAATGGGTAATGTTTTAATGCTTAATGGTGAACGGTTAATGCTTAATGGTTAATGGTAATTCAGCATTCAGCATTATTCAATTCAGCATTAAAAGGGTATCTCCCATATTTCTTAACAGTCTCAATCAATGCCATGGCATTGGCCAGCGGTATGTCATCATGCAGACTGTGGTCGGTTGAAAGGATGTAACCGCCACCCGGAGCTCCGGTTTTAAGGCATTCGAGAGTTTCCTTAATAACATCATCAGGAGTTCCTGTGACCATGGTGGTTTTGTTATTTACGTTGCCGATGGGACATACACGGCCTTTGTAAAGCTCTTTGATCTTTGCAAGATCCATTGATGCAGCTTTCTCGACCGGGTGATAGGCATCGATACCTGTATTTACAAGATCATCAAGTATTTCCCAGAGATTACCGTCATTATGCATAATCACAGGCACACCGTATGATTTCAGTCCCTTCACAAGTTTTTCAAACGGACCGATAAAAAATTCCCTGAACTGATCGGGCGAAATAAGCAGTCCGCCTGTCCCTCCCCAGTCGTCGGAGATATGAAACAGGTCAACACCTCCGGTTTCAAAAGCCAGTTTAGCAGAGCCAAGTGCCCATTCAACAAATGCCTCATTCATTTCGTGAACAAGATCCGGATCCATGAAAAGCGTCATCGAAAGTGTCTCAAAATCCATCAGGTACCAGGTCATCATCGTAAAAGGACCGAGGAATCCGGCAGCAATTGCAAGCTGTTTGTCGTTTGCAGCAATGGCATCTTTCAGAATTGTAAGTCTTCCCGGAGTATTAACTGAAGGCATTTTGTAATTTGCCCAATCCTCCCTGCTTTTAATTGGAGTATCCACCTGGGCTATAATGGGCCATCCGTTCTTCCTGTAAGTCACTCCCCATTCATCTTTATATATTTCATTCAGGTTATGAGGCACATCCTCGATGCCGCAGAAGCCATTTACGGGTGCCCAGACAACATCAATGCCCATCTTTGCAGCCATATCAACCTGCATCTTTCCCTCGTAAAGAACTGTATTACGGCCCATCACCTCTTTCTGAAGCCTGAGACTGAACAGATATTCCCATACGGGTACCCTGTCGGGGATGCCGCCTTTAAGGGCAATTAAAATGCGTTCTCTTGATGTCATAATTTTAAGTCTTAAAACTATTTTTGTAAAAGTTCATTTGATATTTACCCCCCTTTTTAATTTCCCCCCAGGGGGGGAAAGATATTAACAGAGGCATCTGCAATTGATGTATAACTTATTTGATTATCCGAATTAACTAATCATCTTTCTTATTTCAGAGATTACCCATTCTAATCTATTCAATATATCATCATTAGTAAATCTGATTACTTTCAAGCCAGTTGATTCTAAATAAGCAGTTCTTTCACTGTCGTAAGACTTTCGGATTTTATGAATCTCCCCGTCTACTTCAATGGCAATCATTGCCTTATCACAATAAAAATCGATAATATACATTCCATACGGATGTTGTTTTCTGAAATGCAAACCATCAACCTGATTCATTCTTAATTTTTTCCAAAGAGTTGTTTCAGCCTTAGTCATTTTTTTTCTGAGGATGATTGCCTTGCTCCTTGTATTTAAATCTGCACTGTGATTTTGCTTACTTTCATTTATAATCTTTGAATAAATCATTAATGTTTTTGTTTATTGTTTTATTGTTCTTCAGCCTCACCTTCCCCCGTGGGGGAAGGCCGGGATGGGGGTAACCATTCTGTCTACCCGTTTCATCATCTCCATCATTGACCTTCCGTTATGGTAAGGGCATTTCCAGGGATCGATCTTCCAGTCATTGCGATAGTATGGAGAGGGATCATCGGGTGGTTCAACAAGGAAAGGAACACCAAGACGGTTGAGCTTGGTATACCACTCTCCCCTCACATGATCAATCAGACAGGTATCGATAAATTTCCATGACAGCTTAACTGTATTCAGTATTTCTCATCACGGGTAAGCTCAAAGGCATTCATGAAGCCAACAAGAGTTTCAGACTGCTGCCACCAGTGCTTGTTTGTTTTTACATGGCTGCCAAACCTGGTGGATTCCAGGAAGAGACCACCGTCCTTATCGACAGCTACTCTTTCAATGTTATCAACCATTTTAATAGCAATTGCACGCATTCTTTTTAAAATATCCTTATTACCAAGAATCTCTGCAGCCTCCCATAATAGCCACGATCCTTCAATATCATGGCCAAAGGAACAAATGCCCTTTGACGAGTCTGCCTCGTTAAAGGCCTCATCGAAGAAGATGCCGAAATGTCCCTCTTTCCTTATTATCTTATCGAGAAAGAGATTCATCAGTTCAGTGAGCCTCTTTTCGACAGCCGGATCTTTCAATACATGATAGAGTGCGGCCCATGCTTCAAGAACATGGAGATGTGTATTCATCGATTTTGGCTCATTATTTGTCGGCCACACGGTTTCTCCATAGATCTGCCAGTCGCGGAAAGGATTCGCGGTAACCGATGTGATCAGGATCCTTGGTCTTTTCCTCAAGCAGTCGGAAGAAATCCTGTATCCTGTTGAGAGTTTCCTCTTTCTTCCTGAACTCATAATACTTGCAAAGCGAATAAAGCACAAAAGCCTGGGCGTAGGTATGTTTGATATCGTTGGCTAACTTATCGGATGATGACAATTCCATATAATAACCACCATATTTTTTGTCTTCAAAATCCTCAATAACAACCCGGTATGCCCTGTCGGCCATAGCAGCATATTCCTTGTTTCCGTCAAGCATTGCAGCTGCTGAAAATGTCCAGAGTATCCTTGCATTCAGCACACTGGTTTTGTTTGCCGTAAGAACAGGTTCATTATTCAGGTCAACTGCACCATAGAAGCCATGTCCATTTTTTTCAACGCCATATTTCATCCAGTAAGGCAGAATATTACCATGAAGTTCTTTACTGAAAAACTCACGATATCTCTTCAGTTCTGTTTTTGTATCTTCCATTTTTGTTTTCATATTTTTCTATCCTGTTACTTATCAGAATTCACAATCAGATCAGGATAATATTTTCTGATTATCGTTTTTGTTTCTTTTTCAAGGTTTTTAATCTCAACAGGCTTATCCTGCGGACGAATCTGCTTTTGATTTATATCCCCCATCAGGCTCCAGTTGCGTGTACTTCCTGATTCTGGTTCTACTGCTTTCTTATCATAACGGGTAAAGTCAATGACCATCTCTTTGTTATTGTTTTGAATATCAGATAAAAGAGCAAGCCTGAAAGTTTTATTCATGAACCATCTGATAGTCTTGTCTGCATCCGATCCGCCAATTCCCGATCCGGTTTCTTCAAACCTGTAATTAAAATCATTGGTTTTGAATTGTTCACGCCATATCTGACCAAATTCGCCCTGTGTTATAAACTTTGTATCCGGCCAGCGCTTTTTTATTTCACTCAGCCAGCTGGTCAGACCTGTAACATCAATTGGCAGGGATAATTCCCAGCAATTTGTCACCCAGGCAAACCCATTCAGTTCAAATCCTTTTTCAAAATGAATTTCTGTTGTATGAAGCATCTCCTTTAATCCGGTCTCCAATCCGTATTTTCCCAGAGTTTCAATAGGCCCGACACCCATACGACTATTGAAACCATCTTCAAATCCGGCTCTTCTGGCTGCCAGAAAATCAAGCGTCCATCCATCGAGATTCACACAATCCACAAAATCTTCAGTTCCCTGAGCCGGTTTACACAAATGCTCTGATGACGGATAATAGGGATAGCTGATTGATCCTTCGCCATCCTGATTATCAATAGAATACTGACTCCACACATTTCCCTGACAAACATGTATGTTCTCCTCCTTTGCGAGATATTCCATATTCTTTGAGGATAGAAATCCGGCTACAATACTCAGGGGACGATAACCGTTTCCTACTATTTCCGACACCTTTTGGAGACCTTCGTGAAGATCCTTATTCACCTGTTCTGAAGAATTATATGCATTAGCAAAATAAGCACCGGGGATGAAAGTAACCTCATCTCCATATTTATAATGATAACCAACCACAAGTTCTCTGATTTTAAGATAATCAGAAGTTGTATCATGAAGTGCCAGCCAGCTGAGAGCCCATGTGATTTTTGCGCCGGGAAATCCCTTCTCTATGGCATTCCGGAATTCTACTAATCGGGATGGTGTATGAAGTTCACGTTCATCGAACCCGACATTTTTATCCCGGGAAACCTCTATCTGATTTACCCTTATCACTGAATTAAAAGTGAGGAACCGATGACCCGAAAGCATATCCTGATCTTTGTTCTTACTGCTGATTGAATCGGTACAGGATGTTGTGAATAATGATAACAGAATCAATAAACTAATAAACAGAAAATATTTCTGCTTTCTGAAAACCTTACTATTTATTATGTTATTATTCATTTCATTTAACTGGTTATTCACTTTTGACCTGCATCCAATTTATAAGTCTCAATTGAATTCTTCCCGACTTTCAGATTAAATATATTTCCGGACTGACCGATATCCTTCGCATCTTCTTCAATAAGGTTTGTTCTTGAAAGATTTTGAAAAGGCATAAACATTTCCATCCTCACATTCTGTTCCTCCCCGCTCATGTCAGTCATTCTTAAAATAACCGAACCATCAGCTTCACTCTTTTTAAAAGCAGTTATCAAAATCATATCGCTACCGGTTGAAACGAAACTCTTTTGTTCCGGAAGTGTATTGCCCTGACCTTTAACAGGATCAAGAACAGTATATAGTTTGTTTTGTCCCTGTTTACCATAATGAAATCCATTCTTCCAGCCCGGTCCATGGATATAAAGTGAAAAAGAGAAGTGATGATCACCCAGTTGGATATAATCGTTTCCCTCCCAGTGGCAGCTTTTGCGAGATGCAAACAGTATAGGCTGAATTAGTGTTGATGATGCAGGACCAGGTGTGGGATCAAGATAGTCGAAACCAATAACACCTGAACTTAGGGTTGCCCCGTAACTGTTATCTGATGCATTAACCCAGTCGACCATAGTCCGAGGATGAACAAGCTTACACTCAGTGGTATACATATGTCCGGCAGCACCTTTGAGCTCATCCTTTCCAACTTCAACAACTCCCATGGGTACCTCGTACGTAATTTTGGGAGCAGTCATATTTAATGGAAAAGCAGCTCTGAACTCCCTGTAGAGTATTCCCTTCCCAGTTTTTAATATCTATCTCAAAATCAATTCTTTTGATCTGGTTATAGATTATTATTGTCTCTTCAACCACAGCATGTTTAACAGGCTGACGGTATCTGAATGAGGTAAACACCGGACCATCATTCAGCTTTTCCCACTTTGTCTCATAAAATCCGGTTTTATCATAACCCTCCATTGACGGCTGCTGGATATCTGAAAATTCACCTGCACCATTTCCTACTGACTGCATTGTAAATACTTCGCCAAGAGTAAATTTTGCCGGATCAATTACATCCTTTTCAAGAGTTTTATCAAAAAGTTTTTCAATTCCCCCTTTTCCGAAACGGACAGAAAAAAACTGATTCTCGAAAACCGGACTGAAGGCTGATTCAACGGGCTTTTCAATCTGTTTCACAGCTTCGGCATAGAATGTTGAATATCCAACAGAGGGTACACCGACAGCTATGAATGATACTGATGCCGATTTGAGAGAACCATCATCATAATACTGCTGGTCCTGGATCTGACTGTTAATCATCTTCTTATCACTCCCGACAACTTTAATTCCGAAAGCCTCACCCTTGCTGAACCGTGATTCAAAAGATACAGGATCATCCCTTCTCCAGTTCAGACCATTAAAAACAACCACCGGAATACCGGTCTGGCTGAAATCAATTTTTGATGCTATCCTGTTTAAAGCACCATTCAGGAGCATTGTTGCATCCTGCTGTGCCTTAACAAATTTACTAAGGAAGAGGCGGTCAGTGATCTCTCCTCCTTTGCCACCCCATCCGTGATCGGGATAGATCTTTGCTTCCCAAGCCTCATTGAACTTTTCTTCATCATAATTTCTGAAGTTTCCCTCAAGCAGCCCGTTTATTGCAGCAAATTTTTCAGCATCCGGTAACAAAATATCAGCCTCACGACTTGCAGAAATTGCAAAATGGTGTGATGGTCCGTGTATATAAAGCCAAACAGCAGGACGTTCTCCTGAAATGGGTTTTATCATTGTTGAAGTTTCACGGATTGCGTTTAAACAGGTATTCAGATTACGATATTTCAAAGGCGGAAGAGAAACTTTTGTTTTCTCACCTTTCTCATTTTCAATTACTTTGATACTGTTCCATAGCGCCATAAACGGATCACAGTTCTTAACAGGTTTCTGGTCCCAGATGAATTCATAATTGAGCAGAGCAGGAATTATCACCTTTTTTGATTTCGCATCGTAATACTTTCCCCAGAACAACACCTCCTCCGCCATCTGCTTTATACCGGCACCGCTCTCCTTTCCAAGGATATTGTAAAAGTCGATATAATGTCCGGAGGAGAACATTGTAACTTTAGAATTATCAGGACTGTACCAGTCGAAAACACCTTTCTCATGGCGGCTTACAAACATATTATTAACTCCGGATTTTGCAAGTATCTGTGACATTTGCAATGTACGGCCGGGTACATCTGAGTTATAATATGTGTCTGATTTATAACCGTTAAAGTTAGTTGTGAGCCATTTCTTCCCCAGGTAGAGCTGCCTGATCAGCGATTCGCCGCTGAACATCTCTTCATAAGGCTGGGTATAAGTTGCACCTATGAGTATCCTTCCATCATCAAGACCTTTCTGTATCTCAGCTTTCTTTTCCGGGTGGCGGTTAAGGTACTCTATAATAATGGAAGTCTGTTCTATATCCATCTTGAATGATGGGTCTTCCTTAAGCCTTTTAAGATAGGGAGTCATCCAGATGGTATCGCGCATTATCACGCATTTTTCAACCTCATCAACCCATCCGAGGTCCTGGTGTGTGGTGATTGATAGCAGTATCTCGCCTTTTGATGCTACAGAGGCAGAGATTTCCTTCAGAAGCTTATAAGTGTCGTTATTACACTTAAAAACAGGATTGCTATTTTGAGAATATACTGATAATGTGAGTATTAATAATACTATTGTTACGAGAGTTTTTTTCAGCATAATTTATTCTATTAATTTTTATAACCACAGAGAGCACAAAGGATTACACAAAGGTCACAGAGAAAACTAAATTCTGATTCTTTGTGTCCTCAGTGTAAAACTCCGTGTCCTCTGTGGTAAAACATTTCTTCATCTACTTCATATAAAGTTTTATAGTCTCTATTGAATGGTGACCGATCTTCAGATTAAGTTTATTACCTGAACCGGGAATTTCCTTGCCCTCCTCTTCAATCAGGTTTGTGAGCTCAGCTTTTCTGAAGGTCACAGGAATCCTGATATCTGCTTCCGAATCGATACCCTCAATATCATAACACCTGATGATTACATTGTCATCATCATCGCATTTCTTTACAGCACTGAGGATCAGATTCTTATTCTCTACAGAAACAAAACTCATCATTTCAGGCATGCTGCCACTTTTCCTAGAAGGATCTGTAACAACAACCTTCATAGGCTGATTTGCCTGTACAGCATTACGGTAACCACCCCTCCAGTCGTAGGTATTTGAATAAAGCGAGAAAGTATAGAAATGATCACCGGGCTGCAGGTAATAATTTCCTTCTCCATGACAGCTTTTGCGGCTTGCAAGAAGCAAAGGCTGCAGGATTGTGTACCGGACAGGATTTTCTGTAGGATCAATCCAGTCAAAAACAGCCACATCTGAACTAATGGTGACAGAATTTTTTCCATCAAATGCTGAAAACCAGTCCTGTACCTCACGGGGATGCACCTGTGCGCACGGAGTACTGTAAATCTGTGAAGCCTTTGAGAAACCTGCTGCACCTGCCATTTCATCCCTGCCAACTCTCAGCACCCCCATGGGTACTTCATAGGCAACATCGGAGGTAGCCTGATTAAGTGGAAAAGCCAGGCGGAACTCACGGTATCTCTCCCCGTCAAAACCGAGAAGCTCAATCTCAAAATCGATTTTTTTCAGATCCTGATAAAGGATAACCCGTTCAACGACTGTGACATGATTAATTGCTTTCCTGAATTCATAAACATCCCTTACCGGTCCGGAAGAGATATGTGCCCATGGTTGTTTATACTGGCTCATCTTTTCAAAACCCTCCATAGTCGGTTGCTGGACATCAGTGAATTCACCTGCTCCGTTCCCCACCGACTGCATAGTGAACAATTCACCTCCGAGAAATTTTCCGGTATTCAGAAGTTCAGCGGAGAGTTCCTTATCAAAAACAGATTTCAATCCGCCTTCCACAAATTCAACCTTATAGAATTCATTTTCAAACAAAGTTCCCTCTGTTTTTGAATTGCTTTTAAAGACCGACGGCTTTGCTTTTTCCAGATAGTATGTTTTGTATCCTACTGAAGGAACATCTTTCGCAACAAAAAGAAAAGTGATAACCTCATCCTTTTTCCCGGATATTTTATGATCATAAATCAGCTGATAAGGAATCTCCTTTCCTGTTTCATCGAGCAGTCTGAAAGTATTCTGATCGTTACCCTCAGCATTAAAAGTAAATTTTACAATGTCGGTACGTTTCCATGATAATGGATTGAAGACAGTTACAGGAATTCCCTTTCCCGAAAAATTAATTCTTGAAGCTATATTCTTTGTTGATTTGTCAAGAACTTCAGCAGCGATATCCCTGCCTGTCTCATATACTGTTCTGAAAGCCCTGTCGGTAAGGTCGCCATGTTTTCCACCCCAGCCGTGATCGGGATATATAGCATTCTCCCATGCCTTTGTTAGTTCTGCCTGCGGATAATCAGCAAAACTGTTTTGCTGAAGAGCGTCGAAGGTGGCAAATTTCTCAGCAGCCGTCAGGAGTCTGGAACCGTCCCTTGATGCTTTCAAAGCTCTCTGGTGCGAAGGACCATGTATATACAGCCAGACATCAGGGCGCTCACCTTCAATTACATCAAAGTTCTGGTTTCCCTTAGATGCAGCCTGTAAAAATTCTGTGCCTGTAGCATACTTTATAACAGGTTTTCCAAGAGAACCTGATTTCTTATTCCAATCATTGAAGAAAGCATCATAATCAGGAGGGGTGGCAAAATCGTGTGAATAGATGAATGGAAATTCGGGATTTAGCTTTCGTTGCTTAAAATAGCTGTTCCAGTCTGTAAGCATTGTGGTGAATACTTTTGTCAGCTGACCCACATCAGTATTAGCCTGTCGGACAGGTATTCCAACCTCATCATACTGTCCGGGGGTATAACAGGTAATAAAACTCCCATCGGGACTGTACCATCTGTAAATTCCCGGCTGATGACGGCTGAACTGCATGTAGGGGATCCCTGCTTTTGACAGTATCTGGGCCATCTGCAGCGATCTGCCAGGGACATCCTCATTCCAGTATGTTTTAAAATCACATCCCGGGAGAGTTTTCTTCAGCCATTTCCGGCCAAGGTAAGTCTGACGGATAAGTGACTCACCGTCATACATCGATTCATAAGGCTGCTTATAAGTTGCACCCCAGTCGAGACGCCCCTCTTTTGTATACTTAAGTATCTCGCCCCATGAATCAGGATGCCGGATAAGATATTCCCTCAGACTTAAAGCATCCTCAACTGAGAATTTGAATTCCGGATTTTCCCTCAGGCGTTTGAGGACAGGTGTTATCATCATCTTATCGCGGAATTCGATACAGGCACCAATACTGTCCATCCATGCAATATCCTGGTGAGAGGAAGGAATTACGCTGATGGTTCCGCCTTTAAAATATGAATAATCAGTCTTTTTCCCGGCATCAGGTTTGCTTGTCTGGCCGAATAAATTTCCTGACATAATAAGCAGAAAAAGAGACGTGTATGTCCATTTGAAAATCACAGGAAGTGTCTTCATATTTAATGATTTTAATTGAAAAGCATTCACAACTAAAATAGTGTTTTTTAGTGATTTATATTATATCCGTGGCTAAAAACCATTAACCACAGAGGGCACTGAGTCCCGATAGCTATCGGGATTACACAGAGGACACAAAGTAACACAATAGGTGCATTAATAAACCACATCCAGTGTGACAAAGCCTTTAGCAGGTACCTCTATTGTATCATTTACTACTATCCCATTCAGTTTAACTGATACAGGTTTCTGGTTTTTCCAGATCAGTTTTACAGATTCAGTTTTCTCAGAAACTGAACGCAGGCGGATCTTTGAGGGATCGCTTCCACTACCGGACTTAATTATTGAAACATAGATATTGTTGCTGCCTTCAATTGTGAAAGGCTGTTTGGTTACTGCATCCTTCTTAAGAGTTGTTGCTATAAGTGGCTGTGCCTGTTCAAGGCCAAACCTGTTTGCGGCGGCAGCGTCATATTTAGTACTGTGCGAAAGAATACGGTATCTGAAAGAGACAAGCCCTTCCTGACTCAGAGGAAAGTTAGTGTGCCAGTGATTGTTAAGAGCCCAGGAATAGATAGTTGGTGATGACTCCAGTTTTCTTATCCACCGGGGAGAATTGGTTGCCGCTCCTAGTACATTGGCTGATATTGTACCATTTTCAAACATGGGAGCATCGAGCGAACAAAAGGTAATGCCCCGCTCCTCATTTGAGATATCCAGCCATCTCTGAAAGGCGATCCAGTTGCGGTTTGCTGCAGCAAGCTGGTCTTTCTCAAGTTCCACTATACCCCATGGTATGTCGAACATGGTCTTTGAGGCTGGAATGTTGAAGCCGAAGCCGAAGTGAATGCCCTCCTTTTCTGTAACTGAAATCTTATCAACTGTATTCTTAATCTCAAGGTGCGACTGGCCTGCTATCAGTGTAATTTCACGGGTAAGGCTCCGGCAGCCTTCAGCCTCTGAAGTAACCAGCAATGTCGCCAGAAGCGGACCATTTTCCTTAACAGTTATTTTTACATTTTTTGCCGCTGATGCCTTCTCAGGACTATCCTCTCCATGAAGGTAGCGGTAACTGTTTACCAGAGTCGCCGAATTTTTATCCGCAAATTCATAGCTATCACTGATAAAGCTCTCAATATCACCAGTCTGCTGGTTAATGACAACTTTTACAATTCCGTTATCAAGAATATTACCAAAGGCGATTCCATCAACATTTTTTACTTTTCGCTCTTTAAGAGAATACTTTTTTGAACCGAGAGGAGGAACCATACCGGCCATAAATACAAGCTCACCTGTTGAAAGTTTCTGTGCCGGGACATATTTTCCCTGCAAATCAACAACCGAATTGAATTTTCCTGATTGTTGGGATGTAAGATAAACAAGTCCCCCGCGACTCCATGACAAGGTGTTGAATACACCAACCACATTGCTTCCACCGGCTGAAGCCGACGGCAACTGAGTCACATTTTTCATTGACTCTTCAAGAACTGATTTGCTGATATCTTCCCCCTGCTGAAAGAAACCAAATTTTACCTTGAGAATATCATTCGTTATCGGCTGTTTCTTGGGATCCATGTAGCACCATGTATGTTCGGTACCCATTATGATGTTTCTCCATGCCTCACTGATCTCTTTTCGCGGAGCAGGTGTAAGTGGATTTAGCATGGACCAAAGAGTTTCTGCCTGAATAAGCCTCTCCTTTGATGCCCTGTTCATTGCAGTCTGCTTTGCCGCAGTACCCAGACCATCAGTCCAGTATTCGGTGAAATCGCCTGAAAGTACGGGTAGCTTATCTCCATATTTAGTGTCGAATGCCTGCATCATCTGTGTTGCACTGGCAATGACCAGATGCGGATAGGCATAATCCTCATTCCAGCTTTTCACGGCATCAGGGAGATCGGCGTCAATTGGAGTATTATCAGCCATTGCCCAGGTCATGAGAAAAATATCATAGGGATAATAATCTGAATTCTCCAGCATTGGCAGCTTGTCTTCGAGGTATTTATCGATGAAAAAAGCGCGTGGATTATCAGTTTTTACAATCTTAAGAAGTGTTGCACTATCGGTATGACCTGCCATTAATGGCCAGTACTGGAAGCCCTTGTAAACGGCTCCGGGGTTATAGCTTCCGGGCTGGAAGAAGAGTATTTTTGAATTCCCATCAGGGCTCTTCCACCAGAATGGCTTGAAGCTGAAATCGGTTGAGAGACCGACCCTGTCGGAACCGTTATTCATTGCCAGACAATATTTTATCCCAAGCTGTGAGGCAACAGGAACTATTCCCCATGTCATGCCGGGGATATCAACCTGGACCAATGTTTCGATTTTCTTTGCGGTAAGCTCTGTCATAGCAGCACACTCACGAAAAAACTCAAAGAGCTCCTCATCGGCAGCAGCAGTTGTGTTAGTGTGAACATAACCTGCATCGAGGTGAAGCCATCCTTTCTGAACTGCCTGCACAATAGATTCTTTCTGTTCAGGAGTAGCATTCCTGAGGTATCTTTCAACCGGCCAGAGAACTTCAGGGTTCCAGAGATATCGTGCATCTTTTGGGTAGTCCTGAGTCTTCTTTATAGCCAGATCAATACCGAAAATCAGGTTTCTTTTGTGAATCAGTTCAACATTCTCATGTGTGTTTGTATAGCCGATATCTACATGTGAATGCGGGTAGATGTAAACTGTCCACTGGCGTTTTGGAGGAATTGTAACATTTGTTACAATTTGCTTCTTCCCGTTTGCAAGAGTGAATGTGACCTGGTCTGCCGAATTAACTCCTATTCCTTCCGGTAAAACAATTGCCAGGCTGTCCATAGCTGAAGCAGCATCGAGAGGAATAATTTCGCTTACACTGCCTGATTCCATTTTAATTGTTCCCTTGCCCAAAAATTTTTGTCCAGCAAAATGCAGGATCACCTCGCGGCCTGGTTTTCCATCGGGCCGGTGGCGGTAATATGGTTTTACAGTGCATTCTATGGATACAGGGAAAAGAGGTTTGGATGATTTTTTCTGAGCGTTCAATATTGGTAAGTCAATGACACTCAATAATAATATGATGATAATAATCTTATAGATACGGAACATATTCATAATATTTATTTTCACTAAATATATGAATAATAATATCTCGGTACGATGCACCCATACAAACAATATGGCACGGATCACAGATCCGCGCCAGCGGGTTAACATAATCGCGTCAATGTTGCAATTGGAGCTGGCGCCTTCCCGATAGCTCCCGATAATAATCGGGACGGGATGCAATCGGTGCCTGAACAATATGGCATGGATTACGCTTCGCTAAATCCGCGCCAGCAAAGTCTGCGAAAATCAGCGGGATCTGCGGGAAAAAAGAAAACTAAAATCCTATCCTGTATGTTTCGATGGAGTTTTTACCGAGCTCAATCTTAAGATCCTTCCCTTTTTGTCCGGTATTCACAATATCCTCTTCAATCAAATTGGTTTTTATAAATGATGTTGCCGGAAACCAGATTTTAATATTCACGGTTTTGTTTTGTGACTCCATGTTTACCAGCCTAAGGATCAGACTATTGCTTTTATCATCTTTTTTTAATGCTGTTACTCTTACAAGTGGTGATGCAACAGACAGAAAACTCATTTCAGCCGGCAGGGCTCCTTTCCGGGGCTTATCAATTACAACATGATACAATGGATGATTTCCCTCAACACCAGACTGATAGCCGTTCTCCCATCCGGGCAGGTGCGAAGAGAGGGTAAACCTGAATGAATGACTGCCCTTCTGATGATACCAGTTGCCGAGGTAATGACAACTTTTATGTGAGGAAAGAAGAATACCCTGAAGCACAGGATAATCGACAGATTCACGTCCGGGATCAACCCAGTCGATTACAGCAAGATTGGTCGACATTGTAACTCCGAAATTACTATTGCTTGCTGAAACAAAATTCTCTATCTCTCTCGGGTGAATCTCACGGGGCATCTGCCTGTAGGTTCCTTCCCAGCTCCATCCGCGAGGCGATATGTTCAGCTCATCTTTATTAACATTTACAATACCCATTGGCACATCGTATGTTACCTGAGCCTCTTTCATGGCCAGCGGGAATACTGCTCTTATCTGGCGGTTATGAACTCCAGGCCAGTCGGGGATCTCATATTCAAAGTCGATTTTTTTAATCTGATGATAGACTGTAATTATCTGTTTTACAGTGAAATTACTCATAGCAGCAGTCGATTCAAAAACTGATGAAACAGCTGTGTTACTCTTTAGAGACCATACCTGCTTTTTCATTGAAAGAGCTTCATAGCCGTCATAATTCAAAGGTGTTATCCTTACAAACTCGCCGGCTCCGTTACCGTTATAGCCAAAGTGAAGGAGATCGCCTCCTGCGTATTTGGTAGTATTCAGCAGCTCCCTTTTCAGTTGTTTATCATACAGCTCAGTTATACCTCCCTGTCCGAATTCAATCCTGAAAAAACTGTTTTCGCAGAAGTTGTTACCAGTCTGCACTTCACTTAATGATTTGCCAGTACCCTGTTTGATGTAATAAGTTTTATAACCAACAGATGGAACTTCTGAGGCTATGAATGATACATATTTCCCGGAACCTTTCTCAGAGACCGAAGAAGGAACTGTTTTTCCCTCTGAATCAGTTATTATCCAGCCGGGTCCCTTCATATTTGTAACATCAACATCCACAATGCCGTCACGGGTCCATGAGAGATCATTGAATACCACAACTGAACCTGGTTTAGACACAGCTATTGATTCTGAAAGAGACTTAAGTGACCCCGCCAGGATCTTCTTCCCTGTCTCATTTCCAGACTCAAGATATTCCCTGAAAATGCTATCGGTTATCTCCCCGTTCTTCCCTCCCCAGCCATGATCGGGGTATATGGAATTATACCATCCGTCAGTGAGTTCTTTTAACGGATATGACTTCAAATCTGATTTGACAACTCCATTCACTGCACTGAACATCTCTGCAGCAGGAAGGCCTACAGCAGCCGCTTTCTTAGCCCTGATAGCCTCATAATGAGCTGGTCCGTGGATATATAACCAGAGATCGGGACGCTCACCTGATACAGAATCGAATTTCGCCTGAGGAACATCTATCTCATGCAGAAAGTCCTCAGTTGTTGAATGACGCAGAACAGGGATATTTGAACCCGAGTTTTTTGCAATATCGTTCCATTCATTTATTATCGGTGTATAATCTTTCGGCCCCCCTGCATCAGTACTGATGACCACCCCATAATGAGCGGGAAGGTTATGTTCTGCATAGTAATCATCCCAGTTCTTCAGTACTTTGTTCAGCTTCTGAAATGCTGTAATTACATCACCTTCAAAATACTGATAGACAAGCAGAGCCCAGCCGTAATTACCCGGACTGTAGGTGAGTACTTTGGAGCCATCTGGACTGTACCAGTTATAGAATCCTTCCTTCATCCGGCTTATAACCAGATACTTAATTCCTGACTTTTCAAAGATCTGTGGTATCTGGGGAGTCCTCCCCGGTACGTCAACATTATATGCAGCAAAAGCATCCATTCCGGGAAGGTTGTCTTTTATCCATTTTCGTCCCAGATAAGCCTGCCTCACCAGCTGCTCACCCGATTCAAGACCCTCATAAGGCTGGTTGAGAGTTGCTCCCCACAGGAACTGACCATTCTTATATGCATCAAGAATTCTCTGCTTTTCTTCCGGAACTGCCTCAAGTACTTCCATGAGATTTAGTGTCTGTTCCATCTCAAAGCTGAAAGCTGGATTTCTGCCGATCTGATCAAGCGCCGGAATAATGATATCATGGATCCTTTCCACACGACATGAGTCAGGAGTATTCATCCAGGCAATATCCTGATGAGAGGAGCAAATTATATGGATTGTTCCTTTTCCAAAGTAACCCCAGTCGGATGAAATAAGCGGACTAAAGAGTTGTTTTGTAATAGTTTTATTATCACCTGAGGTGATGATAAGTTCTCCCTGATTCCCTGCAAGAGGCAGAAAAAGCTCAATTTTATCCGTATTTGTCCGGGAGTACTGTATCTGTTTACCATCAATATTTAAAGTAAGGTCCCTGTCTGTGTCAGATATGTCAAGCCAGGCTTTTACGAGATATCTCCCTTCAGACAATTTGTACTGGTAAGGCACAAAATAATTAACTGGGATCTCCTTTTGTGACCACCCAAACTGTGAACTGAGAATTAACAACAGGATCAAAAACGTGAAATATCTCCTCATCAGACTGATCATTTTAAATTTCAGAATACTAATAATCACTTATTTACAAAATGCATTAAAAACATAAAATTATTTTTCATTCAGAACCTGAAACTCTGCAAGAGAAACCCCTTCAAGAGGAGAAAGTTCACCCGGAAATGAAAGTACATTGAATTGGTTTCTGCCTGTAATGAATTTCGGAATCAGAATCCGGACCATTCTGGCTTCCACGGGAGGGAATTTTCTCACGAAATCACTCCCTGCATTCTCTTCTTCAAAAATGGTTTTCCATTCCCCTCCGGCCAGGTACTGAACTTTAAATGACCTGATATGAGACTCATAAGGTTCTGAAATCCTGACAGTATTGAATACCAATGATTTCCCGAGGTCAACTGTAAGCGATGGCATCGCGTCATCGGGTTGGGGCAGCCACCTGGTATTCGGATCTTCATCAACAGCAAATTCGGGAAGGTATTCAACTCTCCGGTTAAATAATGATGATGCCTCCACAGGTTTGTAACCGGTAAGTGTCCGCAGCTGAGGCAGCCTTTCCGGATCGTCAATCACCTCTTTCAGTTCCAGGAGTCTTTTTACAAGGTCAGTCGGTATTTGCCCTGAAAGATCAGGTGGAACATCCAGGAGGAAATTTGCTCCACGCTTAATTGATTCGCTGTACCAGTAATAAAGCGTCCTCACCGATTTTGTAACATCACCGGGTAACCAGAACCAGTTCTGACTGAGAGTCTGGCAAACTTCCATAGGGATATAATATTTCTTTCCTTTAATCTCCTTTACCGGGTTATGACCTTCTTTGGGAGGAAGGGTCCTTTCACCATTGGTAATATCAGCAGGGAAATTCGCAAGTACAGATCCGTCAGTGAATCCGTTGTTACAGGTAACCAGGCAAGCCGGCTGGTGCGATTTGACGAGGTTATAAAGTTCAGTGCGCTGCCCCTCAGTGAGTCGGGAAGGTATATCGATCCATATCTCAACCAATCCCTGGTATCCTGTAACAAGCTCTGAAATATGGTCTCTGGTCAGCCTGAAGTACTCTTCTGGTGTAGAAAAAGGCTGGTTATGATCATCCCACAGACAATAGTACAGAGCAGGCTTAATACCGTACTTTCTGCAGCTTTCCATGAACAGCGAAACCATGTCTGCTTTGAAAGGGGAAGAAGCGATATCGTAATCATATTCTTTCCCTTTCCAGATTGCCTTACTGTCCCACAGGCAGAATCCACCTGTATGCTTGGCCGTCAGTACAGCATATTTCATTCCGGCATCCCTGGCAGTCTTTATCCACTGGTCAACATCAGCTCTGGCAGGATTGAATCGTTCGGCAGGCAGTTTACCCCTGTCGTATTCAGCCCCGGCAAATGTATTCATGTTGAAATGAATAAACATGCCATATTTCATTGCTTCCCAGTCCGATACCTGGCTTTTTTCACTTGCAGGCATGAACTGTGCAGCAGATAATAATGGTAATGTCAGCAACAGACAATATATCAGATATATGCTTGTCCTTTTACATCTCATATCTCAAATCTTAAAAACTGCCTGTCAGTACACTCCTATTTAAACTCAAAAGCAACAAGAGTTCTGGGTGATAATTCCTTAATGCTAAATATGTTGTTACTCTTAGAAACAAATACTTTTCCCTGAACAGGGATAGTTAACTTCGGTGTCAGGGAAGAGACTTTTGCCATTTCGAGTGTCACATCAACAGGATTATCATTGAAATTTTCAAGAATCAGTGTATTGTCTCCCATGAGATAAATGCTCACTTTATTGGGTGCATCAAATTTGATTCCGAGAGGTGCCATCAGCTTATCCCTGACAGGTTTGAGCTCTTCCTGAGTAAGTTTCAGCAGTTTTTTGGGATCATCACCTACTTTGAGGACCATAAGATTTTTGTTTTCAAGAAGTTTCTGATCTGTAAGCCTTTTAGCCAGTTCTTCTGTAATCAGCACCTGTTTTCCTGAATTAAGAACCTGACAGCTTCACAGAGAATCCTGCTTCTTTCAAAGCATGAGAAGTATAAATAGCAGATGCATTGCTGCTTGTCAGTTCATGACCCGGAACAAGAGGGCAGACCAAGCATTCCCAAAATACTGAAGATATAATTTTCCTTCACATTGTCGCTGTTTGGCAGCTTAGGAAGATAAATTCCTTTCAGAGGTTTGTCCTTTATCATTCTGGCAAGGTCGAAAAGAAAGGTAAGTCCTTTCTTAAATGCACATGATGTTTTTATGGGAGTGCCTTCATAGCCACTGTATTTGTTAGTCTCTGGCAGACTTCCATAATGGAAAAGCATAATCTCTTTACCGTTTCCAAGTACAGTTTGTCTGGCTTGCTCAACGTAGAAATTCGGAGTAGTACCCAAGAGCGTCGATCCATCCGCCGCCTGCTTTTGCCTCCTCTATTCCATCGAGCCATCGCATTATGAAAAATGCATTATACTGAACATCCCCGCCTGGTTTGACATCATAATTGTAGTCGCGGGTTTCAGTACCCACCCAGGTGAAATCATAATCCTTGCTCTGACGAACGACCTCATAACCACGGTCATGGAAGGTGTCATACCACAGAGGGTACTTTATGATGACTTTTAGCATTAGGATTAGCTGCCTTAGCTAGTTTTAGGATATGGTCATGGCTGAATTTTACCAGCTGGTCGCTTACTGAACTTTGCCCAGTTTCATCTCCTCTTGCTTTACGCAATCTTCACAGGTACACTCGGTAAACAGAAAATCATCAATCATAATAGGGTCAAAAATTGAGGCAGTATACTCAAAGATCTTCTCCAAATTCGGCAGTAAGATCACTTGTATAGCATGGAACATTTCCCCATCCGCCGATACCGTTCTTTCCAACATTAACTGTTGTTACACAACCTGCAACGTCAAATCCTTCCTTTTTAAACCTGTCTCTGGCCTTAATCAATGTTTCCTTTTCTGCATAATATCCACCACGAAATGATTCAATAAAAACCCTTGTAAGACCAGTCTCTTTGCACCATTTTACTGCTGCTTCAAGACCCTCAGGGGTATTGATCTTATCCCTGCAATCCTGTGCAGTGAATAATGTGGATATTCTCAAAACATCCTTGTTCTTATTGGCAGCCTCCCATAATGGCTGGGAGCAAACTGATGCAGAATAAAAAATTGTTATCGCTGTGAACAGAGCGATACACAAAAAAGGTTTTAAGATTGTTTTCATATTATGTCATGTATTAAATAATTGAAAATTATAGTTTCTTACTCAATAAGGGTGCAAAATCCTCCATTGGCTGATATTGTCATATGCAATGTACTATCTTTTGTAATAGTTTCCTTTCTGATCGCAATATTTGTCATTTCTTCTCCGGGTTTGTCTTCAAAAATCTCTATTTCATATTTACCATCTTTAATGAAACCGAGATTGATGTCAATTTCTCTCTTTTCTCCTGAATTAATACCAGCTATGAACCATTTATCTCCCTTCCTTCGGGCCAGGCATATATAGTCTCCGGGATAACCATCTATAAACCTGGTTTCATCCCATGCCGACTCAAGTTTTTTCAGGAAATTTTTAGCGGGTGATTTAAGATAAGCTTCAGGGCGATCGGCCATGACCAGCCATCCCGATTCAACAATTACTGACAGAGCGAGCTCATGAGCATAGGTAGTTGTTCTCGGAACTTCAGGACGGATTGTAAATGTTACCGGTGTATAATCCATCGGACCAACAACATTGCGTGTAAAAGGAAGTGTGCAGTTATGAACCGGTGAAGGAGAATGATTTGCCTTAAAGGTGTAATATTCAGCTCCCATTACTGCTTCAAGAGTCATAACATTAGGATAGGTCCGGCGCTGTCCTCTTGGCATTGTTTCTCCGTGGAAACTTACCATCAGCTTTCTCAGGGCAGCATCCTTCATGGCAGAATTACGGAACTGCATGGCATATTGTTTATCGGAATCGATATAATCGATCTTAATCCCTTCTATCCCAAGATCAAGATATCTCCCGTAAATATGATCACGGCCTTCAGGAGTTTTTAAGATATTTATTTCATCCCATCCATATACACTGATATTTTTTGACCGGGCATAAGAAGTAAATTCCGGAAGCCAGTCAGTTGTCTCCCAAAGTTTTGAAGTTCTGAAAGGTGAACCTACAAGGGAAACATCAAATTCGATCCATTCCCAGTTCATTTCAGCGGCGAGATCCACGTACATTTTAAGAGTGTCGATATAACTGTTAGCCATCCAGTTACCCCACCATGGGAACACAGCAACACCCGGCTTTATCCAGCTCATATCAGAAATTACCGAGGGTGGATTCAGGTTTTCTACCATGACTGATTCAGTAATGGTCCCGAGATCAGTTCCTAAAATGAATGTCCGCCATGGTGATTCCCATAATGATTCCACAGAGTAGCTTTCTTCAGGCAGTTCGATTTCAAGCTCATTTCCGGTGCCGCTTTTCCTGAGATGGCAGGCAGGCTGATTGTAGACAGAAGCTTCTGTCAGCAATAACCAGAGACTATTATCAATATGCATAAGAGCAGGGAAAGAAAGTGGCTTAAAGCCGATTGTATCAAGTGATCTCTCCTGGTAAATATTTTCATAATGAGGAACGTAATCCATCATCCAGCTTATCGTGTTCTCAGGTATTCCAAACGTGGTCAATTCCTTTCTTACAGTTATGCCTGCCGGACTATCAACTCTATATCTGAAGGCAACTCCGTCATCATATGCACGGCAAATAACCTGAAGAATTTTGCCATTTCTGTTTATAAAATCGAAGACAGCCTCATTTGCCTTGTTGACATAAACAGAAGTTTTTCCCGTTGGCAATGAATATGTTTCATCAATTACTGATCTTTCTGCTGTTTTAAATGAAAGACCTGAATTGAAATCATACAATGAATCTGCCAGTTCAAATCCCATCAACGATTGCATAATTGCATCTTTTCCATGTGACCGGATGGAATAAAACAATGTACCGTTTTCATTCAATTCCAGTGTGATAGCAGTCTGTTTGTCAGGAGATGTAACTGTCAGATTTTTAGTACATGATGTACTTAAAATGATCAATGAAATTAATGTGATGCTAACCGGATTCTTCATTTGTTTAATCTAATATTTGAATATCTGATATCATGGAAAAAATCATAATCAATTGAAAATCAATACATCATTTTATCTCAATTGCCTCCCCTATCGGTTTTGTTGAGATATGAATACTATTCCGGTACACTGAAAAGTCATTCTTGCTGATCTGAATGCTGTATGAATTCCCTTTGAACCTGAAATCCTTCAATGTGCATATGCCCAATCCCTCGTGAGTATTCGGAGAAATTGTCATTTTATCATTGTCAATTTTTATCCCGAAAGTACCGAAGATAATCGCTTCCATTCCTGCTCCTGATGCTATTTCAACAGGCATTGAAGACCTGTCCTGAATAGGTGCATCGGTTCTTGGGTTCTGTGGCAGGTAGGGAAAAAACTCTATATATCTCATGTGCCGTTGCAGGATGTCCCATCCCATCTCAGCGAATCCCTGTTTATACAGATAGCGTGAAAGTCTTCCGGGGGCTCCGGCATACTGCCCTCCTCCACCCCAATCGGAATCGATAAGATCCCAGTGAATCGAATCATTTCTTGCAATTGAATAAATCCCGAATTTACCCAGAAATACCCCTTCACGCAGATGACTTACAAGTTTATTTACCTGGTTTCCTGAAAGATAATCTGTTCCAAAAGCATCAAAAAGATGATTTGTCCAGATTGCAGTTTTGCTCCCATCGGGATAAAGATTTTCAAACCAACCAGTCTGATCGTTCCATAAACTGCTGTTCATCAGGTTTTTTAACTTCTCCGCATCCCTGCAATAGATATCCTTATTCCTGTCTTTCATAAAAACTGCCCACTCCGACATCCTGTATAGCAGATGGACTGTCAGAATATTTGTAATGGGAACAACATGATTATAACCATCGGTCCGGATCTCAATTATCTTTTCGGTATTGTAGCCAACATCAATCAGTCCCTCCTTATTAGTGTAATTTGTCTGCAGTTCCTTAACCCAGCGCTGCATCCATTCCCAAACAGTGGCTTCACCGGCCTTCTGGTTAAAGATCGTATAATCACCTGTATGCCTGAGGTATGCTTCGATCATTATCTGAAGTGCAAAGGGTTCCTGTATATATAGATTATCCCAGTATGCACCTTTCCAGCTTACGTATGTTCTCTTCAGTTTTACTTCCCTGAAATCAGTGAGTATTGCCTCTTTAAGGCTCTCCGGGTCGAGCATTGCAAGAATATCAGAAGAATAGGAGTTGTCCCAGCTGATCGTGAAGGGCCAGTAACCAACTGCCAAGAACGGATTTGTAATGTAATTCGGATTTTCATACCTGCTCATCATCACTGACAGCAGGCATCTGTAATAGTATTCCTGCAGCTTTGCATTAGTACTCTCAAGCTTTGGGACATTATTATATGCCCATCTCAGTTTTTCCCGTGTAACCAGGTCAGCCTTTTCCATACGCTGCCGGATATCTTTCTGGATTATTTCAGGTGTGATCTGTCCGGCTTTATAAAACTTTACAGCGAAGTATGAGGTGATATATTCACCAGGGGGCAGTGAAATCTCAAATCCCTTTTCACTGGTTTTTGAAATATCAGAAGATACCGTCGCCAGCATCTGTTCACTTCCATAGGTAAAAGCATCTGTCTTTTTCGGCTGATCAGATCCGGACATTCCGTCGCAAATCATCTGACGGGCAATCTGTTGCGGGATTATCGTCAGGTTAAGAGGTTTATCCTCCCTGTTTCGGAGAGTCACTTTTAAAAATACCTCATCATCACTGTATGAAACACTTGTCACGGTCTTTATTGAAAAGCTAAGCCATTTACCTTCGATCTCCTTGTGAAATGTTCCGTTCCTGAAGTAAGCATTAGGCTGCCATTTCTCATCCTGAGTAACCATCAGAAAGGGTGAGTTCGGACGGAAGTTGGAACCAAGGGGATCATCTCCCCTTCCATTATTTATCCATTCATCCCATATCGCCGGGACATCATCTCTAACCGTTTTCCCTGTGTTGTTGTCGAAAAAATTCAGGTTAAAACTGTAGGAGGGTGAACTGAAGGGAAGGAACTGAACATTTGTGAAACAGGATGTGCTGTACTGACGCGGACAGGCAAATCCCCTGTAGTTGATAAGCATCAGCTGGTAATCGTCAAAACGGATCTGCTGTCGCTCCATTGCATAATACTCGGGATCGGCAGGAGATACCCTATTCTGAGAGTTGCCAATTACAGATGATCCAAATAAAATCAGGATGGAAATTATAAATACTTTTAGTTTCATTTTCCTTTATCTTTCTAAAAGTTATCTCTTCCTTCCCGGTAACCATTTTGACCTACCCCCTGTTTCTGCAAGGAATTTCATTGCCTGCTGGTGGCATATCAATTGTGCATCAAGAAGGTTATCAGGCACTTCTATATTCTTTTTCTGTGTCTCCTTAGTAGCTGAGAATGAATGACTTGGAGATTCAACTACCACACTGAGGGCACCGCAGTGCCAGTTAAGCGCTCCATCAAGATTATAAGCACCTGTTGATGCCTGTTCAGCAGCATTGCCCTCAACAGCAGGATCATTGGTGTATTGCAAACCTTTAATGGCCAGTTCAGAGTGTACATAATGGAATAGCGTATCAAATGCTGTATGAAGCGCAGGTTCACCAAGGGGTCTGTCCATTCTCATGCACATTGCACCGGTATGCAGGTTTATTATCAGATCAGGTTTTTCCCTGTCAGTGAGATCAAACAAGGCCTGTGTCTCCGGCTGCTTCTTACCCAGGAAATTATCATGCTGGAAATTAACACCATTATCATTAGGATAACCACCAGGGAAACCGGGTTTTGAAAAGTCCATAGGAATGAATTCCTTGATCTGCGGCCATCCTGTAATTTTTCCTTTATCATCGCCTCCTGTGTTAAGATATTCAGCTACAGTGAAATCGGTATCGCGATAAAGTTCCATCCTTAAAGGAATTCTCTCCCTGCCATCAGGATTGGTAACAGGGATAAGGACAAGCCTGTCAATTCTTGATGCCACCTCATTTATCAGCGGCCATTCTTTACCACGGAGATCCTTTCCTGTTTCAAGGACAGAAATAAGGTTTACCATTCCAACTATACCCTCAAACTCTCCGCCATGAACAGCAGCCATTCCCATATAGACTGTCTTGCCATGATCAGGTCCCCGGTATGCAGCAACATCGCCAAAACCCAGTGATCCGGAGAATGTAGTTGTGCCTTTTCCCTGGCGTGGAGTCCCATAAACCACCGCTCTTATCTCTCTGCCTCCGGCTGATGTACCTATTATTTCTATCTTTCCTTTCTTAACTGTCTTGTCGAGAAAGGCATATACTTCCTTATATTCCGAAACCCAGAAATCAGGGATTTCAGGTGCCTCCTTCAGATAGTCAGGAGGAATCTCAAATGTGAAAGATTGCTTAGGAGCAATATTATTCTGCTTGCAGCATATTAATGATATTGTGATTATTACAAGTAGTACAGCAATAGGAAACAGATGCGTTTTTTTCATGACTTCAATATTTATTTTTTATTTCGAATTATTATCAGAAAGCCTTTTTTTGAAGGAATTGTAAGATCGCTCAGTGCTACATTTTCTGCAGCATCCTGAAAATCCTTTATTGCAGGTTTGAAGATCTCAGCACCTGACGGATCAATGCCGAGTTCTTTCCATTTGATTTTCAATGAAACCGGCTGGTCCTTTTCACTCCAGTTGGCAACAGCCAGAATTGATTCATTTTCACCTTTGAACAGTGAAGTAAAGACTTTACTGTTACTGCTCTTAACAGGGTAGTTTTCTTCCCAATACCCGGTAAGAACTTTATCAGTGATTTTGTATTCATCCCAGAACTTCCAGATCTCGATTGGTGTATTTCCTACCCATCCTGCCCGGTTGGTAATACCATACACCATTCCCCTCCATGGATTTCCACCGCCTTCTAGCATCTGTCCCGGTAAGCCGAAGGGAATTCCTGATACCTCTATCAGCCAGTGGTCGGGAGCCCTGTTGTAGTCGCGGCCTTCTCCGATCCAGACAAGGTCAAAATACGGAAGCAGATCCATATAGAGATTAAGACAGTTCGTAAACCCGGCCCATTCATTGAAATGATTCCAGCTGTGCAGGTCCATCCTGCCTTCAGGCCGGTATTGATCTATTATCTTCCTTGCCCGCTGGAGTGTATACCTGTCAAGAGCCGAGTCATCAATATAGACCCCATCAATTCCGATATTCTTTACCATCCATTCCAGTCCGGCAACATAGAAATTATTGAGCCTGCCATCAGGTGTTGTAATAACAGAAAGATCAGTCTCATCTTTGAACTTCCCTTCCTTTATGACATTGTACCATGCAGGTATATATTTCTCCCTCAGGTTCTTAACCAGCCACTCATTCGGCCCTTTTGAGTTAATTACAGTTTTACTGTCATTACCCGGACCCGGGAAAATAATCTCACCATTAAGGCTGTAAAAAGCCCAGAACTCGGGTAGGTTTTTTGTAAGCTCTCTTGTTGTATAGTAGAATTTCATCCGCATATTTTTCTGATGAGCCTCGTCAACAAGGCTTTTCAGCTCAGCAACATTTGGATCGAGGTAGGGGTAGTTTATGAAAGGATAGATGTCCTCGGCATGGTGAATATTGATAACATTGGCTCCAACTGCCCTGGCTGTTTCAACCTTGACCGAAGTATTTGTACCGCCTCCGTGATAATATCTTTCACTGAATTTATTTTTCCTGTCAATCGTTCTGAAAGGCGTGAGAAGCAATTCAAAATTATAGTTCAGTACCTCTCCTTCTGCCAATTCCCTCTCACCAGAGTAGGCATTGACAACTACATCCTCACCCTTCTTTAAGACATCAACTCCCCCTTTTCCGCTGTTACCCCAGGAAAAAGGGAGATTAAGCGGGCCAAACTTATAATAGACATTTATCAGAGGTCTGATATAATTCTCAGCCTTTAATTTAATTCTCAGGCCACCGCATACTGACCCGATCCAGAGCATATCCTGATTCTTTTTCACATCCCATTTCCAACGCCATTCCGGTGAACGGTAACCTCCTTCATGGCCGAGACCCATCATATATTCTGCTTTATCCTTAACTACCGGCACCTCAAGACGGATATCCCTGATCTTCAGAGCCTTCTTTGGTATAAGCTTCAGGCTGTATTCAACAAATCCGTCAAATTCCAGGTGTCCGCTAACTTCAAGATCAGCCTCTTCTGATGAGTTGATAACTTTCCAGTTTATACCGGCATCGGATTTATCAGTAAAAACAATCTTCCCCGGAATAAGCCTGATAATAGCTCCCTGCTGTTTTTCAATTATGAACCTGAATGGAGTTTTAATGACAAACTCACCTTTTTCATTTATCGATTGATTTGAAGACTCAAAATAACTGACATAAGAAGAAATAAGACCATTGTCATCAATTGTAAGAGAGCGTCCAAGGATGCTCAGTTTATTTCCTTCTGCTTTAACCGGGATGAAACCTTTTGTAACTTCATTGTTTATGCCGGTACGCGAATTGAGCCAGTTAAGACGTGAGAGCCTTGCACCCTCATCATAACCATGGTCAGGAACCGGATCACCGGCGACCTTCACTGCGATATCCAGACTCTCTTTTTCTGCTCCCGATGAAACAGTTACAGTTCCTTTATATGTACCAGCAGCAGCACCTTCCAGGTCGATACCTATCCAGAGAGCCTGAACTCTTCCAGCCGGGACATTAACAGATTTAATGAACGGATTGCCTTTAATATCAATTCCGCCTTTATTGAAGCAGGTAATCTTACCGGTTTCTATTTTCTTCCCGCCTGCGGCAGTAAAATCTGTGAATTCAACCTGAACATCAGTAACATCGTTTTTAATGGCCCAGACTCCTGTTTGAAAGACAAAGTACTCATCCGGACGTGCAGCAAGCTTCAGATGACCGCCGCCCAAAGCTTCAGATAACCTGTACTCAGGTATGGAATCAAACCATTTCAGAGGATTCTCCCTTAATTAAGGAAAAACCAAAAATGATCGGTTTTCAATCTTACTGCCATATTTTAATGAAGCCTCTGATGTTGAAATATTTACGGCTTCAGAGCACCCGGCAAAAAATTAACACCGCGATAAAAAAAGATATTCTGTGATTTACGAAAAGGGGATTTTTTTTTCTGATCCAACCAGACAGAAGAATTACAGAAAACGGAGGGTCCCTCTCACCGCGTTTTTGTATTTCGTCTGTCAAAGAACCGAAAAGCTTTTCAGCAGCGGGCTGGTAAAAAAAGGAACGAAGAAAGTCTGAACTTATACAAAAGCTGCATGAAGAAAAAGCATTGGTCAAGCAAACCATTGCCCACGAGTGATTGTAATCCCGCTCCCCGTGCCAGTTCAATTATTTGTCAAAGAAAAAAAAAAAAAAACCCGCCGCCTTCACTCGCTGTATTTTTGTTTCGAAAAAAACCAGAGCCCCCGGGAAAAAAAAAAACCACCCCCGCAGGAGAGGGAAAAAAAACCAAATTTGGGGGGCCGGTAAAACAGGCGACAAGGAGGGACCCCCTTCACAAAAAAAAAACAACGGGGCCCTTATTGATCATAGGGTATATTAAATCCTCGGAAGAGTATATTTAAAATGGTTGACAATCTATTACCAATTGATTTTAATTCATGTACTTCAAGTGAATTAATCCTGAGATTTCCCCTGAAGGCAAGACCCTCATCTGATTTTTTGTCTTTCAGTTGTTCTGAAATGAACAGTTTTCCCTTTCCTATATAGGCTTCAACAGATGTTCTGTCAAGTATAACTTCAATACTGAACCTGAAAATACCTGGTTTATCACATATATACGGAGCCCCGTTGAAGCGGTTATAGTTACCGTCAAAATAGACAACAGGATTACCATTGTAATATAACTCGAGTCCAAGACCATGAACAATTTCAGCATCTATTTTCAGATGAAACATGTCTCCTTTTACTTCTTTCAGTTTCTCATTTGCCTCTTCAGTTGTCAGGTTATTCCATGAAAATGATTTCTGATGCAGGTTTTCAATCTCTTTTACAGGTTCACAGAAAAGCCTGATGCCTTCGGCTGTTGTCCTCAGTGTCAGCTCACACGGGAACAGCATCATCTGGTTAAAAGCCATTCCTTTGTGCTCTATCCTTCCCCATCCGATCTGTATTCTCCTGCCGTCGGGTACATTATTATATGTCTGTGCTGCATACTGGCTTCCCCAGTTGTAGAAGTATTTGCCATGCTCCGGAGAGAATTTTTCACCGTCAAAATTACCAATCATGTAAGTACCGGAAGCCCCTTACATAACCCATTTCCTATTATTCGGATTTCCATCAACTGCCAGTTCGAAAAACTCTGGACATTCATAATATCCCTGAACAGTACTCTTTTCTTCCCATTTCTTAAGATCCTTTGAATTGTAGATGATGTTGTAGTTATCATTATAGAGCACCATCACCCAGGTCTTCGTCGGTTCAAACCAGAATACTTTCGGATCGCGGTCGGGACCGAGAATTGGATTACCTTCATATTTTGTGAAGCACCTTCCATTGTCTGTGCTGTAGGCCACATTCTGCGACATTTTTTTGCCTGCTGCAGTGTAGAAGACAACTAGTGCATCCTTACCCCAGCCTGCAGTGTTATCTCTGTCAATAACTGCAGAGCCCGAAAACATTGTTCCAAGTGAATCGGGTTCAAGTGCTATGCCCAGTTCTTCCCAGTGTACCAGGTCTTTGCTGACAGCATGCCCCCAGTGCATATTTTCCCAGAACTTTTCAAAGGGATTATGCTGATAGTAAAGATGATATTCACCATCAAACCATACAAGACCGTTTGGGTCATTGTTCCATCCCCTGCGTGATGAGAAATGGATCTGCGGACGGTTTATCTCTTTGTAAAGAGTGTCGTGACCGGCAATTTTGTCATCCTGGTAAATATTCTTTAGTCCTTCTGTATTACCGGCATAAGAGACAGAAAGTGTTTTTCCGCTGTATTTTGAAATATCGTAAAATACCCAGTAATCGGGTTTTCCTGGTGCAAGGCGGATAGAGAATTCCTTTACATTAATTCCGTCTGCCATAAATGTCATCTTTGCACGATCTTCAGACTGGGAGACAGGAAGATTAAGATATCTGCTCTTAATAACCATTGAAATTTCCTTTATTTCATTTTTTCCGGTCTGCTGGTCTTTTGTTCCACAGGAGGAGATCAATATTACTGATAAGATGAAAAGCAGTTGGTTGATTTTCGGATACATATTTGAAGTTTTTATTATATACTAAACTTAATAGATAATTCTGTTATTTAAACTTACCGGATGGATACACAAACCCCCCCCCCCGGGCCCTCCCCTCTTTTTTTTCCAAAAATCTCCCCCCGGGCCCCCCCTCGTGGATACACATGAACTCATTCCCCCCTCTCTGCTGCACAGAGAGGGGGATGCCTATGGGAGGGACTTCACGTTAAGAGCTGACATTTTCAAGAAATCGTTTAATTTTCAGAAGGGCTTCATCCATATCATCCAATTCTTCATTTTTCAGCCTGAGAATAAGAAGTCCAAGTCTTTTAAGTTCTTCATCTCTGAACTGATCATATTCAACAGTAGATTCATGTATCGGACCGTCAAGTTCAATAACAGTTTTCTTCTCATCACAATAAAAATCAGCAATAAAATAATTCAGGCCACGGTAATCTGCTTTGTAAACTATCGGATGCTGACGTAAAAATTTCAATCCGGAAAGCCTTCTATTCCTTAATTGATCCCAAAGAAGAGTTTCTGAATCTGTCATATTTTTTCTGAGCTCTCTGGCACTTTTCTTAATCACTTTGAAATCAATGTACTTGCCTTTTCCCATAAATTCTATCTAAACTAAAACTTTGTTTCCCGGGCCTCTTATCCCCTCTTTCCGCCAGCTGGCGGAGAGAGGGGGGGGGGTTCAGGGGGGGGTTTAAAAAGTTTGGTTTTTTAATTAAAAAAAGGTTTTTTTTGGGCCTTCCCCCCCCCGCCGAGGCAGAGGGGTAGAGTTCATGCTTTACTCAGGATACTCTTTTTATCAGATCCGCAATTGAAACTGTAATAATTCTGCCAAGCGGTTTGCCATCCCTGTAGGTAATAACCCTGAAAGTATCGGCATCCTTCTGTACAGGAAGCTTTTCTCCCTGTTTGTATAAGAAAGAGTGGTCATCAGGATAAGTATTATCAAAAGTGTAATAGATGTCAACACCTTCCAGTTCGGACCCAAGTTCAATAAGCAATTCACCCTTTTCATTCTTTGAAGGTGTTATGATGGCATCGCAGAAACTGACCGCATAATTAATATCAGCCTGCTCAAGTCTTGTGAGATGAGTCTCTGTGCGTTGTACAAAGTTGTTCCAGTCCCTGGACTCCGCAGGTGACCACAGTACCTCTGCAAGGGCAAAGGAACGGGGCCACAGCATATATTCAGCATGACGGAAAGTGGGAACGCTTTCAGTCCAGAGGTTTCCCTGACCTCCAAGAATGTAACCCGGATCAACACCTTCGGGAACAGGTTCAAATTCATACACTTTCTTGAGCCGCAGCATCGCATAGGTTGGTGGTTCGATTGCAGGATCGCCCTGGTAGAAATCAATGTATGCATATTCAACAGGACTCATAACGACATGATGTTGAGCTTTGGCAGCAGTGATACCTCCCTGCATTCCACGCCAGCTCATTACGGCCGCATTGGGCGCTAGACCTCCCTCAAGTATCTCATCCCAGCCGATAAGTTTTTTTCCTTTTGCTTCAAGTATCTTTTCAAGCCTCTTGATGAAATAACTCTGTAGTTCATTCTCATCCTTCAGACCATTCTCCTTCATCCGTTTCTGGCAGTCGGGGCATTTTTTCCAGAAACCCTTGAAACATTCATCACCTCCGATATGCACGTATTCAAAAGGAAACAAGTCAGCAACTTCCGACAATACCTTCTCCATATATTCATATGATGTCTCCTTCCCGGCACAGATTGAATTATCATCGATTGCGTAAAACTTGCTGCCCGGATTCACATTATATTTCTTGCCTGTGGAAGAAAGATACGGATAGGCTGCAATTGCTGCCAGGCTGTGACCGGGAGCCTCTATTTCAGGTAAGATATTGACATTCCGGAACATGGCATATTCAATCAGATCCTTCATCTGTTCCTGTGTATAAAATCCACCATATGTTGCTGCTTCCCCTTCCTGCGGTACCTCCCTGTCCCACCAGAGTCCGGTGCGCGGAACTCTCCATGCACCTGTGGTTGTCAGTTCAGGCAGCTGCTTTATTTCAAGTCTCCATCCCTGGTCATCGGTAAGATGAAGCTGGAGAACATTGTATTTGTAGCGCACCATCTCATCGATCATCTTCTTTACCTCATCTGTTGTAAAGAAATGACGGCTGACATCGAGAAGCAGTCCTCTCCACTTGAACCGGGGAAAATCTTCAATTGCAACACACTGAAATTCAACTTCATCATCTTCACATTCCTCACACTCCTCACCGGCAGGAAACATCTGAAGGAGTGTCTGGATGCCATAAAATAGGCCTCCGCTTTTTGCGGCAGCAATTTCAATTCCGCCTGAAGTGACATTGAGTTTGTAGCCTTCAGTGCCAAGTGTATTCAGGAGATCTTCCTGCAGCAGCAGGTTTATTCCCTTGCCTTTACCTTCATTAATCTGAAGTTCAAGACCGGAAGCAGTGCTGATCTCATCTGCAAGGTATTCTGCAAGGGGAAGCAGTTCTTCACCGGAATGAAAGATTACTGAACTGCTCTTCAACTCAAACTCCCCGGAGCTCAGGGACATTTTTACTGGCTGGGGAATAATGGAAAGTTGTTTGCCTCCTTCTGACTGATCCGATTCACTATCACATCCTGCGATATAAATGATCAGTACCAGCAGCTTTAAAATCCTGATGCTTGTTTTCATAATTCTGAGTTATAAGTTTTTACCACAGAGGACACTAAGTCCTTCGCTTTCGGCTCAGGAAAACACTGAGAACACAGAGAAACTGAAATCAATTCTTTGTGTCCTCTGTGTCATCCTCTGTGCCCTCTGTGGTTAAAAATTAATATTTAATGCTCTGTTAATTATCTTAATATCGAGTTTTACCCAAACCCTTTCCAACAGCCTTAATCTGCTCCAGGTGATGGGGCAAAATCTCACCTTTTGGTGTTACAACAACTTCCAGGCAGAGGACTCCTTCATTCTTTACTATCTGTTTTGCTTTTTCAACAAGGTCCTCAGTTTTGAACTGGCTGCCATGTCCTCCCCATTTTTCACCAAGATAGGTAAAGAGGAACCACTGGACACCAGGCTCCACCCACCTTGATGAGGGATATTCATCAATTGTCATCTTTTCACCGGAGCTGTAATCGCAGTATGGAGTGTTTACCTGGACTTTTCCAAAACCGTAGTTGTATGTAACAATACTGTTTTTGTTTCCTGCCTTTGCAGCAAGGGTATGTGTGCTTATGTTATGCTTAAGCGACATATCCATCCTTGTGCTTTTGATATTATTCCACGAATAGAGCCCGTCGAACCACCAGCCTTTTACATCGGTGCCATATCTCAGACTCCATTCACGTATCATATTTTCAAGTATTGGCTGATTATACTGACTTGTTGCGGAATCCTTTCCGTATGTATATCTGAATTTCTCCGAGACAAGCTTATTGCTTACAGGCGGATTTGACGGAAGATAAAGTATTACAGGTATGTTATATTTCTTCAGGGATTTTATAATGTCCATCGGCAGATCGCGTCGTGAGCAGAGATCACCGGGGTTTTACTCCAGTACTGAGTCAAATGAGGCATTCGAGAACAGTAATAGCCTGAGTTCTGACCAAGGGTGAACATGACATACCCTGCTCCTGCTTCACTTGCTTTCAGTGCAAAATCATCGGTATTGAAGCTGTCAACAGCATCATTCCATTCCTGAGAACCCTTATCCTGAACTATGTTAGAGCTCAGGTAATGAACCATGATACCAAATCCGGCATCGCGGAACCAGTCGGTAGCGGGATTGCCTTTTACTTCAACAGCAGAAGCCGAAATAAGTGAACCCGTGATCTTTTTCCCTCCTTTTACGGAAGTGCAGGTGATCTCGCATTTTAGAAACCTGCCTTCATAGGATGTCAGCAAAACAATTTCATCAGTCCAGATGCCGGGAATCTTTTCCCAGGCACTGTCCGGTGATGGTGATAAATACCATGAGATTTCAGGAGATGTAAAGCCTTCGGGCAAATCGTAATTAACGGTAAGAATCTGTTTTGCGATCAGTTCGCCATCAAAAGAGAGGTTTTGAATTTTGTAGTCCGCACAAGAAACTATTAATGAACAAATTAGGATCAGAAGTAAAAATTGTTTTTTCATATAATATATATGAATTCAATTTATCTGATGATAGTTCTTTCTCAGGTTCGGCATCTTACATCTCCTTATGAACCCACCCCTAGCCCCTCCCAGGAGGGGAACTCACCAACCAATACCTCACATCTCATATCTAAATCCCCCCTCTCCCAGTCACCCACTCTCCCCTTCATATCCAGTCGCCTGTCGCCATACGCCTTACGCCTTTCTTATTTTTTCACATAATCAAACGGCAACCCGTTATATGTTCTGGCAAGCAGTGCAATATTTCTTTCATCTCCTTTGAGGCTGTCTGGAAGAACTGAGAGATAATACTCAATTGGTTTCATTATAGCACCATTCACAGGCTTGGTAAATCCGTAGAGACCAATATTCTTCCTTATCGCATCAGGAATTACTACAGCGGCATCCTGACCATTCCAGTTAGCAAGACAGGTTATCATCTTTGTATGCTTACCGAGCATTGCCTGAGCGGAAGCTGTTGTAGAGGTATCACCGGCTTCATTCAAAACCCAGTCAACCTCCCTCAGCATATCAGACCCTGCAATATCCCTGCTTGTAAGCTGGCAAGAAGTCAGCCAGATAATGCAGTCAGGATCGGTTTTCTTAACCGTTTCCTTTATTCTCTTCCAGGCTCTGTCAATAGCTTTGCGACGGAACTGATTTTCAATATCAGGAGTTATTTTTTCTATTCCGGGAAAGGGCTGGCTCATAAGTTCAACGAACATCTCCTGCTCACACGGAATCCATTTCAGAGGCGGATATGGTTCCATTGTGGCTCCGGGGTTCCACAGCCAGTCGATAAACACACCGTCGATACCTGTCTTCTTTATTGCATCCTCAATTGAGGCACAGAGGAAGTCAAGATAAACTGTCGTGTACGGAATATGGGGAAGTGCAGGAATACCGTAGCTTAATGAAGGATTTTCCTGTCCCCAGCGGGTATTTGAGCCGGCGCAGAAATAGCCAAATACCTTGATATTCTTCTGATGAGCAAGTTTAACCTGTTCGGTGAGAAAATCATGAACCAGTCCGGGCTGCTCCGGTACGATACCATTTTTATACCAGGCATATCCGTTACATGAAACGGCAAATGACTGGATTACATTACAACCGAGAGATGCATACCACTCAACATGAGCAGCGGGATCAGCATCGGCCCACAGACCAGGAGCAGCAAAACCGTTTGGTCCGCCTTCACCCCAGTTGAAGTCGATGTCATAGGCTTTTATCGGCTCATTGTCAACTGCTTTAGGGGCTTCTTTACAGCCGCCAAGTACCAGTATGGCAAAAAGAAAAAGTAATGAAGTTGGTTTTTTCATCGGATCAGGTTTTACAGGACGGAAAAATCTCAATAATTACTACTAAGATATTTAAATTTTATTAACCACAGAGGGCACAGAGAAAGAACACAAAGAGCACAGAGAGTGAATTCTCTGTGTACTTTGTGCTATCCGAAGGACTTTGTGCTCTCTGTGTTTAAAAATTTATATCTTTAATCCAACAAGAATAATCCACAACCATTATGAAACGAAGCGAAGTGAATAAGATAATTTCCGGATTCAGGGATTTTATGAACCTCCACCATTTCATGCTTCCTGAATGGGCGGCATGGTCTCCGGAAGAGTGGAAGGGAAAATACAGCACCTGCAGCGAGATATGCGATAACCTCCTTGGATGGGATATCACCGACTTTGGAAGCGGCGACTTCAATAAGGTAGGTCTATGTCTCTTCACAATCCGCAACGGCAACTGGGACAAAAAAGACAAGATGTACTGCGAAAAGATAATGGCTGCCGGTGAGGAACAGGAGACTCCCATGCACTTCCACTGGAACAAATCGGAGGATATAATAAACAGGGGCGGCGGCAACCTGGTGATGGAACTTTATAAGGCAACAGATTCTGACGGTCTCTCACAAGAACCTGTAGAGGTGAGCATCGACGGAGTACTTACAACCGTAAAAGCCGGTGTACCACTGATACTTAAACCCGGACAAAGCATCTGCCTGAGGCCAAGGGTTTATCACAGGTTCTACGGACAGAAAGGTCACGGACGGGTGCTTATCGGCGAAGTGAGCATGGTGAATGACGATGCCAACGACAATCGCTTCCATTCAAAAATCGGACGCTTCCCTGAGATCATCGAGGATGAAAAACCACTCCATCTGCTTGTTAACGATTACCCGAAATATCTGTAACTTTCCTTCAATTTGATAATCTGACCCTATGCCAATAATTGTTTCAGGTGCAGGATGCTGCCTCGTGGACCTTCTGTTTAACGATATCAGCTTCAGCAGCAGTAACGTAAAACCATATCTCTCAGTTAATCGCGGCGATGGCGGACTCACCCCAGGTCATCTTGTATTCAGGGAGGAGTTCGAGAAGTTCTGCGGGAAACCATTCGATACAGTACTGAAAGAGATCACTGGAGGACGCAAACACAACAAAATAAATATCGGCGGACCCTCAATAGTGTCATTGATAAATATCGCCCAACTGATTGATAAAGATCAATGTGAGGTGCGTTTCTATGGCAGGGGCGGAAATGACGAGCCTGGCAATTTCCTCCTCAGCTCTCTCAGGAAAACACCTGTTGTTCTCAGCGATTACAGGTTAATCGGCAAGCCAACTCCCTCGACTGTGGTACTCTCCGATCCGGGTTATGAGAACGGACATGGAGAGAGGATGTTCATAAACTCGATAGCAGCTGCATGGGAATTCGGTCCAGACGATCTTCCCGATGAATTCTTCAGATCTGATATTGTAGTATTCGGAGGAACAGCCCTTGTGCCAGTTATTCATGATAACCTTGCGGCACTTCTGAAGAAGGCTAAGGCAAATGGATGCAGGACAGTTGTAAACACAGTTTTTGACTTCAGGAACGAGAAGGCTGATCCTTCAAAGAGATGGCCCCTTGGTGAAAGCGATGAGAGTTACGCACTTACCGACCTCCTTATAGCAGACCAGGAAGAGGCTTTCCGTCTAAGCGGGGAAAGGGATACAAAAGCAGCACTTCAGTTTTTCAGGAATAAAAAAGTCGCATCAGTTGTCATTACCAACGGATCGAAAAACATAACAGCATGGTCGGACGGAAGGTTTTTTATGAAAGATGATGTATTTGAACTGCCTGTCTCAAAAAAAGTTACTGATGAACTTCTCTCAGCACGGGGAGGCGATACAACAGGTTGTGGCGATAACTTTGCAGGGGGAGTGATAGCATCAATTGTAAACCAGCTCAATGGAGGCACAGTTCTGCCCGATCTTAAAGAAGCCTGTTACAGGGGAATTGTGTCAGGCGGATTTACATGCTTCTACCTCGGAGGAACATTTTTCGAGGAACTGCCCGGAGAAAAGAGGCAGAAAATGGAACCATACTATGCAGCATACAGACAACAGATTGAAGGTTGACCCACATAAGATCGTAATTTTCGGTGCCGGGAGGATAGGCCGTTCATTTATAGGACAGCTCTTCGGCTGCAGCGGATACAAAGTGGTATTTGTGGATGTTGATACAACAATAGTCAGGCTACTTAATGAAAGGAAGTCGTACCGCGTTGTTATAAAAGGAGATCGCACGGAGGAAATAATTGTACCGAATATCAGCGCCATACATGCATCTGACAAACAACAGGTTGCAGAAACAGTATGTTCTGCCGGAATTGCCGCAGTATCGGTCGGCAAATTTGCACTGGAAAAGGTAATGCCTGTAATCGCCACCGGACTGGAGCTGCGAATGAAACAGAATCCATACTTTCCTCTCGACATTATTCTGGCCGAGAATATGAGATCTGCAGCTGAATTCACAAAGGAAGAGCTGCTGAAGCATCTGCCCGAAGGATATCCAGTTGATATGCTTGTTGGACTGATTGAGACCAGCATTGGAAAGATGGTCCCTATTATTCCGAATGCAGAGATTGAAAAGGATCCTCTCGTCGTTTTTGCCGAACCTTATAACTCACTTATACTCGACGGGAAAGGCTTCCAAAACACCAATACCAGATGTGAAAGGTCTTGCACCAAAGAGCAATATAAAAGCTTGGGTTGACCGTAAGGCCTTCATTCACAACCTTGGCCATGCAACTGCTGCCTACTATGGACATTTTCTCCATCCTATGATGACATACACTTATGAGATACTTGAAGACAGGAAGGTTTTCGATTTTACAAGAAAAGTGATGATGCAGTCGGCCGAGGTGCTGAATAGGGTTTACAGTGAGGATCTGCCGATGAAGGAACTCGAGAATCATGTTGATGATCTGTTAAACAGATTCAGGAACAGGGCTCTTCAGGACACCATCTTCAGGGTAGGTCAGGACCTGATCAGAAAGCTGGCACCGGATGACCGTTTTATGGGAGCCATACAACTGGCAAGAGAGGAAATGATGCCCTATGACCTCATAGTCAAAGCAATGGCCTATGGTTTCTTTTTTGACGCCAAAGACGAAGCCGGCAAGCCATATGCTGCTGACGATGAATTCCTTGCATCTGTTTCAGCAGACATTGAAACAGCCATAACAGGAAAACTTAATATGAACAATACCGATCATAAGGATATTATCAGAACATTGCAGAATTTATATCTTCAGATTAAAAACAGCCATTAAACCGGAAGTAACAGATGAGAATTATTATCGCACTAATAGTTTCATTTATCCTGCTCAGCTGCTCGGGCAAGGATAAGCCAGATCCCCGTAAAACAGAGGTCAAAATAAAAATGAGTGACGGAACAGAGCTGGCGACAGATATTTTCCTTCCACGCGGTAACGGAAAATATCCTGTTGTACTTGTGAGGACCCCCTACGGAAAATGGCAGGATGCCTGGATGAGCAAGGCATTCAGATTTTTCAGGATAGCTGTTGTACTTCAGGATGTAAGAGGCAAGAACGGATCGGGAGGTGAGTTTTATCCTTTTAAAAATGAGCGTTCCGATGGTCTGCAGACACTCAGATGGATCCGGCAGCAGCCATGGTCCAACGGAAATATTACAGGCTGGGGAGGAAGCTATGTTGGCTATACGCAGTGGGCCATATCCGACTCGCTTGATTTCCTCACCCCGCTTCTTACAGGGGCAAACATCTATGATTTCGTCTATCCCGATTCACTCTTTTCACTTCATTCGGCTTTTCTATGGGGAGTTGTAAATGCCTCTTCCACAGCCAATACAATGCCCCCTGAAAAACTCAAATCAGGTCCGCTGACGTTGCCTGTGTCAGCAGCAGATGATTCGACGATAAAGGATGTGCAGTTTTTGAATGACTGGATTGCCCACGAAAAATATGACGAATACTGGAAGAGAATGAATGTCAGAGGCATTACAAAATCCCCGGTAATCTCGACAGCAGGATGGTATGACATCTTTCTCCTTGCCCAGATACGTGATTTTCAGGCACTTGTTTCAGACGGAAGAAAAGGAAGCAGACTTATAATTGGTCCATGGTGCCACGGATCGATGGGAGAACCCAATGAATTCGGAGGGCTGAAAAAAACCGGAAAACCTACAAAGCTTTTCAGGTATGTCAAAAACCAGATCAAAGGAAGGAAGCCTAAGCTGAGTTCACCCTTTCATGATAATACCTACAACCTCTTCATTATGGAGAGAAACGAATATATAGGATCAGAGGTTTATCCTCCGGAGCAAACAACCATAGTGCCTCTGTATCTCGGACCTGATGGCAGGATGAGTTTTGAAAAGATAGAGGAGAATGGAGTGCTTACATACAAATATGATCCTGCCGATCCATATCCGAGCCTTGGCGGCACAATTCTTGGCGACAAGGTAGGTCCTGCGCGCCAGAATGATAACGCAAGCAGGAAAGATCAGCTTGTATTTGAAATGGCTGTAAATGAAAAAACAATGACATTACTCGGTCCTGTTTCAGCAACATTATGGCTTCAGAGTGATGTGGCAAGTACAGATTTCGTTGTGGGGTTGCAGGATGTGTTTCCCGACGGTAAGATTATAAACATACAGGAAGGAGGAGCAAGAGTTAAACCTTTATCCAACCATCCTCAGAAAACAGAAATTTCAGTATGGGCCACAGGTTACCAGCTAAACCCCGGGCATAAACTGAGGGTATTCATCTCATCATCATGGTTCCCAAGATATAACAGGAACCTCAATAACGGCGAAGCTGCAGCTACAGCCACTAAGATAAGTACGGCAGAGCAAAAGGTATATTATGGAGGAGATACACCATCTTCAATAAATCTGCCTATATTTGAAGACTAAACTTGAACGGGAACGCATTTTACTAATAAAATATCTGTCAAATGGATATAAATGAGATAATCAAATCAGATATCAGGGCATCGCTTACACGATCAGGATTACTGCTTTTCCTGGCAGGCTTTTTTATCTTCATGGGTATAATCACCGGAGAGATATTCTATACAGCAGAATTCAACACACGCGATAACTACATAAGTGAACTGGCAGCCAGGATCAATCCTGAAACCACTATCCAGCAGCTATCTGGCAGAATCTTCGATTACTCAATGTCGGTTGCAGGTTTTATGGTTCTTTTAGGTACCTGGTATGTACATAAAATATTCAAAAAGTACCTGATGACAGTTCCTATGGCACTGTTGGGCATAGGCATTGCCGGTGTTGGAATATTACCGGGCAGTATACAGCCTTATCATGGAATACTTGCCCTTGTTGTTTTCATCTCAGGAGGAATTGCAGCAATAGTATCATTTAAGATAGCAAGTGCACCTCTGAGGTATGTCTTTGCGGGGTTCGGGGTTATTGCCCTGGTTCTTCTGTCGTTTCAGAAATATTTTATACCCACTCTTGGCGTCGGAGGAGCTGAGAGATGGCTCTTTTATCCTGTTGTATTCTGGATAACCGGCATGGGAGCATATCTCCTGGGGATCAAGGACGGTCATAAGAACACACTTAATGTATAAATCATATCTAAATGACCCGAAGAGAAGTAATCAAAACCGTTCTCGACGGTAAGAAGCCTCCCTACACACCCTGGTCATTCAAATTCACTGTTGAAGCAAAAGAGCTTCTGTTGAATCATTATCAAACAAAAGATCTTGATGATGTTTTGCAGAATCATATTCTCGCGCTAGGAGCTGACATAGGTTTTTTTGACCAGACCGGAGATGACCTCTTCCGCGATGTATTCGGTGCGGTATGGGACCGGAGCATAGACAAGGACATTGGCAATATAGTTGGCTGTGTCATTAGTGAGCCAACCATGAAAGGCTACAAATTTCCTGATCCACGCGACAAACGATATTTTGCTGATATTGAATCCCGTACAGCAGCCCACCCTGATATGTTCAGGCTTTTTGAGATAGGATTTTCACTGTATGAACGGGCCTGGACCCTCAGAGGGATGGAGAATCTCCTGATGGATTTCATGATCAATCCCATATTTGTTCATGAACTCATGGACGCAATTGCCGATTATAATATAGAACAGCTTAAGGAAGCCTGCAAATATGATATTGACGCAGTATGTTTCGGTGATGACTGGGGACAGCAAAGCGGACTCATAATGGGATATGACACATGGAAGGAGTTCATCTATCCACGGTTAAAGAGGATGTATAAAGCAGTGCATGATGAAGGAAAGTACGTATTTATCCATTCATGCGGCGATGTGGATGAGCTTTTTGATGATCTGGTTGAAATAGGACTGAACAGTTTCAACCCGTTTCAGCCGGAGGTTATGGATGTACACAGCCTGATGAAGAAATACCGCGGAAGGCTCACTTTTCACGGAGGATTGTCAATTCAGAAGACACTTCCCTATGGTACCAGAGAAGAGGTTATTGCGGAGTCGCAGAAGCTTCTGAGAGCAGTTGCGGAAGGATCATATATCTTCTCTCCATCACATGCTGTTGAAGGCGATACTTCGCTTGAAAATATGCTGACATTTATTAATGAGGCACAAGCACAATTGAAAAAAGCATGAACTCACCCCCAGTGCACTCTGTGTGAACTCTGTGACCTCTGTGGTTAAAATCTATTTTTTCTATATATCCAAACCACTCTTAATGAAACATAAAAACATCAATACAAAATACGTCCTCTTTCTGTCGGTTGTATCGGCAATGGGAGGACTTCTTTTTGGATATGACTGGGTAGTAATAGGCGGCGCCAAGCCATTCTATGAAAGGTATTTTGACATAACCTCCTCTCCCACCTTCCAGGGATTTGCAATGAGCAGCGCCCTGTTCGGATGTCTTATAGGAGCCGCGATATCAGGAAATATTACAGACAAATACGGAAGGAAGATACCCCTTCTCTTTTCAGCCTTTCTTTTTGTATTCACATCACTGGGGACAGGTGCTTTCAACTCATTCACCGCCTTTATGATTTTCAGGATACTCGGAGGGGTGGGCATTGGTATAGCCTCAAACGTATCTCCTGTTTATATAGCAGAGATATCGCCGGCACACATGCGAGGCAAGCTGGTGGCTATCAACCAGTTCACGATTGCCTTCGGAGTACTTACGGCCCAGCTGGCGAACATGCTTATTGCCGAACCGGTAGCTGTTGATGCCACTGATGCGATAATACGCGACTCATGGAACGGACAGACAGGCTGGCGATGGATGTTCTGGGCATGTGCAGTTCCCGCATCACTCTTCTTTATACTGATGTGGCTGGTACCGGAGAGTCCAAGGTGGCTCACAAAGGCAGGTAAAAGGGAAAAAGCCATGAAGGTATTTGAAAAGATAGGCGGTAAGGAATATGCTATAAAGGAGACAGATGAAATTGCACTTACGCTTACAGAAGCAGAACATCACGGGACGAAGGAAAAGTTCACCAATCTGTTTTCAAAGGAGCTGGCTCCAATAATTGTGCTCGGGATACTTCTTGCTGTATTTCAGCAATGGTGCGGCATAAACGTCATTTTCAACTATGCCGAGGAGATATTCTCTGCGGCAGGTTATGGTATTTCCAGCACATTGTTCAATATAGTCCTGACAGGCACCACGAGCCTTATATTCACTATTATAGCTATGTTTGTCGTTGATAAGACCGGTCGCAGGCCGCTGATGCTCATGGGTGCAGGCGGACTGGCCATTGTTTATGTAATAATAGCAGCAGGCTATTATTTTGAAGTGAAGGGATTCTTCATGGTATTCTGGGTAGTGACAGCTATCAGCATCTACGGACTGACCCTTGCTCCCATTACATGGGTTTTGCTTTCGGAGATCTTCCCTAATAAGGTAAGAGGGCATGCCATGTCGGTGGCTACATTTGCATTATGGTTCTCGTGTGCGGTACTGACGCTTACCTTCCCCTTTCTTAACAAAGCACTTGGCACCTCAGGTACCTTTGGAGTATATGCAACTATCTGTTTTATAGGCTTTTTCTTTATCCTTAAGAAACTTCCCGAGACGAAGGGCAAGTCGCTTGAGGAGATTGAGAGGGAGCTGGTCAGGTAGGATACTTGGTGACTGATTCCCGGGGGGGCGGGGTGGATTGTTCGGGTTCCGGGTGCCGGGAAACTGATTCCCCCTTTGAAGGGGGGCATGGGGATGTGGATTTGTTCCGAGTTGCGGGTTGCGGGTTCCGGGTTGCGAAAATCTGCGTAATCAGCGGGAGATATTCTTATCAAACAACAGCAGCAATATCTTGCATTTAAAGAAATATTTTATTTAATTTTGGTAATAGTGAAGAAGAAAGTCAGTCTGAGTGCAATATAGTATTATCAATCAAGCCATTACCGGATAATAGTATTGTGACTGATGGGGCTGTGCCTTGTGGAGGAGCAGTAATTATGGCACAGGCAAAATTTCATTATCTGCGATATTAAAAGGATTACAAAGTGCATACAATAGTTACCTTGAAATAGCAGCAGCAGAACAACAGAGATCTACACCCATATTACGGACAAGAGTATTCAAAAGATACGGAGTCCTTTTGATGATCTTTGAATAATAAATTAAATAAAAATGCATCCAAACTCCACAATAACTACATATTTTGCATATTATGTGTAACTTTTGTCCGCATATAAACTAGTTATAGTTAATGGCGGGCAATCAGCACATTGGACAACCTTTCAGCCACTAACTATAACTGAAAAAGCGAGTCATTTTACCGAGACAAATTTCTGCTCTTTTTACAGGGACCTTACACCTTGACAAATTCGTCTTACCGATAAAATTTGCACCCATCTGTCAGGACTTGGAACAGATAAATGAATAAAAACCTTGCAAATGTTGTCTAATTAGATAACTTTGTAGTCAATTACAAATTCGACAAGTTGTGGCTGGACAATTTTTACGAGACACATTCGTGTATAAAAACTACTTCTGGGACTTTTATAAATCTCAGAAACTAATCGTTCAAAAAAAAGTTGATTTTGTAATTGGCATTGTTAGGACACTTCGAATCGTCCCTGAGAAATTTCTTAAACACCTCGAAGGGACTGACGGATTGTATGAGATGAGAATCAAAGTGGGCAGTAATATCTATAGAGTGTTCTGCTTCTTTGACGAAGGTAACCTGGTAATTCTACTTGGTGGATTTCAGAAAAAGAGTGCAAAGACACCTCCGAGAGAGATTGAAAATGCAGAAAAATATAAAAAGGAATACTTTTATGAAAAATCAAAAAAATAAAAATCTCACATCCTGGGACGACCATCTTGATGAGAAATACGGAAAAGCCGGAACCCCAACACGGGACAAATATGAACAAGGATTTGAAGCTTTCAAACTTGGTGTATTGATTCAGGAGGCACGTAAAAAAAGACACCTGACTCAAGAAGAACTCGCGCTTAAAGTCGGGACTACAAAAAGCTACATTTCACGGATTGAAAATGATGCCAGTGACATCAGACTTTCAACTTTGATGCGAATAATCAGTGATGGATTAGGTGGACATTTGAAATTGACTCTGGACTTAAAATAAAAACTACCGCGGACAGTTTTGTTGATTTAAAGAGACAGCTTTCTTATACCGAGACAAATTCGTTGTACAGTGACAGTTTTAAATTGCCACTAACTATAACAACGCTGGTATAGGCAATAAGCTTGTCACAATTTTTGCTCGCCACTGTGACAATTTCGCCATGACGATTAACTTCTCACACATCTGCCAACTCTTTTCCGGCTCTGGACAAATCCTGCATCCGAGACAACTATATCGTTCGCCGGGACTGGCAAAAATTGCGCCATGGTGGCTTGCCCGCCGGGACTCCGACAGCTGGCGGATCGGCTAAAGTATAGCATGACACAACGGCGGACGGCGCCACCAACGTTTACTACCGCAACCGCCGAGCCGTTATGGGCAATTCCGATCCAATAGAAACTCTGCAAAGAATTAAATATCAGCCTAATGAAAATTTTTTTATATTTGCTATAACGCAACCAAAATGGACTTAATATCGTCATCCTTATAAACCCAAGATTATGAAAACTATCAACTTTCTAAAAGGATTGATTTTCTCAGCAATCTTGATGTCAGCCTTATTAAGCTGCACAAAAGAAGACTTCTACCCTAATTCCAATGGTTTATTAAAGAAGGTTAAGAATGGAGATTACATAACAGAAGAAATTTCATATAATAACCAAAACCTTATTTCAGAAGTCAATAGTTGGTCTTTCTGGAGAAAATTCTATTATAATAATCAACATCAATTAATAAAAGAGGAGATCGCAGCAAATCCAGCGATGCTCAGTTCGTCAACGTACTCACAAAACCATGAATTTGTGGATCCGAATAAAGTAGGTATAACCATGTATTGCTTATTTGAGTATGATAATAGCGGTCTTTTTTTCAGACAACTTAATTATGTTCCAAAAGATGGACAAGATGAACTAAGATCAATTATTACTTTTGAGTATAATGATAATAACCTCATTGAAAAACTTTTGTTGCATGACGGTAATACTGAACTCACTCAATTCAGAACTTATCAATATGATTCTAACAGTAATGTTATAGAAGAGGATTATTATTCTTATCTATTTATTCCAGAAGGTACCGGCCCAAAACACTTATCCAAAACAACCTATGAATATGATACATATTTAAATCCATTTAAAATATTTGAGAAATCAAACGGCCCTGGACTTTTCAGAAACAAAAACAATATCACGAAAACAACAACAATTAACTATTATCCTTCACCGGGCATTGCTGCTACAATGACATCCCAAAGATCATACGAGTATAACGAAGATACAGGATACCCTACAAGAGTCGTTAATGGGGAAGAATTTATCTATGAATAACCAAATAACATAACTGCCCATAACACGGACAGTATAATTAATAAGCTCGTCATGGTTTTTGCAGATGCCTCCTACCCTAACGAGATTTTAAAATTACGGGGGACAAAACCCAACGCACCACTGCTGTTAACAAAATAACAATACCTGGACTAATAATCAACCCTCTAGCAGCCTTGTACCGCGACACGCATATAGTTTACAACATTTGTACCCGGATTGCAAAAACCACGCCGTGCCCTCCTTGCACCGGGACAGTTATATGGCTCGCCTGCCGGCGAGTACCAGGACAGTTGCCGGATGCTGCGTCGGGTAACGCTTACTGAAACGTACCGCTGGGCCGTTAGCCTTAAATTGAAATATTCTGCTCTCAAAATAGCCTGATAACAAACTTCTTAGTACCTTTGATAGTATCAAATGATAGTATCAAACTGTTTTAATATGAAACCTCCATATCATGTAACCACCAAGATTCTCCAACTAATCTCCTCTATTTCTGAAAAAATTGGTGAGATTAATGCTGCATACTTATATAAACCACCGACTGAATTAAGGAAAAAGAATAGAATTAAGACAATTCAGTCCTCACTTGAGATTGAGGGCAACTCACTTTCCCTTGATCAGGTAACCGCAATCTTAGACAACAAGAAAGTAATCGCAGCAAAAAAAGACATTCTTGAGGTAAAAAATGCGATTAAAGCATACGAAAACATTGATAATTATAATCCGACAAGCCTAACCTCGTTCTGTAAAGCTCATGGAATATTGATGAACGGTTTGATTGAAAATGCTGGTAAGATTCGAACCAAATCAGTAGGAATCCTTAAAGGCTCAATAGTAACACATATCGCTCCTCCTGGGGATTTAGTAAAATCACATGTTAAGAAACTGTTTGATTATCTTAAAAATGACAAGGATTTAGTGGTAATAAAGAGTTGCGTATTTCACTATGAAATCGAATTCATTCACCCATTTATGGATGGAAACGGAAGGATGGGAAGACTTTGGCAAACAGTAATACTCAGACAGTATTCACCTGTATTTGAGTTCCTTCCAATCGAGTCTTTGATAAAAAAAAGACAGAGTGAATACTATCGCATACTTGGAGAATCAGATAATAAAGGTGATTCAACCGGATTCATAGAATTTATGCTTCAGATAATTAACGAATCTCTTGAAGATCTATTAACAAATCAGAATGTAAATCTGACTTCTCAGGATCGAATTGACATTTTCAAAGAGAAAATTGGAAATTCGAAATTTAAGCGACAAGATTATATGAGGCATTTTAAAGACATCTCAACTGCAACTGCAAGCCGGGACTTGAAATTGGCAGTGGATTCTGGAATACTTGACAAATCAGGTGATAAGAGGACAACTTCTTACAAATTCAAAAAATAAAAATCTAAGGCTAACACGGACAATAAAGTAACTAAGTTCGTCATGCTTTTGCATTGCCTCTGAGCCGTTTACCGGGATTAATAACATGCCACTTAGAAAACTTTGTACCCCTGATGCTCTCTGCCGGTTGGCGGATCGGTCAGGGTCTTCGACGCGAACCCTCCAGCCATCACCAAACCTTGTACCCGGTCCCGATAGCTCCCGATAGCTATCGGGATATGCAAAAACACATGCCAACCCCGACACCCCTCCTTCGTCGGGGCAGGCTCCCGGGAACTCCTTATACCACCTGGCCGTTATGGTTAATTGTATCAGGACCTACACTTTATAAAGCTTTAAACCAACTAATATTTCAATTAGCAAAAACCCGACTGCTAAAAAAATGACATGGTCGAATATTTAGAGTAAATTTATTCTCGATTAATATCTCGTTATTACAAATCTAACGTTCAATCCTCATGAGAAAACCATTAGTTTTCATTCTTCTCTATATTTTAAGTTCTCTTCAGGTTTTTGGACAACCTCCAAGACTATATTCTAAAAATGAGATTTATAAAGATATAGACTACCTGATAAATGACCTAGAAAACATTCATCCTAACCTATTTCATTCTATCAGCAAAGAAGATTTCAATAACAGGATCCAAATTATTAAAAATCAGATGCCTGACTCGATATCAAAAATTGAGGCTTGGATTAGACTTAATAGGATACTAGCTGCAATTAAGGAAGGTCATACCTATTTTCGCCCACCTGCTGATGATATGGGAGATTTTTTAAAATTTCCATTCAAAGTTAAAATAGATCATACCACGAAACATTTTATAATATCTGGTTCACCTATCGATTCACTAAAAAGCTATATAGGTACTAGAATCATGTCCATAAATGAGATCAAGACAGATAACTTACTTAATATATTAATGAAAGATATTGGCTCAGAGAATGAATCATATTCAATATTTATGAGTGAAGCCAACTTCGAATATGCAATTTATACGGTTTTTCATGCCCCGGAGTATTTTACTATTGGTTTGCTAACAGGTGATAAGACAGTAAATCATCGCTTTATAAGCATTAATAAGATTCCTGCTAAACCTGAGCCAAATTATACTTTTAAAATTATTAATGACAACATTGGCTTTATCGACATGAATAGAATGAATTCATACCGAGATTTCAAAAAGTTCAGTAAATCAACATTTAGTACAATTAATAGCAAAAAGATTTCAAAACTAATAATTGATTTCAGGGGCGATCAGGGAGGTGATTCACAAGTTGGAGATGAATTAATGAAATATCTTTCAAATGTTCCATTTACCCAATGGGAGAAAGTGTATGTAAAAGTAAGCTCAGTATCAAGAGAATTATATAACTATCCTTCAGAAAAAGATACAGTAGCTGAAAAGGATTTATCGAATAATCTTACTGAACCATATCCTTCAAAAATGAGATTCTCAGGAAAACTGATTATATTAATCGATGGAGGAACCTTTTCGAGTGCTGGAGCAGTGACATGGTGCATTAGTCAATATAAACTAGGCACTACTGTCGGTGAAGAAACTAGTGGAATTGGTGTTCATTATGGAAATGTTATCAAAAGAAATCTCCCAATTACTGGATTGACATATTATACTTCCCACATGAAATGGTATCAAATTGGTGCAACTGATAACTCGACACAGGGATTAATTCCTGATCATATAGTAAAACTTTCAATAGAGGATATAAAGACCCAGAAAGATACTGTCCTTGATTATGCTATTAAATTGATCAATAATTAACAACTAACCATAACACGGTCAATATAGTAAATAAACTTGTCACAGTATTTGCAGCCGCTACCGTGACAAGTCACCAATGGTTCATAATTCATAGTCATTAAAGAACTTACTTCTTTGTAATGCCATCGCGATGCCAGCCTCACACTACTTTGCAAATACTGCGCCATACCCGTCTCGCACCGTGACAGTTCCATGCCAACAACCAGGACAGTGGCCGGTTGCTTCGCCGGGTAATGTTTACTTACTTTAATTGCCGTGCCGTTAGCTTGCATTCAATCAAAATTTGCGACTTATTTGATTTATTTGGCATCATTTGGAAATTAATATTTAAGTACGTATATTTGTACTTAATTACATACTTAAAATTACAAATATGATTGCTGCAAACTATTCGGAATTCAGAAACGCATTAAAAAATTACCTAGATAATGTTGAGTTTAACAATGAAACTCTAATCATCAAGAGAGGTTCAGGAAAAGGGACTGTCCTTATATCGCTTGAGGAGTACAATTCGATCATGGAGACCTTGCACCTGTTGAGCTCCAAGAAAAATTCAAAACGACTCTTTGAATCAATTGAACAAATGAAGACCGGGAAGAAAGCCCAGCATAAATTGGTTGAATAGTAATGAGAATAATATTTTCTAAAAATGCCTGGGAGGATTATACCTCATGGCAAACTGAGGACAAAAAGATCCTTAAGAAAATAAACAGCCTCATAAAAGAAATACAAAGATCTCCTTATGAAGGTATTGGAAAACCTGAACCTCTTAAATTTGACCTTGCAGGATTATGGTCCAGAAGAATTGATCTGGAACACAGAATTGTATATAAAATAGAAGGTAATGATCTTCTGATCTATGCATGCCGGTATCATTATGAAAAAAATAAAAACGCAAGCTAACAAGGACGATATGTGTTATTGCCTTCAGACTTCACCTCCGGCTAAGTCTGACAATGTCGGCCAAAACAAATTTTGTATTTTATATGACAGTCTGCAGTTGGCCGTCCACCGCTTCGAAACAACACATACCGCCTAACCGTTATGGGTCATTGTGCTGAAAGTAATTGATTATCGGAATTGTGTAACCAAAAAACAAAAGAGTAGGCAAATAATAAAAAAATGAAATGAACAAAAGAAATTTAATAATTAACTCAACTACATTATTTGTAATAGCAACAATTTTACAAATGACACTTCACGAAGTAGGGCATTTTGCAGCAGCTATTGTTTTACATTCAACTAACATAGTGATTTTTCACAATTATGTTCTCGAAAATTCTTTGTCTTTAATAAGAAGCATAGTCGTGGCTGCTGCCGGTCCGATATTTAGTTTGTTGATAGGAATAACATTCAATTTTATTTGTTCAATATATAAAAAACGCAATACACTTTTTTTGTTTTTCCTTTACATGAGCGTATTTGGATATATTAATTTCATGGGATACCTGATGATTGCTCCTTTTTTCATACAAGGAGATTCGGGTTATATTTTTAACGAGTTGAAATTTCCAATATTGATTACAATAATTATAGCTGTTATAGGAGCTGTATCACTATTTTTTATCCTAAAAAAGTTAAGCAAGTATTTTATTGAAATGAGTACTGACGAGATTATTGAAAACCCTTCTATAAGAAAAGAATTTATTGATTCGTTAGTAATATATCCGCTTTTTATTGGTATTGTCATCACATCACTACTGAATTTACCTGTGCCTGTATTTTTAAGTTTAATTTATCCTCTTTGCAGTCCATTTGCATTAATGTGGTGTTATGGATTTTTGTTGAAGGCAAATTATTCAAAAGAAAATGCGAATAAAAATTTCGATTTATTAAACAAATTTCAACCACAATTATTAATAATATTGATTCTTATAATTATAATGAACCGACTGTTAGTATTAGGTATTCACTTCAATTAAATTCAATCAAAAATTTATATATCCAGCAATACGATCTAAATTTAAAAGTAAAAAAAACAACGAATGCAAAACAGCTGCAACATAGGCTAAAACAAAAACTTGATAAATATTTATAAATTAATGGATAAATTTTATGGAAAATAAAAATGGAAAAGTAGCCCTGATAACAGGGCAAACAAAGGAATTGGCAAAGAAATAGCACATCAATTAGGTTTACTCGGATATACAGTTGTGCTTACAGCCCGTGACCAAAATGCAGGGGCAAAGGCGGTTGAAGAGCTTGTTGCAGCAGGTTGCGATGCTCATACTGTGTTACTTGAAGTTACCAATGCATCTGATATTGCCAATCTTGCAAAATACCGAAAGAATTTCGGTAAACTCGACTTTTAGTAAATAACGCAGGAATCGCTATTGAATGGGACGGACAACCAACTAACTCTGAAAAGGTGCGTCGTACACTCGAAATCAACCTTGTCGCCCCCTATGCAATCACAGAAGCATTAGTGCCTTTACTCTCATTAAGTGACGACGCAAGGGTGATTAATCAATCATCGCAATTAGGCTCTATTGATGCAGCTGAGAAAATGTGGCAATATATCTCCGGATTCATGACTGTAGGATATGCGACTTCAAAGGCTGGTCTAATGCTCACCAGATTCACCTCAGTTAGGGATTGCAGTTGCCACCATCCAGGTTGGGTAAAGACTGACTTAGGCACAGATGCCGCCCCAATGGAAGTTGAAGAAGGAGCAAGTACAGTGGTTAGTCTTGTGACAATTGCTAGGGACCAGTTTCCCCATGGTCAGTTAGTACACAAAGGTGAGAGAATACCCTGGTAATGCTAATATTAATTGAAAAGCATGCAGCTAACATATGGTAGCCGCAAGCGAACAAGCGACAGTGCGATGGACAATGAAATAGAAAATTGAATTAAAACATAAAAATAAGAGAAGGAAATCCCATGCTGAAAAAGTCTTTAGTGGTAATTGACATTCAAAATGACATTACCAAAAACTACAAAGAAATCATTGACAATGTTAATCGGTCAATAGACTGGGCAGTGGAAAATGAAATTCATGTCGTTTACATAAAGCATTATAACTTATCTGACGGCACAAGGACTTTCAAACCTAATACTCGTGGGTCTGAATTAGTTTCGGACATGAAATTGGTTTCCAAAAACATTTTTGAAAAATCCAAAGGCAACGCATTGACCAGCGAAGATTTTGCTGACTTTATCAGGAAAAATGAAATAAGCGAATTTTACATTACAGGAGCAGACGCCATTGCCTGCGTGAAATCAACCGTATTTAATATGTGCAAGAAAAACTACAAAGTTACAGTCTTATCAGATTGTATTACGAGTTATGATAAAAGGAAAATTGACGAAATGCTGAATTATTACGAAAAAAATGGCAGTAAAATAATTAATTTGAATGACTTGTTAGATTCTAAATAAAAACACGCGGGGGAAAGTTTTTTAGATTTTTTTTTTTTTGTTTCCTTTTTTTTTTTTTCAGGGCGTTTCCCCTTTCCCCCCTTCCATTCCCGGTTTTTTTTTTTTTTTTTCCCCGGCCTTTTTTTTTTTTTTTTTCCGCCGCCGCCCCCTCCCCCCCGCCTTCCCCCTTTTTTTCGCCCCTTCCTTTTTTTTTCCCTCACATCGGGGCAGGCCGGCACCTATACCACCGGGCCTTTAGCGGTCATTCTCAATACCGATTCGAAATTCAGTTATATCCACCAGATAAACATACAAATAATTTGACCGTTGGTCTATATTTACAGTGACAACCATCTCATAAGAGAATAAAAAGATTTGAATATCTATTCTTCTAAATATTTTTTGATATTTATGATATTTATATTGAATATCAATAAATATTTATTATCTTTGAGCCATAATTTTAAACTTAAGTATTATGACAAAAAGAAACAACCTCGTATTTATAGGCCTGCAAATAGTTAGCTGGGTCATATTTGTTGGCTTGTGCATTGAAACCGGAGCCATGATAGTCAATTTTGTTTTCAGTCTCTTCAAACCTGAATTTGTCCGGAACCTTTATCAAAAGCTGGATTTAAGTCAAATGTATAATACAAGCAAATTGATTTATTTCGGCATGTACGGTTTTATCCTGACAATCTCGATTTTAAAGGCATATCTGTTCTATGTTGTTGTCATGCTTTTACACAAAATTGATATGTTAAAACCATTCAGCAGCTACGTAGCCGACCAGATTAAAAAAATCAGTTACATCACTCTGGAAATAGGGATCTTAAGTTTAATAGCCCGTGAAACATCACAAAGAATGGAGTATTACGGATTAGAAAGCAACAAGCTGAATCATTTCTGGGAAGACGGCAGTGCATTTTTAATAATGGCAGCAGTAATTTATGTAATAGCTACTATTTTTTCCAGAGGTGTTGAAATCCAGAATGAAAACGATTTAACTGTATAAGCCATGCCAATTATAGTAAACTTAGATGTAATGATGGCGCGACGAAAGATGTCGCTTAATGAGCTGTCGGGAAAAGTTGATTTAACCCTGTCGAATCTTTCAATTTTAAAAACCGGAAAAGCAAAAGCAATCAGGTTTACCACCCTGGAATCTATTTGTAATGCACTCGAATGTCAGCCGGGTGATATTCTGGAATACAGAGAAAATGATAATAAAACAACGATCCGCTAACACTTTAAGCCAAATGTTTGTAGCCTGACAAATTTGTTCCGTATTGAAAGCTGGACAGCAACACTTAAAATCTCTTACCAAAACCCTGCTAGCGTAACAATTTCTCCTCTTCTGCCGGGATTTGAATATATCATAACCGTTTTTTGTATCAGAAATAATCGTGATCAAAAGAAAAAACGACTAGCTTTAAAAACAATTTAACAACAAGACGATGATTGAGGATTGTGATTAAACTTAAGTAAATATGAGAGTAAGAAAAATCGCAAGAAACTTATTGATTTTAATTCTTTTGGCAACCAATGTTGGATGCGATCAAATATCCAAATGTATTGTCCGACAAACAATTGAATATAACCACAGCACAATGATAATTGGTAGTTTTGTAACAATTACAAAGGTTGAAAATACTGGAGCATTTCTAGGTCTTGGAGATCAATTACCAAGAATTATTTATAAAATCCTTATGATAATTCTTCCTTTGATTGTACTTGGATATGCACTCTATTATTTATTGACAAGTAACAGTCTCTCCAAACTATTAATCGTCGGAATATGTCTCGTTATTGGGGGTGGACTAGGAAATGTCTATGACAGAATAATATATGGCTCCGTGACAGATTTTTTACACTTTGACTTTGTGCTATTTCAAACTGGAATAGTGAATATGGCAGATATTTCCAATTACGATGGGATTCTTTATTCTTATATATGAGTTCTTCAATAAAGGATGGACTTTAAACCTAAAGTCATCTGAAAAATAATATATCCAAACTGCTAACACAAAAGCCAATTCTTTGTACATGCCAAATTCTTTCTTTTATAGATAGATTGTAACACTAAAGCCATTTACAAAAAATTTTCTTTCGAGGCTATGCGACTCCATTTGCCAGTATCAAAATACATCAACATGACCGCTTTTATCCAGGACTAATTTGGCATGTGTTACAAACACATTCCAATTAAGCACAGATTTTGGATAACGCGGCAGTATAATGCTTAGTGACAATTTTAAACCACTACTTGTGCTAACACTAATGGTATAATTAATAAGCTCCCCGCCTGAAGCCGGGGAGGCTGTCACAATTTTTGCACCCCCCCAGCCGGACAGTTTCCATGATCACCAAAACTACTGATATTCAACTAAATCTTTTGGTTGCTGGTAGACATGGCAGTGATAAATCGGACTAATAACTTGTAATGTGATTGGCAAAAAAAATTAAGCCATACCCTCCTCTGCCAGCTCAAAGTAATCTTCTACCAAATACGAGAAAAGTGGACTACCGGAATTCCTTTGGGTAACTCTTACTAAATTATACCGCAGAGCCGTCATAAGCCATATAATTACTGGATCTGACTATAGTTTAGATATTAAAAACGTATAAATTTCGTGTGATAAATTTCTTATTAAGCTAATATGTTAAAAATTTCAATTTTCAAAAATGGAAAATAACATTATCAAACATACCTTGTTGAAGTCCACTTTCTTGCACCTATTACCCGGAATACTTGGTGGAATATGTTTTTTTATCCTTAGCCCAATTGTAAATGCAAATGGTTTCCCAACAATAATGGCACTTATTATTTCTGGTATAATTATTTTAATTCCTTTTGAATTAGGGTTCTTAATCTACCAGAAAAAAGTGACTGGGCAGAATCTCTTTAATGGTGTAATCAAATATTTTAAAACTATCCCAGTATGGCAATATTTTTTTACTCATCCCATTGATTGTTATAATTGCTGGTATTTGTTTAAACTACTTGGTTTCACCTCGACATTTCTAATGACATTTTTTAAATGGATGCCTTCAGATTCGATTTTAACCATGGGATTGGATTCTTCACTAACTAAATCAAAACTTTTATTTACCTATCTCCTCTTTCTACCTTTTTTGGTTTTTGTCCTTCCAACTATTGAAGAATTTTATTTCAGAGGATACCTTCTTCCAAGAATGCCAATTAAACTTAAAGGTTGGACAGAAATAACACATAGTGCATTATTTGCACTTTATCATACCTGGACTCCTTGGATGTTTGTAGTTCGCACATTTGGCGTTTTGCCATTAATATTTTTGGTTAAAAGAAAAAAGAAAATCTGTTTCTTGGTATTGGAGCCCACTGCCTTTTAAATTCTATCGATTTCATAATAGGTTTTATATTTATACTGAAGATATAATTTACAAAATTACGGCTTATAACACTGACAATAAAATTAATAGACTTCCTGCTTTGCGAGACAAGTCTTCACAAGTTTTGCTTTTGCTCCTGCTCCCATAACTGCTTTGTAACCAATGACAAACCAGGGCAGCGCCGCTGCAACCATTAAACATTCAGCAGCAGTGACAAATCCTACTACTCCTCCGGAATTCACACCTGATACGGATTCAAACATCGAGATTAAACCTTCCTATCTGAACAGGATTGGCATATGATATTTCAGACAAAATATCACTGGAAACATCTCTTAATATTTTAAGTCTTGGATATGCTTATAACATAACAAAAAATGGTGGTGATAAGCAAACTGTTTCAAATTTCAATATTGGGGCAGGGCTAAGCAACATTGTTTCTCTTAATGCAATCACTATTTGAGCAATATATAAATTTTAAATAGTGAAATTATAGTCTGTATCCTGGATTTCCAAATTTTAAAAATCTTGAAAACTGTTAATCAATTGATCATTTTCAATTAGAACAGGCAGAATGAAGTTAATATATATAATTCTCTATTAAATAAGAGATTATGAACAAGAAAAAACAATACTGAATTATAAACGAGAACCCATGGTTCATAATTTACGATAAAGTTCCACTTGAATCAGGAACCCCGTATTTCGGACAAAAAACTTCGTATTCGATACGTTGCATTAAGGATTAGCATTTCAGGATAAATCTGAGCCTGCTTTCAGGATACTATTGCGGATTATTTATGTAGATTTGTTATCAACGACAGGGAGTGATATTCAATCCCGGTCACTGAAACTTTATAACTTATGTCAAAGAAACAAGCCGAAATTGCAACCAGGGTTGCAGATTCATTACCAATTGCTGAAAATACGGAGTCAAAAACACTTCTTACCCGTCGTGAAATGATAGGAATAACCGGTATAGCCGGTTTGGCAGCTCTTGACAGGCATTGCAGCCGGTGCTGCTCCTCAGACTGAGCAAAAACGACCCCGTATAGCCTGTCTCGTAACCTATTGGGCAGCTCCCGGATCACATGCCGACTGGATCATAACCAAGCTATTGGACGGTTATTGGTGGCAGGGCGCTCACACTCCTTCGCGGGGGGATGTTGTATCGGTTTACATCCATCAGCTTCAGGAAAGCGAACTGGGACAGAAAATCTGCAAATCGAAGGACATTCCGATATTTAAGACAGCAGGTGAAGCCCTCACACTTGGGGGTAAGGAGCTTGATGTGGATGGTGTTGTCATTGTAGGCGAACACGGAAATTATCCAACCGATCTCAAGGGGCACTGGCTCCTTCCGCGGTGGTGGATCTACCAGCAGGTTATCCGCGTTTTCGAGCAGAGCAAACGCTCGGTGCCGGTATTTAACGATAAGCACCTCTCCTACAACTGGGATGACGCAAAGTGGATGTTTGACAAATCACGTGAGCTTACTTTCCATTAACAGGTGGTTCCTCATACCGTACTACTTCCGCAAACCCGAGATAGAGATTGCTATTGATACCCCCTATTAAGAACTCAATCGTAGTAGGCGGTGCTTCAGATGAGGGAGGCATTTTCCATTGTATTGATGTGCTCCAGGCTTTTGTTGATCGCCGTAAGGGTGGTGAGACAGGTGTAAAGTCAGTACAGTCGATCCGCGGACCTGAAACATGGAAGTGGGTGGAACGCAATCCATGGGCTGGCAAACTGCTTGATGCTGTAAAGAAAAGTTTTGATCTGAAGCCGGAATCATTTCAGGAGAACGACCGGACAAACATCTGTATTGTGGAATATCGTGACAGGACAAAAGCTGCTGTAATTTCGGGCCGTGGTGTAGGCTGGACCTATGCCGGCGAAATTGAAGGACAGAAAGAGCCGACAATCATTCTATGCTTGGCTGGCCCGGCCCCTATTCACAGTATCACGCCTCAAACGCCCAACCACACTGGATTACCGAGATGATGGTGCAAAGAAGGAACCCTACATGCGGAAGCGACTGCTTTGTCCAGCCGGGATGGCGAACCACTACGGAATCAAACTGGGAGAACGGCATTTACTCTCCTGTGGGCCGCCGTATTGAGACACCATATATGAACATAACATACCGCTCGACACATGAACCAATGTTTGAAAAAGGGGAACGTACTCCTAATGTCCCATACATACGTGGTTTTGATAAATAGATATAATATAATGAAACGCAGAGACCTTATTAAGAGCCTGACTCTTCCGATATAGCCAGAAAATATCCTTCCTAATACAATCCTTGTTTTCCCGATCAGCTGCTGGATATGTAATCTTCCTCTGACTCCTCAGAATAGCTGTTGCCGGTCTGCACCGCGACTCATTTGCTTGAGGTGACGGACCTATACCACGTAAACCCGCGAGCTTTGATGAAAAACAGATACAGGCCAGCGTTATCCCGATGGAACCTTCGATCTGCCAAGGGAAAAGAAGGTGGAGTTGATCTGATGTTCTTCACAGTATGCAACTGAACACCTATTTATCCCGGAAGATTTGAGACAAAAAACACATTCCGGGTGGTAAACCTTCGCACTGGACAGATCAGGATGAATAATCAAATGATAGAGCTGGCACTTACCGCTTCTGACATAGAACGCATCAATAAGAAAGGTAAAATGGCGGCTTTTCTGGATCTGGAAGGAGGGTTTGACCCTCAACGGCGACATAAACCTGCTTCGTGCTCTTTACCGCTTAGGAGTCAGATCGTTGCAACTCCCGGCACATAAATACCACCACTGGTTTTATTGATGCCTGCAGCGATATCAGCTATTGTGGTGGCATCAACGATCTCGGAAAAAAGATCATTTCCGAAATGAATAGTCTTGGTATGGTCATAAACATAGCCCATGCATCCAATGAAGCCATCATACACTGCAAGCGAGTAAACATCTGGTGTTACAGTCACCGGAGGTTTTTCAAACATTGCTCATCATCCCCCCCGTTTGTATTACCGATGAAGCAACAAGCTGTTGCATCAAAAGGTGGTGTGATTGGCATTCCAGTTCGGGAAGCCTCTTTAACAATCCAAATACTATCTGCATGGAAAACCCACTCCTGCAATAACATCAGTACCAAGTGACCACACCAGCCTCCTGGTACCGCAATCGGCTGCTAACAGACAATAGAAGACGTTAATAGGAACTAGCTCTGGAGGTTCCGTTAAACTTCAGAGGAACCCTTCCTGATGAGTATTGGATGCATATTGACCAGCTGGCAAAAGTGATTGACTATGGAGTAAAGTTAGTTGGCGAGGACTACATAGCTCTGGGCTCAGATTTTGATGGCGGCCCTGAACGCTGCTACACGAAATTAAAGATATCAGCGATTATGCTCAGATGACCATCGCGATGCAAAAGATGGGTTACACTGATCAGAGGAATCAAAAAGATCCTTGGTTTGAACTGGCTCGTGTGATCCGGCAGGTAACTGAGGATAAATGAGGAAATGATAGAAGGATATTTACTGTAATCTGGCATTTAAAGCGGAGAAGACAGATCTGAGAATTGGCCTGCGTACAGAAAAATCTGCAGCGGAGCTGAAAAATGCCGTCATCAATTCTTTCCTGACCTTGCAAAATATTAATAACTTGCATTACTATCCCATTTGAATTTAACAGACAACTACATAAACCATTCCCTAAAATTCTAAAAATGAAAAAGATTGTTATTTCTTTAACAGTAATGCTGATGAGCATTACAACAATTGTTGCCCAGGATGCTGAAGGTTGTAAAGAACATCCTCTTTTAAGCAGCAGAATGCCGAATTTCTATATATCTGATTGTAGCCAGAAATTTGACAAACTCGATTATTATGATGCCACGGGAGAAATTGCTTCCAAAGAAGGTAGTGAATTAACAATAATTTCTTATTCATTTCCTGACGATGTATCACTTAAAGTTCCCAGTCAATTGCAGATAATTAGAAATTATGAAAATGCGATCACTAAATTGGGTGGGAAAAAAATATTTGTTGACCAACAAAACTTATCCTATTCATTAACAAAGAATTCTAAGGAATATATTATCTGTATTGAAATGACTAATGGAAATATAATACATAACCTTTTCATACTGGAAGTTGCACAAATGGTCCAGGAAATAACCGCAAATGAAATGCTTGATGCCCTGAATAAAGACGGATATATCTCCCTAAATATTCTTTTTGAAACAGGCAAATCAGCAATACAACAAGAATCACTTCCTATTATAGACCAGATTTACGAGTTAATGAAAAATAATACGGCATTAAAAGTTAGTGTTGAAGGCCATACCAATAATGTAGGCGATGCTGCAAGCAATAAAAAACTTTCAACCGACCGTGCAAATTCTATTAAGGATGCAATTATTGCCAGGAGATTGATAAAACAAGATTGTAAATGGTCGATGGCTGAGGTCAGGAAAAAACCTGTTGCTGATAACAACAACAGAAGAAGGCAGAACCAAAAAAACAGACGGGTAGAAATAGTTAAGAAACCATAAGCAAACCTTAAATATTTGTGAATAAAGCATTTACGGATAACTATTTATTTGGAAGATTATGAACATACTAATTCGTCTTTAAAATTCCGGACACAAAAAGACTTCAGTCCAATGGATGATCTTCTTTTAAAAAAGTCCCAAAGATTACCTTAAGACACTCTGTTCAGATATTTCAGAGCGATGTGTTGGCAGTGAAGGCAACAGGCGTCATTGTTCTGTTACTTTTATCAGATCTTCTCAAAGATTACAAAGGGGATAAACTCATTGAAATTGTTGCATTTAACGGTGAAGATTATTATGCTGTTCCCGGACAAATGATTTACATATCTGCAAACAAAAACAATTTCAGCGAAATATTACTGAACATAAATATTGACGGAGCCGGATATAAAGAAGGAAAATCTGCATTCTCCTTTTTTGATTTACCGGATGAAATGCTTCAGCATGCCAGAAAGGTTATCAATCAATATAGCGGTATAACAGAAGGTATTCAGTGGCCTCAGGGTGACCATAGTATCTTTTTGCAATATGGTGTCCCGGCAATCGCCGTCTCTTCAAAATGGTTTATAGATAATATTTCCGATCAGAATACCAGCACACACACTCCAAAAAAAAAGACAATACCGGAAATTGTCGATTGCAAAAAGATCGTTGAAATTTCCATGCATTACAAATACCCCTTATCAGATCAATTTAATTCCACGAAAAACCAGAATTGAAATACTATTGGAAAATGATCTAACTGTATAAAGCCATGCCAATGCCATATTATATGGTGATATTTTGGAGTACTCTGATGATGAAAAGAATCATGAACATAGAACAAACATTTTTGTTCT
>JADKBL010000028.1 GCA_016718875.1 Bacteroidota bacterium
TCTGAGCGTAACAAGCATTCCAGGCTATACATACCATTGGCAACATAATAATAATTCTACAGGTTCAAACCTGAATTCATATGCAGCCAAATCATCCGGCCTGTTTTCACTAGTTGTTTCAAATGCAGCAGGGTGTACAGTAAATTCAGTTAATACTTTAAATGTCAGTGTTAATCCAAAACCAAGTGTTCCGGCAGTAAATATAAGTGGTCCAACATCATTCTGCCAGGGAGGCAGTGTTAAACTGAGCGTTATCAATAATTCTGATTATAAATATCAATGGCAAAAAGACGGATCAGATATTCCAGATTCAACAATTAATACATATTCTGCAAAAAATGCAGGGGCTTACTCATTAAATGTTATCAATTCATCCGGGTGTATCAGCAGGACCGAAAAAGTGAACTTAAATGTATTTGCCGCACCCACACCTCAGCCTATCTCCACAAATGGTCCATTAGAATTATGTCTGGGAGATTCCACAATTCTCAGTGTCACTGGTACAGAAGGCTATTCTTATCAATGGAAAAGGAATGGGCAGTTTATAGGATCAACCTTAATTCATTATCCGCTAAAATCGCTGGCACTTATTCGCTTGTCATTTCAAACTCATCAGGTTGTTCAGTAAATACTGTAAACAATATTGACATCGCTGATGCAAATTCACAACTTACCACTACCTTCAAGGTAAGCGGGTCAACATCATTCTGCCGGGGCAACAGTGTTGACCTGAGTGTATCCAATAATCCTGAATATAAATATCAGTGGCAGAAAGACGGTTCAAATATCACTGGCGCAACAAATAATATCTATTCAGCACAGGATTCAGGTATCTACTCCTTAAATGTTATAAATTCCAAAGGTTGTAAAAACAAAACAGAGGATGTAAAAGTCATCGTTTTTAATTCTCCTGCCGCCCCGCTAATTTTAACTGAAGGAACAACACAACTCTGTCAGGGTGATTCAGTTATCCTGGGGGTGACAAATACTCCCGGTTACTCATATCAATGGAAATTAAACGGCGGTGCTATTGGGACAGACTCCATTTTTCATAGTGCAAAAAGTAGTGGCACATATACTCTGAATGTATCTAACAGTATTGGTTGCTCTGCCTCATCAGCCAATTCAGTTCCCGTAACGGTAAATCCACTTCCGGTTATCGGATCAATCAGCCAGATGGGTAATGACACAAAATTCTGCAGGGGAGAAAGTATTACATTAAGCGTTCCTCCGGATAACAGTTACTCCTACTCCTGGAAAAATAAAACGGCTGTTGTCGAGGGTCAAACTACTAACCTGTTCATTGCCAGGGAAACAGGCGAATACACTGTTGAGGTATTATCATCATCCGGTTGTAAAAAAATTGCTGAGCCTGTAAAAATAGAGGTTGTTGAAATGCCTGCCATGCCATCAATAGATCCGGGTATCTATCATCCCGATATTTGTCTGGGGGAAAACCCTCTCAGACTGTCTGTTAAGGATACTGCTGCCGGATATAACTATAAGTGGTTTAAAAATGGAACTCCATACAGCGTTTCAAAATACATAGATATCCAGGAGGGTGGAAATTATTACCTGGAGGCAAATCTTGACATATGTACAAGTGCCCGCGACTCTCTGGTTGTTAAATCAATGAAAACCCTTCCAAAGCCTGATATCTTCGCACATGGGTCTACTGTTTGGCACCTATCCACTACTTCAAAAGCCAATTACTATAAGTGGTATTATAACGGCAGTGCCATACCTGATGCTGATAAAAAAATGTATGTCGCTAATCAGAACCTTGGAATTTACAGAGTTGGAATCGCAGATGATATACAATGTTTCTCATTAAGTGACACTGTCAGGATACCAACAAATATTACCGGAATAGAAGATAATGATCCATTTGAAAATGTAAAAATATTCCCTAATCCCACCACGGGATTGATTACAATTGAAATAAACAATAATATTTATGGCGAACTTGAAATTGATATCATGACTATAAACGGTCTGAAAATCCGGAACATTAAATCAGATAAGATTTCAGATTATTTTGTCATGGAAATCGATTTAACTGACTACTCATCAGGAATGTATATAATCAACCTCTCTGCCGGGAAATATTTTGCAACCAGAAAAATCATCCTCAGGTAAAACCTTAATAAGTTATCACAGGGGACGTAAAGGTCATATGTTAATTTCGTTAAGAGTTGAAATTAAACTTTTCAGCTTTGCGTCCTTTGCGACATCTTAGCGCACTTTGCGGTTAAATTGCCATAATCATCATTTACGGGATACTCCCTGTTTAAAAAATACCTAATTTTAACCTCACCCTAATCCGAAAGTAATGAGAACCTCAATAGTAGTATTCAAAAGATATGTGAAACTTAACCTTATTTCAGCCTTTTTTGTCCTGCTGATCATTTCAGGATGCTCTGAAAATAAAGGGAAATACCAGCAGGGAAACAATCCCTCAGTAATCATATCCGGTGTTAATTCAGCCCAGGTTAAAAAGTATGAAAAATTTGAACTGATCCTCGATCTGAAGAATGTCAGATTCGATAATCCGTTTGATCCGGCTGATATTGATCTCTATGCTTTGTTTTCATCCCCTTTAGGACAAACACTCAGGATCAATGGCTTCTACGACGGTTACAAGGGAGTAAATAAATGGAAGATCCGTTTCTCACCCAGGGAAACAGGAGATTATAAATACCAGGTATTTGTAAAAGACGGATCTGAATCAGGAGAATCTGAAAGTGCAGGTTTTACGGCCACCGGGTCTGAACATCACGGATGGATCAAACCCTCCGAAAAGAACCCTCATTATTTCTCCCATGACGATGGAACAACATACTATGGTGTAGGTGCCTACTCTCCATGGGGAAATAACGAAAAAGTCTTCAGAACATTCATTGAAAACAAAGCTAACTTCTTCGCAATCTGGGACATCAATTACGGTGGTTTTGTAAACGATGAAGGCATAATTGAAGAGAACCTGGGAGAATACAACCAGGAGAAACTGGGTCAGATCGATTCACTCCTTACTATCCTGGAAAAGAATGACATAAAACTTATGTATGCGATCTGGCCGCACGACCTGTTTTCTGAAACAGTATGGGCAGCGCAATGGAAAATAAATCCATACAATCAGATCACAAAGGCTGAAAATGTCTATGGGGACTCCCTTTCCTGGGAATATCAGAAAATGAAATACAGGTACATGATAGCACGGTTTGCCCACAGCAGAAGCTGGGGTATCTGGGAGCTGATAAACGAAATGGACGGTACAGATGGCTGGGCAAAAGGTCATCATGCAGAGGCTTTTGCATGGGTTGACAAGTGTCAGAAATATTTTACCGAAAACGATCCTTACAGACATCCGATGACTGCCTCTTTCAGCGGCGGTTTCAAACAATACCGCGATACTCTCTACAGACTGAATGATATTCCAAACATCCACCTCTATCCTGCACAGGGATGGATCCCGAAATTTCCTGACGACAGCCTCCGCAGTGATATGTACAATTTTGGATGGGCAAGCAAACGCTTCTGGGATAATTTTGAAAAGCCTGCAATTTTTGGTGAGGCCGGTGCCGACCTGACGTACTACAAACCCAGCTCAAAAGAATACCGTATATCATATCATAACCAGATATGGGCAGCACTTGTTAACGGCCTTGCTGTTACTCCTGTATGGTGGACAGCATCAGACATGACCAGTCAGGACTGGGAACAGCTTAAATACCTGTCAGAATTTGTTGCTGATATCGATTTCGCCAATCTGCCTTATAAACCGGTTCAGTCTGAAGCGGCCAACACGGATATTTATGTAATTGACAGCGGTGAAAAAGGATTCGGATGGGCAAGAGCAGTAAAAAACAATAAAATTGATAATACAAAACTGACAATTTATAAGTCTGAAAAAGGCAGCTATACTGTCACCTGGTATGATACATGGAGTGGAAGAAGTTTAGAAAGCACCAAAGCTACAATCGAAAAAGGCAAACTAATCTTAACTGTGCCTGTAATGGATCGCCATTGCCAGGATATCGCATTTAAAATAAGTAAAATATAACTTAATATGGCATCATCAAACCGTATACTTTCAATTGACGTAATGAGAGGACTTACTCTTGTCCTCATGCTTTTTGTAAACGATTTGTATATGCCGGGAGTACCATCATGGCTCGGGCATATGGAAGCCGATTTTGACGGAATGGGACTGGCTGACTGGGTATTCCCCGGCTTTCTTTTCATGGTCGGGATGGCTATCCCTTTCGCAATAGGAGGCAGGATTGCCAAAGGTGACGCAAATATTGTAATTGCGAAACATATTTCCATCAGAACAATAAGCCTCCTTATAATTGGAGTTCTGATGCTCAATTCCGGCAGAGTGAATGCGGAGCTTACCGGAATGAGTAAAAACGTATGGGCACTCCTTATGTACACAGGCGTATTTCTCATCTGGAACAAATATCCTGAAGATTCGGCACACTTTTTTACTGTTACTGGCCTTAAGCTTCTTGGTATGGCATTAATTGCATTCCTTGTTTTCAGATTCAATTCGGGACAGGAAGTAAATGAAGGGTCGTTGATTACCGGCTGGTGGGGTATTCTCGGACTGATCGGCTGGGGTTATATTGTGGCTGCTTTCATTTATCTTGCTTTCAGAGATAACCTGATTTATACCGGACTCTCTGTAATCTTCTTCCTTATCCTGAATATACTTTCACAACTCAGCCTGCTTGATTTCCTTAATCCGTTCAAATTCCTTTTCGGAACCATAATTGATGGAAATGTTCCTTTCATTGTACTTTCCGGCTTATTCACAACACTTATACTGAAGAAACTGTCCGGCTCAGACTATAAAAAACTAATTGTAACAATTGTTACATTTGGTCTGATCAGCCTCATTGCGGGATTCATCCTCAGAAAATGGTTTATCATCTCTAAGATTCAGGCTACCCCAAGCTGGGGACTTATCTGCAATGGTATCAGCCTTTTGATTTTTGCTCTGCTTTACTGGATAATGGACGTCCGTAAGCAGATAAACTGGGCATTCTTCCTTAAACCGGCAGGCGAAAACTCCCTTACAACTTATATTGCACCTTCACTTCTTTATCACCTGATATGGATAAGCGGTTTACCAATACTATTTTACAAGCATTCTTCAATATCTCTCGTTGTCATTGCAGGATCAATAGTCTGGGCTCTGGCAATGGTAGGCCTTACAGCTTTACTGGTCAGAGCCGGAATTAAACTTAGGTTATAAAATAATTTTTTGATTTAAACACAGAGAGCACAAAGGCTTACGCTAAGGACACAGAGTAAGATCACTTTATGCAAATCTCAGTGTCCTCTGTGTCCTCTGTTAAAAAACAGGACTTTCATTTTAAGCTCATCGAATACGGATAAGCCTCTGGTTTTGTACCTCTTATTGAATCAGGCTGAGATACCATTCTGAAGATCAGCTCACCACCATTCTGAAGATCGCTGTGTGTTATGTAATTCTTATCTATCTTCCTGCCATTCAGCTTAATACTTTTAACATAAATATTATCCATATTGTTCTCAGGAGCCTCTATTACAAGCTTTTTCCATTTACCGAAGTCGAGAGTCACCTTATTGAACAATGGCGATCCGAACACATACTGATCGGTACCGGGGTAACAGGGTAAAACGCCAGCGCTGAAAATACATACCATGCCGATGTCTGTCCGTTATCCTCATCGCCGCAATAACCATCAGGAGCATAGTTATACAGTTTATCCATAACCTGACGGGCCCGGAACTGAGTCTTCCATGGCTCGCCTGCATAATTGTAAAGATATATCATATGCTGAACAGGCTGATTTCCATGGGCGTAATTACCCATGTTCATGATCTGCATCTCCCTGATCTCGTGTATAACCTGTCCGTAATATGAATAATCAAAAACAGGTGGTACCCTGAAAACAGAGTCGAGCATATTTATGAAACTCCTTTCACCTCCCATCAGGCTAATAAGCCCGTTAACATCCTGGAAAACACTCCATGTATAATGCCAGCTGTTTCCCTCAGTAAAAGCATCCCCCCATTTGTATGGACTGAACGGAGACTGGAAAGCTCCATCAGCATTCCGTCCCCGCATAAGCTTAGTGCTGTCATCATAAACATTCTTATAGTTCATAGCCCTTTTTGCATAGAGGTCAATCTCATCCTGAGGTTTACCCAGGGCTTTTGCAAGCTGCCAAATGCAAAAATCGGCATATGCATACTCGAGTGTACGGGCTGCATTTTCATTAATCCCAACATTATAGGGCACGTATCCAAGATCATTGTAATACTCTGCCCCGAGTCTCCCAACCGATTGTTCCGGTCCCGGACCTTTTGTATTTTTAATTATAGCCTGGTAAAGTGTTTCGATATCATATCCGCGTATCCCTTTCATGTATGAATCGGTAATAAGTGAAGCTGAATTGGAGCCTATCATGCAGTTGCGATGCCCGGGGCTCGCCCACTCGGGAAGCCATCCGCTCTCCTTATAGGTATTCACAAGTCCTTCCATTATCATGCTGTTGACTTCGGGGTACATAAGAGTAAAGAAGGGGAACAGCGATCTGAATGTATCCCAGAAACCATTGTCAGTGTACATATATCCTGAAAGAACCTCTCCGTTATAGGGACTGTAATGAACTGTCTCATTCTTGTCATTAATCTCATGGAACTGTCTTGGAAACAGTAATATCCTGTAGAGACAGGAATAAAAAGTCTTCTGCTGATCAGTACTGCCACCTTCAACTTTAATCTTTCTCATCTGAATGTTCCAAGCCTCTTTGCCTTCACTTTTCAGGGTCTCAAAATCCTTTGCGGCAATTTCCCTCTTCATATTCAGCATAGCCTGTTCCTGGCTTATAAAAGAGGAGGCTACTTTCACGTTTATTGTTTCACCTCTTTTTGTTTTGAATCCCAGGATGGCTCCTGCATGATCACTTTCAGCTTCCAGAATATTATAATTAATTGTATCACCGTTCCAGGTATGTGCAGAGGTAAAATCCCTGTCAAACTCAGCAACAAAATAGTTATGAAAATTAGCAGGTACGCCCCCACTGTTGTTTCGGCAATAACCAATAACCTTTCTCTCAGCCGGGATTATCTTTACCATCGAACCTCTGAAGAATCCGTCAAGCAGTACGAATGAAGAATCACTTTCGGGGAATGTAAAACGGAACATGGCAGCTCTTTCAGTAGGTACAACCTCAGCAGTTACATCATAATCAGCCAGGTAAACACTGTAATAGTATGGCTTCACAACTTCTGCCTTATGAGAAAACCACGATGCCCTGGCAGTCTCATCAATTTTGATGGTCCCTGTTAAAGGCATGAAGGAGAAGGCTGCATAGTCGTTAATCCAAGGACTTGGCTGGTGGGTCTGCTTTATACCCATGATCTTATTATCATCATAGGTGTATCCCCAGCCATCTCCCATTTTTCGTGTCTGTGGTGTCCAGAAATTCATTCCCCACGGTAATGCAATAGCCGGATATGTATTACCGTTGGATAATTTGAATTCTGAATCAGTTCCCATCAGCGGATTTACAAGCTCAACAGGATCAAAAACATGTTCTTTAACATGTTTATTACAACCTGAAATGCTGATTAGTATAATTGATATTAGTACTGTTCTGACAATGCCATATGCCTTTAATCGATTGTTCATATTATTAGAATTTTCAAATTGACTAACTTTTCATAAACCTTTTCCGGCGTAAGCCACATCATACAGGCAAAGTCACCGCGTTTACATTTGCCTTTTCCAAATACAGTACACGGCCTGCAGGTAAGTTCCTCAACCGGAATTCGGATAGCATTTTCATCAGGCTGTTCCCATGCCCCAAAACCTGTCAGAGGATCTGTTCCTCCCCAGATTGAGATCACTTTTGTCCCGGTAAGCGCAGCCATATGCATATTTGATGAATCCATGGCAATCATAAAGCTGAGCCTGCTCATAAGTGCAAGCTCCTCATCAAGCTTTAGTTTGCCGGCAATATTATATGAATTCTTAAGCCTGACAGCTAGTGCCTCCAGCCTCACTACATCCTCATTTCCTCCAAATAGCCAGAATTTAACCTTCCGGTTTTCAGAGATAAGCCCAAGAAGTTTTTCCATATAATCCTCAGGCCACATTTTCAGAATATGTTTAGCACATGGAGCCACTCCAATATTTATAACATTCTCTATATCAATCAGCCCTGCTGTTTTCCGTAAAGCTTCCTGAGAAGGTACTATCCAGGGACCTTGTGAAGTTTTCAGATTAAATCCGGCCCTGGCAAAAGCATCGCTGTACCTTTCAGCTGAATGTTTCAGCTGCTTCTTACTTCTGCCTTTAATTATATCTTTCTTCTCTTTGCGTCCCTTGTCAATAACTGATACACGAACTCCTTTCAGAAGAAAAAGGATTCTGAGTAACTGTGATCTTAAAACATCGTGCAGATCTATGACATAATCAAATTTCCCCTGTTTCTGAAGGTCTGTAAACAAGCGAATGATACCTGTGAATCCTTTGTGCCTTCCCTTAAGATCAGGGAAAAAAGTTTCAGGCCTGTATCTTCTGAAAAAAATGATTTAAATGCGGCTCTTGTCAGAATCACCAGCTCAACATCAGGATATTGCTTCCTTATCCCGGCAATTACCGGGGTGGTGAAAGCGACATCACCCATTGCTGATGTTCGTATTACAAGAAGACGCATCTCAGTATTTTTCGTAGGATTTTTCCTCAATGAATCCGGAGGCAGTTTTCAGATTAATCTCTCTCTTGATCTCAGATCTCTTATCATTTTTAAAGTAAACCGCACGGGCAGTCTGAATGAAATCATCTCCAAAATCCTTGTTTCTCTCCAGGTCACGTATATGATCTTCTATATCCCAAAGTTCGCAATTCACACTGTAAAGTGCCTTGTAGAGCTGATCTGAAGTACTTATTATTGAGGCTGATACCTTAACAAGATCATCATATTCCTTCTGAAGGTTTGTCAGCTTCGCCTTGTCCTTAATCCGCTCAAGCTTTATCTGCAGAATGGTCTGCTTATCAATTATTTCTCCATTGGATACTTCGATTTTCATACTCAATATATTAATTATTCAAAAATAGCTGAATTTTCTTAATTCAAACCCACCCCTTGCCCCTCCCAGGAGGGGAACTCAAGAGACATTCTCCTTCCTTTTGCCAGTTGCCTGTTGCCTATCGCCTGTCGCCCGTCTAATACGGATCCACATCCACCGCTATCCTCAGAGCTGATGCCCCCTTCTCCTTCTCAACCCTTTCAATAGCTTCAGTTATAAGCTGTTTTGCTTTTGCCGGGGGCTTTTCCCTTTCTATCTTAATGAGGATTGTCTTGATATACCACAGCTGTACCTGTGATATTACCGGCGATTCCGGACCGAGAACCCTTTTCCCGAAAAGTTGTTTCAGATCTTTGCCAAGGATTTCTGAATAGTGATTAAGAAGCGCCCGGTCCTTATGTTTTATATTGATCCTTACCATTCTGCTGAACGGAGGGTAGTTGAACGATTTCCTTTCCTCAGCCTGCATCCTGAACATGCCTTCATAATCATGCCTGAGCACAAGTCTTATTATTCTGTTATCGGGATCTGATGTCTGAATAACAACCCTCCCCTGCTTACTTCTCCTACCGGCTCGTCCGCTTACCTGTTCAAGCATCTGGAAGCTGCGTTCATGAGCCCTGAAATCAGGATAATGAAGCAGGTTATCTGCATTCAGGACACCTACAACTGTCAGATTCTCAAAGTCGAGTCCCTTGGAAATCATCTGGGTACCAATAAGGATATCGATCCGTCGCTCCTCAAATGCTTTGATGATCCTGTTGAATGAGTTCCTGCTGCGGGTAGTATCCTGATCCATTCTCGCGACCCTGGCTGATGGAAATACCAGTTTTATTTCATCCTCAATTTTTTCAGTACCGAATCCCCTTGTAACCATTCCTGTGGAACTGCAATTTCCGCATTTTGAGGGCATACCGGTGTTGTATCCGCAATAGTGACAAACCATACGGTTTATCGATTTATGGTAGGTAAGGTTTACTGCACATTGTATACAGACCGGTATCCATCCACATTCTGAACATTCAATATAGGGTGAAAAACCACGGCGGTTCTGAAAAAGAATTATCTGCTCCTCTTTCCCGAGTGCATCATCCATTGCGTGAAGCAGTTCAGGAGTAAAATGCGATACCATCATTTTTCTCTTATAAGCTTCCCTCGTATTTGCAAGTATGATTTCAGGAAGCTTGATCAGACCGTATCGCTCCTTAAGCTCAGCCAAACCATATTTACCGGTCACGGCATTATTATAACTCTCTATTGAAGGAGAAGCAGAGCCCAGTATTGTTTTCGCATTATGAAGAGCTGCAAGCATTATAGCAGAATCGCGCGCATGATATCTGGGTGCCGGATCATGTTGTTTGTATGATCCGTCATGCTCTTCATCAATAATAACAATTCCCAGATTTTTAAATGGAAGAAAAAGTGATGATCTTACCCCGAGTATAAGCCTGTAATTTCCGGATGGATCATCTCCTGCAACCTTTCTCCATATTTCCACTCTCTCCGCATCACTCAGCTTTGAATGATATACTCCTGTCTGATCCCCAAAATGATACTTTAGCCTTTCTATAATCTGTGTTGTAAGAGCAATCTCAGGCAGCATATATAATACCTGTCTGCCCTTCCTTAGCTGCTCCTCGATAAGATGGATGTAGATCTCTGTTTTTCCACTGGAGGTAACTCCGTGCAAGAGCACTATATCCTTTTCATTCAGCTGTTTCTTTATCGATTCATAGGCAACTAATTGTGCCTCACTCAGTTTCTTAACAGGTTTGGTGTTTATTCCGCTTGCTGCAATCCTTGACACTGGTTGAGAATAAGATAACAATATCCCTTTTAAGATAAGAGTATCCAGGGTATTGGGAGCGGCATGAGCCTCCGAAAGGAGAACTGACTTTCTCACAATTGTCTCTGTTATTCCTGAAACGTAACCTGACAGAGACAGATATGTAATGAGCAGTTCCTGTTGCCGGGGTGCTTTTTTAAGTGAGTCAAGGAACTTATTCAGTTCATCATCAGTGAAATTCCGTACAAGCTTTATGCATGTCTCCTGCTTTGGTTTAAAACTGTTAAGGCTTATTTCTGAAGGAAGTGCAGCCTTCATGACCTCACCTTCACCGCACATGTAATACTCTGATATCCAGCTCCATAATTTTAACTGAAACTCATTGATAGAGGGTGAGTTATCAATAAGATCCTTTATTATCCTGACATTCCTAAATTCCGGCTTATTGCTGGAAATTGCACATACTATCCCGGTATAGAGTCGGTTGCTTCCAAAAGGTACAATAACTCTCATTCCGGGTTGTAAAATGTCTGCGATACCTCCAGGCACCTCATAGGTGAAACGGCCTCTCACTGCAAGAGGCAGAATAATATCAGCATAGAGAGTTTGTGTCATGGTGTTTTACTCCATGCAAAATAAGAATAAAAACTGAGCAACTAGTTTGGTTTTACAAAACTCGACATAACAGTGATCAGATGATCTCTTCTTATAGGCTTTATCAGACAGGCATCACATCCTGCTTCCAGAATTATATCGGTATCGTTTTCAAAAACGAATGCTGTTTGTGCAATTATGGGCAGGTCGGTTCTGATCTTTTTTATTTCCTTCGTAGCCTCAATTCCATTCATTTCAGGCATCTGCATATCGAGAATTACAACATCAATGTCCGGAAACGTCTTTATGAGTTCGAGTGCCTCAAAACCAGATCTTGCAGTCAGGATTGAAATTCCGGTATCAATAAGTATCCTGTTCAGGTAAATGAGTACATCTTTATTATCATCAACCAGAAGACATTTTTTCTTACGCCAGTCAACAGCTTTTGCCATTGACTCTTCAGTACTCTGGTATGATTTCGACTTAGTTCCAGCAGGCCGGTAGGGTATATGAAATGTGAATTCGGAGCCTATTCCCTTTTCTGACTTAACATCTATTTTACCACCCATTCTTTCAACAACCTCCTTGGCAAGAGTCAGGCCTACGCCCAAACCTTCGAATGGCCTGTGATGACCATCTACCTCCTGGCTGAACTCCTCAAAAATTCTTGCGAGATTCTCTTTGTTGATCCCGATACCTGTATCTTTCACAGTAAAAAGAACATTATCATTATCAATGGTATAAATAAATTCAATTGAACCATCAAGGGTAAATTTTATTGCATTGTCCATAAGATGGTTGAGCACTCTCTTAAGCCATATCCTGTCGGTGAAAACCTGGTCATTAGAGTCACCAGAATTGTTCTTCACATTTAGGATGATTGGTTTATCATTACGCTTTATGATAAGACGTGCATCATCAACCACTTCCCTCACAAGCCCTGAAAGTGATGCTTCTTCGTAAGTTATCTCAATCTGCGAACTGGCAAGCCTTGAGAGGTCAATAATATCACCAATTATCTGCAGAAGCTTTTCGCTGTTAAAGTTAATATGGTCAACATAATCCTCCTTTGTTTCCCTGGGCAGATTATCATCAAGCAGCAGATTTGCAAACCCTACAACGCTATTAAGAGGAGTTCTTATTTCATGTGAAATATTGGCCAGAAAACCAGCTTTAAGCCTGTTTCCTGCCTCACTCTGTATGTTTGATTTGAGTATTTCATCCAGACCCTTCTTAAGAACTGTAATATCTCTCATAACTGTTATGAAACCCAACACCTCATTGGAACTGCTATGAACAACAGCCGACCTTGTGGATAACACTACATAGTTACCATCCTTATGCCTGATACTGATTTCACATTCATAAAATCCATGCTTTAATAATCCATCATCTCTCCGTGTCAGATAATCATTAAATTCTGGATGAAGGTTAGCCATAAACTCCTGCATGGTAAATGACTCCCTGGAAATGCCTGTAAGTGAATAAAATGCCGGATTAGCATATTTAAGGCTTCCGTCTCTGTCATAATATGAAATCCCATCATTAACTGATTGCACCAGCATCCTGAAAAATTCCTCCGATTCATAATGCTCTTTTGCAATAAGCTCCTTCTGAAAAGCCAGTTCATTCCTTCTTTTCTGAAGGTCCTTGTTTTCATCAAGAATATTTTTATTCTTCTCCAGCAATTCTGAATTCAGTTTCCTCAGTTTAATTGAAAAATAAGTCACTAGCAGACTGATTACTATCAATGCACCTGAAATTGTCAGAAGCAGGTGAACAACAGAAGTTGGAATATTGGTAATAGGACCTGCACCAGAAATATGAATTACAGATGGGAAAGCTGGTATTGAGAGAATTATGCAGAATACAATAGCTAAAAGGTATTTGGAATACCTGATTCCTGATAGTGAACAATGGTCCGAATCTCTAACCAACATATAAAAAGCTCCCCATACTTTTTAACCTTTCACGCTGCTTAATTATTGCAAGTTACTAATTATTATGATTCAATAAAACTGTAAAACTATTCAAGTTCTAAAGATAAGCAATCAGGGACAACTAACAACCATAACGAGCTTTAGTATTGTATTTCAGCCATTTGTGATTTTGTTATCACCTTAAATCATTGGAACTTAGAGGTGATATCTAATAAGAAAAAATGCTAAATTGCAACTGGTTTGGAAGAGCTGTTTTCACTTAATATTTATATTGTCAGTTTATTTCCGCAAGTAGCTAAAAGGATTATTAGAATTAGGGAAATCTGTAAAAAAGGAATTCTGATGGAGAAAGATGAGAAGCACTTTTCAGGTGGCAAACGTTACAAAAACAAAGATATTACGGTTTACTGGAAACCATCGACATGCGTACATGCCTCATATTGTTACCGGGAATTGATTGAGGTATTTGATCCAAGCAGAAGACCCTGGGTTGATATGGAAGGTTCAACAACGGAAAAAATAATTGAGGTTGTAAACCTGTGTCCGACTGACGCCCTGACATGGAAATATAATGACGAAACATTGAACGATGATGTCAGAGCTGACCAGTATAATCATGTTAAGTTTCGCAGACCTGAACTCATTGGGGCAATAAATGATTCTTTCGATGAGACTCCTGTTTCTGCTAAGGTTATGATAGATGGTCCCATTGTTATTAAAGGTGACTTCGACCTTAACTATGATACAACACACAAGGAAGTACGTGATGGAATGAGCTCAATCTGCAGATGCGGAGTAAGTGACCATCAGCCTTTCTGCGACGGACGGCACAGGAAAATTGGATTTAACGGTTAAAAATCTTATGGAAGATATTAAAAATAAAAAGCCTCAGGCAGTTGTCGAAGTTATAGAATTCGGTCCTCTTAAAATATCAGGCAATTTTACACTTAAAGATATTAAAAGAGACAAGGAAGAATCCCCTGGTGAAATATGGCTTTGCCGGTGTGGGAAGTCAAATAACAAACCATACTGCGACGGATCGCATAAAAAATAGAGGCTACCTTGATACCACATGAAAGCAGTTCTGGCTTCTTTCATATGTAGCCCAGCACCTGCCCTCTTTCTTCATTTCAAGTATAATTTCAGCCAATGCTTCCTTCATAAACTTGTGGTCACAGTTTGTCATCGATAATTTCTTAACAACAAACCTCTTATAAGTGATGTCAAATGCGTTACCATACTGGTGTGGGCTGTTGACCGATGCATTTGAATTGTTTCTCCTGAGGTGTCTGATACTTTCTGTCTTACGGGTCATCGATGTAACTATCAGCTTTGTGCCATACAATTTTTTATCAGAGGTCTTTTCCCTGAACCGCCTGGCTATTTCTTCAAGAAGTTTCCTGGTGTCGCGTGTCAGATAAGGTGAACTGTGAGTAAGTCTGTCGACAGCATAATTCTTTCCGCCTGTAACCTTTACCAGCTTCCCGGCAGCAACTCTGTCCCTGATATCCGCATCGTTCCTGCAAGGCACAATACCTCTTTGTTTTGCAGCAGATGCATAGTCGACCAGGCGGTCATTAAGCCTCCTGCTGAAATCCTTCTGCTTATAATTGATACATTTCCTGCTGAAATATGAAAAAACCCGGTTTGTCGGATTAGCGTTAAAGAGCAGCATAAGCAGTAAAATAAAGATACCCGCAACAGATATCTTAAAAAGATTAGATGTTCGGCGGCTTTTAAATCTTATCAGGGGTAAACTGAGTCCGAGGAATTTTTCTTCTTTTTCCTGATTCACTGAAAAGATCCGCTTACTTGTTTAAAACCTTTGTAACCAGTTCAGCGGCTTCGCTGAATGTTACTGCAGAAAATACGCGGAGACCGGAGCTATCAATAATCTGTTTAGCTTCTACAGCATTTGTTCCCTGAAGCCTGACAATTACTGGGACTTTTATTTCTCCGATTGACTTATATGCTTCCACAACTCCGTTTGCAACTCTGTCGCATCTTACAATACCACCGAAAATATTAATCAGTATTGCCTTTACCTCCGGGTCTTTAAGAATTATTCTGAATCCCGCCTCAACAGTTTTGGGATTGGCACCGCCACCAACATCGAGGAAATTAGCAGGAGAGCCGCCTGAAAGCTTGATTATGTCCATTGTAGCCATTGCCAGTCCTGCCCCGTTTACCATACATCCGACATTCCCGTCGAGTTTTACAAAGTTGAGGTTATGTTTTCCTGCTTCAACTTCAACAGGATCCTCTTCATTAATGTCGCGCATGCCCACAAGTTCAGGATGCCTGAAAAGAGCATTATCATCAAGTACCAGCTTACAGTCAACGGCCAGAATCCTGTCATCACTTGTCTTGAGCACAGGATTTACTTCCAGCAGCTGTGCATCAATTCCGGTATATGTCTCATAAATTCCCTGCAGGAATTTCTGCATGTTTTTAAAGCTGGTTCCGGATAATCCAAGATTAAATGCAATATCCCGGGTCTGGAACTGCTGTAATCCGATAGCAGGATCGATCTCTTCCGTATAAATAAGGTGTGGCGTTTTTTCAGCTACCTCTTCAATTGACATCCCTCCTTCCGGAGAATACATGAAAATATTCCTCCCGGTATTTCTGTTAAGAAGGATACTTATATAAAACTCCTTGTGTTCCGATGGCCCCTTATAATAAACGTCCTGCGCTATAAGAACCTTATTGACTTTTTTACCTTCCGGTCCTGTTTGCGGAGTTATAAGCTGCATTCCAAGGATCTGACCCGAAATACGGGCAACCTCATCAAGCGATTTTGCAAGCTTTACACCACCCCCTTTGCCTCTTCCTCCTGCATGTATCTGAGCTTTCACCACGAAGTAATCCGACCCGAATTTCTCATGGAGCTGTTTTGCAACAGTAACTGCCTGTTCAGGTGTTTCGGCAACAAATCCCTCCTGTATATCAACATTATAGGCCTTAAGAAGTGACTTCCCCTGAAATTCGTGAATATTCATTCTACGGAGTATTAATGGTTAATGTACTCTGATCCATATAATTCAATGTCGACAAAATAGCAATAATTCCATTATTATTTAATTATTTTCGCATAAAAAAAATCATGCGGAAACTCCTTAACTCCGAACTTGCAAGGAAGTCAGTGGACCAGTTCAGGGCATCACAGAAAACACCTTTTACAATTGTTCTCGATAACGTCAGGAGTCAGAGCAATATAGGATCCGTATTCCGTACTGCCGATGCCTTCCTTATCGAGTCAGTATACCTTTGTGGGATAACTGCGCAACCTCCTCACAGGGAAATACAGAAGACAGCACTTGGAGCAACTGAGTCGGTAGCATGGAAATACTACTCATCTACAATGGATGCTGTTGAGGAGCTCAGGAAAAGAGGCTATATACTGATTGCCATTGAACAGGCAGAAGGAGCAGTGGAACTACAGGATGTCATTATTGAAAAGGGCAAAAAATATGCCCTCATCTTCGGTCATGAGATCAATGGCGTTGGTCAGGAAATTGTGGATTTATGTGATTTATGTGTTGAAATACCGCAGTTTGGGACAAAGCACTCATTTAATATAGCGGTAAGTGCAGGTATAGTATTATGGGAGGTCTGTCAGAAAATGATAAAATAAAAAGGGCCGTTCTTCGACTTCGCTCAGAACAGCCCTTTTAATTATATTACTTCAGTAGTCTTACTGTACAGTTGATTTGAATGTGTCATCGTTGAAATATTTGCCAAACTCAAGGTCAGTTTTTGCATAACCTTTCCACTTGCCATCAGTTGCAATAGCTTCGCGGATTCCATTCAGCATATAGTTTCTGTCATCAAGACGTGCACCAACAACACCTTTGAGATAATCTCTTTTGCCTTTGCATGCATCTTTCATGCCATCAAGCATAACTTTTGCTTTGTTTACATCACCCTTGAGAACAAGAGCAAGAGCATTGTTGAAGCAAGGTTCAGCTCCAAAGTAGTTAACAGCTTTGTCATATTCACCTTTTGTTATTGAAATAACACCCATTCCCCATTTTGATTCAGCTGTTGCAGCTGTCATTGATGTGAAATACTCTTCAGCTTTTACAAGGTCACCTTTTGCAAGTGAACCCATACCGAGGTTATTCTTAACTACATCATTGTTTTCCATTGCCTTTGCCTTTTCGAATGCAGCGATAGCCTCATCGTTTTTGCCAAGAGCCAACTGCATGTAGCCAATGTTATTCTGAGCGCGGATGCATTTCGGGAAAGCACTTGCTGCGGTCTGGTAGAATTTAAGCTGTTCATTCTGATCTTTGGTGAGAGTAGCTGCATAAAGCATTTCCTCAATACCAAGAACACTTGCATCACCTCTCATAGCAGCAAGAATCTGCTCGTCACTGCGGCCTACCTTATCAACACTTACAATCATCTTTGACCTTCTCAGTTTAGGAAGAATGTCTGTTTTCAGGTTCTCATAAGCTGCGGCCATGTTTTTGATCTCTTTTTCACGAACTTCAGGATCAGCATACATTGAAAGGACACGAAGGATGAGGTCTTTGTCAGCCATTTTTGAAGCTTCCACTTCTGCTTTGAAACCATCCCAGTCTTCAGCTGTAGTTTTTCCTTCGAAGAAACCGGCTGCTTTTGCAGCTTCAACTTTAGCAAATTCTTTCTTGATGAATTTGTCAGCTGTTACACCTCTGTTGCCTGAAAGTTTTTCATTAAGATCAAATTTACCATCAGGAGAAGCAAATGAACTTACAACAGTTGTTTTGAATTTACGGTTTGGATCAGCATTTACATCTGCAATATATTTTTTGAGTGCTGCGATATCCTCAGCTTTAAGTTCTTTTGGCTGAAGATCAGATCTGTTGATAATGTAGTTGATGTCGGCAACTCCTGTTTCAGGAATAATCCTGACAAATTTGTCTTTCATGAGGATTGGTTTGCCATGAATCTGAACGAGTGTTGATGTTGCAATAACACCATCAGCAAGTTTTACAGGATCAAAATCGAGGGTGGTTGTACCTCTGACTGCTTTTACTTTAAGTACCAGTTCAGATATTTTCAATGCATCTTTGTAAGGAATTGCACTGGTGTATGTAAAATCTCCACCTGTATAATTGATCACTTTATTGTTTGCCTGAACACTTTGTCCCTGAAGAACCTGCACCTTATCAAAAGCGATTTCACCACCGTCATACTTAAGAACAGGTGTTGCTGTCAAAGTAGTTTTCTTATCAAAATAATTTGAAGGAAAAGTACCTTTGATTGTTATTGTAACCATACCAGCATGAGCCTCCAGTATTTTAGGTGTAACATCATACTTGATCTGGCTGGCATTTTTCTTCATTTTATTCAGGCCGCTACAACCTGTCATAAGAGTTGCGGCAAGAATTAGGATAAAAAAGCTTCTGATTTTTTTCATAGTTAAAAGTGTTATTTGTTTAATATTTCTTAGATGTCAGTTGTAATGAACAAGATAGTATTTTTTCTACGTAATGCAAATTTAAAATAATTATGGAATAATATAAGCCTTTTCCAAAAAATAAATTACAAAATAACCATATTAAGACCTACAGGATAATCCTTTCTGAAGATGGTATCAATAATTCTGTTATAGTCATTTTCATTATCGACATAATCAATTGCATTTACATCAATTACGAGGTACTTATTCTCAGGATTCTGCCTGAAAAATGTAAAATAACTTTCCTGTATTGTCTGAAGGTACTCTTTTGTAATATTATTCTCGTAATTACGGCCTCTTTTTTTAATATTTTTTAACAGTCTTTCCGGAGTAAGATGCAGATAAACATAAATATCCGGCTTTGGCAGGGATCCGTAAATAATATAAAAGATCTGTCTGTAGAGGTTGTACTCCTCTCCGTCAAGTGTTGATGATGCAAACACCAGCGATTTCATGAAGTAATAATCAGCTATTGTAAAAGCTTTGAACAGGTCCTGAGCAACCAGCTCTTCCTTTAGCTGGCGGTACCGGCTGGCAAGGAATGAAAGCTCCAGTGGAAATGAATACTTCTCCGGATCGCTGTAAAATTTTGGAAGAAAGGGATTATCTGCAAAATGCTCAAGAATAAGCCTTGCATTGAATTCATCGGCTATCCTGGTGGCAAGTGTCGTTTTACCTGCTCCTATATTGCCCTCAATAACAACATAGTTGTACCTGATTTCCATCCTTTCCCAAAATTCATTTTAAAGAAATCAAATTTAAGAACAGAATGGTAATTAGCAATAAAAAAAGAGACCTTCACAAGGTCTCCTTTTATATTTAGTTCTCTTCAAGCCACCCTGGGCCTGCACCGGGCGAAGCCTTGGTGGGGTTTGGGGGTTATCAGGTATAAATTCTAGTTATCTCTGTTATCGTGATGACGGTTATCATTGTCATGACGTCTGTGATCATTATCATGATGACGGTTATCATTATCGTTTCTTGGTTCATTAGGCTTCCTGTCATTTTCCTGCCTTGGAGGACGCGGAAGGAGCTCTTTCCTTGAAAGCTTTATCTTTCCCGTCTTCTGATCGATTTCAATAATCTTAACCTCAACCTCCTGACCTTCCTTCAGAACATCTTCCACTGCGGCTGTCTTCTTCCAGTCTATTTCTGAGATATGAAGAAGGCCGTCTTTGTTTGGAAGAATCTCAACAAACGCTCCGAACTGTACTATTGTCTTAACCTTTCCTTTATAGATCTGTCCTACTTCAGGTACTGTTACGATCTTCTTAACCCAGTCAAGTGCAGCTGTTATAACCTCTGCATTCTCACCAAATATATTTACATCGCCATGACCATCAATCTCTTCCACAATAATAGTTGCGCCTGTGACACGCTGTATTTCCTGTATCACTTTACCACCGGGACCAATCAGGGCACCAATCAACTCTTTCGGAATGGACAACATCTCGATTCTCGGGGCATGAGGTTTAAGCTCAGGACGTGGTTCGGCAATTGTCTGGGTCATAATATTAAGGATATGCATCCTTCCGGCCTTAGCCTGGTTGAGTGCCTTAGTCAGGATCTCAAATGAGAGCCCGTCAATCTTAATATCCATCTGGGTTGCGGTTATACCATCGCGGGTACCTGTAACCTTGAAGTCCATATCCCCAAGATGATCTTCATCACCGAGGATATCTGACAATACAGCATACTTGCCTGTTTTCTTGTCAGTTATCAGTCCCATTGCAATTCCTGAAACCGGCTTCTTAAGCTTAACACCTGCATCCATAAGTGCAAGTGTTCCGGCACATACTGTTGCCATTGAAGATGATCCGTTTGATTCAAGAATATCCGAAACCACTCTGATGGCATAAGGATTTTCATCATCAGACGGCATCATATTCTTAAGAGCACGGAGAGCAAGGTTGCCATGTCCGATCTCTCTTCTTCCTGTTCCACGGTAAGGTTTTGCCTCGCCTGTGGCAAAAGGAGGAAAATTATAATGAAGGGTGAATTTTTCTGATCCCTTATTCAGTACATCATCTATTATCTTCTCATCCAGTTTTGTTCCAAGAGTAACTGTTGTAAGTGACTGTGTTTCACCTCTTGTGAAAAGTGATGAACCATGTGTTGCAGGAAGCGGATCAATCTCACAGACAATAGGCCTGATCTCATCAGGTTTCCTTCCGTCGAGACGGATATTGTCATCAAGTACCAGCCTTCTTGCAGCTTCCTTCATTACATCATGGTAATACCTTTTAGCGAAAGTCTTATTAACAGGATTCTCTTCAGTATACTGAGCAAGAAATTCAGTTATGATAGTTTCAAATGAATCAATGCGCTTGTGCTTATCAGCTGTGGATGATTTTGCAGCCTGGTAGCATTTATTATATGTCTCATCCCATATTTTTTTCCTGAGGTCTTCATCATTAACCTCATGGCAGTATGTTCTCTTTACCGTTGAACCTACCTCCTGAGCAAATTCAATCTGTGCCTTGCACATTATCTTTATTGCGTCATGGGCAACTTTAAGGGCTTCAATCATCTCTTCCTCTGAAACCTCTTTCATCTCCCCTTCAACCATCATGATATTCTCATAGGTTGCTCCAACCATAAGGTCTATGTCAGCATCTCTAAGCTGGGTCGCAGTAGGATTAACAACAAATTTATTGTCAATTCTGGCAACCCTTACTTCTGAAATAGGTCCGTTGAAAGGAATATCTGATACTGCCAGGGCAGCCGAAGCGGCAAGACCTGCCAGGGCATCAGGTATAATTTCAAGATCAGCAGATACAAGGCTGATCGTAACAAATGTTTCTGCATGAAAATCATCAGGGAAAAGTGGTCTTAAAGCCCTGTCGACAAGTCTTGATACAAGTATTTCGTAATCGGATGGCCTTGCTTCCCTTTTCAGGAAACCGCCCGGAAAACGACCTGTTGATGCATATTTCTCTTTATATTCTACGGAAAGGGGCATGAAGTCTGTATCTTCCTTTGCCTCTTTTGCTGATACAACAGTTGCAAGCAGCATTGTCTTTCCCATTTTCAGGAGTACAGATCCGTCAGCCTGTCTGGCGAGTCTGCCTGTCTCAAGGGTTATTGTTCTCCCGTCGCCGAGATCAATAATTTTCTCTTTTACTGTAAACATTATATATTAAATTAGTGATTGCTGAAATTACGGAAGATTTGACAAATATAAAAAAAGGCAATTCTGGATTGCCTTTTTATTCACTATTTACGTAATTTCAACGCTTTTATGATTTCGCGATACCGCTCGATATCTTTAATTTTGAGATAATCAAGAAGCCTTCTTCTTTTACCTACAAGCTTGATAAGCGCCTGTTGTGTACTGAAATCTTTTTTGTTCTTCTTAAGATGCTCTGTAAGATGATTAATCCTGTATGAAAAGAGCGCAATCTGGCCCTCTGCAGTACCGGTATCGATTTCAGACGTTCCGAATGTTTTGAAAAACTCCTGTTTCTTTTCTGTTGTTAAATACATATCTCTGACCAAAATGTTATTAATCCAAATATAAATCGAGTCTCCAATTTTGGAACGCAAAAATAAGGCTTTTTTATGTAAATTATCAAACAATTGACTTTTTTTTTAATAATTTTCTAAAATATTTTTTTCTGGTAAGGAAATAATTGTAGAATATAACATCAATCCTTACAATATAAAGACGTAAAAATAAGGCCAATCGTTGCGTCCTAAAGAAGATTTAACCAATTATTAGTCAAACGGAAAGCTCCATTCGTCAAAATTGAACTAATTTTTCAATCATGGCTCAAGTAACAGTTCACTCTGATCCTTCATTCTGACACCCGAATTTATTAGCCTGAAACCTATACGGCAGTCAAGACATCTTCTTTTTTTGCAATAACAATCCCTTAACTGAAGCAGAGCCTGTGAAAAGAAGGCCGATTCTGCTCCAATACCTGCATCCTTCCATTCCCTGATCACTGCATTATCCTCGGCGTTGACCTGTTCAAGAAAAGAAAGAGCTCTTTCGCAAAATTCAGGCAAATCACGACTCTTTCCGTAAACAAAAAGAAGCGGGATAACTGAATTTATGAGAAGTATATCTGTTGCCTGGCTGCCGGTCTTCTTGACATTACCTCTTCTAAAAGAACCGAATGTATAATGATCATTCCAGTATTCTGAAGCAGAGACCTCAAAAAGCTCCTTAAGCTGCAAAATACTTTTTACCTCCAGCATTCGTGAGAAAAGTCCTCCTGTAACAGCAAGCATTCCTGCAAGCTGCGAGATTCTTATTGAAGGAAAATTGGAAGGACGCAATCTTGCAAATTTCCAAATCCATCCATGAAGAGGCTGAAGAGAGTATTTTGATGAAAGGATCCTGTACTCTTTGATAAGATCCTTGTAATAACTGTCAGACAAAGCCTCTCTGAAAAGCCCTTCACTGAGCATACCTGCGGTTCCATAGAGAAGAGCCTCAATCTGAAATCTGTTATCGGCGTGTTTTCTTATTATCCTGAAAGGAAGAGCTCTTGCCAGCATTTCGAAAGGCTCAGTGTTAACCCTGAAACCAAAATAACGGCTCAGCAGCCTGTAAAAAGTCTCCTCCCAGTCATTGTCTGTTTCATAAAGGATCCGGTAAATCATTTCAGATTTTTGCTCAAGTCTTTCTATAACAAGAGCCTCAAGCCAGCCATATAGAATAATTCTGTCGAAACTGCCTGCTTCCTCCTGGCATGCAATGACATATGGATTGTTAACCAGTGATGTGTATTTATCATGCAAAGAATTTCCGAAATTCAGCTCAGCCGTAAGCAGTTCCTCCCCCGCGGGAATTATAAACCTTAGTATCATTCTCCGCAACTACATGCAGAATCACATTATCATAAACCGGGTCATCCTGGTGACCATGCAGGTTAAAATGTGATGAACGGATATGTATCTCAACATTTCCTGCCCATATTGTCCCGTTAACAGAAATTCTTGCATTGAAAAAGTCCGGACCGGCATCGCGGTTATACTCACCGGGGTGAATAACAACTATCCTGTTGCCATCATTATCAAGCAACTTATCTTTGTCATAAAGACTATACTTCCAAAGGAAATGAAGAAATTCCTCCTTCATCTTTAGCACGATTTAAATTCACCAACAGCGAGATACTAAAGATAAGAAAAAAGGTTCAAAGGCGCAAGATCGCAACATATAATTTTGAATCCCGAATAAGATTTAGAGATTGCTTCGTCAGGCTGTGCCTTCCTCGCAATGACAGTGTAAGCAAGGCTGTTTTGGCTATTGTCTTTAAACGGATTTTAATAATGATGCTGTCATTGCGAGGAACGAAGTGACGAAGCAATCCTTATCAATAAAAACCGAGACTTCTTAGATTATGCTTCTCTCTGACAGATATTTCTCCATCTCTAACTGAACCTCCATCGCCTTTACCCCGGCAACTTTATCGAAGTTTTCGGTGTTGTCGGCAAAAATGATACCCCTCGAAGAGTTGACAAGAAGTCCGCATTTACTGTTCATCCCGTATTTTGCGACGTCCTGAAGGCTTCCTCCCTGGGCGCCGACGCCGGGTACAAGCAGGAAATGATCAGGAACAAGTTTCCTTATATCTTTCAGCTTTTCGGCACGGGTAGCACCAACAACATACATCATATTATTAATATTGCCCCACTTCTGGGAAACAGTAAGAACCCTTTCAAAAAGCTTGATCCCATCCTCATCGTGATACTGGAAATCATCGGCTCCCTTGTTTGATGTAAGTGCAAGCAGAACAACCCATTTATCTTCATATGAAAGGAAAGGGGTTATTGAATCTTCGCCCATATACGGAGCCACTGTTACGGCATCAAATGGCAAATTCTCCAGAAATGTTTTGGCATACATTTTTGATGTATTACCTATATCGCCGCGTTTTGCGTCAGCAATGAGCAGTATTTCAGGATAGTTATTATGTATATAATCTACAGTAGCTTCAAGTGTGGACCAGCCGGCAGCGCCATGACATTCGTAAAAAGCAACGTTCGGTTTATATGCAACAGTATATTTGTGAGTTGCATCAACAATCATCCTGTTGAAGGCAAATACCGGATCTTTCTCTTTAAGAAGAAATGCAGGTATTTTCTCAATTTCCGAATCGAGCCCGACACAAAGGAATGAACGCTTTCTGACAATGTTATCAAACAACTGTGAATAATTCATAATTTTGATATTATATGTTGCTTTCTTTAAGCCTTTCTGCATTCTCAGCCATCTGAAGCTTATCAAGCACCTCCTGTATATTACCATCCATTATGGATGGGAGATTGTATATTGTAAGATTTATCCTGTGATCGGTCATTCGCCCCTGGGGATAGTTATAGGTGCGAATCTTTGCAGAACGGTCACCGGTTGATACCATCGTTTTCCTTTTATGCGATACTTCATCAAGATATTTCTGATATTCAAGATTATACAATCTTGTTCTCAGCTCCTTTAATGCCTTGTCGTAATTCTTAAGCTGCGACTTTTCATCCTGACAGGTTACTACAATACCCGACGGGATATGAGTAAGCCTGATTGCTGAATAAGTTGTATTGACTGACTGTCCTCCCGGTCCTGAGGAACAGTATGTATCCTTTCGGATATCCTCCTGCCTCAGATCGACATCAAACTCATCAGCTTCCGGCAGAATTACAACCGAAGCGGCAGAGGTATGAATCCTTCCCTGGGTTTCCGTCTGTGGAACACGCTGTACCCTGTGAACTCCTGATTCATATTTCATTATTCCGTAAACCTTGTTGCCGGTTACGCTCATAACAATCTCCTTGTAACCTCCGGCAGTCCCTTCCGAGACATTGGTAACTTCATATTTCCAGCCCCTGTTTTCAAAGTATTTGCAGTACATCCTGAACAGGTCTCCTGCAAAAATGCTGGCCTCATCACCTCCTGTTCCCGCCCTGATCTCCATAACAGCATTTTTTTCATCCTGAGGGTCAGCCGGGATAATCAGCATCTTAATCTCCTCTTCCATTTCCGGAAGGTGCAAGATAAGATCATCAAGTTCTATCTTGGCCATTTCTCGCATCTCATCATCCTTCTCTGTAGATAGAAGCTGTTTTGTACTTTCTATGTTGCTCAGAGCCAGCCTGTACTTTTCATATGCTTCAACAACAGGCTGCAGATCCTTATACTCCTTGTTCAGCTTTACATACTTCTTCATATCTGAGAGAATATCAGGCTGAGTGAGCAGATCGCCCACCTCAATAAAACGTTGCTTGACGCCTTCCAGTCTCTCCAGAATAATGTTATTGGCCATAAAAATGAAATTTCAGGGTGCAAAGTTACTAAAAAAGACGTAAAAGCGCAAAGTCATATTGTCTCAACGCAACAAAGGCGTAATGGCTCAAAGGCTGGGCTCCCCTCCTGGGAGGGGTTGGGGGTGGGTTAATATTCAAATACTCCGAATTCAGATTTGATTGTGACTTTTTTTCCTGAATGCTCTTCACAGTGTCCAACAACCCTGGCATCAAGATTGAAGCCGGCTGCAATATCAATTATCCGGGCTGCATTTTCAGGTGTGGTATATATCTCAAAACGATGGCCCATATTGAAGACCTTTTACATCTCTTTCCATTGGTTGCCCGACTGTTCATGTATAATCCTGAATAACGGAGGCAGCGGGAAAAGGTTATCTTTTACAACATGCAGTTTATCAATGAAATGAAGTACTTTCGTCTGTCCTCCGCCGGAACAGTGAACCATCCCATGAATTTTAGGCCGCAACTCTTCCAATATCTGTTTTATTACAGGAGCATATGTACGGGTTGGAGAAAGAAGAAGCTTGCCTGCATCAATTTTAAGGTCGGTAACCTTATCGGTTACCCTGAGTTTGCCTGAATAAATCAGATCATATGAAAGCTGAGTGTCAAGACTCTCCGGGTATTTTGTGGCAAGATATGTGGAAAATACATCATGCCGGGCTGAAGTAAGTCCGTTACTGCCAATACCGCTGTTATATTCTTTCTCATAAGTAGTCTGTCCTGAAGATGAAAGTCCAATAATCACATCACCCGGTCTTATATTATGATTTGAAATAATTTCAGATCTTTTTACCCGTGCAACTACAGTTGAGTCTACCACAATAGTCCTTACAAGATCCCCTAAATCAGCAGTTTCTCCTCCGGTTGACGAAATTCCGACTCCAAGATTTCTGAGGTCTTCAAGAACCTCTTCTGAGCCGTTTATCACAGCAGATATTACAGATCCCGGAATGAAGTGTTTGTTTCTGCCAATTGTTGAAGATAGAAGTATATTATTATAAACACCTACGCAGAGGAGGTCATCAAGGTTCATAACAATAGCATCCTGTGCAATCCCTTTCCATACAGAGAGATCACCAGTCTCCTTCCAGTAAACATAGGCGAGTGATGATTTGGTGCCGGCGCCATCCGCGTGCATTATATTACAGTAATCATTATCTCCACCCAGAAGATCAGGTACCACTTTACAGAAAGCCCTGGGAAACAAACCCTTATCAATATGCTTTATTGCATTATGAACATCTTCTTTGCCGGATGAGACACCCCTCCTGCTGTATTTTGATTCTGTTGACATACTATTTTTTCACTTGTTACTTTCCCTCGTTGTATACCCAGATGACGGCCTGACTAAGAAGTTTCCTGAAATCCTGGCTCTCAAATGTCGGAACATCATGGCCACTCTGGATTGTTACCACTCTCGCCCTGCCATAATTTTTTGTCCACCCGATTACCTTTTCACTTGTCTTTTCATTTGTTGTAAGCAAGGGCTTAACTCCGGGCTCAACATAATAACCCTTATAGCTTTCATCAAAAACTTCAAAGTCATTAATCCCTTTTGTAACAGGATGGTTCTTTTCTGCAATATTCACCATGAAATGAAGATCATGCTGATATGAACATGCAGGATATGTTTTTCCTCCCACTTCTGTAGGTTTATGAAAATATTTACCACCTATTATATTAAAATATTCAGGCCATTCATCGAAGGCGCAGATACTATGATGAAGAGCAACAAGTGGCTTTCCCTGCTTTATACAATCTGCAAAAACTTCTGCCTGCTCAGGTGTGATTGACTGCCACATATGGTAAAAGACCAGGACATCATATTTGTCTCTGTTTTCCGCAAGGAACATGCTAAAAGCAGCAGGTAACTCTGCAACCTGGTACGAGATATTATTCCCCAGACTTTTCATCATTTCATTGAACTGTTCCTTTTTATAATCGTGACCGCCGGTAATTACAAGAACCCTGATATTCCCTGAAGGGTCTTTGCCAGATGCTGATATAACCGCGAAGGCAAAAAGATAAATAAACAGTAATTTTTTGGCTTTCATATTAATAATTTAGTAAAGAATGAACCCGTTGCCTGTTGCCCTCCCGATAGCAATCGGGAGCCTGTAGCCTTTTTTATTTTTTTAGTGACTCATAATCTGTCCTTAGCACTCTGAATTCCGTCCGTCTGTTGATCTGATGAGCTATCTCTTTTTGTTCATCACCTGACAGTGAGTTTATATACTGCTCGGTAAGCACGCTTCCAACTTTAAGGAAGGGATTCTGTGCAATTATAGCCGCATCAACACTCTTTGGGGTTGACTCCCCGTATCCTCTTGCAGAAAGTCTTTCCGGCTCAATCCCTTTGTCGATCAGGTACTGAACAACAACCTGAGCTCTTTTCTGAGAAAGATCCTGGTTATATGCTTCAGTATCCCTTGAGTCGGTATGTGACATTAATTCTATGGTAATATTGGGGTTATCAAGTAATGTCTCAACAAGCTTATCGAGCGAAACCATGGATTCTGGCCGCAGATCCCATTTCCCGAAATCATAGAGAATGTTTGGTAGCTCAATTGGTTTATCAATTGCAGTCAGCATAATTGTGACCATAAATTCACGGCTTTTCTCCTGACCTTTGGTTGTTTCTTTTTCCTTGCCGTTCAGATAACCTTTTTTAGATGCCAGGAAGATATAATCAACATCAGCTTTCAGTGAAAATTTGAAATCACCACTGGTTCCGGTTTCGGCCTGAAGATTCGAACCGTCACTGGCAATAAGCTGAACTGTGGATGCCGGTATAGCAGCCCCTGTTTTTTCATCCTTAACAAGACCTGTGACATTAAATTTAAGAGGAGGAAGCTCAAAGCTGAATAGGTCATCATTCCCCTTACCCTTGCGGGTTGAGGTGAAAAGTCCTTTTTCATTATCATTTTCGAAAGTAATACCAAAGTCGTCTGAATAACTGTTTATTGGTGGTTTCATGTTAGTTACCACCCAGCTTCCGTCAGGCTGAGGAATAGCTTTGAATATATCAAGTCCGCCCATACCTATATGACCATCGGAGGAAAAATATAGTGTCCCGTTATTCCGGACATAAGGAAAGAGTTCATCACCAGGAGTATTGATATCGGGTCCCAGATTAACAGGTTTTGACCATTTATCACTACCTGCTGATCTTGTTGTCATCCATATATCCTTTTTCCCTGAGCCCCCCGGGATATCGGAAACGAAATATAGCGTAGCTCCGTCAGGTGAAAGCGCAGGATGAGCTGCAACTACCGAATCAGGCAGTATTTCTGATTTCTTGGGTTCGCTCCATGAGTCGCCTGATCTTTTTGAATACATTATCTCACAACCCTTTTTCTCGCGTTTTCCAGCCTCACAGCGTGTAAAATAAATTTCCTTCAGATCAGCAGAAAATGTTGGGGTACCATCTTCAAATTCACTATTGATTGCTTCCACAGGAACCGGGGTACTCCATTTTGATTTTTTATCAACCCTGCTTTCAAATATATCAGTATAGCTCTGTCCTGTTGCTCCGTGTGTTTTATTTCCTGCAGCATCATCGCGTGAAGATGTAAAATATATTAAGCTATAGTCATCGCGACCAAAGGCAGGACTGAAGTCAGACTCTTTTGAGTTGATATCGCGAAGATCCTCTATTTTGTAAGCCTCAGGATTCCTTGCCCATTCGAGAGCAAGCTCACAAGCCCTTATCTGTTGATCGGCTCTGGCATCAGAAGGAGCTATCTGCTTATATTTTTTGAATTCATCAATAGCAGCCTGGTGCTTTCCATTTTTCTTCATCGACTCTGCAAGCCAGTACTGAGCATCCGGTTTTGAAATTGATGATTTGACAGCCAGCTTATACCATGTCTCGGCATTTTTGGGATCATTTATATGCCTGTAGCATTCCGCGATCATGAATACCAGCTCGGTTCTTGCATTTTTATCTGATTTGCCTGTTTTGGAATAGGCATCCTTGAACTGATCAACAGCCTCAAAATATTCTCCCGCGTAATAAGTCTCATATGTCCTTTCAGTCTTACGCTTTTGTGCGGAGATGTATTGCGGAAGGGCAACAATTAATATAATGAGGAGTATTATTGATCGCTTCATATTTCCGTTTTCAATTTGACCATAAAAGTAATCAATTTAGGGAATAGAGGTAATATTATTTAACGGGGCATATCAGTAATTATTATCTTAAACCATTATGATATATCAACCCCTGAAGAAAGGAACCTGAAAAATATTCAAATTCTCTAATTTGTTTAAATGGTTACGATTTATGTGAAACAAAATAGCACAATTGCGATCTCGGAAACATGGTAAAAAGGAAGGACTCCTTAACGGAGTCCCCCTCAAAATGAATTATGAACAAAAACCAACCTTTTATCTTGTGAAGAGCATCTCCCTGTATTTAGGCAGAGGCCATATCTCATTGTCGACCATAAGTTCAAGCTTGTCAATGTGATAGCGGATCTCATCGAGATAAGGCTTAACCTTATTTTCATAGGCAAGGGCCTTCTTGTATGAATCCTCAATGACATTGGCTTTTTTGCGAGCCTCAATCATCTCATTTACAAGACGTTTTATGTTTGAAATATGGTCAGAAATTGTAACAATCATCTCTTTTCTTGCCCCTGCAAGACGTTCAAACTCAATGTCGTTGAAAATATCCCTGAGTCCTTTGACGTTATCAATAAGAGTGGTCATATAAGTGACAGCAGTGGGAACTATATGGTTGATTGCAAGATCACCCAGAACTCTGGCCTCAATCTGTATTTTCTTGGTGAACTTCTCATACTCAACCTCTACACGGCTTTCAAGCTCCTTATCGGTAAAGATTCCGGATGCCACAAGCACCTTCCTTGAGCCGGGTGCAAGATATTTACCAATTGATTCCGGAACGCTTTTAATATTGCATAAACCTCTTTTTGCAGCTTCTGCATGCCATTCCTTGCTGTATCCGTCACCTTCAAATAAAATTCTTTCAGATTCAAGAATATACTTTTTAAGAACCTGGAAGATTGCTTCGTCCTTATTACGTCCCTTTTTGATAATCGCATCAACATCCTTCTTGAACTGACTAAGCTGGGCTGCTACCGCGGCATTGAGAACAATCATAGCGGCGCTGCAGTTTGCAGAAGAACCAACTGCTCTGAATTCAAACCTGTTACCTGTGAATGCAAATGGGGAAGTTCTGTTCCTGTCGGTGTTATCGAGCAGAATTTCAGGTATTTTGCCTATGCCAAGCTTCAGCTCTGTTTTCTGTGCCGGAGTCATTTTCCTGTCGGTCACTTTATTGGCAATGTTCTGCAGCATTTCAGTAAGATAGGTGCCTACAAATACTGAAATAATTGCAGGAGGAGCCTCGTGACCACCCAGCCTGTATGAGTTTGTTTCATTCATTACAGATGCCCTGAGTAGTGCATCATTATCATTTACAGCTTTTACAACATTCACAAGGAAGGTCAGGAACTGAAGATTGCTTTTTGGGTTCTTGCCTGGTGAAAGAAGGTTTACTCCGGTATCAGTTGCCATTGACCAGTTATTATGTTTTCCTGAACCATTTATCCCTGCAAACGGTTTCTCATGGAACAATACCCTGAATCTGTGTCTGCGTGCCACCCTCTTCATAATATCCATCAGAAGCTGGTTGTGATCAACGGCAAGGTTAACCTCTTCGAAAATAGGAGCACATTCAAACTGGTTTGGGGCCACTTCATTATGGCGTGTCTTAACCGGAATTCCAAGTTTATATGCTTCACATTCAAAGTCCTCCATAAAGCACATCACTCTTTCGGGTATTGATCCGAAATAGTGATCGGATAATTGCTGATCCTTTGAGGACTGGTGCCCCATCATTGTTCTTTCAGCAAGCATCAGGTCAGGACGGGCATAATATAATGCTTCATCAATAAGAAAATATTCCTGTTCGATACCCAGTGTGGAAATTACTTTGGTTACATCTTTGTCGAAATACTGACAGACATCTACAGCTGCTCTGTCGAGTTCTGACAGAGTCTTAAGCAGAGGGGCCTTATAGTCTAGGGCTTCTCCGGTATATGATACAAAAATTGTTGGTATACAAAGAGTTGTTCCTACAATGAAAACAGGAGATGATACATCCCATGCGGTGTATCCCCTTGCCTCAAATGTATTTCTTATACCTCCGCTGGGAAAACTGGAAGCATCAGGTTCAGACTGAACAAGAACTTCGCCTGAAAATTTTTCAACTATCTTGCCATGCTCTCCGGTCTCAATAAAACCATCATGTTTTTCAGCAGTTCCGTCAGTCAGAGGATGAAACCAGTGCGTATAATGGGTTGCACCCTTTTCGATAGCCCATGCTTTTACTCCTGTTGCAACGAGGCCGGCTTCCTGCCTGCTGAGTGATTTACCTTCATTAATTGCCCTTTTTACTACTTTAAATGCCTCACTCGAAAGATAATGTTCCATTTTGGCAAGGTCAAATACGTTTTCCCCAAAATAATCAGAAATTACCCCTGAAGGAGTTTGCGGTGCAACAGCTTCTCTGTTGAATACCTCCCTTAATGCACTAAATCTCAGTTCTGCCATTTTTTTGATGATTTTTATTGTTTAACGAGACAAAAATAGACTATTTTTTTAATCACCCCCTCTATTTTTAAGATATTTTTAATTTTTTATACACTTTTTTCTAACACACCCCTCTATTTTTGATATTTATTGATCATTTTTTCAATTTAAACAAAATTTATAACAATTTCTCTAATGACTTTCAATGTCCAAATGACTTTTAAAACAAGTTTTTAACTAATTAATTTTTGTTATATTTGTCGCCTGTATTAAAAAAAGGTATTATTCAATTTATTTATTAAAGGATATATTAAATGTCAGCACTTCAATTTTTGCGTGAGAAAGCCGGAGTATTGGTCGCCGGGGTTATAGGTCTCTCCCTCTTTATTTTCGTTATTAGTGATTTCTTCGGCAACGGCAGAGGTCAGAGACTTAAACAGAAGGAATATTATAAGATTGGTGAGATTGCCGGTGAATCGGTTTCATACCAGGATTATGAATCAAGGCTCCAGAATCTTTATGAAATTTACAAACTCTCAGGCAGGGAACTTGATGAGGCTACTACCGAACAGGTTCGCGAACAAATGTGGCAGCAGATAGTAAGAGAATCCATACTTGATGCACAATATATAAAACTCGGAATCGGAGTTAGTACAGAAGAGCTTGATGAACTCGTATTCGGAAACAGACCACATGCTATTGTACAGCAACTATTCACCGATCAGACGACCGGTGGATTCAACAAATCATTTATGGTCAATTTTCTCAAGCAGACAGAAGTTGATGAAGCTGCAAAGAAATACTGGCTCTTTTTTGAAGATGAGATTGTAAATGAGAGGCTGAATACCAAATATAATTCATTTGTTTCAAAAGGACTTTATGTAACATCCAAACAGGCTGATTTCGATAAGGCCCTGTCAGGCAATACAGTTGATTTCAGCTATATCATGAAGAATTATAGTTTAGTATCTGATTCTTCCGTTATAATAAGCCAGAGTGATATTGATTCATATTTCGAAAAGAAAAAGGAAACCTTTAAGAGAACTGCTATCAGGGATATTGAGTATGTAACATTTGATGTTGTACCATCTGATGAAGATATCAAACAGGCTGAGGAATGGATAAATAAGACAAAGGAAGAATTCAGTACAGCTCCCGATCCGGTTCAGTTCATAAACCTCACTGCTGATTCACGTCACATCGGTTTCTTCTATCCCATAGCTAATGTTCCGGAGGCACTCAAGGAATTTGCAAAAAAAGAAGACCTTACGAGTATATACGGACCTTATATGGAAGATGGTTCATATAAACTTGCACGGTTGCTTGCAGCTCAAGACAGACCTGATTCAGTTCATGCCCGCCATATTCTCCTGTCAACAGGAAACAGGACTATTGAAGATACCAAAAAGCTTGCAGACAGTCTTATTCAGATAATAGAAAAAGGAACTTCCAAATTTGATGAAGTTGCCAGAAATTATTCAGATGACCAGGGTTCAGCTCAGATAGGCGGCGATCTTGGATGGTTTACCGAAGGAAGAATGGTTGTACCTTTTAATAATGCATGTTTCACTTCGAAGAAAGGTGAAATTAAGACAGCAGAAACAACATTCGGAATTCATATTATCGAGATTATCGAACAGTCGAAGAATACCAGGAAATACAATTTAGGTTACGTTGACAGAAAAATAATTGCAGGGTCGGCTACAAACCAGAGAATTTACAGTGAGGCCAGCCAGTTTGCAGGCACAAACGATACCTATGAGGAATTCAATAAGGCTGTTGCTGAGAAAAACCTTAATAAAAGGGTTGCAAATAATATAACTCCCCAGCAAAAAACTCTGCCCGGACTTGAAAATCCACGTTACCTTATTATGTCACTTTTCAATGCGGAGAAGGACAAAATCATTCTCGACAACAGTCAACAGGCTGTATTTGAAATAGGTGACAAATATGTTGTTGCTTACTGCACTAAAATACAGGAAGACGGATATGCTGATGTTAAAGATGTTGAAAGTGACATCAGGTTCGCTCTTTTAAAAGACAAAAAAGCTGATGTGATATCAGAAGAATTCAAAAAGAACGGAGGAGAAGGCAAATCACTTGATGCTATTGCTGCAACTATGAATCTGACAGTTCAGGAGGCTACACAGGTAAATTTCAGATCCTTTACAGTACCCGGACTGGGAACTGAACCCGCACTCACTGCCGCTGCATCTGTTGCTGCACAGGGTGTTGTTACAGGACCTGTCAAAGGAACCAATGGTGTTTTTATGCTTATTGTAAACAGTTCTGCAGCATCACAGAGTGAAGATTTGAAGGCATTGCAGAACAGACTCGCTTCAACATTCCAGCTCAGGGGTAACTATGAAGCCTATGAAGCTCTTCGTAAGGGTGCGAATATTGTTGATAAGAGGTATAAGTTCTATTAGTCATAAATTTTTACATGATATACCAGCCCTCTGAGAAATCGGGGGGCTTTTTTTATGGCAGGGCACAAAGGCGCAAGGGTAAGAAAAAACCGGTGATAATGTGCCTGAAATATTTGCTTTTGTGTCGGTCCCAACAGCCCCCCTGCCCCCCTGAAGGGGGGTATAATTCGTTATTAAGTAGATTTCGGTGAAGGATAGGGATTTTACCCCCTTCAGGGGGTGCTCCGCCCAAGCGGAGCGGGGGCTGCAGGGTTGAGAACAGGATGTGGCTAGCGATGATGACAGACTCTAGCCAATGGTACAAAACAAAAAAGCCCCACGGTTTCCCGTGAGGCTTCTTAATTAAAGTCGGCGACGACCTACTCTCCCACAATTAGCAGTACCATCGGCGCTGGCAGGCTTAACTTCTCTGTTCGAAATGGGAAGAGGTGGAACCCTGCCGCTATAGTCACCTAAAGATCTTCCTGATCTTTCTAATAACTTAGACATATCGGACATAAAAGTCAATAAAATCTGTACCCCGAAAGTTCACGGGTAATTAGTATTGCTCAGCTTTGACGTTACCGCCTTTACACCTGCAACCTATCAACGTCGTAGTCTTCAACGACCCTTAAGGGAGATCTCATCTTGAGACGAGCTTCGTACTTAGATGCTTTCAGTGCTTATCTCTTCCAAACATAGCTACCCTGCGATGCAGCTGGCGCCACAACAGGTACACTAGAGGTCTGTCCAACACGGTCCTCTCGTACTAGTGTCAGGTTCTCTCAAATCTCCTACGCCCACAACAGATAGGGACCGAACTGTCTCACGACGTTCTGAACCCAGCTCGCGTGCCACTTTAATCGGCGAACAGCCGAACCCTTGGGACCTTCTCCAGCCCCAGGATGTGACGAGCCGACATCGAGGTGCCAAACCGCCGCGTCGATATGAGCTCTTGGCGGCGATCAGCCTGTTATCCCCGGAGTACCTTTTATCCTTTGAGCGATGGCCCTTCCATGCGGAACCACCGGATCACTATGCTCTAGTTTCCTACCTGATCGACTTGTCGGTCTCACAGTCAAGCGCCCTTATGCCATTGCACTCTGCGCACGGTTACCAATCGTGCTGAGGGCACCTTGAGAAGCCTCCGTTACTCTTTTGGAGGCGACCACCCCAGTCAAACTACCCACCAAACAATGTCTCCGCCGGTTGGCGGATTAGGTTCCAGGTAAATAAAGGGTCGTATTTCAAGGGCGACTCCCCGATTCCTAGCGAAACCGGTTCATAGTCTCCGACCTATCCTACACATTATTTACCCAAAATCAATGTTAAGCTATAGTAAAGGTTCACGGGGTCTTTCCGTCCCGTTGCGGGTACCCGGCATCTTCACCGGAACTACAATTTCACCGAGCTCGTGGCTGAGACAGTGCCCAGATCGTTACACCATTCGTGCAGGTCGGAACTTACCCGACAAGGAATTTCGCTACCTTAGGACCGTTATAGTTACGGCCGCCGTTTACTGGGGCTTCAATTCAGAGCTTCTCACGCCGAAGCGCAATAACCCCCCCTCTTAACCTTCCAGCACCGGGCAGGTGTCAGGCCTTATACTTCATCTTTCGATTTCGCAAAGCCATGTGTTTTTGCTAAACAGTCGCCTGGGCCATTTATCTGCGCCCTGACGTTTATAGTCAGGGGACCTTTTTCCCGAAGTTACAGGTCTAATTTGCCTAGTTCCTTAGCCACGGATCACTCGAGCACCTTAGGATTCTCTCCTCGACTACCTGTGTCGGTTTATGGTACGGGCACCATGTACCTGATGCTTAGGAGGTTTTCTTGGAAGTCTGATTAGGGTCACTATCCGCTTGCCCGAAGGCTCACGGTACTATCAGGTTCATCATCCTTAAGCTATTAACCTAAAGATATAACTACACCCTTTAACGTACTATTCCGTCAGTACGCGGACCTTTCACTACTCCGTCACTCCTTCGCAGTACACGGTGGTACTGGAATATTAACCAGTTGTCCATCGATATCGCCTTTCGGCTTAACCTTAGGACCCGACTAACCCTGATCCGATTAGCGTTGATCAGGAAACCTTAGTCTTTCGGTGGAGGGGTTTCTCACCCCTCTTATCGTTACTTATGCCTACATCTGCTTTTCCAGCCGCTCCAGCATGATTCACATCACACCTTCTGCGCTGACTGGAATGCTCCCCTACCAATCATGACTTATGTCATGAGTCCATAGCTTCGGTAATATGCTTATGCCCGATTATTATCCACGCACAACCGCTCGACTAGTGAGCTGTTACGCACTCTTTAAATGAATGGCTGCTTCCAAGCCAACATCCTAGCTGTCTAAGCAGTCGCACCTCGTTTAATCAACTTAGCATATATTTTGGGACCTTAGCTGATGGTCTGGGTTCTTTCCCTTTCGTCCACGGACCTTAGCACCCGCAGGCTCACTCCCGTGTATATCTTGCAGCATTCGGAGTTTGTCAGGGGTTGATAGGCGGTGAAGCCCTCTAGCCCTATCAGTAGCTCTACCTCTGCAAGACTCACCACGAGGCTGCACCTAAATGCATTTCGGGGAGTACGAGCTATTTCTCAGTTTGATTAGCCTTTCACCCCTATCCTCAACTCATCCAAAGACTTTTCAACGTCAACTAGTTCGGCCCTCCATCCCGTGTTACCGGAACTTCAGCCTGGTCAAGGATAGATCACAAAGTTTCGCGTCTACCCCCTCTAACTTTACGCCCTATTTCAGACTCGCTTTCGCTTCGGCTCCAACTCTTTAAGTCTTAACCTTGCTAGAGAGGTGTAACTCGTAGGCTCATTATGCAAAAGGCACGCCGTCATCCGACTGCTGGCGGACTCCGACAGGTTGTAGGCGCACGGTTGCAGGTACTATTTCACTCCCCTGTTCGGGGTACTTTTCACCTTCCCTCACGGTACTGGTTTTCTTTTCCTCCGGGTACTTAGATGTTTCAGTTCTCCGGGTTTGCTCCTCGTATTACTACGGGTACCAGGTCTTCATCCTGGTGGGTTGCCCCATTCAGAAATCTGCGGATATATCGGATATTTGCTCCTCCCCGCAGCTTATCGCAGCTTGTCACGTCTTTCTTCGCCTCTGAGAGCCAAGGCATTCACCATGCGCTCTTATTTACTTTCTTGAGTAATCAAATTTTATTAACTTTTATGCTATTCCAATATGTCAAAGAACTTTATGAGTTGGTAGTTCTTGGTTTAAGGCCTGAATTAAATCAGACATTGAGACCTGAACTCTGCACATTTACTCAAAATGTTTTATATAAAGTCGGAAGACAGAAGACGGAAGACGGTCCCGACTAATCGGGACGGACTCCGAACTCCGGACTCCAGACTTATTTAATGAAGTATTTACCAGGCGGATACTGCTGACCATTTTTTTCCGGTTAACAGCATTTGGATTGTTTTTCTCCAGAAAGGAGGTGTTCCAGCCGCACCTTCCGGTACGGCTACCTTGTTACGACTTAGCCCCAGTCACCAGTTTTACCCTAGGCCGCTCCTTACGGTTACGGACTTCAGGTACCCCCAACTTCCATGGCTTGACGGGCGGTGTGTACAAGGCCCGGGAACGTATTCACCGCGCCATGGCTGATGCGCGATTACTAGCGAATCCAGCTTCACGGAGTCGAGTTGCAGACTCCGATCCGAACTGAGACCGGCTTTCGAGATTCGCATCCTGTCTCCAGGTAGCTGCCCTCTGTACCGGCCATTGTAACACGTGTGTAGCCCTGGATGTAAGGGCCGTGCTGATTTGACGTCATCCCCACCTTCCTCACGGTTTACACCGGCAGTTTCGTTAGAGTTCCCGGCATGACCCGCTGGCAACTAACGATAAGGGTTGCGCTCGTTATGGGACTTAACCCGACACCTCACGGCACGAGCTGACGACAACCATGCAGCACCTTGCATAGAGTCCCGAAGGAAATCCTCTTTTCGAAGGAATGCACTATACATTTAAGCCCAGGTAAGGTTCCTCGCGTATCATCGAATTAAACCACATGTTCCTCCGCTTGTGCGGGCCCCCGTCAATTCCTTTGAGTTTCAGCCTTGCGGCCGTACTCCCCAGGTGGATCACTTAATGCTTTTGCTTAGCCGCTGACTGTGTATCGCCAACAGCGAGTGATCATCGTTTACGGCGTGGACTACCAGGGTATCTAATCCTGTTCGCTCCCCACGCTTTCGTGCCTCAGCGTCAGTTATGGCTCAGTAAGCTGCCTTCGCAATTGGTGTTCTGTGTAATATCTAAGCATTTCACCGCTACATTACACATTCCGCCTACCTTAACCATACTCAAGACTAACAGTATCAATGGCAAGTCTCCAGTTAAGCTGAAGGTTTTCACCACTGACTTATTGATCCGCCTACGCACCCTTTAAACCCAATAAATCCGGATAACGCTCGCATCCTCCGTATTACCGCGGCTGCTGGCACGGAGTTAGCCGATGCTTATTCCCGGAGTACCTTCAGTCCTGTACGCGTACAAGATTTTATTCCTCCGGAAAAGAAGTTTACGACGCATAGCGCCTTCTTCCTTCACGCGGGATGGCTGGTTCAGGCTTGCGCCCATTGACCAATATTCCTCACTGCTGCCTCCCGTAGGAGTCTGGTCCGTGTCTCAGTACCAGTGTGGGGGATCACCCTCTCAGGACCCCTAAAGATCGGAGCCTTGGTAGGCCGTTACCCTACCAACTAGCTAATCTTACGCATGCCCATCCAGTACCGCCGAAACTTTAAATATTAAAAGATGCCTCAAAATATCATTATGGGGTATTAATCCGAATTTCTCCGGGCTATCCCCCTGTACTGGGTAGGTTGCATACGCGTTACTCACCCGTGCGCCGGTCGCCACCAGAGTATTGCTACCCCGTGCTGCCCCACGACTTGCATGTGTTAAGCCTCCCGCTAGCGTTCATCCTGAGCCAGGATCAAACTCTTCATTGTAAAAATTTATTCTATTAGTCTCTTTACAAAAAACAATCCTTAATGCTCATTTCTAAATACTAACAAGTATTCTTTGACAAGACATATTTTTATATATCTCGCCTGGTTGCTACTTCATAATTTCAAAGAACTTTCTTTTATTTCAACACCCCTTTCGGGGTAGTCTTTCTGTTTTGGGATGACAAAGATAATATAACTTATTGTCTCTGCAAAAAAATAAGGAGATATTTTTTCCGGCTTAACCCTTTCCCTTCAAATCCTGCTTTTTCAGCCGGAAATCTATCTCTTTTTATAACCCTTCAATCAACTCTTCGCTTCAAAAGCGGGTGCAAATGTATGAAATGATTTTTATAAAACAAATTTGCGTAACGATTTTTTTAACACAAATTGACTGCCATTGTTGCTAAAACCTCATATACAGATGATTATATTAAAATATTTTTTTCAAAAAATTATATTATCATAAAGGTAGAGCCATCCCGATCCTTCTTTGGCGGGAGAAGGGATCTTTCAGGTACACTCAATACAATTGAATGGAGAGTATCGGGGAAAAATAGCATTTCGTTAAGGATTCCTTCTCCCGAATCTCAAACTCACATTCTAAGTGGAACTAATTGGAATTGGGGTAATGCTTAGGAGATTCCTCGCCCCGTTGGCGCGTTATTACTAATGACAACATTTTGTAAAACAAACATTATAAGACACTTAAATTCTCATCCAGAAGAAAGTTAAGCGTATTTTCTTATAACTTAATATAGATCGGGTAAGATTTCTTTGTAATAGGTCGGGGAGATCCCTCATCCCGCTTTTGCGGGATTCGGGAGATGGCCTTTGGCCCCGGGGGGGGGGGGGGGGGGGGGGGGGCCGCCCCCTCCCGCCCCCCCCCCAAAAAAAACAGACTGTCCCTCCGGGCCCCCCCGTTGCGGGGGGGGGGCGCCCCCCCCGGGGGAAGAAGGGAAAAAAAACAAAAAAAACCCCCCCAGGGGTGGGGCCCGGTCACAAAAACGGGGGCTTTTGTATGGGACGCGGGTGACAGTATGATCTTGGGAATGGGAGAAAGAAGTAATTACACTTAATACATACAGCAAATCCTTTTATTGATAATAATATCCCCCTATTGAGGGATTGACAATTCATCTTTTATTGTTTAACTTTATATACATATAATATAAGGTATATGTTTTAAATCCGGAAAATACTATTTTAAAACAGAAGCAATAACCTGACAATACAAATGAACCTATATATAATAAGGTATGATTTCATAGAAACCGTGTTAAGAAAATAACAGGATAAACGGCTTATGAGGCCATTTGCAGTTGTCCTCTAAAACAGGTTATTTATCCAACACTGGCCTCAATTCGTCAAACAATAGCTTAAATTCAAAAATTTTCTCATAAAAATGATCCATTAAATAGAAGATTTAACGTAAATTTGATACAACATGATTCAAAGTCGAGTAAAAACCTGTGTTTAACCACGCCTTGAATGACAAATTTGTTTGCATATATTAATTAAAATAAAAATCACTTTCACTCTACTAATTAAAAATTTTGACTTATGAAAAAACTAATCAAACTTACCGGTTGCCTTGCACTCGCAGCCATTATGGGATTAAGTTCCTGCGTTAAAACCGAAATCGCCCCGGAAGTGGCGCAGATCAGACAGGCTCAGGTTTCCAAGTTAAATGCTGAAATTCAGCAGATACTTGCAAATACAACTCGTACAACCGTAGAAACTAGGCAATTAAGAATGATGACAACATTCGACTCTTTGATGAGAGCCTTCACATTAAAGCAAAATGCAGCTTCATTTGCTGGTTTCCAAGGTCATATTGATCTTCAAGTACAACAGGAACTTGTTCTGCTGGAAGGGCAAAAATTGTTGTATGCTCAAGCAGTAGCAGCTTACGATAAATTTATAAATGAAGGTACTTTTGCTGCCAACGTTGCTTCGTATCTTACAAGTTACAACACAGCAAATTCAGAACTTATAACTTTGTATGGTTCAAGGGTTACTAAAACAGCAGCTCTTGAAAAAGAAAAATTGTTATTGGTTGCAGTTACCGGTGGAAATTTATCTTGGGATGTTATTAAAGAAAGATTAGAGTATGATCTTTCCCTAAATGAAGCAAAGCTTGCCTTTATGAATTCCGCTCTGGCAGATTTGCAAAGTGTTTTAGCTGATCCTTCTATTACAGGAGCATTAAAAGCTGACCTGGAAAATCAAGTATTCGACTTGAACAGCCAATGGGATTCTTTAACTACAGTATCTACAAAGGCGACTGCTGAATTAACCGCTATAGGATCAAAAATTACTGCCTATAATGCTTTAATAACTGTTTATGATGCTCTGGTTGCTGATACCGTTACAAAATTATCAACAATTGCAACTAAAAATACAGCAATAACAAATGCAAATACGGCTCTTGTTCCATTAAATACTGATTTAGCCCTTAAAAATGCTAATCTAACTGCTGATAAGAATGACAACACAGCTGCTATGACTGCGTATAATGCAAAACTGGCCCTCTACAATACAGCTGTAACTAATGATAATAATGCTCTAGATCTGGTAGCTTCAAAAACTGTATTAAAAACCATAGCTGATAACAACCTTGCAGCAGATCCAACAAACCCGACCCTCATTGCTGCAGCTACTGCTGCTACAGCTCTTACCAATGCATCAACAGCTCAAGGACTAACTGCGACCGCATTGACATCTGCAACTACTGCTAAAGATGCTGCTTTACAGGTTGTTGTTGGGATAGCCGGTACTTTTACTGTTCCTGTTAATCCTAGTACTCTGTATAGTTTAAATCAATCTCAAATAGCTGTCACTGGTTTTGCAAATCCACTAACTGCTCCTTCGCCAACTAGTGCTCAGGGTTTGGTTAACGCACAATTGGTAATTATTAGTGATGCTAATGATGATATAGCTGTAGCTGAGGCTGCTATTGCAGCAGATATTGTTAAGATAGAAGCTAATCAGGCCAACTATGACATTGCAATGGAGGAAATAGTAACACTTGATGAAGCTAAAGCACCACTTCAAGCTCTTGTAACTAATACAACCCTGGCGTTAGCGGTAAATGTAGCTTCCAAAACCGAATTAAATTCTGTTATTACTATCTTAGCAACCGAAGTAACAACCATCGAAACTGCAATATCTGGAAAAGTTACAGCCATAAGAGCATTGGAATTAACAATTGCCGGACAGGAAAAATCAATAGCTGATAATGCAATAGATAAGGCAGCTGCTGAGGCAACTATTGTAAAACTGGAAGCTGAATTGGCTGATCTTAATATCCAAATTACAGATAAGGAAGCTCTGGTTGCTTACTGGAAAAAAATGTTAGATAATGAAATAGCTGCACAAAGCAGATAGCTCTTTAGGAGATACTAAGGACAGAGGGCAGAATATAAATAAACAACAATATGCCTTCTTTCCTAATAATGACAATTTGACAATCTTAAAGAACTAGAAATATGAAAAAATACTTAATATTAAGCGCACTATTGCTTGGTCTCCTGGGAGACGTCTTTGCGCAGGATGGAGGCTTCGCGCCCGCCGCAGGGGATTTCTCAGGCGCCGTGCTGTTCGGAAGAGGGAGTTATCAGACCTATGGATTAGATATTCCTTCTGTAGCTGGAACCTCCACTGGTTGGAACGTCTCCGGTTCAGCACCATATTTGAATGCCGTGGAGCCCAATTCGAATGATGTCAGCAACATGTTTGCTGTTGAGGGCAGGTATTTTATAACAAACACCATCGCTCTCAAAATGAGCGGAGGGGCTATCCTCAGGGGACACCTTCGCGTCCAAACATACCTGGCTATACAAGCTCCTCTGTTCCTAATGCTTCATGGATTCCTTATTATAATGCGGTTGTCCAGAGCAAAACGGTTGATGCTGTTTTGAATATCGGAGCAGATTATCTTTTCCCGAGCAAGAAATTTGACAGACTATTCCCATACCTTGGAGCCAATATTCCATTAGGTTATGGCAGAAGATCTCAATTCGATCCTACGATACAGGATGTAGGTGGAATTCCTGTTGTTATGGAAGTTTCTGAGCGTCATGTTGAAATCATTGCATTTGGATTACAGTCTGTAGCTGGTTTTGACTATTACTTAGCTGAAGGGCTCTATACAGGTTTTGAATTCAAACCAGTATCCTACGTCTATTCTTTCAGCAGAAAGATTCCTGCAGCAGGATTGGAAGTCCTGGAAGCAGATACACACACATGGTCATTTATGTCACAGATCTACTTCAAACTAGGATTTAGATTTTAATGATCGTTTTTAACATTTAAAATTAAAAGCCCTCTGAGAAATCGGGGGGCTTTTTTTATGGCGCAAGGGCTCAGGGGCGCAAAGGCGCAACGGCGTAAGGGCAAAAAACCGGTGACCGGTAACCGGCAAGGATGGACTTCGGTGTCGGTCGTAACGGCCCCCCTGCCCCCCTGAAGGATGGACTTCGGTGTCGGTCGTAACGGCCCCCCTGCCCCCCTGAAGGGGGTTGATCTTCGGTCTTTAACTAATTTTGTTAAGGGTAGGGATTTTACCCCCTTCAGGGGGTGCTCCGCCCAAGCGGAGCGGGGGCTGCAGGGTTGTGAACAGGATGTGGCTAGCGATGAAGACAGACTCTAGCCAATGGTATATCAAACAAAAAAGCCCCACGGTTTCCCGTGAGGCTTCTTAATTAAAGTCGGCGACGACCTACTCTCCCACAATTAGCAGTACCATCGGCGCTGGCAGGCTTAACTTCTCTGTTCGAAATGGGAAGAGGTGGAACCCTGCCGCTATAGTCACCTAAAGATCTTCTGATCTTTCTAATAACTTAGACATATCGGACATAAAAGTCAATAAAATCTGTACCCCGAAAGTTCACGGGTAATTAGTATTGCTCAGCTTTGACGTTACCGCCTTTACACCTGCAACCTATCAACGTCGTAGTCTTCAACGACCCTTAAGGGAGATCTCATCTTGAGACGAGCTTCGTACTTAGATGCTTTCAGTGCTTATCTCTTCCAAACATAGCTACCCTGCGATGCAGCTGGCGCCACAACAGGTACACTAGAGGTCTGTCCAACACGGTCCTCTCGTACTAGTGTCAGGTTCTCTCAAATCTCCTACGCCCACAACAGATAGGGACCGAACTGTCTCACGACGTTCTGAACCCAGCTCGCGTGCCACTTTAATCGGCGAACAGCCGAACCCTTGGGACCTTCTCCAGCCCCAGGATGTGACGAGCCGACATCGAGGTGCCAAACCGCCGCGTCGATATGAGCTCTTGGCGGCGATCAGCCTGTTATCCCCGGAGTACCTTTTATCCTTTGAGCGATGGCCCTTCCATGCGGAACCACCGGATCACTATGCTCTAGTTTCCTACCTGATCGACTTGTCGGTCTCACAGTCAAGCGCCCTTATGCCATTGCACTCTGCGCACGGTTACCAATCGTGCTGAGGGCACCTTGAGAAGCCTCCGTTACTCTTTTGGAGGCGACCACCCCAGTCAAACTACCCACCAAACAATGTCTCCGCCGGATGGCGGATTAGATTCCAGGTAAATAAAGGGTCGTATTTCAACGTTGACTCCCTGATTCCTAGCGAAACCAGTTCACAGTCTCCGACCTATCCTACACATCACTTACCCAAAATCAGCGCTAAGTTGCAGTAAAGGTTCACGGGGTCTTTCCGTCCCGTTGCGGGTAAGCGGCATCTTCACCGGAACTACAATTTCACCGAGCTCGTGGCTGAGACAGTGCCCAAGTCGTTACACCATTCGTGCAGGTCGGAACTTACCCGACAAGGAATTTCGCTACCTTAGGACCGTCATAGTTACGGCCGCCGTTTACTGGGGCTTCAATTCAGAGCTTCTCACGCCGAAGCGAATAACTCCCCTCTTAACCTTCCAGCACCGGGCAGGTGTCAGGCCTTATACTTCATCTTTCGATTTCGCAAAGCCATGTGTTTTTGCTAAACAGTCGCCTGGGCCATTTATCTGCGCCCTGACGTTTATAGTCAGGGGACCTTTTTCCCGAAGTTACAGGTCTAATTTGCCTAGTTCCTTAGCCACGGATCACTCGAGCACCTTAGGATTCTCTCCTCGACTACCTGTGTCGGTTTATGGTACGGGCACCATGTACCTGATGCTTAGGAGGTTTTCTTGGAAGTCTGATTAGGGTCACTATCCGCTTGCCCGAAGGCTCACGGTACTATCAGGTTCATCATCCTTAAGCTATTAACCTAAAGATATAACTACACCCTTTAACGTACTATTCCGTCAGTACGCGGACCTTTCACTACTCCGTCACTCCTTCGCAGTACACGGTGGTACTGGAATATTAACCAGTTGTCCATCGATATCGCCTTTCGGCTTAACCTTAGGACCCGACTAACCCCTGATCCGATTAGCGTTGATCAGGAAACCTTGAGTCTTTCGGGTGGAGGGTTTCTCACCCTCTTATCGTTACTTATGCCTACATCTGCTTTTCCAGCCGCTCCAGCATGATTCACATCACACCTTCTGCGCTGACTGGAATGCTCCCCTACCAATCATGACTTATGTCATGAGTCCATAGCTTCGGTAATATGCTTATGCCCGATTATTATCCACGCACAACCGCTCGACTAGTGAGCTGTTACGCACTCTTTAAATGAATGGCTGCTTCCAAGCCAACATCCTAGCTGTCTAAGCAGTCGCACCTCGTTTAATCAACTTAGCATATATTTTGGGACCTTAGCTGATGGTCTGGGTTCTTTCCCTCTCGTCCACGGACCTTAGCACCCGCAGGCTCACTCCCGTGTATATCTTGCAGCATTCGGAGTTTGTCAGGGGTTGATAGGCGGTGAAGCCCTCTAGCCCTATCAGTAGCTCTACCTCTGCAAGACTCACCACGAGGCTGCACCCTAAATGCATTTCGGGGAGTACGAGCTATTTCTCAGTTTGATTAGCCTTTCACCCCTATCCTCAACTCATCCAAAGACTTTTCAACGTCAACTAGTTCGGCCCTCCATCCCGTGTTACCGGAACTTCAGCCTGGTCAAGGATAGATCACAAAGTTTCGCGTCTACCCCCTCTAACTTTACGCCCTATTTCAGACTCGCTTTCGCTTCGGCTCCAACTCTTTAAGTCTTAACCTTGCTAGAGAGGTGTAACTCGTAGGCTCATTATGCAAAAGGCACGCCGTCATCCCGATTGCTCGGGACTCCGACAGGTTGTAAGCGCACGGTTGCAGGTACTATTTCACTCCCCTGTTCGGGGTACTTTTCACCTTTCCCTCACGGTACTGGTTCACTATCGGTCTCTCAGAAGTATTTAGCCTTACCGGATGGTCCCGGCAGCTTCAGTCAGGATTTCTCGTGTCCCGACCTACTCAGGATGCCAATTATATCATAAATACCTACACGTACAGGACTTTCACCCTCTATGGTTCATCTTTCCAGAATAATTCCATTTAATATTTATGATAATGTCATCGGTCCTTCAACCCCGCAGTCGCCAAAACGACAGCGGTTTGGGCTATTCCCCGTTCGATCGCCACTACTAAGGGAATCACTTTTGTTTTCTTTTCCTCCGGGTACTTAGATGTTTCAGTTCTCCGGGTTTGCTCCTCGTATTACTACGGGTACCAGGTCTTCATCCTGGTGGGTTGCCCCATTCAGAAATCTGCGGATATATCGGATATTTGCTCCTCCCCGCAGCTTATCGCAGCTTGTCACGTCTTTCTTCGCCTCTGAGAGCCAAGGCATTCACCATGCGCTCTTATTTACTTTCTTGAGTAATCAAATTTTATTAACTTTTATGCTATTCCAATATGTCAAAGAACTTTTCCGCCAAACGGCGGATTGTGGAGAATAAGGGAGTCGAACCCTTGACCCCCTGCGTGCAAGGCAGGTGCTCTGGCCAACTGAGCTAATTCCCCAGAATGTCATTCCAATGAACCTTTAGGGAATCTGCTCTGGCCTCCCGATAGCTATCGGGATGAGCTAATTCCCCGGTTTTTGTAGTCCCGCGCGGAGTTGAACCGCGGACCCCTACATTATCAGTGTAGTGCTCTAACCAACTGAGCTACGGGACTATACAGGTTCCGGGTTCCGGGTTTCGCGTGCGGGTTGTGATAACACGTACTAAAAACCTCGTACCGCGTACCTTATAGAGTCAGCCCCTCTCCCGCTAAAGCGGGATCTCCCCTGAAGGGGAGACAATTCACTGATCCTAAGTAAGCTTAGTACAGTATTTACCCCCCTTCAGGGGGGCAGGGGGGCAAACCCCTTATAATTAATGAAGTATTTACCAGGCGGATACTGCTGACCATTTTTTTCCGGTTAACAGCATTCAGATTGTTTTTCTCCAGAAAGGAGGTGTTCCAGCCGCACCTTCCGGTACGGCTACCTTGTTACGACTTAGCCCCAGTCACTAGTTTTACCCTAGGCCGCTCCTTACGGTTACGGACTTCAGGTACCCCCAACTTCCATGGCTTGACGGGCGGTGTGTACAAGGCCCGGGAACGTATTCACCGCGCCATGGCTGATGCGCGATTACTAGCGAATCCAGCTTCACGGAGTCGAGTTGCAGACTCCGATCCGAACTGAGACCGGCTTTCGAGATTTGCATCACATCGCTGTGTAGCTGCCCTCTGTACCGGCCATTGTAACACGTGTAGCCCTGGACATAAGGGCCGTGCTGATTTGACGTCATCCCCACCTTCCTCACGGTTTACACCGGCAGTTTCGTTAGAGTTCCCGGCATGACCGCTGGCAACTAATGATAAGGCTTGCCCTCGTTATGGCACTTACGCCGACACCTCACGGCACGAGCTGACGACAACCATGCAGCACCTTGCATAGAGCCCCGAAGGAAACCTCTTTTCGAAGGACTGCAATTATACATTTAAGCCCAGGTAAGGTTCCTCGCGTATCATCGAATTAAACCACATGTTCCTCCGCTTGTGCGGGCCCCGTCAATTCCTTTGAGTTTCAGCCTTGCGGCCGTACTCCCCAGGTGGATCACTTAATGCTTTCGCTTAGCCGCTGACTGTGTATCGCCAACAGCGAGTGATCATCGTTTACGGCGTGGACTACCAGGGTATCTAATCCTGTTCGCTCCCCACGCTTTCGTGCCTCAGCGTCAGTTATGGCTCAGTAAGCTGCCTTCGCAATTGGTGTTCTGTGTAATATCTAAGCATTTCACCGCTACATTACACATTCCGCCTACCTCAATTGTACTCAAGACATTCAGTATCAATGGCAGTTCTACAGTTAAGCTGCAGGATTTCACCACTGACTTACAGATCCGCCTACGCACCCTTTAAACCCAATAAATCCGGATAACGCTTGCATCCCCCGTATTACCGCGGCTGCTGGCACGGAGTTAGCCGATGCTTATTCGTATAGTACCTTCAGCTACCCTCACGAGGGTAGGTTTATCCCTATACAAAAGAAGTTTACAACCCATAGGGCAGTCGTCCTTCACGCGGGATGGCTGGTTCAGGCTTGCACCCATTGACCAATATTCCTCACTGCTGCCTCCCGTAGGAGTCTGGTCCGTGTCTCAGTACCAGTGTGGGGGATCACGCTCTCACGCCCCCTACGGATCATCGCCTTGGTAGGCCGTTACCCCACCAACCAGCTAATCTTACGCATGCCCATCCTGTACCGCCGAACTTTAAATATTAAATGATGCCATTAATATCATTATGGGGTATTAATCCGATTTCTCGAAGGCTATCCCCCCTGTAAAGGCAGGTTGCATACGCGTTACGCACCCGTGCGCCGGTCGCCACCGGAGTATTGCTACCCGTGCTGCCCCTCGACTTGCATGTGTTAAGCCTGCCGCTAGCGTTCATCCTGAGCCAGGATCAAACTCTTCATTGTAAAAATT